>CAZYKA010000074.1:0-1893 GCA_964647915.1 uncultured Ferruginibacter sp. | reverse complement strand
TTAGGCAGTTACAAAAGTGGTTGCCATTATTTATTCCTTATGGGCTTTATTATTTTAAGAAGGGAGAAAGTGGAGTGGATATTGGTTTTCTTGAAAAAACAGGGGCCGCACTGGTAGGCCTGGAGCCCGATTCACAACGCTATTTCGATTTGCACCATGCCGAAAATGATGTGTTTGAAGCAGTGTCTAAAAGAGAATTGGAATTAGGCGCCATAAATATGGCAGCACTGGTATGGTTGGTAAGTAAATACGGACTAAATTAGATGATGGAAGAAGAATTTCCCGCACTCCCGCCCAAAGAGAAAAAGAAAAACCGTTTTGCCAGATTCTTAGCCTGGTTTTTTGTGATATGCCTGCTTTGTCTGGCCTTTGTGGTTTGGTGGCGATACTACAATGTATTTGGCGAAGGGGTGAAATCCGGCGAGCTAAATTATGTGGTTAAGAAAGGGAATATCTTCAAGACCTATGAGGGTAAACTGATTCAGGCCGGCCTGCGATCAAGGAGTGCCGGCTCAATTCAATCCTACGAATTTGAATTTTCAATTGTGAACGATAGCATTGCCAATGTGATGATGTTGAATAGCGGAAAATATTTCGATCTTCATTATCGCGAGTACCGGCATACGCTTCCCTGGCGGGGGTACTCCCGGTACGTGGTGGATAAGATAATCGGGATGCACGATGTGGAGCGTTAATCCTTAGGCTTGCAGAATAAAAATGGTTGGCCGCTTATTCAGGTTGATGGTTTGGTTATTCCATTCTGATATACTTCTCGTAATTACCTGCTCGGAAGGGGCCGTTAAGTCTGCGGCTATACATAACCGCGACTGTGGCTTGCAATGAGCGGTTAACGACTCCAAAAGTTGGTTGTTTCTATAGGGTGTTTCAATAAATATTTTGGCTGCCCCCTGTTTGGCCGATTCCTGCTCCAGTTCTTTTATTTTTTTTATTCTGTTTGTTGCATCAATCGGCAGGTATCCTACAAATTCGAATTGTTGTCCATTCATTCCACTTGCCATGAGGGCAAGGATGATGGAGTTGGGCCCGGTGAAAGGGACTACTTTGGCTTTTGCTTCCTGGGCGGCAGCTACCAGTTCCTGTCCGGGGTCGGCAATGCCCGGGCATCCCGCTTCGCTGATGATACCCACTGTAAGGCCCAAACGCAATTTTTCCAGGAAGACTTTACGAACCGCTGCCTCTGCTTTGTGAATTACATACCATTCAAAATCTTCAATTTTAATAGACCGGTCAATGGCTTTAATAAAGCGTCGGGCACTGCGTTCGTTCTCTACAAATAAGACCCGGCAGGCTGTTATGGCATCTTTTATGTTAACCGGAAGGGGAGCTAATTCGTTTTCGAATAACCAGCAGGGTATGAGGTGTACGGTGCCCAAATTAAATTATTACATTTTTCTTTTTGGCCTGGATCAGGCTAAGGGTTGCGGCAATCACGGCATAACTCGGGGCAAATAACCAGCCTAAAAGGGGTAAGAGGTGCATGAGATAAAATACGATACCATTTCCAATGGCCAGCCCTTTGTGCCGGCTAATGAAATCGGTACTCTCCTGTGCGCTCATCCGGTTTCTTTCACAACTGTAATCGAGCATGGAAAATCCAAAGTAATAACACTCTACAAAAAGGGAAATTAAGGGAGCAATCCATCCCACTACCGGAATGAAAGAAAGAATGATGATGGTGAAAACATAAACGGTTTGCCATAGCATATTCCTAACGGCTACCCGAATGGCCCGAATAATATCATTCCATAATTTCTTAAAACTAAACGGAAATTCTTTTTGTTCTATAATGGCTTCTGTTTTTTCGCTCAGGTAGGCAAACACCGGCGATCCAATGATGAGGAACAGGTATTTAAACAGGGAGAAATAGAACAA
>CAZYKA010000073.1:0-1948 GCA_964647915.1 uncultured Ferruginibacter sp. | reverse complement strand
CAAAAGCAAATGCCTTCCTTAATAAACGTGGATATGTGGTTCCGGAAGACGTACGTAACATGGCAAAGGACGTGCTGCGGCACCGTATTGGGCTTACCTACGAAGCCGAAGCTGAGAATATGAACGTTGAGCATATTATTGATGAAATTCTAAGCGCAGTTAACGTCCCATAAGATCGAACCATTGCTGTTTTTTAAAAGAAATAAGAGAACCCAGCCCCCTTTACCCGATACCGGGCTGCCCCTGCTTTCTACCACCGAGCTGTTGAAAAAAGTAAGGGAACTGGAAATCAAGTCGAAAAAAATTACCACTCATCTCTTTTCGGGTGAGTACCATTCCGCATTTAAAGGGAAAGGAATGAGTTTTAGGGAGGTTCGGGAGTATGCCGAAGGCGATGATGTGCGATTTATAGATTGGAATGTAAGCGCCCGGTTTTCGCATCCCTTCACCAAACTCTTTGAAGAAGAAAGGGAACTCTCGGTTATGCTCCTGATCGACCTTAGCCAAAGCAATCTCTTTGGCACATCAGGGAAAATCAAACGAGAATTAATAACCGAAATTGCATCCGTAATTGCATTTAGCGCAGTTTCCAATAATGATAAAGTGGGGATTATTTTTTTCAGCGATAAGGTGGAGAAATACATCCCTCCCAAAAAGGGAAGGCCGCATGCCTTGTACCTGGTAAGAGAGCTGCTCTCGGCAAGGGTGTCCGGCTCAGGTACCCACCTCGATGAGGCGATCCGGTATTTCAATAACATTACCCGGCAAAAAAGTATTGCTTTCCTGCTCAGCGATTTTTTGGATGATGGGTATCAAAACGATTTAAAAGTAATCGGAAAGAAGCATGATGTAATTGGAATTAAAGTATACGATAAAATGGATATCGACCTGCCGGATGCAGGGCTCCTTCAATTGGAAGACGCAGAAACAGGCAGAATCAGGGTGGTTGATAGTTCCAATTCCTCAGTGCGCCAGGCTTACCATCGGGCATTTTTTGCACAAAACGATGAGGCTATTAAAAATTTCAGGCAGGCCGGTGCCGATTTACTACATATCCGTACCGATGAAAATTATGTAAACGTGCTGCAAAAATTTTTTAGAAAAAGAAAGTAGCTGGTGGTTAACAGGAATACAATAATAATTATCCGGACAATTTTTTTGTGTCTTTTTCCTTCCATTGTTTCCTATGCTCAATCGGTGGGAGTAAAAGCAGATCGCGACCATATTCTGATTGGCGAAAGGATCCAATACGAAATACAGATTGATCTTCCCGGACCCGGGTATTCCGTAAATTTCCATTTGCCGGATACCATTCCGAATTTTGTGGTGATTGGGACCCGTCATTTCGATACCACAAGAAGTAATATGGGCCTTTTGTTGCATAAGGTAGTGCTGTTAACCAGTTTCGATTCCGGCTCAAGAACCATCCCCTCTTTTGATGTAGATTTTGCTTTTGGAGGGAAGGTGAAATCAATTAAGACCCAGCCCCTGCCCATTGAGGTTGGCTTTGCTGCTTCGGATACCACGGGCCTCAAAGATATAAAACCAAATCTTGGTGTAACGGTAACCAATAACCGTTGGATTTTTATTGTTGCTATTATCCTGGCAGTTCTGCTAATTTCGCTGCTCGTTTATTTCTATTTTAGAAAAAGAAGAAGGCAGCAGCCCCCATCTTTATTTCAATCGAAGCTACCGGCCTTCGAGGAGGCCCTTCAAACGCTTGACGGGTTGCAATGGAAAGGAAATGGCAGAGCAGAGGTTTTGGCATACTACGAGGTGCTGGCTGCTTGCTTTAAACGGTATTACAGCCGGCAAAAGAATACGAAAATGGAGACTAAAACAACCGGTGATTTGCTTTTGATGATGAAGGGGGATAATATTGATACAGGGGTTGTTTCTGAAATTGCAGCTTCGCTGAGAGAGGCAGATGCAGTTAAGTTTGCAAAAT
>CAZYKA010000072.1:0-2330 GCA_964647915.1 uncultured Ferruginibacter sp. | reverse complement strand
CATTGGTTCATACCCCGATTGCTGGTGGTAAAATTGAATGGCTTCAATAATTTCTTCTTCAGATTTATTCTGTGTATTTCCCAATTTAATTTTGATGATAAATGAATTGGACGCATTGGGTTTAAAATACTCCATTAGCAAAACAAAATTATCAGAAATGCGAAATGCCTTTTCTTCCTCCACATATTTAACAGAAATAAAATGTTTCCAATCTGTAATTAGTCGCCCTAAATAATAGACCCCCCCTGCATTAATTTCAATAATTAATTTATGCCTCCTGGCTTTTACAAAGAAAAAGATGGCGGGAAACAGCGTGAGTAAGAAGGCGATATGTGGCGAGGAAAAGGAAAAATTATTAAACTCGATTGTAAACAAAGTGGAGAAAAAGATCACCAGAAAAATTAACCCAAACACAATATTCACCCCACGCGACTCATGTACGGCAAAACTTCCATTGGGATCCAGCTCCTGTTTCCTGCCCATTTTGCTAATTTCGTGAAAATTGGCCTAATTAAATAATTGGGAATAAAGGGATTTTCACAATAGGTTAGCCTAACTTCAAAGGCTATCACCAACATCCTGTATTTTCCTTACCTGGTATTTAGGATATATTCTGCCAGGATAAGATCCGCAGGATGCGTAATTTTAATATTCTCCACTTCTCCTTCAACCAGGTATAATTTTAATCCAAAGGATTCCACTACCGAGGCTTCATCTGTAAACTTATCTTTGTAATCAATCTGGAAGGCAGGCAATAAAATCTTGCTATAAAAAGTTTGTGGAGTCTGAACTAATTTCACCATTTCTCTAGGTAACATTTCATTTCCTTCATCGGTAAGTATACGAACACTGTCTTTACAGGCTATTACCGGAACCGCAGAACCAAAACTCAGCGTCGCCTCAAAGCAATTCCGGATAAGAGTGGGGGTAACCAGACATCGAACGGCATCGTGTACAAAAACCACACTTTCCTCCAATACAAGCCCTAAACCATTTTGAACAGAATGAAACCGGGTTCTTCCACCAACGGCAATGGATACATGTTGATGATCAAAATAGGCATCAATTATCTCCTGGCCGGTACCGATGTGTTCTTCGGGTAAAACTAGAATAATTTGAATATCAGCAAAAGCATCAAAAAAAGCTTTAAGCGTATAATATAGGAGGGGTTTTCCGTTAAGAAGTAGGAATTGTTTAGGTGTAGTGGCTCCCATTCTGGTTCCCGCACCTCCTGCAACAATAACCGCATATTTTGAAATATCCATAAAAGAAAGACCTGATTAAAATTAATCCTGGTATATACCCACGGCAAAATCGCCCTTACTGTTCTTCATCGCCCGGTACATTCCGGCACTGTTGAAAATCATGGAGATATTTCCCTGTGCATCTACCCCAATCATTCCGCCTTCCCCTTCCATTTCTACCAGTTTTACCATTACTACTTCATGCATCGCATCATGAAGCGAAAGATTTTTATACTCCATCATTGCACTAACATCATGTGCGGCTACAGCACAAATAAAGGGTTCTCCATGGCCTGTACAACTAATGGCGCAAGTTCCATTGTTGGCATAGGTACCGGAACCAATCAATGGACTGTCACCAATCCGGCCGTATTTTTTATTTGTCATCCCTCCGGTACTGGTAGCGGCGGCAATATTTCCTGCACTATCACAGGCAACGGCTCCAACCGTTCCAAATTTTTTATCTTTCATGAGTTCCTCCAGGCCCTGGTGGGTATGGTCGAGCGAATAATTATCGCTGTCCCGCATTACTTTCCACTGATCGTACCGGAATTGAGAAAAAAAGTATTCATCGGGCTCCAGTTTCACACCTTGTTTTATGGCAAAATCGTTAGCGCCTTTCCCACTTAGGAAAACATGGTTACTGTTTTTCATTACTTCCGCCGCAAGCTCAATCGGATTCCTTACATTTCTAACTCCGGCTATGGCTCCGGCGGCCAATTTTTTTCCGTCCATAATAGCGGCATCCATTTCCTGAACGCCTTTTTTTGTAAATACGGATCCTCTTCCGGCATTAAAAAGCAAATTATCTTCCAATATTACCACCGCTGCTTTTACAGCATTAATGGCCGATCCTCCCTCTTCCAAAACGGCATAACCAGCATTTACCGCATCTTCCAGCCCACGGGCATAAGCCTGTTCCAGGTCGCTTGTCATATCCGATTTGAGAATGGTTCCTGCACCGCCGTGAATGGCTATTGAAAATGGACGCATTTTTTTGGAATTTGACTGCAAAATTACCTCCTTTACCTTCAGAGAATATCCATTCTTTTTGCCACCTATTTAAACAGGAACTAAAAAAACAGG
>CAZYKA010000071.1:0-2756 GCA_964647915.1 uncultured Ferruginibacter sp. | reverse complement strand
GCATCGAATTTCTTAAATTTCCAACCCTTAACCTGATCGATAAATTCCGGCTGGGATTAACTATAATCGCAGCCTCTAAAATTAAAGACTGGAGAAAACTTGAAAAGGTTCCAGTAACCACCTGGCTTAAAAGATGGTCGGGCCATAATACGTATCAAAAGATTTGGCTTCCATTGCTCCGGGCAAAACTGGGCGATAGTTACGAACGAACTTCGGCTGTGTTTATCTGGGCTACCATCCAACGCTTGTATGGCGCAAGGCGCAGCGGATTAAAAAAGGAAATGTTCGGCTATGTTCAGGGGGGATACCGCACCATTAATAATGCCTTTCAGAAAACCCTTCAGTCTGAAGGTGTTTCCATTAAAACAAAAGCAAGGGTATCCGAAATATCTTCGGTAAATGGGGTTGCAACCATTCGGCTTGAAAATGAGAAATTTGATTTTGATGAAGTGGTGGTTACGGTACCGGGCATGTTAGCGGCATCTCTTATTCCTTCCCTTTCGGAGGTTGAAAAAAAGAAATTACAAAATGTGGAATACCTGGGTGTAATATGTGTGGCCCTCTTGTTGAATAAGTCCGTCAGCCCTTATTATATTACTAATATTACCGACACGAAATTTCCATTTACGGGAGTTATTGAGATGACTGCCCTGGTTGATCCTGCCGAACTAAAGGGAAACCATCTGGTGTACCTGCCTAAATACGTGACCGCCGATGATCCCCTGTTTGATCGGGATGATATTTATATCCAGGATTATTTTTTGAAAAATTTTCTGGAAATGTATCCTGCATTTAATGAAAAAGATATCCGGTTTGCCGGTGTGGCAAAGGCAAAGCAGGTAATTACAGTGGCAGCCATCGATTATTCTGCCAGGCTTCCCAAAGTGAAAACCAGTCTCCCAAACATCCATATTATCAATACTGCGCATATTAAAGATGGCACCCTGAATGTTAATGAAACCATCCGCGTTGCCGAAACTAAATTGAATGAAATTTTAAACCCATGAAACCAAAACTAAAAGCGAGTATTTCTCTCGATCTGGATGATAAATGGTCGTATATGAAGGTGCATGGTGATGCCGGTTGGGAAAGTTTCCCTTCCTACCTTGATATTGTAATTCCTATTGTTTTGGATGAACTCGATAACCTGGATATTAAGATTACCTTTTTTGTGGTGGGGCAGGATGCCGCTATTGAGAAAAATCATGCGGTATTACGCAGTATTGTGGAAAGAGGGCATGAGGTGGCTAACCATTCCTTTCATCACGAATCCTGGCTAAAAACATACTCCAAGGATAAAATTGAGAAAGAAATTGAGATTGCAGAGGAGGCCATACTCAAGGCAACGGGTAAACGAACAAATATGTTTCGTGGCCCGGGATTTAGCTGGAGCAACGATTTACTGGAAGTATTGGAAAAGCGGGGGTATATTTTTGATGCTTCTTTACTGCCTACCTACCTTTCGCCCCTGATGCGCAAATATTATTTTGCCAAATCTAAATTATCGAAGGAAGAAAAAGAAAGCCGGAAAGAACTGTTTGGTTCATTCAGTGAAAGTTTTTATCCGCTTAAACCCTTTTCCTGGGAGTTTAAGAACAAAAAAAGAATAACGGAAATACCGGTTACCACCATGCCTGTTTTTAAAATTCCATTTCACCAGAGCTACCTCATTTATATCAGCCATATATCTTCTGTGTTGATGAAACTGTATTTATCAACGGCGATTACCATGTGCAGGATTACGCAGACCGAACCCAGCTACCTGCTGCATCCGCTCGATTTTATTGGGAGCAATGAGGCGCCTGAACTCAGGTTCTTTCCCGGCATGAATGTGCAAAAAGAAAAGAAACTTCATATTTTCCGGACGGCGATGATGATGATGAAAAAACATTTTGAACTGTTGCCAATGGAAGAATTTGCAAAGCGACTGCCCATCGAAAAGAAAATTATTCAAACTCCAACTTAAATCATGAAAATATTCTCCATTGTGGGAGCCAGGCCGCAATTTGTAAAGCTGGCACCACTTTCGAAAGTTCTCGAGGGTGCCCATGAAGAATATATCGTTCACACCGGGCAGCACTACGACTATGCCATGTCGGAAAAGATTTTCCAGGATCTGGGAATCCGAAAACCGGATATTCACCTTTCAGCACTTACCGGCTCACATGCTGTAGCAACGGCCGATATGATGGTGAAACTGGAAGAGGCTATGCAAAATATTGGACCGGGCCTGGTTATAATTTTTGGGGATACCAACTCCACCCTTGCTGGCGCCCTTGCTGCTTCCAAATTGGGTATCCCCATTCTGCATATTGAGGCTGGGTTGCGTAGTTATAATCGAAATATGCCAGAAGAAATTAATCGCATTGTTGCCGATCACACTTCGCAGTACTTATTTGCCCCAACCGAAACGGCTATGCGTATTCTGGGTGAAGAAGGGCTGGCTTCCATAAGTTATCTTACCGGAGACATTATGGTTGATGCGGTTTGGGCCGGTGTAAAGACTGCCAAAGAGAAATCAACAATTATGGAGGATCTGAATTTGGCCAACCAGGCGTATTACCTGCTCACCCTCCACCGGAATTATAATGTAGATAACCCCGTAATTCTGGAAAAGATATTATCGGAGTTACGTATATTAGGAGCACCAATTGTTTTTCCGGTGCATCCCCGAACCCGAAAAATGCTTTCTGGTTTAGGAATGCTCCCTCAAAACCTGATCCTTACAGAGCCTCAGGGCTATTTAGATTTTATGA
>CAZYKA010000070.1:0-2804 GCA_964647915.1 uncultured Ferruginibacter sp. | reverse complement strand
GATCATGTACGGGTTTTCGGAGGAGAAAAACTCCCTGATGACCACCATCATGCTATTTAAAAATGAACAGGCAATTTGAACGATACCTGCAACTCTCCATAGTAATACTTGATATTGCTGTGTTAAACCTTGCTTTTATATTGGCAAGGCTGGTGTTTTTTGAGAAACTGGGCCAGGGGTTTACCTTCAATTATACCAAGTACCTTCTTATATGCAATGTGGTGTGGATTGTACTCAGCTTCTTCTTCCAGGTTTATATAACCAAGGTAATTCTCAATTTCGAATATTTTACAAAACGAAGCATCCAGGTATATTTAGCCTGGATGATTGTGATTTTGTCGTACCTGTTCTTCGGCCGGGAAATGACAATTTCCAGGTTGTTTATCCTCTCCACACTGGGTAGTTTCGGAGTTGGATTAATGGCGAACCGGTTTCTTTATCTCGGTATAAAAAGCTATTTCAGAAAGAGCCACAGCCTCACAAAGAAGGTATTGATTCTCGGGTACAATGATACCGCCAAGCAATTGGCCCGGTATTTTGAAGAAGATGGGATTAATACCCAGTTGGTCGGTTTTATTGAAGACAATAAGAATATTAATGAGTTATCGCATTACCCTGTTCTGGGCGATGTTTCTAATTCATTGGATGTTGCACAGCAGATGGATGTTCAGGAAATTTTTTCTACCATCACCCCCGAGCAGAATAATTTTATTTACGACCTGATGTACCAGGCAGAAAAAGCGTGCATCCGTTTTAAAGTGGTTCCCAACCTGTCCGTATTTATTACCCGGGATGTACATATCGAGTATTTTAGAGACCTGCCCATCCTGTCCCTGCGTTCCGAACCATTGGAAGACGTAGGCAATATGTTAAAAAAACGGATACTCGATACCGTTATAAGCCTTCTTGTAATTGTGCTTTTCCTATCCTGGATGGTGCCTTTATTTGCCCTTATAATTTTTATTGAGTCGGGCGAATCGGTATTTTTCCGTCAGTTGCGGTCGGGAAGAAATAACAAACCCTTTTATTGCCTCAAATTCAGAAGCATGCACTCCAATAAGGAGGCAGATAGTAAGCAGGCTACCCGTAACGATGCGAGGGTAACCAAGCTGGGGCGGATTATCCGGAAAACGAGCCTGGATGAATTCCCGCAATTTATTAATGTATTGAAAGGAGAAATGAGCCTCGTAGGGCCCAGGCCTCACATGATTAAACATACCAACGATTATTCAAAAATTGTGGATGAATATATGATTCGCCAGTTTTTGAAACCGGGGATTACCGGATGGGCTCAAATTCATGGATTTCGGGGAGAAATTACAAATCCTGAGCAAATTAAGAAACGCGTGGAGAAGGACCTCTGGTATCTGGAGCACTGGAGCCTTTGGCTGGATATTCGAATTCTCTTCCTTACGGTGTATGTGATATTCCGTGGCGATAAAAATGCATTTTAACAGGTCCTGTACCTTAAACCATAACGAATGAAAGTATTGATTACCGGTGTAGCCGGATTTGTTGGGTCAAATCTTGCCCAACGGCTCCTCGAAAGAAACCATACTGTAATTGGGATCGATAACCTCAATTATGGATTTCTGCGGAACATCGAGGAGATTAAAGCCCATCCCCAATTTCAGTTTATCATGGGGGATATCGCAAACCCCCTCATTTTAAAAGAGGTAAAGGCAGATATTATTGTACACCTGGCTTCTCAAAAGATTCCCCGATACACCAATGCGTTGCGTACTCTCGAAGAAAATTACCTGATGCTGCGGAATGTGGTTCATAAATGCTTAATGGATAAATCAAAGATCCTTTTTGCTTCCACCTCAGATGTATATGGAAAAAATCCGAAAATTCCATTTAACGAGAATTCTGATATGGTGATGGGGCCCACTACGGTACGACGTTGGGCTTATGCTCTCTCTAAAATGTATGGCGAACAGTATATTATTGCAAACCGGGAAGAGTATGATCTAACGTATACGATTACCCGTTTTTTTGGGTCATATGGTCCACACCAAAACTTAACCTGGTGGGGCGGGCCGCAGTCTGTTTTTATTGAACGGGCTTTTAAGAACGAACCGATTGATATCCATGGCGATGGTATGCAAACCCGTACTTTCACTTATGTGGACGATACAGTGATGGCACTGGTAAATTGTATCGAAAATAATAAGTCGGATAATGAAATATTTAACACCGGTTCAGTTTCGAATTCTGAGATTACCATCAAAGACCTGGCCACGTTAATTTGGAAACTGGTGAATGGCCCCCATGCAGAACCCAAACTGAATTTTATACCGTATTCCAACTTTGGAAATTACGAAGACGTGATGCGCCGGGTGCCCGACATTACCAAACTCCGCACCACCTTTAACTTTGAACCACAATGGGACCTTGAAAGGGGGCTTACAGAAACCATAAAATGGCAGAAGCCATTCATAAAATAATATGCAGAATAAGAAATGGGGTATTGTTGGCGGAGGTATGATGGGCATGACCATTGCGCACCGGCTTGCCCAACAAGGGCATGATGTTACCATTTTTGAAGCGGCACCTGAAGTGGGTGGATTGGCCAGTTCCTGGATGATGAATGACGTGGAGTGGGATAAGTTTTATCATGTTATCCTGCTTTCCGATTTCTATACCCGGGATATTCTTAGAGATATTGGAGTGGAGAATCAATTGAAATGGGTGGAAACAAAAACCGGGTTCTACATGGGAGGAAAACTTCACTCTATGTCCAACAGCATCGAATTTCTTAAATTTCCAACCCTTAACCTGATCGATAAATTCCGGCTGGG
>CAZYKA010000069.1:0-2978 GCA_964647915.1 uncultured Ferruginibacter sp. | reverse complement strand
ACTATTTACATTGAGCATCCTGCATTATCTGTGGTTAATGACTTTTGCAATGCATTTATTGCCGGAGATGAGGCTAAAATGGCCAGTTTTCTTACCGACGATTTTAAGGCCTATGATGGCACATCAAATCAAAGCGATGGTGGCGCAATTGATAAGAAAACATTTTTAGACGAAGCGGCCAGTTTTAAAAATCAGTTTGATTATTTCTCTTTTGTTGATTTCCCCGGAAGTTACCCCGATGCTTTGGAGTATCAAAAGGATAATAAGGATAAAATGATTACGGTCCTTTCCTGGAAGATGCTGAATGGAGTCCATAAAAAAACCGGGGTTAAAATTGATGCTTCAGCACACTATTCCTTTGCTGTAACTGCCGATGGGAAAATTAAGAGGATGATTTCTTATGAAAATTCGAAAGTGTTTAATGAAATAAGAGCAAGTTTAACAACCCGTACAAATGGTACTATCTACAACCACCACGAGAATATCAACACGGTGCGGAAATCCATGTACGCGTTTGAAAAAGGGGATGTGGATAAAGCACTAAGCTATTTCACTAAAGATGCTAAGTTTTTTGACATCAACAATACGCCCTATGATAAAGCGGATAATATGGAAACTACACGTACTAACTGGTTGAAATTTGTAAATGATTTCCAAATCGTGAGTATTGAAGAAGTGGGATATCCCGATTACCTGCATTATGAAATGGGAGATACAAGAGTTGTGTTATCCTGGTGGAAGTTCAATCTTATCCGGAAATCCGACAAAAAGAAATTAACTGTAGCCTATCACTTTTCCGATGAGTTTAATGCCGATGGTAAAATCATCAGTGAAATGGCATATTACGGAAGCGAAAACTTTAAAAAGTGAGTATTGATTTTTCGAAATCTAATCTTTGTTGATTTTTAAACTGAATATAAATGAAACGACTAATTTTTAAAATAGGGGGGCTGTTTACGTTGATAGGTTTATTTACATCCTGCAACAATGCCCCCAAAGAAGAGCCTCAGCCCATTGCCAAAGACACCGTTCAAATGATGAAGGCAGACACGACTCCCAAAGCTCCTGAGTTTAAGCCCTTTGATGTGGTGCAGATAAACCATGCAGTAAAGGAATTTGATTCCTGGAAGAAGGCATTTGATGCGGATTCGGTAAACAGGAAGGCCAGCGGTCTTGATTTTATCGTAATTGGAAGGGAAATTGGCAAGCCCAATAACTTAACCATTTATCTGCAGGCCTTGGATGTGCAAAAGGCAAAAGAATTTGCTGGCAGCCCCAGGTTAAAAGAAGTGATGGCAAAAAATGGAGTGCTATCCAAACCCCTTATTAATTACCTGCATGTAATCCGGTTTAACCAGGATTCTAAGGAAAAACAATGGGTGGTAGTTACCCATAGAGTGAAAGACTTCGATGCCTGGCTTAAAGTATTTGATTCGGAAGGGCCGGCCAATCGGGCTTCCCAGGGGTTGATAGATGTTGTCCTTGCCCGGGGAATTGATAATCCCAATCTTGTGCAACTGGTATTTGATATTAAAGACCTGGCAAAAGCCAAAGCATCAATTTTCTCAGAAGAGAAAAAGAAACTTATGGAAAGCGCCGGAGTGGAAGGCAAGCCTACTATTGCATTTTATAATTCTGCTGAATAACACCCACAATTATTCATTATTAAAACAACCATCATGTTACGATCAATCCCTCATCAAACGAAAACGCTTTTTTTACTGAGCTTCCTAATTCCAATTCTGGGGTTAGGACAAACAAAGAATGTTGTAACTACCCAACGGGTATTCCCAAAAATGGACAAGGTAATGGAGTTTGAAAAAGCCATTGCTGCCCACGCACAGAAATTCCACACGGGCGATCATTCCTGGCGGGTTTATACCATCGAATCGGGGCCCGATATGGGCGGTTTCCAGCTAACCGAAGGCCCCACCAGTTGGGATGCCTTGGATGGCAGGGGAGACCTGGGAGCTGCCCACATGCTGGATTGGAATAAGAATATCGCCGTGTATTTAACTGATCGGATGTCGGGTAGCTATGCCGTTTACGAAGAGTCGTTAAGTTCCATCGCTTTGGGCGAATTTTCGGATAAAATTCAGATTACCCATGTCTTCCCAAAAATGGGGATGTCAGGAAAAATAAGAGGTATTCTGAAAAAACTGAAATCTGTTTGGGATGCGGAAGGTTCATCTGTGGCAGTATATTCTCTTAATGCTTCCGGCCCAAGTCAGTTTGTAATCGTAACCCGGTTTAAACAAGGTTTAAAAGAAAAGGCAGAAGGATTTCGCAAGCCTTTTAAAAATACGTATGAAGGTATTTATGGGGATGGCGCATTTAACGATTATATTGAGGATATCAGCCGATATACCAATGATGCATGGAGCGAATTACTTTTTTATAGAAAGGATTTGAGCTCTAAATAGGAATTCTTTAATATAGGTTTACCCAATTTTGAAATTGATATAGTAACTCATATGTTTTTTTTTCGGGGTTTTATTTTATCTGCGGCTATTATCTTTTATCTCAGTTTGGGATGCAGGCCATCTCCTGATTCTGAAAACCCTTCCTCAAAGAAGGAAATTGAATCGGAAAGAGTGGTCCCGGAATTCTACCTTTTTCGCCCCGATCTGGAAAAGAAATATGGTTATTCTCATGCAGTAAAAATTGGGAATGATATCAGGATTTCCGGTGCTGTTAGTATGGACAGTGCCGGAAATCTTATTGCACCTGGTAACCTGGAACAGCAAATGAAGAATTGTTACGGCGATCTGCAAAAAATCCTTGCACACTATGGTTGCACTTTTGATGATGTGATATTCGAAAATGTGTTTACTACCAATATGCAGGAGTTTATCCGGGTTGCAGGATATAGAAACACCCTTTATAAAAAACACTTTCCAGGCGGAGACTGGTTGGAGGTAAAGGGATTAGCCCTTCCTGGCCAGTTGATTGAAATTGATTTGGAGGTAAGAAAACCT
>CAZYKA010000068.1:0-3267 GCA_964647915.1 uncultured Ferruginibacter sp. | reverse complement strand
AATGATGGTATTTTATAGGAGGAGAAGCTTTTGGGAAATTCAAATTTCTTAGGGCATCCTTCCTGCCCCGCCCCGGGGGTAAAAATATATCCGGAAATAGCATGAACCTAATTTTAGGGGTAAAGTATTTTCAGTACTATTTACTTTCTCATTATTTTATTTTTCACGAAACCGTGGATTTTTTAATGTAGCCGCTTTGGAAATCCAAATTCTTTTGCAGCCCAATTTTTATTGCCCCTCCCGTTTTGTTAACAACCCATTACTCCCGCTACACATTATCTTTGCCGCAATATGACGGAAAAGATAATCATCTACGATTTTGGCTCACAATACACTCAGTTGATTGCCCGGGTGGTTAGAGAACTTAATGTGTATTGCGAAATCCTCCCCTTTAACCGCCAGCCTCAATCTGAAGAAGGTATTAAAGGCATCATCCTGTCTGGCTCCCCCTTTTCGGTAAACCAGCATGAAGCGCCCTTTATCGATATTATAGCCCTTCAAAAGCAATACCCGGTATTAGGTGTCTGCTATGGCGCTCAGCTTATGGCAAAAATTTCCGGGGGTGAGGTAGCCAAAAGCAATAAACGGGAGTACGGCAGGGCCACCCTCGAAATAGCCGCCGATTCCCCCCTTTTCACCGGTATTCCTGCTTCTTCGCAGGTATGGATGAGCCATAGCGATACCATCCAAAAACTTCCGGAAGGATTTTCCGTTTTGGCAACCACCGAAAGCATTCCAATAGCAGCTTTTTCAAACGAAGGGACATCACATCCTCAGTATGGCCTGCAATTTCATCCAGAAGTGTATCATTCTACACAAGGAAAACAAATACTTCAAAATTTCCTTTCTAATATATGTGGCTGTACCGGCAACTGGACTCCCTCCCATTATATTTCAGAAACAGTGGAATCCCTTCGCCATCAAATTGGCGATAAAAAAGTGGTAATGGGGCTAAGCGGAGGCGTAGATAGTACCGTGGCCGCTACCCTCATCCATAAAGCCATTGGAAATAACCTCTTCGGCATCTTTGTGGATAATGGCCTCCTTCGAAAAAATGAATTCGATAGCGTTTTAAGCAGCTATCATCAATTGGGCCTAAACGTTAAAGGCGTAAATGCCCGCAATCATTTTTATACCAAACTGGCCGGAAAAACCCTGCCCGAAGAAAAACGGAAAGCCATCGGCACCGCCTTTATCGATATTTTTGATGAAGAAGCCCATAAATTATCTGAAATCGATTTCCTGGGGCAGGGCACCATCTACCCCGATGTAATTGAATCGGTGTCGGTTCACGGGCCATCGGTAACCATCAAATCGCACCACAATGTAGGCGGACTCCCAGATAAAATGAAATTAAAACTCGTAGAGCCGCTCCGCTCTCTTTTTAAAGATGAAGTTCGACGTATTGGTGCCGAGCTAAACATCCCTGCCAATATGCTGGGGCGCCATCCTTTCCCCGGGCCCGGATTGGCCATCCGCATCCTCGGCGAAGTCACCGAAGAAAAGGTACAATTATTGCAGGAGGCCGATCATATTTTTATTTCCTCCTTAAAAACAGCAGGATTGTATAACCAGGTATGGCAGGCAGGCGCCATCCTGCTCCCGGTAAAAAGTGTGGGAGTAATGGGCGATGAAAGGACCTACGAATTCACCATCGCACTTCGTGCCGTGAGTTCGGTGGATGGCATGACGGCCGACTGGTGCCACCTGCCCTACGAGTTCCTGGCAGGGGTTTCCAATAATATCATCAACCAGGTAAAAGGAATCAACCGGGTGGTTTATGATATCAGCTCAAAGCCTCCTGCTACCATAGAATGGGAATAGAATCACCGGAATAGTAAGATGAAAAAAATAATCACCTCCATAACCCTTTGCACGCTTTTATGCATCGGCTTTCTTTCGAAGGGCCGGGCACAAGCCACCCCTACAAGCAACCCGGCGCAATATAAGATTGCCCTCATTGCTCCCCTATACCTCGATTCGCTGTTTTCGGGTAATAATTACCGTTATGGAAAGAAATTTCCCCGCTTTGTAGTGCCGGGCATCGAATTTATCCAGGGTGCTATGGTGGCGTTGGATAGTATGCCCAACCCAGCCCAGCCGGTAGAAGTATCCGTCTTCGACTGTGGTTCTGACAGCCAATCCATAGATTCGCTGATCCTGACAAAAAAACTAAATCAGTACCAACTCATTATTGGCGCCGTGCGGGATCAGGATTATCTCCAACTGGCCCAATTCTCGGGTAACACGCAAATCCCCTTTATATCCGTTAGTTATCCCAACGATGGGGGCATCAGTTCCAACCCTTTCCTCGTCATCCTGAACAGTACCCTACGCGCCCACTGCGAAGCCATCTTTGGCTATATCTTACAAAACCACGAATCGGCAAACATTTTACTGTGCCGCCAACCCGGCAGCCAGGAAGACAGGGTACACGGGTATTTTAATGAAATCAACAAGCCGGATGGCGCCCCCCTTTTGCAACTGAAATCGTTAAGAATCGCCGACAGTAATTTTAACCAGATTAAATCGAGGCTCGACAGTACCAAACAAAATATAGTGATTGCAGGCAGCCTCGATGAATATTTTGCAAACGGAATTGCCACTGCGTGTAACGCCCTTTCAAAAACGTACCGGATAACCCTTATTGGAATGCCCAATTGGGAAGGTTTTAAGTCACTGCAGAAAAATAATGCGTTGAAAGGATTTCCCATTTTTTTCACTTCGCCTTATTACAACCCCCGCACCAGCAACCTGAGTAATTCTCTCAAAGAATTGTACCTGGCTAAATACAAGGGCTACCCTACCGATTTTAGTTATAAGGGTTTTGAAGCAGCATACCTTTTCATCCCCCTTCTCCTTAAACATCCCTACGATTTCACAAGTCATCTCAACGACTTTCAACAAAAAGTATTTTCCGACTTTATCTTTAAACCGGTAATAAACTCTCATACCGGCCTGCCTGATTATTTTGAAAATAAACACCTTTATTTTTTGCAAATTTTAAATGGCGTCATCAGCAAAGCATGGTAAGCCTTTAATTAAGCATTTAGCTGATAAAAAATTATTTTTGAAGTGCTCCTATTTATTTGTTGCATCTCAGCATTATTTATTTATAGCTTACAGAATGGCTGGACGGATGGATTATCCAATTTGTTTCCCACTGCCCCGGTCCCAGTCCTCACTGCCTCGGTTCGTGTCCCCACGAACCGAAAAAAAGGCGATTGAGATTACTAATTTGTTTCGTGCAACACAAACCATGGCACC
>CAZYKA010000067.1:0-3420 GCA_964647915.1 uncultured Ferruginibacter sp. | reverse complement strand
TGGCAGGCCTGGGTTGGATGTTTTATGCGGGGCATAAGATATTTTTTAAAAAGCAGTTCAGCCTAAAATTTTTAATAATCATGATTGCCGGAGCTACGGTACTTGTCATCATTAAGGTTTACATCCTGGCAGCATTTATTATTCCGTATATATTTTACCTGATGGTGAACATGCTTCGGAAAATTCCGAGCAAGTTTATCCGGAGGGCGGTCTTGCCGGTCCTGCTGGGTGGGCTTGTAATAATATACATACTGAATGCAAAGCAAATTGATGAGTCGCTGGGGTATTATGCGGTAGATAAGTTATTCGATAATATGAAGGAACAGCAGTACAACTATATTAATGAATCGGGAGATGCCGGGGGTATGTTCGATCTGGGTGCATTTGAACCCACCCTGAGTGGTTTCTTTAAAAAGATGCCCGATGGGATTGCAGCTACGCTTTACCGGCCTTTTCCCTGGGAATCAAAAAATATTATAATGCTGTTGTTTTCTCTGGAAAGCCTGAGTTTACTTTTCCTAACTCTTTATGTATTTTTTAAAGCAAGGCCCCGATATTTTTTTTCGGCCATCATTTCCAATCCCTTCACCTTTTTGTGTATAAGCTTTTCGTTGCTTTTTGCAGCCATGATCGGGCTCTCCACATTTAATTTCGGCACCCTTGCCAGGTACAGGATTCCAATAATTCCCTTTTATGTGGCCGGTTTGTTCAGCATTCTTTATTTTGAAAGGAACCGCGTCCCGAAAACGCCTCTTCATACAGCAGGGCAACTTCCGGAAGGGCAAACGCAATAGCCCTGTTGCGGCTTCTTTCGATTAACCGTTCCCGTAACTTTATATCCGATACCATCCTGTCCATTGCAACGGCCAGTGTTTCAGGAGATCCCACCGGGGTCAGGATGCCGTATTCAACTTCCTGGTAATGACCCTTAAGTGATCCTGTTTCTCCATTTTGTGGAGCAATCATTTCCCTGGGGCCACAATAGCAATCCGTAGCAATAGCAGGTAAACCCAACGCCAGTGCCTCGAGCAAAACATTAGGAAATCCTTCCACATCGGATGGCAAAACAAAAGCATCTGCCAGGCCCATCCATTTATAGGGGTTTCGTTGCATGCCGGTAAAAATTACCCTTTGGGTAGTTCCGGCTCCGGCCAGCAGCGCTTCTATCCTTTTCATGTCTGGTCCATTACCCACCAGGATGAGGTTACAGGTTTTATTCTTCATTCGGTTGAAGGCTTCAATCAGTAAGGGGAAGTTTTTTTCTTTTCTAAAATTCCCGACTGCAATAAAATAAAAGACCCCGGGCTCTTTTGTAAAGTTAACCGGCTCTTTCACTTTTTTTTCTATGATGGGAATGTTGATCGGGTTATAAATTACAGCGATGGGTTTTCGTACATGCATGGTTTTGATGAGGTCCTGTTTCATGGCTTCTGCATTGGCCAGGACGAGATCAGCGGTGTTGTAAGCAAGGGGTATCAACAGCCTTGTCATAAAACGAGTGAGCCACGGCTTGGTGGAAAGCATCCCGGTTTGGTGGGTGCGTTCGCACATCACCATTCGTCCTTTAAAGCCATAAAACTTCCGCATCAGGGCATTTAGGTAACAGGGACGGTTTAGGAAGGCAATGCTATATCGGATATTATTGGTTTTACAATACGTAGCCAGCTTTTTAGCCATAGCCGGTAGTTTAAACAACATTTTGGCCGGGCCTTCTTCCTCCGACTGATTCATATCGAAAATCTTCACTTCTTCCGGTATATTGAATTCAATTATTGGGCTATAGAGAGCCAGGTGCACTTCAAATTTTTTACTGAGGAACCACAATAATTGGGAAACCACCCGCTCTGCACCGCCTGAGCGTAATGAATTGATCGAAATAAGGAGGGCTTCTTTTTGTGGCATCGGCTGCAAATATCCGTAAAAGCGGATGGGATTATGGAATTTGATGAAACTGGTTTCCACCCCCATTGGCAAAGCAGTTACCATTGTAGTTTATCTCCCAGGTATATCCTTTATGGGCGTAAAATCTACAGTTGGTAAATTCGGAATGATGGGCAATCCCGGCTACGGTAGGGGCAAGGGCAAGTTTGGTGGTAGCCGTATTTTTAAAGAGGCAATTTTTCAGAAAGAATTTTTGTGGATTTCCTTTATCGCAATTATCCGCGTGAGATGCCAGGTAAAAACATGCGGTTGTTTGGGCATTAAATTGGCAGGAATCGAAATAAATACCGGTGGCCTCTGCGCCAACGAGATACCGGGCATCGAACATTTTTATTCCCTTATAGTTTTCTTCGAAGCTGCATTGTTTGAAATAAGTGGCGTCTTCTTTGGTTGTTGCACGTTGCCAAACCAGTACACTGCCATAAAATTTACAATCTTCAAAAATATGCAAAGCTGCATCTACCACAATGGTATAATATAACGGGGAGGCAAAAACGCAACTCTTGAAACGCATGTTTCTCGATTTTTCCTTGCTGCCTGAAGTAATAGCGGATCCTTTTGAACCTATAAATTTGCAATCTTCGAAATACCCGTTCGTACAAAAACTGTTATTTTCCACTTCAATATCCATCCCCGCTGCCGGCGATTCGCTTATTTTTCCCCTGGCGCTGTTTTCGAACGAGCACCTATAAACAGAAACAGAATCGCCTCCCACCCAGCTCAGTCCGTTACGCCCTGGATAGTTTACCCGGCTGTCGGATATGGTAATTCCTGTGGTTTTGTGCTCCTCACCTTTATTAATGATACAAATGCCATCAACTGCAAAATGGTGGATGTATAAATTTTTAAGGTTGATGTGGGATGCATCAAGAATGTAAATACCGTAATGTTCCAGTTCGTATGCATTTGAGCCAATTCCCCAGGTTCCTCCGAGGATAAGCCCGTCCATGTTTCCATCCAGGCTAAGGCCTTTTATGGTAATATCATCGCAATTAGATATTTTAATGCAAATACCTGCGGTGGACCGGTAACCCCGGTATTCTTTCCGGTTGTAAATATCCTTGAAATCATGAATAAAAGGTTTTCCGGTTTCAGGAGAAAAGGTGCCTTGTCGTAGGCCTGCATTGAATTTGAGGATACTGCCTTTTTTGCCTTCTACGGTGAAGTTGCTACATCCGTTGATATCCAGCACGGCATCACCGGTATATGCGCCTGCGTATTTATCGGGATTATCTTTAATGAAGGTTTGCTTTCCCACGAGGTAGGTTCCCTTTTCAATGACCAGTTTCCCATTTCCTTTTCTTGCGTTAAAGAACGCAGCCGCTTTTTGAAAGGCGGCATGATCGTTTGTTTTTCCATCCCCTTTGGCACCAAATGATTTTATACTTTTTACCATGTATCCATCCTGCTGGCCTGCGGATGGGTGGGCGGAGCAGGAAATGATGAGCAGGGCGAAAAGAAATTTAAGGGTATCCATCA
>CAZYKA010000066.1:0-3459 GCA_964647915.1 uncultured Ferruginibacter sp. | reverse complement strand
ACCATCCCCTTTCTGTAAAAATATTGTATCGTAATTCCCAGGTTCCACCCGGCCCGCTGGGATAACCAATAGCGGCCTGGCTGTAATTAGCATTTGAATTCCCCCACAACATCATCCCGTAATTCGATAATTCCTGTTCTTCGCTGTTTGCCGCAAAATGTTCAAGTATGGTGTAACTCCCCGGCGACTTTAACTGCATGGTATCGTAATACCTTTTCCAGATAGCAATCCGGCTTGCATCATAATTTCCCCATGCACCCACATTGCAATTTTCTCCATTGTTATCGCAGGTTTGGGTTTGAGTAAATCCTTTTGAAAGGTCGAATCGGAAACCATCCACCTTGTAATCAACCAGCCAATGTTCCAATACCCTGCTTACAAAATACCGGGTATCAAGGCTTTCGTGATTCATATCATAGCCTACATTGTAAGGATGCTTGGGAACCGGGTTGTACCACGGGTTATTTGCAGCCGGTCGGTTGTTAGTAGAATCCCAATACAACTGAACCATGGGAGATAATCCAAAGGAATGATTGAGCGCAATATCCATCACAACCGCAATACCCCTTGCGTGGCAGGCGTCGATAAATTGTTTAAGCGACTGTTCGGGGCCGTAATATTTATCGGGCGCAAAATAGAAATCGGGATTATATCCCCAACTGCTGTTCCCCTCAAATTCGTTGAAGGGCATAATTTCGAGCGCCGTAACACCCAGTTTTTGGAAATAATTAAGGGTATCTACCATTACCTGCCAATCGTGCGCATCGGTAAAATCCCGCATCAACATTTCGTAAATAATCAGTTTACGCTTATCAGGGCGGGTATAATTGGTGGTCTGCCAAACATAGGGTGTCTGCGCAGTTTGTAAAATACTAACCATCCCCGAAGTGAGGTTTACCGGATAAGGCTTAAGATTAGGATAGGTAGCGGATGTAATGTATTGGTCGTTCCAGGGATCCAACACCTTTTCACAGTATGGATCACCAATTCTTAAATTTCCATTCACCAGGAACTGGTATGAATATTCGGTACCTGGAGTAAGCCCGGTGAGGCGCAACCACCAATATTTTCCATCCGGGGTACGTTTCATCTGATATTGCGATTGCTCTACCCAATTGCTGTTTGGTAAATCTCCAATTACAGAAACCCTGTCTTTTCCCGGCGCAACGAGGCAAAGGGTTACTGCAGTTTGATCCGCCTCATAATTAATACCGGGACGAATTCCTCCCGGAAGATTTTCCTGAACCACCGTGCCGGGTACATAAAATTGGATGGTATCTCTTTTGGTAAGAATCCCCAATTTGGCTTCCGTAACCAGGGTTTGGTTTCCTGCCACTGTAATAGTTGGAGATGCGGTTAGGCTGACAGCGCTGGCGGAACTGGCAACCACCCCGCCGTTGAAATACAGTTTCATCGCACTGGAAACATTTGCTATTCCTTCCATGGGGATATTATCCCCAATATTTTTAACAATGGGTTCGGGGCGTGGAATATAAGTTGGCTGGGTGATGGGTGTTTTAAACCGGGTGGCTACCGCATTGGTATAAACCGTTATATACATATCGCTGCCATCAGCATTTCTTTGCACGGTAGTTCCGGTGCCATTACGGAAAAGAATGGCAATTCGTAACACAGATTCATTTACATCCGTAATATTGAAAAAAGACCGCAAACCACCGGTAATAGTGAAGGTCCATTTATTGCTTCCAATATAGGTTGCTTTAGCTGCCGGATTAGCAGTGGCCCAGGTAAACTTGGAATGCTTCCAGTCGCCGGATGAGGTACTAAGCGTGGTAATTACACCAATGTGTACATAAACATCATTGGTATTGGCGTAATTTAATAATCCCTTATTTCCAAAATTGGCATTCATGGTTATCACAATCGGATCCGATGATTCCTTTGGAAAATCGGGAGTCCAGGATAATAACTGGCCAATACTACTATTTAAAGAGAAAACAACCGCAAGAAACAAGAGTAGCCTTTTCATCATAGCAAACACATTTAATGTGTAAATTAAACACAATAATCCATAAAATATCATTTGTGGATTAAAATATTAATTTTCCAAATAAATTAAATGGGAGATTTTAAAAAATTTCAACTTCCAGTGACCCACTGCATACATATTTAGGAAAAACAAAATTCAACATCCTGCGAAAATGCAGGCCTAAGGATAGGCAAATATTCCACCCATTGATAGAATTCCATTCTGTAAAACCCCTCCATTGAAGCATAAAAAATAAATTAAAGATGATTTTTTAACTTACCGGTTAGAGCCATTCATTTTATCGTATTTTTATCGATGTGTACTTTATACACAATTCATGTTTAACTAAACGATTGTTATGCCAAATGCCGTATCGGGGGTGGCAAAACCCAACTTAAGCCTTTCCCAGATAATTAATATGAGTGTTGGTTTTTTTGGAATCCAGTTTGGCTGGGATTTGCAAAGGGCAAACATGGGTCCCATATATGAGCACCTGCATGCGGAACCTGAGAGTATTCCCTTGCTGTTTCTGGCAGCCCCGCTAACTGGTTTAATTGTGCAACCCATAGTAGGCTATATGAGCGACCGCACCTGGCATCCCCGGTTTGGCAGAAGACGCCCCTATTTTATGATCGGGGCTTTGCTTAGTACCATTGCCCTTATTTTTATGCCACATAGCAGTGCGCTTTGGATGGCCGCCGGCCTGTTGTGGGTGATGGATGTTTTTGGTAACGTTGCCATGGAACCCTTCCGTGCATTCGTAGCAGATAAATTAAACGATAAGCAGCGCACTCAGGGGTTTGTAATGCAAAGCCTCATGATTGGCCTGGGAGGATCCATTGCCTCTTCCCTTCCCTGGCTGATGACCCATGTGTTTAATATGAGTACCACTGCAGCGCCGGGCATAATTCCGGATAATGTAAAATGGAGTTTTTACATTGGAGCATTTTTTTTCCTCGCAGCAGTCATGTTTACCGTTTTCACCACCAAAGAATACCCACCCGCCGACCTTGCCTTCCGGGATAAAGTAAAAGAATCGAACAAAGGGTTTGGCGCAGGTTTCCGGGAGATTATAACCGCCATCCGGAATATGCCGCCGAAAATGAAGGTCATGTCGGCAGTACAGTTTTTCACCTGGCCCGGCCTCTTCCTGATGTGGTTTTATTACAACACTGCCGTGGCACGCAATGTATTTCATGCAACCAGCGAACTGGATCCCCTTTATGGAGAAGGCACCAATTTCGGAGGCCTCACCCTTGCCTTTTATAATGTTGTTACGTTTTTATTTGCATTTGTTTTACCTGGTATTGCCCGGAAACTGGGAAGAAAGATTACCCATAGTGTTTGCCTCTTCATCGGAGCGATTGGCCTAATAAGTGTAGCCTTTGTTGAAAACAAATACATGTTGTTTGGCTCTATGACCTGTGTGGGGATTGCCTGGGCCAGTATCCTCTCCATGCCTTATGCCA
>CAZYKA010000065.1:2308-3931 GCA_964647915.1 uncultured Ferruginibacter sp. | reverse complement strand
TTTTGTATCGGAAAGTAACCCCCCATTCTTTCTTTCCCTTAAATTTGATATAGGAAGTGGCAGTTCTCAATCCATTCCAAAAAATTTAAATTCCCGGTTATGAAATCAAAATTTTCACTCCTGTTTGCCGCCGCCATTCTTGTTTTGGCTGCCTGCAACTCCAATCCAAAAGAAAGTTCCGGTACCAGCACCGAAGGAACCGGCGATACCAGCATAGTCCAAAACCCCACCCCGGTTCAGCAGGACTCTGCCGTGCTGAGCCATGATTCGGCCACCGTGAATACCGTTAAGAAATCGAAAGAAGAAGAACAGAATGCCATTCAGCAGGAAAAAGCAGAAGCTAAAAAACTGGAGGCAGATAAAAAGAAGGGAAATTAATTTCTTAGAATCCTGAATTACGTTTTCTTCCCTTTCTTAAAAGGGAACCGTGGATTCTATATTTTAGAAATCTGAAATTTTATCCTGCCACCAGGGGTATCCCGGAATATTTTTTTATTCTGCCGGAATTGGTTTCTCTTCCAATTCTTCCGGAATAAAATTGAATATTTTTTGAAGCTGGAGGGAATTATTTTTTGTAGCAGTTGCAAATTGAACTTTCCATAAAGTGTATTTATTTCCATTTGGTATAAATGGCTTGATTTTCACACAAATTCTTAAGGCAAGATTCTCCGCCTGATTATTGTCGGCAGGCAAGGCTCTTGCATTGTAAATACGCAAATAAAGAATTTCCCCTAAAATTATTCCATCCTTCTTTTTTGTCTCTTCATTAAAAATATTCAAACTGTCGGAGGCTGCGAGGGGAGCAACCAGACTGTTTAATTCAATTTGCTGTTTGCCTGAAATTACATCTATTCTTTTTCGATGGCTCAGGGTGCAGGAGGTTGTTATGGTTATTAGCAGGAGCAGGAGCCGGAGAGAATGCTTTTTCATACCTTTTTCACCACTATTCATTTTAATGGATTTCCGATAGGATTAATAAATAAGAAATTTTTCATTAACAAAAATGGATGAAGATTGCCGCGAATGAAGATAAAGAATTAAGTGGCCGGAAGGTGGGTTGTTTTTACCGCCTCATATTTCCTCCCGGGCAGCCAATTCTCCATTTCTCACATCTTTCACCCTAAAACGGATTTTTTTTAAAAAATACACCGATGTTTATTGTTGAATTTCCTTTTTCTGTAATATTGTGAAGGCAAATGCAGGTTATTTTGGCTCTTATCCGTATGGCTTTTCTTCTGCATTTTGCATCTTTTTTAAATCCTTTCCATTCCTGTAATTAACCTGAAAAATTTGGTATCACATATACCAAACAGGATATATGATGCGTTAATGTTCGCCTGAATCCTCCACTAAACCTTTTGGAAGATAGTAGGGATTCCGGAAAACTGCATTTTAATAATATATGTATAAAACCTTTCCTAATCATCACCATTTTGTTAACGGCTCGGTCTTGCCAAAATTTACTACCATGAAATCAATTTTTACCCGATGTGCCCGGTTTTTCTTTCTTTTAGGATTTGTTCTCCTGGCCACGTTGTTTGTATCAGCCGCTGATGTGGCTGGGGATTACCGCTGTATTACTACCGGGAGTAACCTTAATTGGAGTACCTTATCAACCTGGCA
>CAZYKA010000065.1:0-2208 GCA_964647915.1 uncultured Ferruginibacter sp. | reverse complement strand
TATAACATTACTATAGGTGGCGATATAACTTCCACTTCCACCTCTGGTATGAATTTAAGATCGCAGGAAACCGGAAATATTATATTAAATGGAACGAACCAAACCATCAGTGGCGGAGGGGCCTTTAATGCCGATTCGTGGACGCTTTCTAATAACGGAACGGTGTACCTGAATACGAATATTAATGCCGGGGGTTTGTCGGTGGGCGCCAACGCCGTATTGCTCCCCGATGCAGCGGTTCGAATTAATGCCGGCGGAGCATCTGGTATTTTAAGTGGCTCTGGTACCGTACATTGCACCCGTACGGCCAGCACCCCAACGCTTGCTTACCAAATGCAGTTCAGTACCTACACCCTTACCAATATTACCCTTTACTATTCCGGTGCAGGAAATCAAACCATTGCCGGTTATACCGTAAAGGCCCTGTTAACTGATGGCTCTGGAATCAAAACCTGTTCTGCCGGGTTTTCAGCCAGCAATGGCGTAACCGTGGGAACGGGTACAACCCTAAACCCTGCTGCATATACCAGTACGGTTGGCTCAGCGCTTAATGTAAACGGTACTCTCGATTTTACCAGCTCCACCGGGCTTCTGCGTACCGCCACATCTGGCACCACCACCATTACCATGGGGACGAACGGGTTAATAAGAACCTTGGATGCCACCGGTTTAGGCCCTGTATCTAATGCCTCTTTGCAAACCCAGAGTTCCGGGGTTTGGAGTGTGGGGAATTCTGAAACAGTAGGTACCATTGAATATTATACCTCCGGTACCCAAACCATCACCGATCGTAATTACAACAACCTTATTATTACCAACTCATCTAATAAAACATGGACACCGGCCGCCACCCGTACAGTAAATGGCAACATTACCGTGCAGGGAAACTTTGTAACGGCGGGTACCAATACCATCAACCTTTCCGGAGATATGCAAATTAACTCCGGCACATTTTCCATCAGCAGTTCCGCTACCTATAACGTGAGCGGCAACTGGAACAACAGCAGTACCTTTTCACCCGGCAGTAGCACCGTGAATTTTGTGAATACCGGAGCCGGTCAGGCAATGGGTGGCACTACCACCAACCCGGGTTTCTATAATTTGGGGGTTACCATGGGTTCCCAAAACCTGACCCTCGGAGGTTCCATTGCCAATTTAACCATCAGCAACCAACTTACATTAAATTCGGGCGTAATAGTGGCCGGTTCTATTCCGGTTATCATTTCTACCAATACACCCGGAGCGGTTACCAGCAGTGGTGGCTATGTAAGTGGAACCATGCAAAGAAGCGTTACTAACGGAAGCGGATACCTGTTTGCCGTAGGTACTTCATCGGGTTATACCCCTGCCACTTACGATTTTAGTTCGGTTACAGGTACCGGTTCGGTTTCTGTGCAATCGAACGATGGGGTAGGAAGTAATTACCCTGCCACGCTGCATGCCAGCAAACGCCTTGCACGCAACTGGTCTGTTACCAAATCAGGTATCACGGCGTATTCTGCCAATGCAAATTTCAGCTACCTCAGTGGCGATCTGGCCGGTGGTGCAACGGATGCAAACCTGCATCCTTATATTGCCAGCCCCGCCGTATCTTATCCAACATTCACTACTTCCTCCAATAGCTTTGCGTTGAGCGGAGTTTCCGCCGATGGCGAAATTGGCGCCGGCGAATGTTTAGGAACCCTCGCCGCATCCTTTAGTAAAACCTGGGCAAGCTCCTGCAACGGAGGTACCGATGGTACTATTACTGTAACGGCTTCCGGGGGCACCAATCCTTACAGTTATAGCTGGACCGGCCCCGGCGGGTATTCTTCTAACCTTTCGGCCATCACAGGCCTGGGGCTTGGCGATTATACCATTGTGGTGTCGGATGTTTCTAAATGCAGCTTCACGATTCCTAATATTTCTATACACCAGGCACAAACTCCTTCTTTAACCAGTAACGGCACCCCTACCGCCACTTGTGTGAACGACGGAACCGTTACCCTTTACCCGGCTTATGGGGTAGCGCCTTATACCTATAGCCTCGATGGAATAAATTACCAGGCATCTACTTTGTTTACAGGTCTTGCTGCAGGTTCTTATACAGCCTATATTAAAGACTTGCAAGGTTGTATTGGAACCAAACCGGTTACGGTAGCATCGGTACCTGCCCTTGGGTTGACCTATTCCACCCTCCCATCCGGCTCTTGTGTAAGTAATGGCCAG
>CAZYKA010000064.1:2428-4292 GCA_964647915.1 uncultured Ferruginibacter sp. | reverse complement strand
AATCCTGCCTTTTCATTACCCCAGGGATCTTTTTGGATTCCTCCAAACTCTACATCCAGTTTAATATTTCTGGTTACACCCGCAATGGTAAGGTCGCCCCAGAGAATATAATTGCTGTCGTTACCCGGATTTTCAACCTTGGTACTTTTAAAACTGATTTTTGGAAATTGTTCTACATTAAAAAAATCGGCGCTGCGCAAGTGCTGATCACGATCAACATTCCCTGTATCCACCGAAGAAGAGTTAATGCTGCATTCTATCTCAGCCTGTTTAAAATCGGTGCCCGGTGTATAAACGGAAGCTTCAAATTGATTAAAATTCCCTTTAACATTCGACACCATGAGGTGCCTTACTTTAAATTCAATTTCACTGTGGCCGGGATCAAAAACCCATTTCTGCCTTGCTGTAGTATCTGACATGGTTTATTATTTAATGTTTAAACATCGAAATTAGAAAATTGTTTTGATTAAAACAAATAAATCAAATATTTAAACATTATTTTATTCACGTTTGTTCTCCTGAACTGTGAATAAAAATTGAGTAAAATGCAGATTACAGCGGGAATCGCCTGTAACTATACATTAATTTTACATTTCCGTGAATTTGAAAAATACCGATTTCAACCTCAATCATTCCGGAACCTATTTAGTTTACCACCAACCCAAATTATAGTGAGATTAAAGAGTTTAGAGATTAAGGGATTTAAAAGTTTTGCCGATAAGACCGTACTTCATTTTGATGAAGGAATTACGGGGGTAATCGGTCCCAATGGATGTGGGAAGAGTAATATTATCGATAGTATCCGATGGGTGATCGGAGAACATAAAATCAGCAATCTCCGGAGCGAAAACCTGGAAAGCCTTGTGTTTAACGGGTCAAAAACACGGAGTGCCAGCGGGTTGGCCGAAGTGAGCCTTACTTTCGAAAATACCCGCAACCTGTTGCCTACCGAGTTTAGCACGGTTACCATCACGCGCAAATATTATAAAAGTGGCGAAAGTGAATATCGCCTCAATGATGTGGCCTGCCGGTTAAAAGACATTCATAACCTTTTCCTGGATACAGGGGTGAGTACCGATAGTTATGCCATCATTGAATTAGGAATGGTGGATGATATCATTAAAGATAAAGAAAACAGCCGCCGCAAAATGCTGGAACAGGCGGCCGGCATTACCATCTACAAAACCCGGAAAAAGGAAGCCAAATTAAAGCTGGATGCCACCGAGCAGGATCTTGCCCGAATAGAAGACCTGTTGTTTGAAATTAATAATCAGCTTAAAACCCTCGAAAGCCAGGCTAAGAAGGCGGAACGGTATTTTGAAATCAAAAAGGATTACAAAGAAGTTAGTATTGAACTGGCTAAAGCAGCTCTTGAGGGATTCAATATTACCTACCGCGAATTAACCGATCAGCAAAAGCAGGAGGTGGATAAACAAATCGAGCTCGAAACGATTATAGCCACAGAAGAAGCTGCATTGGAAAAGGAAAAACTGGGCTTAATTGAGAAGGAAAAAGCATTGCACCAAATGCAGCACGATTTTAATGAAATGCTGGAAGAGGTGAGGGCAAAAGAAAGTGAGAAGAGCTTAACCACCCAACGGCTCCAGCACCTGAAAGAAAAAAAATCGGGCCTGGAAGCATTTATTTCCAAAGCGGGGGGCCAAATTTCGGGGTTAGAAGAAAGCATTCTATTTTCCAGTAAGCAAATTTCCGACGAAGAAGCCAATCTCACCGAGTTGGAAGCAAACCTGGAAATCTTGAAAAAGGCCGTGGAGGGGAAAAGAGAAGTTTTCGACAAGAACCGCTCGGCTATTGATGTTATCCGAAATGAAAACATGGTTTTGCAACGCAGCCAGTTTGATGC
>CAZYKA010000064.1:0-2328 GCA_964647915.1 uncultured Ferruginibacter sp. | reverse complement strand
CTATTGATGTTATCCGAAATGAAAACATGGTTTTGCAACGCAGCCAGTTTGATGCAGAAAAGAAAGTGGCAGTGGCCGATACCTCCATTCAGAACCTGCAGCGAAATATAAATCTGATTAAAGAAGAAAAGGCACAACGGGTAAAACAAATTGAGCAGCATACAACCGAAAAATCGGCCAGGGATGAGGCACTTAAACAAAAGCAGCAGGAGTTAACTCAACTCCAGGAACAACACGAACGAACTAAGCAACAAATTCTGGATACCCAGAACCTGATGGAAGGGCTTAGGGGTAGGTTGGCAGAAGAGAACCGCAAACTGGATTCGGGGAAAAATGAACATGCTCTTTTGAAAAGCCTGATCGATTCGATGGAAGGCTATCCGGAAAGTGTAAAGTTCCTTCATAAAAATCCGAGTTGGAACCATAATGCCCCGCTTCTTTCAGATATTATTTATGTGCAGGAAGATTATCGCGCCGCTATTGAGAACGTGCTGGATCAATACCTGAATTACTATGTCGTAAATAATCTCTCCGAAGGATTGGAAGCGGTACACTTGTTAGATGAAAAAAAGAAGGGAAAAGCCAATTTCTTTTTGCTTGATAAATTTTCTGCATCTGCCAGTGTACATCAACCGGCCGATACCATTCCTGCCCTGCAGGTAGTGGAGTTTGATAGCAAGTACGCCAATTTGGCCAGCCATCTGCTGAGTAATGTATTTATTGCAGAAAATGACGACGCCCTTCAGAATAGTAATGGCGCGGTTGTTATTGAAAAAACAGGACGGTATGTAAAAGGGAAATATTCTCTTTCGGGTGGAAGCGTTGGATTGTTTGAGGGAAAGAAGATTGGGCGAGCAAAAAACCTCGAAAAGATGGTCAAAGAAATTGCAGCTCAGGAAAAGATTGTGGAGGCCTTGCGAAACGACCTTAAAGCGCGGCATGATGAAGTGATTACGTTTAACAGCCAGTTAAATGAACAAAGCATCCGCCAGGCTCAACAGGATATTAATGGTCTGCAAAACCAGGTTTTCTCATTGCAGAATAAACTGGAGAACCTTAGCCATCTTGAAAACACCAGCACATCCCGTTTAAAAGACCTGGAAAACCAGCTTCAGGATAATAACAATGCCATTTCCAGTACCCGGGTAGAACTTGAAAAGTTAAATGCGCTATTTAAAGATCTCCAGGACAGGATGCTTGCGGCTGATGCTTCTTATTCCAATGCAGAAAAAGAATACAATGCAGCAACGGTAATTTTCAATGAAAGCAATTTGCAACATACCCGCCAGCAAAGTAAACTTAATGCCAGCAGGCAGGAACTGGAATTTAAAACCGGCCAGTTGAACGACCTTCGTTTGCAGATCACATCCAGTAACGAACAGTTTAGCGAGGCAGAACAGTCCATTTTATCAACCAATAAATCCCTCGAAGATCTCCAGCAAATACTGGTAGAAAAACTTAAGGGTAAAGATGCGTTTGAGCAAGACCTGAACATAGCCGACCAGGATTATTATAATATCCGTAACCAGGTTACAGAAAAGGAGAATGAACTCAAAACAAAACATCGTTCAAAGGAAGGTGTTGTTTCTCTATTGAATGATATTAAGGAGAAACTGGCTGAGATCAAAGTGCAATTAGCAGGAATGAAAGAAAGACTGCAGGTTGAGTTTAAGGTTGACCTGGAATCGATAATTGAAGAACCGCGAATTTCGGATACCCCGTTGGAGGAACTACGTGAGAAAAACGATAAGTTGAAAAAGCGGCTCGAGAATATTGGTGAGGTAAACCCAACTGCCATTGAGGCCTATACAGAAATGAAGAAACGCTACGAGTTTATCCTCGAGCAAAAGAACGATCTGGTATCTGCCAAAGACAGCCTGATGCAAACCATCCAGGAAGTGGAAGCTACCGCCAACCAGCAATTTCTTGATACCTACAACAAGGTGCGTGAAAATTTCCAGAAAGTATTTAAGGCCCTCTTCACCGAAGAAGATACGGCCGATATGTTGCTATCTGATCCGGAGAATCTCGCCGAAACAGGAATCGAAATTGTGGCTAAACCCAAAGGAAAACGGCCGAGCAGCATAGGGCAGCTAAGCGGGGGAGAAAAAACACTTACGGCCACCGCCCTTTTATTTGCCATTTACCTCATTAAACCCGCTCCATTCTGTATTTTGGATGAAGTGGATGCTCCCCTGGATGATGCCAATGTGGGCAAATTTACCAACATGATTAAACAGTTTAGCGATAATTCCCAGTTCATTATCGTTACCCATAATAAAATGACCATGAGTGCAGTGGACGTAATTTACGGTGTTACCATGCAGG
>CAZYKA010000063.1:0-4947 GCA_964647915.1 uncultured Ferruginibacter sp. | reverse complement strand
CAAAGAAATCCGGATGCCTGAATTCTTTTAATTTCCTTGCATCTTCGGGTAAAATATCTCCGGCAAGGAAAAAGGGTTTTTCAATTTTACTTTTTGAAACCCGGGTCAAATAATTAAGGCTCTGATTATTGGGGATGCCAACCGCATTCACATTTTCGAACAGATAATAATCACAGGCTTCATCATAATCCTTCACCTGGTAATCTATAGGTTGCAGGCTTTGGTCATCTATCCGGAAAGTCTTTATGGTTTCCACTTCTTCGGATATTTTACGACAGTATGCCGGGCTTTCATTCCCATGCAACAGAACTGTATTTAGCCCAAAGGAATCCACCTTTTCCAAAATAAACGCCTCTTCCGCATCTGCAAAAACCCCTACCTTGTTCACTTCCCAATCTCCTTCCAAAAAGTCGGCAGCATGCGTTTCCAAAGAAATAGCACCCGGTGAGGATGGAATAAAAACCAGCCCCCCATAACTGATGCCCAAACCGTCTAATTGTTTGAATTCTTTTATAGTCTGTATTCCGTTAACAAAAATGTGCATATCAAGAACTTTAATGTTAATAGTTTAAAATCCAGTTTTTCATTATTAACTCCCCACTGGGAGTAAGGATACTTTCGGGATGAAATTGAACTCCTGTAATATTAAAGGTATTATGTTCAATCGCCATTATTTCACCCTTATCTCCTTCTGCAATTACTTTCAAACAGGAAGGGAATCCTTCCCTTGAAACCACCCAGCTATGATACCTGCCTGCATTAAAGGGATTGCAGTTTATGGATTCAAATAATTTACAATCTTCCCGGAAATGAACGGGTAAGGATAATCCGTGCTGCACTTTTTCCAGGTTATGCAACCGGGCTCCAAACACTTCGGCAATCGCCTGCATTCCCAGGCATACACCCAATATGGAAGCCTTTCCGGATTGGGACCGGATGAGGGCCTTCATATTTCCTGCTTCATCCGGAACACCCGGCCCCGGGGAGAAAATAATTTTTTCGTATCCGGTAATCGCTGATACCGGGTATTCGTCATTCTTAATTACATCCACCCTATTGCGCAGGATTTTTTCAACCTGGTGAACCAGATTGTATGTGAAAGAATCGTAATTATCAAAAATCAAGACGCTACGCTGTGGCATGAACATCCGGCAGTTTTCGTAATACCCGTGAGCCTACTGCAAATATGGAGATGGTGTTCCAATCAAAAAAATGTTTTTCCAGATATTAGGGTCATTAAATAACATTTACCTTTAGAAGGTTTCCTCCCAAATTAGAATTTCAGCAGGATGAAAAAAAGCAAGCCTGGAAATAAAATAATAGAATTGGCAACATGGGAATGTAAAAATTTTAGTTATCATAATGAAGGATGGTATTTTCGATGATCCGGACTGGGGAATATAAGGAAAGAAATTAGGTAAACATCTTGTTGATCTGGTTGTTGATTTAGGAAGAAGAACCGGAAAGAAAATTATTCTGGTTTTTTGCGATGCAAATGCAGTATTTTCTAAAAATAAAAATAAATATGACGACATTTGGCAAAGAAATAAAGATCTGTTTCTAAAGTTCAAAAATTAGGAATCATGGTAATTACAGTATTTGGATCCACCGGTTTTATGGGTAAAGAACTTGTAAAACAAGCCTTATTTAAATATCATCACGTACGGGCTTATGGCCGCCAGGTACATACCACAAACTATACCCCATCCGACAGGCTGGTAACGTACCCAGGTACTTTGTTTGATGATAAGCAAGTTCTAAATGCGCTTACGGGTGCGGAGGCCGTATTAACTGCTTTGGAGAGCCTATCCGATGGGGTGGATAAAACCCGTTCCCTGGGCATTAAGCATATCATCGCCCAAATGAAAAATGCAGGTGTAAAAAGAATTGTAGCGATTGGCGGAATGGGTATCCTTCCAATTGAAGGTGGAAAATTATTAATGGAAGACCCTTCATTTCCTCCCGATTTGCTTCCCATAGCCATGGAAGACAGGCTTGTGTTTGATCAATTGAAAGCTTCAGAACTGGAATGGACCTTCATGGCGCCCCCCCCTATTAAAGATGCCTCCCCTACAGGAAATTATATTGTGGCCAAAAACAGCATTCCGGATCCAAATAATAATTATGTAAATAGTGGCGATCTCGCCCTGTTCATGGTAAATGAAATGCAACGAAAGGATTTTCTGAGCGCCAGGGTGGGCATTTCTAACTAAGGAATTTACCAGCATTTTAACGCGGTCATCCCTAATTTTTTAGAATTTTGAGCCATGATCAAAAAGCTGGGGATACTTTTACTATTTCCATTGTTAATTTCCTTTTCCCTAAAAGCGCAGGATATAAAAGATATCCAGGTAAATCTTTATACTGACAGCCTGAAAAGGGGCACCTACAATTATATTAATATTGATGGAAAACTGGCATCAGGCCGGTTTATTCCGTTGGATACTAACTACCTTGTTTTTTCAACCAACGAAGGAAAATTTTTTGGCAACAGCCTGTATATCGAAAAGAATTCCAGGGCCGAAAAAGTGAAGATTCAAGTCGTCCTTAAAAAGAACTCTGCCCTTCATAAAGAATTTGAGGTTTGGATAAAAGCATCCGACGATAACAAGCCATTACCTACAAACCAGGAGATTCTGGAACGAATCAGAAACGAACAACGAAAAGGCAGGGAAAAAAGGGCATAAAAAAAGCCGGAACATGCCGGCCTTTCTTTCCTTAAGCAAACTTTTTGGCATCATCCATAAACTTAGCCAACCCTATATCGGTAAGCGGATGTTTAAGCAACCCTAGCATTGGTTCGAGCGGACTGGTAACCACATCGGCTCCCCCCTCCGCACATTTTACTATATGATTTGAATTACGGATAGATGCAGCCAGGATTTGGGTGTTATATCCCTGTACATTGTATATCTGGCGAATCTGGTAAATGAGATCAATGCCTTCCCAGCAACTGTCGTCTATTCTTCCAATAAAGGGAGATACATATTTTGCGCCGGCTTTTGCAGCGAGGATGGCCTGGCCTGCAGAAAATACCAGGGTGCAGTTTGTAGGAATACCATTATCGGTAAACCACTTCATCGCTTTCACTCCATCATGGATCATGGGCACCTTCACTACGATGTTATTATGGATTTTTGCCAGTTTCTGACCTTCCTCTACCATACTTTTAAAATCGGTGGTAGTAACTTCTGCACTCACATCGCCATCCACAATTTCGCAAATGGTTTTATAATGGTTCATCACGGCATCATGGCCTTTAATTCCTTCTTTAGCCATTAGCGATGGATTTGTAGTAACGCCATCGAGAATACCCAGGTCGTGGGCTTCCTTTATCTGATCGAGATTGGCGGTATCAATAAAAAATTTCATACTGGTGAATTTAAATTTTTGCAAAGATAAAAAAGACCGCTTAGAGCAGGAAACAAAAAAGGCAAGTTACTTACATCGCACCGCTCAACCATCTACCCTTGCTACCTTCCGGTCCTGGGGGGATTCAACAGGAGCTGGTCGTATAAGACTTGCCGCCGCAAATATAGGCAAACCGGTTAAATAAAAATTACCCGTGCCATTAAAAGCTAAATCCGGGGCGGTCGTTTCTCGAATTCAAGGAAGTATATCCGATTAACTGGTCATTTCTGTCGGTAAACCCCTTGTAATATACCAAAACCGTGTACCTGTTTTGCGTCTCCCAATAGTTTCCTTCCAAATCTGTCCGGTTGGAAGGGTTATCCTTTGAAACAGACAGGTATTCATAACTATAATAACCCTGTTTTAAGAGAGCCATCCCCTGATAAACACCTAATTCTGGATTAAAGTTCATTTTCCAGGTATCGGATTGCCCCCAATCGGTAAATGAACCGCCGAGGTATATATTACGATTAGGATATGGGCTGCCGTTAGGTGGTACCAGGGTAAAATGCACTGTTGCATAATCTCCCTGCCAAAAGGGATTAATTGTTTCGTAGGTAATGATATTGAACATTCCGTCGTAGTCAGGATAGTACAAGTATCGTTGCCCGGTACGGTCCAAATCCGGTTTAACAAAAATTTCGGTACTGTTATTTTTATAAATAGCATGATCAACTCTGTCGCTTTGCAGCCTGAAACTGCGAAGATCCAGCCAACGAAACTCTTTTCCTCCAGGAAAAATTCCATAATCCTCTGTATTAAACTCCAGCATATTGCCACGTACATAGGTAGGAGGAATATCACGTTGCGCATTGTCCCAGCGGTTATTCTGCAGGATCACCACCTTCACCTGCTGGGCGGCGCTAAATGCATTGATACCGGCTAAATTTACAGACAGCCTGATTTTTTGATGTGTCGTGAATAAGCTGGCAGACAAGGGTTGAACTACTTGTCCGGAAACAGTGCCCTTTGGTTCCAGTACCACCAGTTGTTTTGTAAATGCCAGTTTAGAAGTATCCGAATCAATGTACACTTTTAACAGATAATTTCCGGATCGGGTCAACATGCCGTTCCCATCCGGTAAAAATGCCTGGTAATGTGTATAACGGGTTAGGGCAATCGAAGAATTTCGATATGTTGTAATCCTGTTTTGGGTAAACCCTCGGGTATATTCAAAGGGGCTGAGATTTGCGGGCTTCCAGTTATAATCGCATAATACGAACGAGTAATAATAACTTTTTACATCCCCTTCCAGGTCGTCGAACTCCAGTTGCAGCCGGTCGGCTGAATTTAATGTCCATACGGGGAACCCTTGCTGATCACCCGATTTGAATAATTGGGCGGTATGAATAAAGGGTTTATATACTTTTTCAATCAATTGGGAAAAAGTGAGCCGGGAAATCAGGGAAAAAATAAAAATCAGGAAAAGCCGTTTGAGCATGAACAATATTTAGTGGCTAATGAATTACTTTTGAAAGGTAGCAAATTTACAGTTTGAACGTTTCCTTTTTCATAGCAAAGCGAATTGCCTCGTTC
>CAZYKA010000062.1:0-5454 GCA_964647915.1 uncultured Ferruginibacter sp. | reverse complement strand
CGAATGCACGAATAAAATGCTTTAGCCACGAATGCACAAATGTGAATAGGGGTATGTTTGATTTTATAAGAAATATACTGCAAGTAAAGAAAACTTTGAGGCATTTTACTGCCCCCACCCCGGGGACAAAAATAAACAGAAATTTATCTTAGACGATCCTTTTCAGTTGAGGGATATTCAATTTGACCTAATTTATTTCAGTCGTTATCCATTCTATAAAAGCTTTACAGGTTAACATATAAAGGTGGTGGAAAAATAATTTCTAAAAAAGAGATGGGATGTGGCGTAAACTCAATTTGATTTGCCCTAATATACATTTACCTCCCTTTGAAGTGAAACCCCAAATTTTTTCTTCACCGAATCAATAATATTTTCACTAAGCAACAGAATATCTTTACCCTTTGCATTTCCAAAATTCACCAATACCAAAGCCTGGTTGGCATGACACCCGGCATCTCCATCACGGAAACCTTTCCATCCGCATTGCTCTATCAGCCAGCCTGCCGCGAGTTTTACCTTATTCCCGGGGAGTGAGTAACCAATAATTCCGGGGAACTGAACCTGAAGGGAATTAAATATTTCCGTTTCCACTTCGGGGTTTTTAAAAAAACTACCCGCATTACCCAACTTTTCGGGATCGGGCAATTTCGACTGTCTAATTTTGATTACCGCTTCGGCAATATTCCGAATAGAGGGTTCCAATATCTGCATTTTTTCTAATTCAGCCTTAATGGCTCCATAGGCCGTATTTAGAACCGCTTTTTTCGACAGTTTGTAGGTTACGTTCAAAATAACAAACTGGTTTTTATAGGTAGATTTAAATATGCTTTCGCGGTACCCAAACCGGCAATCGCTTTTTGAAAATTTTTGAATCCGCTTTTCCCCTAAATGAAGGGCCTCCAATTCATAAAAAACATCCTTTATCTCCACCCCGTAAGCCCCAATATTCTGCATGGGTGAGGCTCCCACACTTCCGGGAATAAGAGCCAGGTTTTCTACTCCTGCATAATTGTTCTCTACACAAAACATAACAAACCGGTGCCACTTTTCTCCTCCCCCTGCCTTAACAAAGTAATGATTTTCATCACTGCCAATTAACGCAATCCCCGGCACTTCATTTTTCAAAACAATACCATCCACCCGTTGGGTAAATAAGATATTGCTACCTCCGCCTAAAAATAAAGGAGTTCCAAAATTTTCATCTAATATTTCCAACAGATCTTGGCCTGAGGTAAATCGGGCAAACCGCCTGGCTTGAACATCTATCCCGAATGTATTGAATGGCCGAAGAGAAACGTATTCCTGAATTTGCATTTTAATTGGGATCTACATCAACAATTACCTGAACAGTCCGGAACTGTTTTTCGGTAAGGAGTAAATTAATACAATTCCGGATGGCTGTTTTAATTCCCTGGTTATTACCTGCTGTTTTGGGAATTTTTATCAATATTTCGGAAAGATAAAACCCCCGGATCCGGCCAACTGGCGGTATGGCTGGCCCAATCACCCAATCTTTTAAACTCATTTGTAATTCGTTTGCAAGTTGACTCGCTGCCCGATTGAGAAGTTCCCGCTGCTTATGCTTTAATGTCAATTTAATCAGCCTGGAAAATGGAGGGTAATTAAATTGTTTACGGTTGGGTATTTCAAAATTGGCCATTTTTTGAAAATCATGTTCCCGCACCATGTCCAGCACCGGGTGTTGCACATTGATGGCCTGGATTATTACCCTGCCTTGTTCAAATTTTCTTCCGGCCCTGCCGCTCACCTGTTCCATCAACTGATAGGCCCGTTCATTCACCCTGAAATCGGCAAAACTGAGTAAACTATCTGCATCCAGGATGGCCACCAGTTGCACCTTCTCAAAATCGAGCCCTTTCACCACCATTTGGGTTCCTACCAGGATATCAATATCCTGTCGTTCAAACTGATGTATAAGTAAATCGTGGGCGTGCTTTCCTTTCACACTGTCGATATCCATTCTGGCCACTTTAAAATCAGGAAATTCCTCCTCCAGCAATTCCTCAATTTTTTCTGTGCCAAAATTTTTTTCAAGCCATGTATTACTTCCACATGCGGGGCAGGTAATCAACTTAGGATAGGTGGTGCCGCAATAGTGGCAATGCAGCTTATTGGTATTCTTGTGCAGCGTAAGCGATACATCGCAATGAATGCACTTGGGTATATAACCACATGATGCGCAAATTAAATACGGGTTATATCCTCTCCTGTTTTGAAAAAGTATTACCTGTTTATCTGCCCTTACCGTTTCATCAATTGCCTGATGAAGCTGGGGCGATATCATGAGTTTGCCTTTCACGGCAACCTGGCGGGCATTAATAATTTCAATGGCAGGCAATGCAACCTGGCCAAACCTTTCGGTTAATTCCACCAGGCCGAATTTATTGTTTTGGGCATTATAGAAACTTTCGAGGGAAGGCGTTGCACTTCCCAACAAAAGTTTAGCATTAAACAGGGAGGAATAAAAAATAGCTGCATCGCGTGCATTATATCTGGGCGATCGGTCGTTTTGCTTGTAAGAAGAATCATGCTCTTCATCCACCACAATAAACCCCAGGTTAGTAAATGGAAGAAAAATGGCACTTCTTGCCCCTAAAACAATTTTTGCCTCACCGGATCGTACCCGGTTCCATATTTCCACTTTTTCCTGATCATTGAATTTAGAGTGGTAAACTGAAAGATAGCCTCCAAAATGCTTTTGAAGCCGGCGAACGATTTGGGTGGTAAGGGCAATTTCGGGGAGGAGATAAAGCACTTGTTTTCCATTTGCAAGGTATTCTTCAATCAACCGGATGTAAATATGGGTTTTACCACTTCCTGTTACAGCATGCAAAAGGCACACTGAATGAGAATTGAAACAATCCTTTATCTCACGGAATGCCTTTTCCTGAACAGCACTTAACGAAAAATCAATATTAACCCGTGGTAACTCGTTGGGCAAACGGTTAATGATCCGGGTATCAATGAAAAGTATCCCTTTTTCAACCAGTCCTTTAAGCTGGGCTGCGGTGGCGCCTGCTTTTTTCAGCAAGGCAGTTTGGGATACCTCCGTTTCGGTATGCAGGATATGCAAATAGGCAAGCAGCAAATCTAACTGCCGGGGTGCGCCTTTCCAATTATTCAAAAGGGCCTCCATGGCCGGTTCTTCAGAATACAGCGGATTGAGGGTAATAAATTTTTCTTTCCTGGGCTTGTACTTTTCCTCAATTTTTTCCCAGGCAAAGCATATTTTTTTTTCGAGCAGAGATTTCACTACCTGGTACACATTTCGGTTTCCCAGCAGTTCCTGCACATCCGAAACAGATAACTGATTTTTTATCAGCAGCCCTTCTGCAATTATAAATTCATCATCATTTAAAAAACTGAAATCATCGCCAGCTTCCTCATTGTAAACCAGGATGGTTTCGCTGCTGAGTTTAAAATGGGCTGGGAGTGCGGCAATCATCACCTCCCCTTCTGAACACATGTAATATTTCGCAATCCAATCCCAAAACTGCAATTGTTCGGGGTTTAAAAGCGGAAGATCATCCAGAATGGAAATTATTTCCCTTGTTTCAAATTTTGGCTCCTCATCTATTACCCGATTAATAATCCCCGCATACTTTTTATTCCTTCCAAAAACAACTTCAGCTCGTTTACCCGGCAACGCCAAAGAGAACAGGTCATTCGGCAAAGCATAGGTATAAACTTTAGGTAACGCCAGTGGCAGGATGACCTCCACCCAATGAGAAAACGTCTTTTTTTTATGTACAAATAAATCAGTCATGCTGCGTAATCCAATTTGCCTTATACCGGATCAATGCTGTTTCCATTATTTTAAATACTGCTGCCTTCAATTTCTCCTCCTCTCCCGGATAATAATCATCCACCGGGATTTCGGGAAGGAAAACGGTTCGGCATTTTCCGGGGCGATGGGAGAATAGGCTATGATAATTTAACCGGCTATACGTATCTAAGAATAACATGGGGCGAATGGGAGTTTTGGTTTCGATAGCAATCCGAAACGCACCATTGTAAAATTCTTTCAGGGGCTTCCCGGTGGTATTAAATGTACCCTCCGGCGCAATTACAACAGAAATATTATTTTTAAGCAATGATACCAGGGTTTTTACACTCTCTGCTCTTTTCTCGGGGTTGGATCGATCAACCATAACCGTGGCAGCCTTATAGAAAGTTCCAAAAACCGGGATCTTTGCCATATCTGCCTTTGCCAAAATCCTGAAATTCCGGTGGCGAAGGCTTACCAGGAGCGCAGGAATATCCATATAGGAAATATGGTTAAATACATAAATGGAGGCTCTGTTTTTCAGAGGAGATTCGTAAAGGCAAACGGGTTTTATTCCCCAAAGAAACAGAGCCGTATCGGCCCAAAACCGGCAAATGGAATAAACCATATTCCCCCCTCGATTCTTTCCCAATAATAAGGCTACCAAAACAAAAGGGAAAAGGGCAAACATCAGCACCAGAAAAACGACAAACGCATATATACTATATATATATTGTATGATCTTTGCCGCAAAGCGCATGGGAGGAGCGAATTTAAAGAATATCAGCAAGTTAGCCTTTTGGAAATAACAGGAAAACCGAATTTGGGTATCAATCCTAAAAAGATTACCAAAAAAGAGCAATAAAAAGGTAAAAAACCCTACCTTTGCCGTCCTAAATTCAGGAATGTTATGTTAGCAGTAGTAAAAATAGCGGGCCAGCAATTTACCGTTAAAGCCGGCGATAGTCTTTATGTTCCTCATATTTCCGGAAAGACCGGAGATTCAGTTGAATTTTCCGATGTGTTGATGACGCATGATGGAAATAATTTCGCCAGTGGTACCGGCGTAAAGGCGGTAGTAAAAGCAGAAATTGTAAACGACCTGATAAAGGGTGATAAGGTTATCGCATTTAAAATGAAAAGAAGGAAAGGGTTCCGTAAGAAACATGGACACCGTACCCAATATACCGAGATCAAAGTAACATCGATTGCCTAATGTCCCGGTAATAAAAAATTAATTTCAACAGAACAATTCAAATTATTTTCCAATGGCACATAAAAAAGGTGAAGGTTCGGTAAAAAATGGCCGCGACTCGCAAAGCAAAAGATTAGGTGTAAAGATTTTTGGAGGCCAGGCTGTTGTTGCCGGTAATATAATTCTTCGCCAACGGGGTACTGTTTATCATCCTGGTAAAAATGTAGGAGTAGGTAAAGACTTTACCATTTTTGCACTCACTGATGGCGTGGTGGAATTCAAAAAAGCAAAACATAACCGTACCCTCGTATCGGTTTCGGCAGTAGAAGCAATTGCATAAATGTTTAATATTTTTTTGGTAGTATCGAAATACTGACTATTTTTAAGGTATTATTTACTAACCAATTAAATTTTAAAACATGGCAATGAAGAAAAAAGCTGCTAAAAAAGCTGCTCCAAAAAAAGCCGCTAA
>CAZYKA010000061.1:0-5700 GCA_964647915.1 uncultured Ferruginibacter sp. | reverse complement strand
GCACAATGCCTTTCAACGAAGTTGAAGGGCATTTTTATTTTGTGACCGTGGCAAACCAGTTTGCCTAAGGGAGCAGCATAAAAAGGGCCTCCCGTTGTAAACAGGAAAGGCATTGGGAAAGCCCCTCGCAGAAATATCGGGATCATGAAATAATCCAGTTCCGGGCACAATGCCTTTCAACGAAGTTGAAGGGCATTTTTATTTTGCGACCGTGGCAAACCAGTTTGCCTAAGGGAGCAGCATAAAAAGGGCCCCCCGTTGTAAACAGGAAAGGCATTGGGAAAGCCCCTCGCAGAAATATCGGGATCATGAAATAATCCAGTTCCGGGCACAATGCCATTTTCCTCCATATGGAGAGGTAGATTTTCCATTCCATATATTTTATGGATGAAACAAAAAGAAGCAGAAACCATATTCTTCCTAAAAATCCCAGGATTATTTTTTACCAGCAAATCTATAACCGTTGATCTGAAGAACGGTGGATTCAAATTCCCCTGCCTTATATTTCAATCCATTTAATCCTCGAATTTTCGGAAAATAAACTACCCATTGTAGAAAGGTGCTTTAGTAAAAAATTTTATATTTTCCGGGCGCTTTGCTGCCCCCGCCCCGGGGGTAAAAATAGAGAAGGAAAAAATTCGAGCAAAGGATTTTAGCTGAAGAAAATTCAGATAGGCTTTAAATTTATTTTGTGGACTACTCTGTAAAATTAATTATTGCCAGGAATGCACGAATGAATTTCCTTTGGCCACGAATGCACCATTAAATTACAATAGCCACGAATGCACGAATAGAATACAAAAAGCCACGAACACACGAATAAATTATCCTGATCCTTACGAACAAATGAGCAGGTGCCCTTTGGATATTTTGAAAAATAACCTCTGCGATAAAAATGCAGAAAAAGATTGGCCGCTTTGCTGCCCCAACCCGGGGTAAAAATAAGATGCAAAAAGTATTACCCAAACATTCATCCTAAAGAAACTCCTTCCGGTCCGAACTATCTTTACCTGGATTTCCTATTGCATGAATCTGGCTATTTTGGGGCTGAAAGAGTGGATTCCCACACCTGGTTCTGAACGCACCCACCGCCCACGGGCTGCCGGATGGAAGCGACACCCTTTTGCAGATAGGAATTATTAATCCCAAAATATTCTTTATGCAAAAGAGGTATAGCGAACAGCCGGAATTGTTGTTGAATAAAGTACTACCGTACATAGCCCAAACCGTATAATAAAGAATAAAATCGAATCTTATCCAGCTTACAATTGGAAATGGTATTAAAAAGTCCTGAAAAACTAAAGTACATTCACGTATTGCTTTCAATGCATCCTTTTGCCAATAATTAATTCAAAATCTTCCATTATGAATAGAAAACAATTCATTAAAAATGCAGGCCTGGCAGCCGCCTCATTGGCTCTACTGCCCTCTGATGACCTTTTTGCCGACCCAAATGCAGCTAAAGAGAAAGTAAATCTTTTAATAATTGGCGTGGGTTTACGCGGACAGAACCACCTGGAGTTGCTGTTGAAACGAAACGACGTTGACCTGGTGGCAATTTGTGATATTGACGGCCGGATGTTGGCCTTATCGAAAGACATTATTACAAAAAGCGGAAAGAAAATGCCGAAAATTTTTACGGGCGATATTTATGCCTGGAAAAAAATGTTGGAGTTAAAAGATATCGATGGCGTTATTATTGCCACTCCCTGGGAATGGCATAAGGAAATGATCATCGGATCGTTGCAGGCTGGTATAAAATATGTTGGTACCGAAGTTATGCTGGGCATCACCCTTCAGGATCATTGGGATGTTGTAAAAGCGGCAGAAACATACAAAGGACAGGTTATGATGTTAGAAAATGTTTGTTACCGCCGCGATGTGATGGCCGCGCTAAATATGGTTCGCCAGGGCATCTTTGGAGAACTGGTACACCTCCAGGGAGGTTACCAACACGATCTCAGAGAAGTGAAATTCAACAATGGTGTAGAGGCATACGGCCACGGCTGCGAGTTTGGCGATAAGGGATGGAGCGAAGCCAGGTGGCGCACCCATCATTCTGTATATCGTAACGGCGACCTGTACCCTACGCACGGAATAGGGCCTATTGCGCATTACATTAACATCAATCGGGGAAACCGGTTTATCAACCTTGCCTCGTTTTCCTCAAAAGCAAGAGGGTTGCATGATTATATTGTAAAAAAATGTGGCCCCGATCATCCAAATGCAAAAATAAATTTCAAATTGGGGGATGTGGTAACCACTTCCATTGGATGCGCAAACGGGGAAACCATTTTATTACAACACGATACCGACCTCCCACGCCCTTATTCACTCGGTTTCAGGGTGCAAGGCACCAATGGATTATGGATGGATGTTGCCAAAAGCGTATATGTGGAAGGGCAATCGAAACCTCACCAGTGGGATAATTCGAAAACCTGGTTTGATAAATATGACCATCCTCTTTGGGCCAGGTGGAGCAAAGAAACCGAAGGGGCGGGCCATGGTGGGATGGATTTTTTTGTAGTACATGCAATGGTAGAATCCATTAAACGAAATACCACAACCCCAATGGATGTATATGATGCAGCCTCCTGGAGTGCCATCACACCCCTTAGCGAAATGTCGATTGAAAAAGGAAGTGAAACGGTGGAATTCCCCGATTTCACAGGTGGCAGCTGGATGTACCGTAAACCGGCATTTGCCCTTAATGATGATTATTGATGAAAAATAATAACGGGAAGCTAATGGAAGTACTGGGAGCTTTCGGGCTTCCGCATGAAAGCCCGGAAATAGTCCATTTTGGAACAGGGCTTATCAACAAAACGTGGAAAGTTACCTCCAACAGAGAAGAATTTATTCTGCAGAAAATAAATCACCGGGTATTTCCGGAGCCCGGGGCCATTGCCAGAAATATCACCCGCATTGCCGGGTATCTCAGGAAATTCTATCCGGAGTACAAATTTGCTGCCCCGGTTCCCACCCTATCCGGCGAGGATATACTTTTTGATGGAGATTCCGGATACTACCGGGTATTTCCATTTATAACGGGGTCGCATACCTGTACAGTGGCCCAAACATCTGAAATGGCTTATGAAGCAGCGGCCCAATTTGGTAAATTTACTCGTATGCTTTCCGGCATGGAGGCCGGTTCACTGGAAATCACCATTCCCGATTTTCACAACCTCGGAAAAAGGTATCAACAGTTTCTGGATTCAATACACCAAACAGATGCCAAAAGAAAGACAGAAGCATCGGAATGGATTATGGAACTTTTTGCCAGCCAAAATATAGTGGAAGAATACAATTATATAATTCGTAACCCAGAATTTAAAACCCGGGTAACCCACCACGATACCAAAATCAGCAATGTACTCTTTGATGCAAACCAAAAGGGAATTTGCGTAATTGACCTGGATACGGTAATGCCGGGATATTTTATTAGTGATATAGGCGATATGATGCGCACTTATCTTTGCCCGGTAACGGAAGAAGAGAGCGACTTAAGTAAGATAAGGGTTCGTAAAGAATTTTACCAGGCCATTGTACATGGCTATCGTAGTGAAATGAAAGAAGAATTGACAGAAACCGAAAAAAAATATTTCTTTTATGCTGGCAAATTCAGTATTTATATGCAGGCATTGCGATTCCTTACCGATTTCTTAAACAGTGATATATATTACGGATCCTCTTATCCCGGACAAAACCTGATGCGGGCTGCCAACCAGGTTATCTTATTAAAAAGACTGGTTGAGCTCGAACCGGAATTAAATATTTGAAATAGTGCCTCATGCGTAAATTAAGATTTCACCTCATCCTTCTTTTCTTACTGGCAATCCCCTCTCTATTATCAGCCCAGCAGGCGCATATAAACATTATTCCGGCCCCGGTAAAATGTATTGAAAACCCTGGAAATTTCATTTTCGACCGAAATATGTCGGTTCATTTTCAAATTACAAACAGGGATTTAGCTGCCGCAGTCAATTTTTTTAATAATTCATTAAACAGGGTAACGGGATTTAGCCTTCCGGTGAATAAGGTATCTAAAAAACTTATCAACCTGCATCTTGGCAGCTTTAAAGAAATTGGGGATGAAGGGTATTTTTTGACCGTTACGCCTGTAAGTATTTCCATTAAAGCCAATACCAGGAAGGGGATCGTATATGGGTTGCAATCGTTGTTGCAATTGCTTCCGGCCATACGCACCAATGCGGATTTAAAAATTCCTTGTATGGAGGTTACCGATTATCCCCGCTTTGCCTGGCGAGGGATGCATCTTGATGTTTGTCGTCATTTTTTTGGGCCTGAATTTGTGAAAGAATACATTGACCTGATTGCTTCCTATAAATTGAACACTTTCCATTGGCACCTTACAGACGACCAGGGGTGGCGGATTGAAATAAAAAAGTATCCCCTGCTTACCCAAACCGGTGCCTGGCGTGTGGATGAAACAAATGAAATATGGGGAACCAGGCCCCAGGCAATACCCGGGAAACCCGCAACTTACGGTGGATACTATACGCAAGAACAGATAAAGGACATCATCCAATATGCGGCAGACAGAAATGTAACTATCGTACCCGAGATTGAAATGCCCGGCCATGCAGCCGCAGCCATTGCCTCCTATCCATTTTTAAGTTGCAGCCAGCAACCACAATTACCCATGACAGGTGGAAATTATACCAACATCTCATCCAATTTTTGCGCCGGGAATGATTCCTCCTTTACATTCCTGGAAAATGTCCTTTCAGAAGTAATTCAACTCTTTCCCTCTGCCTACATACATATTGGTGGCGATGAGGTGGATAAATCTGCCTGGCAGTCGTGTACCAAATGCCAGGCAAGAATGAAAGCAGCGGGATTACAAAATGAAGAACAGTCACAGAGTTATTTTATCGGGCGTATCGAAAAGTTTGTAAATAGTAAAGGCCGGAAAATTATAGGATGGGATGAAATCTTAGAGGGAGGCCTTGCCCCTAATGCGGCCGTAATGAGCTGGAGGGGCGAGGCAGGCGGAGTACAAGCTGCCAGGTTGAAACATAATGTGGTAATGACGCCAGGAACACCCTGCTACTTCGACCATTATCAGGCAGGCCCCGAAGGAGAACCACTGGCTTTTGGTGGATTTAATACCTTACAAATGGTTTATGAATATGAACCAATCCCCTCCATTTTGGATACTGCAAGCCAACGATTTATTTTAGGAGCACAGGGAAATTTATGGACCGAGTATATTACCACTCCACTGCAAATAGAATATATGTTGCTCCCCCGGATGCCCGCCCTGGCAGAGGTGGTCTGGACTCCGAAAGAGAAAAGAAATTGGGCAGATTTCAATAGCAGGCTACCCTACCATTTTAATCGATTTGAACAAAGAGGAACACAATACTGCCATGGAAATTTTACGGTAAAAATTACGCCTGTTTCAAAGAACGGAAAATTAACGGCTACCCTAAGTAACGAAATAATCAATAGTGACATTTACTATACCACTAACGGTACCTTCCCCGGAATTCAAAGCGCTAAATATACAGGCCCCATACCCATCGACTCCACCACCACCATCAGGGCGATAACGGTAATGAATGGCCGCGCAATTGGGCAGGTAGCCGCCAGCCAGGAATTTGCTTTTCATAAAGCCATTGGTAAAAAGGTAAACTATACTTACCCCGTGAGTTCCTATTATTTAGCGGATGGCCC
>CAZYKA010000060.1:0-6191 GCA_964647915.1 uncultured Ferruginibacter sp. | reverse complement strand
ATTGATAATTATGAATGGTTTGAAGTTGAGTCGGGTGAAAGTGTGGCGGTGGGGTCAAGTTTTATTCCTCCCGTGTCCACTCCAGGTACTCATCACTACTACTGTGTTTTATCTTCCTCCTGTGGAAATGTGAACTCCGAACAGGCGGAAGTAACGGTTAAACCGTTTCATGATTTGTCAATAGAAATTTCAACTCCCAATCCGATCATTTGTGCTGGCCAGGAACAATTCTTTAGTGCTTTTGTGAATGGTGCAGAATCCACACCGATGTTCCAATGGTATGTAAATAATGTGAATCAAAATGTGAATTCATCCTTATTTAATTTTACCCCAACCGGAGGCGAGCAGGTAACTTGTACCGCTACAGTTAATGAAGGTTGCTATTATGAAGGAGCTGTTCCGCTATCTGTAACCAATTTGGCAATGGTTAAACAGGCATTTACCGCCGATTATTCTGTGATGAATTTGAGTGCCTGCAGCGGAACCCCGGACGGGGCAATTTTCTTATCTCCACAAGGTGGTAGTGGAATTGGAAATATTTCTTATGTATGGACAGGAACAATAGGTTCTGGTAATCCGGCAACTACTCCTTTCCCCGATCCTGGAAATGTAGCAAATCTTACGGGGCTTCCATATGGTTATTATAATGTAACCTTAACAGATGAGGGAGGGTGCGGGGCTATTACCCTCAGTAATATTCATGTGGCCAAGGCATTTCTCCCGGTTATTACTACCGGAGGTAGCAATTCGGCAAGTTGCAATGCCTCGGGTTCCATCATCGTATATGCCGCTGCCGGTGTAAGCCCCTATACCTACCGGTTAGATGCCGGAGCAGTGCAGTATGACAACAACTTTCTAAATGTAAGTGCTGGGAATCATATCATTACTGTTACCGACTTCAGAGGCTGTTCCAACACCAAAAATGTAACCGTGGGTACTGCTCCCGTTCTTGGTTTTACTACCTATGTGTATAAGGCATCCAGTTGTAATAATGACGGCGCCATCAGGATATACAGATCCGGTGGTATCCCACCATTTACATACTCAGTGGATGCAGGCGCTTATGTGGCTACCAATTACTTCTCCGGCCTTTCGGCAGGCACCCATACGGTAACTATTAAGGATTCAAAAGGTTGCACTGCCACCCAAAACGTGACTGTAGATCAAGGTACTGGTTTGAATGTTACTCTTAACCATGCAAGCACAAGTGCCTGCGTAAATGATGGATCTATCCAGGTTAATGTTTCCGGAGGTGTTGGCCCCTATTTATTTTCCCTTAACGAGGGTCCTTCTCAAAGTAGCAATTACTTTTCAGGTTTAGGGGCAGGGAATTATGCAATCAAGGTTCTGGATTCAAGAGGCTGCCTGGGCACAGCAAATACTGCTATTAATACAAATAATATGATTGTTACCTTTTATAAATCGGATGCAATAAACTGTTCCGGAACAGGCTCTTTAAAATTATTTATTGCCGGCGGTTCCGGTCCCTATACTTACAGCCTCGATGGTAATACATACCAACCGGGGAATTCTTTCTACAACCTTCCACCAGGTACTTATACAGGATTTGTGAAAGACTATAAAACCTGTATAGGGCAAACAATGGAAGGAGTTATTGTTATCGGGCCTGAAAATTGCAACAACAATACCCGAAGTAGCCATCCGGCTTCATTGCAGAATGGGGCCAAAATTTATGTAGAAGCTTTTCCAAATCCATCTATTTCAGATTTTAAATTGAGCCTGATTGGATTTCGGATGAATGATAAGGTAAGTATTACCATAACTGATTTATTGGGGCGGGTTGTTTTTCAAAAAGAAGGGATAGGCAAGTTGCAATATATGATAGGACGCAAATTCTTACCCGGACTATATAATGTAAATGTAGTTCAAGGCCTAAAGAAGTATAATTTGAAAATCGTAAAAGAATAACCAGGACGCCTGTTTGCTTTTTTACGTACTGTTGAATCCGGGAACAGTACCATAGAGCTGAATTTGAGGTCACCCCATTCTTTCAATGGGGTGATTTTTTTAAAGATATTCCCGGTAATTCTTTTAGACCCAAAGAATAAAAGATATTGATAAATATTGTTATATTTATATGTTAATCCTTCTTTCCTCACTGCATTAAAAAGCTGGTATGAGGCCTTTGGTTTTTGCTGTATTATCATTTCTGGCTGGCACTGTTTCCGTATGTGCTCAATCTAATACGGAGGATAGTTTGAATCATTTATTAAGGGAGGAAAAAAATAGTGAAAAGAAACTCCAAATAATTGCCAGGCTTACAGATGATGCCTTCCAAACAGATTTTGAAAGGGCAAAACGTTATGCCATCCAGGGAGTAAATCTCTCTTTTCATACGCATAATAAGACATGGCTACCCAAATTTCAGGAGAGACTGGGAAGAATGTACGCAAACCTGCTCAACCTCGATTCGGCCTCTTTTTATTTTGACCAGGCCCTTGCGGGTTATGCGGCCGTTAAGGATTTAGAAGGACAAGCAACCACTTACTTCAAGATTGGTTGGGTTTATAAAAGGAAAGGGAATATTAAGCAGGCGATGGATGTTGACCTGAAAGCGCTTAAACTAATGGAACAAATTGGTAACAACGAAGGAATAGCGGATGCCAACAACCGGATATCTGAAGACCTCTTTCGTCAGGAGAGATATGGTGAAGCCCTGGATTATGCTCAACGAAATATTTCATTTTCTAAAAAGCATAATTTTTTCGAGCCGCATGCAATTGCACTTAAATCTGCTGGTGATGCTGATGTTGCCCTTGGCAATCCGGCAGAAGCCTATAAGCGGTATGATTCTGCATTGACCATCCTGAAAGAAAATGATGCCTCAATTTTTACCATTTTGAATATTAAGAATGACCGGGCAAATGCATTAAAACGAATGGGGAGATACAAAGAAGCATTGGCTGAATACACTGAATGCCTGAAAATGGGAGAGGAGGTAAATTATGAAAACCAGGTGTATGTAAGTTTTGCCAATTTGGGTGAAACAAATATGCTTCTCGGTAATTATCCGGAGGCATTAAAATATCAGCTTAAAACCGTGGCCATGCAGGAGAAGAACCATGATGTATCAAACCTCACTGAGAATTATGGCCATTTAAGCACCATATATGAAAAATTGGGAGATTATAAGAATGCTCTTTTGTATCAAAAGAAAGCCAGGCAAATGCGGGATAGTACGGCAAAGGAAGAAAGCGATAAAGTAATGTCTGAAATGTTGGCACAATTTGAAAGCGAAAAGAAAGATAAAACCATTTCTTTTCAAAAATCAACCATTGCTCAACAAAAGAAGACCGAAACCTTATATATTATTTTAGCAGGACTACTTGCATTTATTTTATTCGTGTTAATTTATTCGTACCGTAAGCGCCAGCGCAAGAACAGGCAACTGACTCTCCTCAATCAAAAACTGGATATACGGAATAAACAAAATGAATTATTGTTGAAAGAAATTCATCATCGGGTAAAAAACAACCTTGAATTGGTAAAAAGTTTGCTCGCCTTGCAATCGGCCGGGTTAACTGATCCGGCATCCAAGGAAGCCATGCAATCCAGCGAGAGCAGAGTGCAATCCATGGGAATTATTCATCAAAAATTGTATCAGGGAACGAATCCGGGCAGCATTGAAATGAAGGATTATTTTATTAATCTGGGTGAGGGTATCCTCGACAGTTTTAATGCCTCCCGCCGGATCCAGATTGATTGCGAAATGGAGAAGCTGGAATTGGATGTGGATTCGGCTATCCCCATTGGATTGATTGTAAATGAATTGATTACCAATTCACTCAAGTATGCCTTCCCCGGAGGGAAGCAAGGAAATATTTTCATTAACCTGACCCGGACTTCTCAGGAAATGCTAACTTTAAAGGTTGCTGATACGGGAGTGGGTAAGGAGGAAGGCTCGGCACCCCAAGGCACTGGATTTGGAAAACAACTCATTGCACTGCTTACCAGGCAAATGAATGGGCAAATGAAGGAACACAATGAGAATGGCACGGTGGTTGAATTTGAATTTCATATAAAAACTGCTGCATAATGCAGAACCCAGTTAAAATATTAATTGTAGAAGATGAAATGCTTATTGCGGCTAACATCTCTCTACAATTGACAAATTTGGGGTACGATGTAACGGGTATTATTCCCCGGGGTGAGGAGGCATTACATCATATAAAACAAAACCCACCCGATATTGTAATCCTGGATATACAGTTACGAGGGGATTTGGACGGGGTTGAAACAGCCCACATTATGCAGACCGAATTTGATATTCCGGTAATCTACCTCACGGCCAATGCAGATGATGCCAATTTTAACCGGGCAAAAATTACTCATCCCTTTGCTTTTATTTCAAAACCTTTTAAGAACCTGGACTTACAAAGGGCTATTGAGCTAACTATTGCCCAGCTTCAGTTAGATAAACATAACTATAAACCTGCCGTTAGCAACGAACCACCAGCGTACGTGTTAAGTGATTTCCTCTTTGTTCGCAATAATGATAAGCTGGTAAAGGTTGACATTAAGGACATTCTTTACATTGAAGCAGAACGTAATTATTGCCGTATTTACGCTCAGGATAAACAATACCTGCTGGTGATGACCCTAAAGGATATGGATGATCGGCTACCTCAAAAGCATTTTATCCGGGTCCATCGGTCTTTTATTGTAAACCTTTCCCGTATTGATGAGATTGCCACCAGCCATATTGTAATTGGGCGTACGGCTATTCCTGTCAGCAAGCCCCTGAAGGAAGAATTGCTTAACCGGCTGCATACTATTTAAACCTCCTTCAACCTCCTTTCCTTTTCGGTAAATAGACCCTCACCCTGGTACAGAAATATGAAGGTTTCGTCCTATATGGCTTGTTTCAGGTAGGTATTCTATGTTATTTAGGTGGCAGAAATCAGTTGAACCTTTAACCCGGGTTACGAATTGACTTCCAATCCGTTTGTTTGCAATCTTCACCTGCAAAGTGGAGTGGGCGAACGGAGTGTATAACCAATCCTAAATTGTTTCAGTATGAAAAAGGTGGGCATTATTGGCGGCGCCGGCTTCATTGGCAGCCATATTACCAGGGTTTTCCTTAATCATGGCTTCGAGGCCAAAGTATCAGTCACCGATATTTCCAGGCAGGATAAATATAAGCACCTCACCGAATTGGAAAATTCGGGCAACCTGTATATCACAGAACTGAATGTTGAGAATAAAAATCAATTGCAACAGTTTGTACAAGATTGTGATATGGTAATTCATGGTGGAACCCCATTTCAATTAGAGGTAAGTGACCCTAAGTCCGAATTATTTGACCCGACAATTAGGGGGACTGAAAATTTTTTAGAAGCAATCAGCAATACTCCTTCTGTTGAAAAGGTTGTAATCATTGCTTCCGTTGCCTCTCTTAATACCAATTTTCCCTTGCCTCCGGATAATACAACTCCCCTGGATGTTATGGATGAATTATCTCCCAAATTTATCAGTAAAGAAAGCCACCCCTACGCGCAGGCAAAATTTATTGCCAATCAAACGGTGGAGAAATATATAGAAGAGCATCCCGGCATTCATTTTGAAATCACTTCCGTATCGCCGGTGATGGTAATGGGCAGGTCCTTATCTTCCCGGGAAGACTCCACTTCATCCGGATTACAGTACCTGATTAAAAATGGGATTGCTCCCAATGATTTTATACGATTCTTGTATGATGTAGATGCACTTTTCGCCATTGTGGATGTAAGGGATGTGGCGGAAGCTGTGTACAAAGCCGCAACCCGAAACGGGATTCATGGAAAGAACTATCTCCTAAGCAGTGAATCCTGGCGGATATCTGATTTGCGATTGATGCTGAATGGAGAAGATCCCAAAAACAAACCCATTACAGTATATAGGAACAACCTTGCAAAATCCGACCTGTCGATTGATTTTAGGCCGGTGCGGGAAACATTATATAGTTTTTCCAATGGATAATTCTTTGAAAGTATCGCTGCCTGTTAAACACCGGAGCTCATAATTTAAAAATATTTTAATCATTAAAAACAACATTAAAATGAAAAAGACATTATTATTTATCTTCCTGGCTTTTGCCTTGTCATTTTCGGTTTCTGCTCAGAAAAAGACCAATGGAACTATTTACATTGAGCATCCTGCATTATCTGTGGTTAATGACTTTTGCAATGCAT
>CAZYKA010000059.1:0-6474 GCA_964647915.1 uncultured Ferruginibacter sp. | reverse complement strand
CGTATACGGTATCTGCGGGCTGTGGTGCGCCGGTAGCCTCTAATATAAGTGTTACAGTAAGCGCGGCAGTTAATGCGGGTAATATAACCGGCACAAGCACTTTGTGCGTAGGAAACACGGCGATATTTACCAGCAATGGAACTTCAGGCGGCGCCTGGAGCAGTTCGAATACGGTTGCTGCCACAGTAAATGCTACTACCGGGGAAGTGAATGCAATTGCGGCCGGAACTGCCGATATAAACTATGTAATTTCCGGTTGTAATGGTACTCAAACTGCTACACTAACGGTAACGGTGAACAGTTTAACAGGTTCACTTGCCGGCACCCCGGGTGGTGGGCAGGAATGCAGAACTTTAACAATGGGAGTTTCAGGAACCACCTTTACGGATGCATCCTGTAAAACAATCGCAACCATTATACCTTCGGGCCTTGCTCCGGTATCCGGAAGTGTAAACTCTTGTGTTACTATCGATGCCACAGTTCAATTCTTTATGGGCAATCCGTATGTTCAACGTCATTATGATATTGAACCTGCAACAGATCCGTCCGGTTCCACTGCAACGGTTAAGCTTTATTATACCCAGGCAGAATTTGATGCGTATAATTTGGCTCGGGGTATCCAGCCCGCTTTACCTGCCGGGCCTTCCGATGTAGCAGGCATTGCTAATCTTTTGATTACTCAGTACCATGGTACCGGTAATGCTCCGGGCAACTATTCTGGTAATGCGGTTTTAATTAATCCGGCGGATGCCAACATCGTATGGAATGCAATTACCAGTTTATGGGAAGTAAGTTTTGATGTGGTTGGGTTTAGTGGTTTCTATGCTTATACCAGCCTTTCAAACGTTCCATTGCCTATTACCCTGCTCAGTTTTGAAGGAAAGAATGCCGGGCAGGTGAATGTGTTGAGTTGGTCCACTTCATCTGAACAGAACAGTGCTCATTTTGAGTTGGAACGCAGCGTAGACGGTTTGCATTTCGACCAGGTGGCTGTCATTGCCGCGGCTGGAAACAGTTCAACTGTTAAACAATACCGGAAAGAGGATAATATTGGCGGAATCAGCAGCCACATTTTCTACTACCGCTTAAAGATGGTAGACATTAATGGTTCAGCTAAGTATAGTTCCATTGTTGTACTTCGCACAAATCATAAAGGAATTTATGTAACAGCTACGCCTAATCCATTTACCGATGTGTTAAGGGTAAATATTAATTCTGATAAACAGGATAATGTGAAAATTCTCATCACCGATGTAAGTGGCCGCAAACTGATTCAGAAGAAAGAGGTGCTTACTGAAGGCAGCAACACTTTCCGGTTAAATGAATTTACCAATATGTCGGGAGGGGTTTACTTCCTGCATATAATTACTTCCACGGGTACGGAGGCGTTGAGGGTAATAAAACAATAATTGAATCAACCTGCCTGATAAATCCCGTAGTTTTTAACTGCGGGATTTTTTTTACGGCTTCCCGAAATAAAAATTTTTATTTTTGCCATCCTAAAATCAATCAACATGGCAAAGGGACCTGTTTCCACCTATATCGAGCACCATTATCGGCATTTTAATGCTGCTGCGCTGATGGATGCGGCAAAGGGATATGTAACTCATCTCGATGAAGGGGGCAAAATGATGATTACCCTTGCAGGGGCAATGAGTACGGCAGAATTGGGCCTGAGCCTTGCTGAAATGATCCGTCAGGATAAAGTATCCATTATAAGTTGTACGGGTGCAAATCTTGAAGAAGATATAATGAACCTGGTGGCACACAGCCATTATAAACGGGTTCCTCATTATCGGGATCTGAGTCCAAAGGAGGAATGGGATCTGCTCGAGAATCATTATAACCGGGTTACAGATACCTGTATTCCCGAAGAAGAAGCCTTTCGCAGGTTACAGCAACATATTCATAAAATATGGAAAGAAGCAAATGATAAAGGGGAACGTTATTTCCCGCATGAATATATGTATAAAATGCTGTTGAGTGGGGTGTTGGAACAGTATTATGAAATTGATCCAAAGAATAGCTGGATGCTGGCTGCTGCAGAGAAAAATATTCCGATTGTTGTTCCGGGATGGGAAGACAGTACCATGGGAAATATTTTCGCCTCTTATGTAATAAAGAAGGAACTGAATGCTTCTACCATGAAAAGTGGTATAGAGTATATGGTTTGGCTCGCCGATTGGTACCGGAACAATTCTGCGGGAAAAGGGGTTGGTTTTTTCCAAATTGGCGGTGGCATTGCCGGCGATTTTCCCATTTGTGTGGTACCCATGATGTACCAGGATCTGGAATGGCATGATGTTCCTTTCTGGAGTTATTTCTGCCAGATTTCGGATTCTACCACCTCCTATGGATCCTATTCGGGTGCGGTACCTAATGAAAAAATTACCTGGGGAAAGTTGGATATCCATACTCCCAAATATATTGTTGAGAGCGATGCCACTATTGTGGCGCCACTCATTTTTGCATGGATACTGGGTTGGTAGTCAGATTGCTTGAAATTTTTGCAAGCGGGGATTGCCCCGCTTTTTGTTTTTGTAATTGTTAGATCCGGGTTTTCCTTGTTTATTTTTGTAAAAAATCAGCTATGCGTTATTTGCTTTCCATCTTCCTTCTATTGATATCAGGAATAACAATTGGGCAACTTACAGTGGCAAAGAATATTTTGAAAGCGGTTGAAAAGGGAACCCGAAGCATGGATGGAAAACCGGGGAAGAATTATTGGCAAAATGCTGCAGATTATAATATTGATGTCCGTTTTAATCCGGAGACCCGCATGCTTAATGGAAAGGTACAAATTAAGTATTTCAATAGGAGCCCTGATACACTCAATCATATTTTGTTCAAATTGTATCCCAACCTGTATCAGGCCGGGAGTACCCGGATGATGGCTATCAAACCCGAAGATGTAAGCGACGGTGTAAGAATTTCTTCCTTAATGGTAAATGGCGCAGATTTTAAAAAGTACCAGATTGACAATACCAATATGTCGGTATTGCATAAAGTGATGCCGGGAGATACCGTTTCATTTGATATCGATTATTCGTATATTTTGAATAAAACTTCGCATATCCGTACGGGTGAGGTCGATTCCGGGTCAGATTTTATCGCTTATTTTTTCCCCCGGATAGCAGTGTATGATGATATTGACGGTTGGAACCAAAATCCCTACTTAGGAACCCAGGAGTTTTATAACGATTTTTGCGATTTCAACCTTTCGGTTACGGTACCACGTGATTATCTCGTTTGGGCAACAGGCGATCAGACAAACCTTACTTCTGTTTATACGGATGAAATTGTTAAACGAATAGAAGAAGCGTCTTCCTTAGACGGGATAATACCTGTGGTAGATTCAAATGATATCCGAAAAGACGGAGTTACCCTTAAAGGAGACAGCCTCCTTACCTGGAAGTTTTTAGCAAAACAGGTTACAGATATGGCATTTGCAATCAGCAATCACTATACCTGGATGAGTTCCAGTGTAATGGTAGATTCTTCAACCGGCCGCCGTTCCCGGGTGGATGCTGTGTTCAATTCTTCACACAAAGATTATGAATGGGTAATTTCCGATGCCCGGAAAACGGTGTATTATATGAGCCATCGTTTTCCCAAATGGCCTTTTCCATTTCCGCACATTACGGTATTTGATGGCCTCGACCAAATGGAATACCCCATGATGGCAAATGATAACCCGGTGGCCGATCGCGCAGAAAGCATCGAACTTACCGACCATGAGATATTCCACAGCATGTTCCCTTTTTATATGGGTATTAATGAAACCAAATATGCCTGGATGGATGAAGGCTGGGCTACCATTGGCGAATGGTTGATTTCACCCATGATTGACAGCAGCATTGTGGATTTATATGGCGTAAACCGATATGCTGTTGCAGCAGGCACCGAAACCGACCTGCCCATCACGACCTTATCTACCCAGCAGACCGGGCAATCCTATTTTATAAACAGCTACCCCAAACCGGCCATGGGATACCTATATGTAAAGGATATGTTAGGCGATGCACTTTTTTTTAAAGGATTGCATCATTATATCAGCCAGTGGAATGGCAGGCACCCTATACCCTACGATTTTTTTTATGCCATGAATACGGGTACTGGCAGAAACCTGGATTGGTTTTGGAAGAAATGGTTTTTTGATGATGGTGAACCTGACCTGGCAATCGGAAAAGTAACGACTAAGAATAAACGCAGCATCGTTACTGTTATTGCGAAGGGTTCCAAACCGGTTCCCATTGATTTACAGGTAGAGTTTATGGATGGTAACAAATTAACCCTACACCGGACTATTGCAGTCTGGGAAAAAGGGGCGCGCGAAGTAGTACTAACGATTCCAGGTTACAAAACGGTTAAAAGAATGGAATTAACTTCTGCCCATACACCGGATGCGAACCCGGCAGATAATATATGGACAGCCACATCAAAACCTTGATCCTGCGGATGCTGGCAGAGGAATGTCTCTTTTCAGCATTTGGTCTCTGTTGGCCATTTCCCATGCGGTAAAAAAGATCATCCTGGTTCGTTTCAGATACAGGGGCCATTCAATCTTTTCTACGGTATCGGTGGGTTTATGATAATCGGCAAGCAGCATCCCATCATAAAAAAACAATACAGGGACACCTTTTCTGGCAAAATTGTAATGATCGCTTCGGAAATAAATTCGGTTTACATCATTGGGATCATCAAACTTATAATCAAAAACCAATCTTGAATATTTATTATTAGCGCCTTCATTAATTAGGGGAAGGTCGCTGCTTAATTTGTCGTGGCCTACCACGTAAATATAATTATGGGTATCCGGTTTTTTCCTTTCCGTATCAATGCGCCCAATCATGTCAATATTTAAATCGGCCGTTGTTTTTTCTAAAGGGAAAACCGGATGGTCGCTGTAATATTCACTGCCCCATAATCCCTTTTCTTCGCCGCTAACAGTCATAAATACAACCGTTCTTTTGGGTCTGTGGCCTTCCCGGGTTGCTTTCATAAAGGCTTTTGCCATTTCAATTACTGCTACGGTTCCGCTCCCATCATCATCAGCCCCGTTGTAAATTTCTCCGTTGTATATTCCGAGATGGTCGTAATGGGCGGTAATCATCAGGTACTCATCTGGTTTCTCCGACCCTTTAATTGTTCCGATTACATTACTGGCATAAATGGTATCGCGGTGTTTATCAAATATCATGCGCACTTTCACATCTGCCACGGCATGGCCAGGTATTTCTTGTAAAGGGCCAGGGGCCATTTTATTAAAGAGACTGTCGCCAAAAATTCGAATTGCAAACTCCTTTGAGATAACACCCTGCGGGATTCCGTTTTGTTGGTTTTTTCTGGGGTAATACAAGGTGGAGTGTTTGGCTTTAATGAAATAATTATCCTCTATTTCATCCATCGCCGGGTTAACTACCCAAACTGCTTTAGCGCCTTTTTCTTCAGCAATTCTCATTTTTAACCGCAAGCCGGGGTAGGTCCATTTGCTATACTTCGTATTTCCACTGATCAGGTAATGCCCGTTTATTTTTGGTTCACCTAAAATGAAAACCACAATCTTCCCATTTACATCCAGGTTAGTGTAATCGTTATAGCTGCTGTCCTCAATTCCGTATCCCGCAAAAACAATTCCGGAAGCATCTGTTTCGCCGGTTTCTACGTTAGGCGAATTAAATAAAAAATATTTATTGGGATTCGCTTCCATGCCATTGATAAGAACCGATGATTGTACCAGGCTGTCTTTATAAAGGGGGTACAACTGTTGGAAGCCTTTCAATCCGGGCGCTTGTTGCAACCCGATATCTTTAAATTGATTTTCTATCCATGCAGCCGCCTTTCTTTGCCCGTGAGTTCCGGTTTCGCGGCCTTCCATATCATCTGCGGATAAAACGGTTAATTTTTCTTTAAGTGATTGGATGTTGATTTCTTTTGAAAACCGGAGTGCGGGGTCCTTTTGTGCAGCAACACTTGTAAAAATAAATATCCCTGAAATGAGCAGCAGGTATTTCATATAAAAAAATTAAAAGATAAATATACGTACTGCAAACAGAATGAGTAAAATGGATGGAATTCTTATACCGGAATTTTAAGTATCCTGTTTTGATGCCTTCCGCCTTCAAAGGCGGTATTCATAAAAACATCTAACATTTTTTCAGCATCTCCGGCACTGATAAACCGGGCGGGTATGCAAATAATATTGGCGTTATTGTGTTTGCGGGCAAGTTCGGCAAGTTCCTCGCCCCAGCAAATAGCGGCGCGGATACCGGCGTGTTTATTGGCAGCAATGGCCACTCCGTTTGCACTTCCACAAAGCAGGATACCAAAAGCTGAAACGCCCGATTCTACTGCATTTGCAACCGGATGAGCGAAGTCCGGATAATCCACTGAATCTTTTCCGAAGGTTCCATAATCTTCGCAATGCAATCCTTCTCCTTCCAAAAAAGAAATGAGTTCTTCTTTACAATCGTA
>CAZYKA010000058.1:0-6608 GCA_964647915.1 uncultured Ferruginibacter sp. | reverse complement strand
AATTTTCCTATCTTGATATCAGGGGGAACCGGGGCGTAGCCCCGGGGGGGGAAAATTAAGCCCAATTTTCCTGGTAATTTTTCCCCTTAATTGTCTACTCAAATTCACGAAAGGAGTGATCTCAAGTACTTCAATTTATCTGATTGCAATGGAACATTTTTCCTAAACCTGTAGCCGATATTCCTAATAAGTCCACTTATTGAAAACAAAAGCTTTTTCCGTGGATAGAAGAAGATAAAATGAGAATTAAATAAAACAGCCTCCATTCGGAGGCTGACTGTGATCTGGCTGGGACTCGAACCCAGGACCCATACATTAAAAGTGTATTGCTCTACCAACTGAGCTACCAAATCTCCTACCCTTTTTTGAAGGGAGTGCAAAAATAAGGCAAATTGGCAATACAGCAAATATTTTTCAGAAAGATTCTGTGCTCCATCACAATCAATATGAATTGTTTGTGAAGGCTAATCCGCTCCCCTATTTTTGCCGGGAATTTCTATTATGTCCAATTTTTTTAACGATAAAATAGTGGCCATTACCGGTGGAAGCGATGGAATAGGTAGGGCGTTGATTGAAAAGCTGATACCGGCAGGTGCAAGGGTAAGTACTTGTGCCCGTAATCAGGATAAGTTATACGACCTTCAGGTAAAGTTTCCCGGAACACAGCTTCATACACTGGTGGCAGATGTAAGTAATAAAAAAGACTGTAACCTTTTTATTGAAACAACCATTCAGCAATTCGGTACCATAGATATCCTCATAAACAATGCAGGTGTTTCTATGAGATCCCTATTGCAGGATACAGATGTTGAGGTGATCCGAAAAGTGATGGATATTAATTTCTTTGGAACGGTGTATTGCACCAAATTCGCCTTAAATCATATTATTAAAAATAAGGGCTCTATTGTAGCTATTTCCTCCATTGCAGGATACAGGGGTTTGCCGGGAAGAAGCGGGTATTCGGCAAGTAAATTTGCAGTTAACGGTTGGATGGAGGCCATTCGAACTGAATTATCGGAAGATGGGGTTAATGTGCTCTGGATCAGCCCGGGGTTCACACGCAGCAATATACGGAATGCCGCCCTGAATTCGGAAGGTGAAGCCCAGGGAGATACTCCCCTGAACGAATCGGAACTGATGAGCCCGGAAGAATGTGCGGGCCATATCCTTTCCGCCATTGAAAAAAGAAAGCGTACTTTGATTCTCACCTATAAAGGGAAACAAACGGTGTTTATGAATAAATTTTTCCCTTCACTAACGGATAAGCTAACACGAAAATTCTTTTTTAAAAACGGGAAATTGGTAAAATAATTGCAATTTCGCGATGCGGATTCGAAGCATTCATGGCTATAATTACAATTACAACGGATATAGGTGACCAGGACTTCCTGGCAGGGGCCATTAAGGGTACCTTATTGCAGGCAAACCCCGATTTCAGGATGGTGGAAATTACCCACTATATTTCCCGGTTTAATTACCCACAGGCAGCTTATATAATACGAAATTCCATCCGCCACTTTCCGAAAGGCACTTTCCACCTCGTGTTAGTTAACCTTTTTGATGAAAGACCAGGCCACCTGTTGCTTGCAAACTTTAACGGCCAGGTAATAGGTTGCGCTGATAACGGTCTCCTGCCCATGATCCTGGATGGAAATAACCCGGAGGCGGTAGCCCTCCCCCTTCCTGATTCACTCCCCAAAAATATTTTATCCATCACCAACTTCATTGCCAATTCCTTTATTGAAATAATAAAAGGGAAAAAAACCGATTCGCTGGGCAAACTGGTAGTCCCAAAATCTAAAGGAACTTTCCAGGTATTTGAAAAAGATGACAATCTGGATGGCCAGGTAATTTTTATTGATAATTTTGAAAATGTGGTGGTTAATATTACCCGGGAAGAATTTGAGGCAAAGAGAAAAGGCCGGAAATTTAATATTATTTTAAAGGGAAAAGAGGTTATTGACAAGATTTGTGAAACTTATGCGGATGTACCAGAAGGTGAGAAATTAGCCCTGTTTAATTCCGGTGGATACCTCGAAATCGCCATTAACAAGGGAAATGCTGCTGGCCTCCTGGGATTGGAAATCTTTACTGAAAAACAAATTCAACACCTGGAGCAAACAACCCGGCAAAAAAATTTGTTATATCAAACTGTTCAAATACACTTTACCGACTAAATTTTTTTTTATGAAAAAAGCATTTTTACCACTTTTATTAGCTGCCATAACCCTTTTTGCTGATGCACAGGTTAAGATGCCGGCTCCTTCTCCCGTTCAATCCATCATTCAAAACTTTGGGATGGGAAAAATTGAACTTACGTATTCCCGGCCATCCATGAAAGGAAGAAAAATATTTGGCGATCTGGTACCCTTTCAAAAATTATGGAGAACCGGAGCCAATGCCGCCACCCGGATACACTTTACTGATCCGGTGGAAATCGGCGGTAAGAAAATTGATTCCGGGACTTACGTGATTTATACCATCCCTTCCGAAAATGCCTGGGAAATTATACTAAATAAGGGCATCAACAATTGGGGTATAGATGGCTACCAGGAATCGGAAGACGTGCTTCACACTTCCGTTACCAGTAATAAACTGAGTGAAAAAGTTGAGAATTTTACCATGCAGTTTGAAAACATCAAAGCCGAATCCTGCGACCTGGTAATGGAATGGGATCGCACAAAAGTTTCCATTCCTATAAAAACGGATATTAAATCCAAGCTGAAAGCTCAAATTGATGCCGCCATGCTTACCGATAAAAAACCCTATTGGGAAGCTGCCCAGTTTTATAAAGATTTCGAACATAATAATGCCAAAGCACTCGAAAATGCAACCAAAGCTACAGAAGTCAATCCAAAAGCTTTCTGGATCTGGTTATACAAGGCACGCCTCCAGGAAGAAATGGGCGACAGGGATGGGGCGCTTGCCAGCGCTAAAACTTCCCTTGAACTTGCCCGGGAAGCAAAAAATGATGATTATATAAAAATGAATGACGAGCTCATAAAGAAGCTAAACCGCAAGTAAAGACATAACCTAAGGTATCAGCCGCACTTTACAGTGCGGTTTTTTTATTTTCAACGGGTAAAAACATCTGTATTATCAACCCAAGCATTATAACAGCAATGGCCCCAATTACGTTTAACCATAAAAATGAAACCACATCGGCACGGTAAACCAAAATCACAATCAACTCAGAAATAATGGCTGAACTAAAAACCGCTTTCCCTCCTATTCCTTTTATCCAAAATGCAATCAGAAAGATTCCCAGGATTACTCCATAAAATATGGAACCCAAAATATTTACAGCTTCGATCAGGGTGTTGCCCACATTTTGGGTAAACATGGCCACCGTTATGGAGAAAATACCCCACCCCAGTGTATACCATTTTGAAACCCCGTATTCATTTTTAAGCTTCCCGCCCTTATTAAAATATTTCAGGTGAAAATCAACCACAGTACAGGCAGCCAGCGAATTGAGAGCTGCAGAAATACTTCCCCAGGCAGAAATAAATATAACGGCAAACAATAAACCGGTAAGGCCAACCGGAAGGTTCTCTTTTACAAATTTTAAAAAGATATAGTTGTTGTCGTTAATGTCAATATTTGGTAAAGCTTCCTGAAGCGTTGTCTTGTACGCGGCTTTATAGGTGGCGGCCTCCTGCCTGTTGCCCGATTGCAAAGCCAGGTTGTAGTTATTCTCTATCTTATTCAACTCAGGAGCAAAGGGAGTGGCAAGCGCGAGTTGCTTGTTCGCATCATTAAAATAGACAGGCGCTTTATGGAACTGGTAAAAGCTAAAAATGAGGATGCCCAGAAATAGGATGAAAAACTGCATCGGAACTTTTACAAACCCGTTTAACAATAGTCCAATCCTGCTTTCCTTAATTGAGGAAGCTGCAATATACCGGCCAACCTGGCTATGGTCGGTACCAAAATAACTCAGGGCAAGGAAGAATCCTCCAATTAGTCCACTCCAAATATTATACTTATCCTTCCAGTCAAATCCGTTTTCGGTCATTCCGGTGGTAATAATATTCACCCTCCCATTTTTCCCGGCTTCTGAAATGGCCTCCCTGATTCCATTGACTCCGGGTAACAAATGTACCGCCAGATATCCCGTTATAAAAAGCGCAATAAACACCACCAGCATTTGTAACTTTTGGGTATGGGCGATGGCCCTGGCCCCTCCCGATAAGGTATAAATAATTAATACCCCTCCCATTATGAGGTTAGTAAAATATATATTCCACCCCATAATGGAACTAAGTACTAACGAAGGAGCGTAGATGCTGATTCCGGTACTTAGCCCCCGTGAAACCAAAAACAGAAAAGACGTAAGCGAACGGGTTCTTATGTCGAACCGATTTTCCAAAAATTCATACGCAGTAATTACCTTCAACTTATTAAAAATGGGAACAAAAAAAATGGATATCACCACCATAGCCAGTGGAAGTCCAAAATAATATTGCACAAACCGTAAACCATCTGTATAGGCCTGTCCCGGACCGGTAAGATAAGTAACCGCGCTTGCCTGCGTGCCCATAATACCAAAAAGTACAAGGTACCAGGGCATACTCCGGTTATTCAAAAAATATCCCTGGAGGTCTTTTGTAGTACGGCTTTTATAAAATCCATACAGAACAATGAATAAAAGAGTGGCACATAATATAATCCAATCTATAATGCTCATGAAAACAATTGAGTTAGCCAGGCGAAAACTAAAATTTCAACCAGCAGGAAAAGTAAAACACCGGCATACCAAATGAACCAATATTTTCTTTCCTGTTTATTCATTATTTCATTTTAGAATTAGGGTTTGCCAGCAAATTTGCCAATAACCGGTAAGCGCCCGGTACCCCGGCGGGTATCTCCCTGAAGAATACAAGTCCGGTATAAATAAACCGGCCTTTTCCAAAATTAGTGGCAATCAGGCTGCCCTCGTTGGGTTCCTGTTTGGGATCATTCATTTGAAACAAGGTTCGGTAATGACTGTCTGTTATTCCAGCCTGGTAAATGCTACGTTCCTGCACCCAATCTTTAAAATCGTGTTTTGTAATTTCATTCGGAAAATGGAGCAGCGAATCCTTCGGATTGATAAATTCCACTTCAGCCTGTTCATCTGTAATCCTGTCTCTGGAAATCTCAAATGGATAAGGGCCAATTTTTCCCTTTAGGGGCCCCAGGATATTGTTGGTATTGTACTGAACCAGCATTACGCCTCCGTTTTTCACATACTGCATCAAAACCGGGTAAACATCTCCCAGCCAGGCATTCACATTGTAAGCTCTCACTCCGGTTACAATAGCATCATAACCCGAAAGGCTGCCCTGTCGTATCAGGGATTCTGAAAGCACCTCCACCTGGTAGCCCATTTGTTCCAAACCAGCCACCATCTTATCGCCTGCCCCCGGGATATAGCCAATCTTCTTACCAACAATATTAATATCTGTATTTAGCAGCTTAACAGTACAATCGGAGTGATAAAATATGTCTGGAATATGATCGTAGCTTATTTTATGCAATTGTTGAATAACCATTCCACTTTTATCCAATAAGGGAAGTATTGCGGATCCGCCCAATGAAACGGAGGAAGGGTCAATCATTAAATTAACTGTACTTTTTCCACCATGAGGGATACCCTCCGCACCCGATGTGAAACTCAATTTATCTTCTTTCCCATTAAGCGTTACCGTTATCCCTTTAAGAGGCGAATGAGCCAGCGAGGAAATTTCTACCTCTACATTTTTCTCTTGTAAATTACGGTTGTTTGCAAGCAATACCGGTGGATTCATTCGGGCAGCTACTGGTTGGGCAAATACCACCGGTTCATACAATTCTCCCTTAACCGGATCTGTATGTTTATATTGCACAGGTTTCTGAATTAATGAAACAGTTCCATCATCCCAGATTACTTTCCAGGTAGAAACAAGAGATGGCTTTTGAGGAAGGCCAATATCAGTTTGCCGCGAAATAGTAAAGGCCCCCGCTCCCATCGGTTCCTTAAGCCAGTAAGGTTGAGACAGCCATTGTAAAGGGACAAAAAGGCGTACCTGCTTTTGAAGCGGTTCGTTGTTAACCATCGGTTTGAACTGCCAAACGGAATCACCAATCGAAACTTCAATTTCCTTGGCTTGGGTGGAAAAGGGGGAGATGGCAAACAAGGTAAACAAAGCCGTATCCCCTACCACATTCACTTGTTCCGCCGCAGTGGCTTCTACATAAGTCTCCGAAAGAGAAATCAGTAATTTATCTACCTGCGCCAATTTGAAACTTTTGGAGATAGAATCCAGGCCAGCAGCAGATACCCGTTTCCTAATCTGTAATAGTGCCGGTACACTATTGTAGGGTGCATTGGGATTGAAACTTCGAATCAGTTGGTCAATTAATGAATCTAACCGGTTTAAGCCATATCTGCCCCATCCTTGATTTATATCCTCGAGTATATCGGACTTTGCTTTTTCCCCAGCGAGTTGCGAAAAATATTCGAGTATGGATCCCCGTTGGGATGGCACCCCAAAACCCTGGCTTTTATGCTGGCTTCGGCTATGTGCTGAAATTTCGCCATACCATTGCCCCAATAATGGATTATATGCCCCCACATCCATTTT
>CAZYKA010000057.1:0-6817 GCA_964647915.1 uncultured Ferruginibacter sp. | reverse complement strand
CTTCGCCCCGAAGGGGATTTTAACCTGTTGCACTTATTACTTGAACTTAGGAAATTAAAATCTCCTGCAAGTTCACTGTTACTACTATACGCATTTGCCTGCATGGCTTTTTTTGTTTTCACCAATTCCTGGTACATAATGGAGTTTCTTCCCTGGCCCAATACCTGTGCCAGGCAGGATAGGGGAGCCATATCGGGGTGGTACAGGGGAACAGTTGGGAATGCTATTTCAAGCTGTGGTAATTTTGCATAATTATCAACATAGGATACATAACGGTTATTGCTAAGCGTAACAGGAGGAAGAATGGTTTTCTCAACTTTGGGCCCTGCGGGGATATTGCCAAAATATTTCTCGGCATATTTAATTACATCTGCAGTTTTAACATCGCCTCCAACAGTTAGAGTGGCATTGTTAGGCCCATACCAGCGAAGGAAGAAATTTTTAAGATCTCTGAGGGTTACCCGGTTGAGGTCTTCTACATAACCAATGGTTAACCAACTGTAAGGATGTCCAAATGGATAAAGATTTTTTGAAATAGTTTCGCCTGCCAATCCGTATGGCCGGTTGTCGTAATTCTGGCCTCTTTCATTTTTTACGGTGCTACGTTGGTTTTCAAATTTTTCCTGGGTTACTGCATCCAGCAAATACCCCATTCTATCTGCTTCCAGCCAAATTATTTTTTCCAACTGGTTACTTGGCACGGTTTCATAATAATTGGTGCGATCGCGATTGGTAGAACCATTTAATGTTCCTCCGGCGTCTGTAATAATTTTAAAATGTTCTCCTTTAGCAACATGGTCACTGCCTTCAAACATCATATGTTCAAAGAAATGGGCAAACCCGCTTTTCCCAATTTCCTCCCGGGCGCTACCTACATGATAGGTAACATCTACATGTACAATGGGGTCGCTATGGTCTTCTGTTACAATAATGGTTAGGCCATTCGGCAATTTGTACTCCTCAAACGGGATGACAAGTTCATTTCCTTTTTTGGTAACTTTTTCAATAAATTTTGCCTGGGCATTTGCAAATCCTGCTATCAGGAGGAAGCAGGCAGCGGTAGTAAAGTGCTTGTAATTCATTTCTAGTTAAATATTGTATTGGTTTAAAGGTATTAAAACCTGAAAACAATTATTATTGATTTTTATTAGTGGATTGAAAATTGAGAAGTTAAAACCGGGAGGAATTCCTGCCTATTTTGTTTTCTGTTAAAAGGGTAGGATAAGAAACAACGATTTGTTCGAATAATTGTCAGACCTAATGGTGGAGAGCCTATTTTGAAAGGAGGTTTGTTTTAAAAATGGGCTATTAAAAAGCAGGAATAATCAGAAATGAGATAACTACAGTTTAATCTCTTCTTCATTATTATCGAAAAAGCGGAATTCGGTGAGGTGGTAGGTGCTATTGGATTTTACTTTTATTTTTTGTTTAAACTGCCAGCTCCATTTCATCCGGCGGGATGGGAATCCGCAGGTGAGGTGGGAATAAAGGATGGGATGAACCTCTATGGTGAGGCCTTTATGCTTTTGCATAATGAGGTAGGAGAGGTTCTTTAAAATTTCGTCCTCCAGAATGAGGGTAGAGGAAACCTTACCGGTACCGTGGCAACTTGGACAAATTTCACTGGTATTGATGGTGGTTTCCGGCTTCATTCGCTGCCGGGTAATTTGCATCAAACCAAACTTGGTGATTGAAAGCACCGCATGTTTGGCCCTGTCGGGACGCATGAATTGATCCATGGCGTCGGCCACCTTCTTTTTATTCTCTGCCAGCTTCATATCAATGAAGTCGACCACAATAATACCCCCAAGGTCGCGTAAACGCAGTTGTCTGGCAATTTCTTCAGCCGCTTCCAGGTTGGTTTCAAGGGCGTTTTGTTCCTGGTTATTGCTAACGCTTTTATACCCGCTGTTTACATCAATTACATGCAGGGCCTCGGTAGGTTCAATAATTAAATAGGCCCCACTTGGCATATTAACCGTTTTCCCAAAAGAGGCTTTAACCTGCTTGGTAACGCCAAAATTGTCGAAAATAGGCTGACCGTTATTATAATAGGAAACGATCTCTGCTTTTTCAGGGGCAATTTGCTGGATATAACTTTTGGTATCGGCAAAAATACTTCGGTCGTTTACCACGATCCGGTTGAAGTCTTCATTTAACAGGTCGCGCAGGATACTGGTCGTTTTTCCCTGTTCGCTAAGAATGCGGGTTGGGGGAACAGCGCCTTTTAGATTCTTTTGGATGGTAGCCCAGGTGTTTACCAGGTTGTTTAAATCGGTGTGTAATTCAGCCGTGCTTTTTCCTTCGGCAGCAGTCCGTACAATCACACCCAGATTTTTGGGTTTGATGGCCTCAATTAATTTTTGCAGCCGCTTTCTTTCATCAGAAGAGTGAATTTTACGGGATACCGCAATTATATCATTGAATGGAGTTACTACCACAAAACGGCCGGGAAGCGACAATTCGCAGCTAAGCCTGGGCCCCTTGGCTGCAATAGGCTCCTTTAAAATTTGAACCAGGATGTTAGGCTTTCCATTCAGTACTTCAGTAATTTTTCCGGTTTTTACAATTTCAGGTTCCACTTTGAATTTGGAAAAGTCCAAACCCTCGGGGCTGTTATCGTTTATCGACTGGTTTGTAAATTTGAGGATCGACCGGACGTAAGGGCTTAAGTCGGTATAATGAAGAAAGGCATCTTTCTCAAACCCCACATCCACAAATGCGGCATTAAGGCCTGGAATAAGCTTTTTAACTTTTCCCAGGTACAGATCTCCCACTGCAAAACTTGCATCCGCTTTTTCGCTATGCAGCTCTACGAGTTTTTTATCCTCCAGAAGCGCGATTTCCACCCCTTGGGGAATAGCATTAATGATGAGATCCTTTGTCAAGAGAAACAGTTTAACATCCGTCTATTACGGAATTGCCGGATAAAGTAATTAGGGTAACTGCAAATAGTACAATTACCGTAATGAACTACTGAATAGAAATAATTAATAGGGCTTTTGGCCCCAACGCGAAGAGAGGGAAACTATTTCTTCTTATGACGGTTTTTTCTTAAACGCTTCTTCCGCTTGTGTGTGGCGATTTTATGACGTTTTCTTTTTTTTCCACAAGGCATAACCTGGTAAAATTTTGTTTAACAATAAGTTTATGGCAAAGGCTATTGAAGGCTTTTAATACGCTTATCCACTTCTTCTGAATAGTGCGGATTATTAGCCAGCCGTTTACTGATCGTATACCAATTAATTGCTTCGGCCCTATTTCCGGCGGCAGCGTAAGCGTCCGCCAGGTAAGCAATTGCTTCGAGGTTGGTCGGTTGTTCTTTTACAACCCGGTTAAACCGGGCAATGGCTTTATCGTATTGCCCCGATACCATGCCACCCACTCCAAGCATAAGTTGTGCTTTCATATTATTGGAATCCTTTCGGGCCACCGTAAGAATTTCCTGAATTCCTTTTAATGTCTGTTGCGGATCGGAAGATTGACTGTAACCATATATATAGCAGCTACCCAGGCCAATCCGCAGGTCATCGTTTTGAGGATCGATTTTGATTGCACGTTGAAAAAGATCTATCGCTTGCGCGGTTTCCCATTCCAGTTTTGCTTCGTCTTTTTCTACCCGAAGCCACTCCAGAAATAATTGGGCTGCGAAGTTGAGGTTTTTTTCCGAATTATCCAATTTAGCAGCCTCCGCCTGATAAAAAAGAGCCGGTTCGTAAAATTTTGTGGAGTCTTTCCAGAAATTGGCAAGCGAGAGCAATTTTTCAGTACCGCTGCCAAGCTTTTCCAAAGAATCCATCTTAGCCCGGGCAGTAGCCGAAAGACCAGCCTTCTTTTCTTTAATAAAATCTTCAATATCAAAGGAATGATTATGTGTATCCGCAGCCTGGGCCACAGGTTTAGGAGGCTCACTGGTTTTCCCAAATAAAAAAAGAAGAATAACTAAGGCTAAACCGGAAATGGCGATGAGGAGTTGTTTTTTCAAAATTTTTATCCCTTTTTGGGATGCAAATTTACTCACTCTTCTTCATTGTCGTCTGCAATTTTAGGCTCTTGTTTTATGTCGGCACTTTTTATTACCTGAACAAATTCTTTGGCAGGTTTAAATGCGGGGATAAAATGCTCGGGGATATTTACAGCAACATTTTTTTTGATATTTCTTCCGATTTTTGCTGCACGCTTTTTTATGATAAAACTTCCAAAGCCCCTGATATACAGGTTTTCACCACCTGCAAGGGAGGCTTTGATCTCCCTAAACATCGTTTCTAACGTTACAAGCACATCCACTTTTGGAATGCCTGTTTTGTCAGAGATTTTGTTAATGAGGTCTGCTTTTCTCATATAATCGAAATTTGAAAGGTAAGGTAGTAAAATCTTTCGAAATCCCAAAATAAACTTATGATTATCAATAGGTTTTAACCTATTGTCTGATGAAACCCCAAAAATGGCAGAAAATTCCCCCTTTTTTACAAAAATGTTGCTTAAATGGAACCAGGAATCCAATACCCGGATGATGCCCTGGAAGGCAGAGAAGGATCCCTACAAAATATGGTTAAGTGAAATTATACTTCAACAAACCAGAGTAGAACAGGGTATGGCATATTATCAGCGGTTTATCCTAAAATATCCCACTATCCGTGCTCTTGCAATAGCGAATGACACCGATGTGTTTAAACTCTGGGAAGGATTGGGCTATTATGCCAGGTGTCGGAATATGCTTTTTACCGCCCGATTTCTATATAATAATAAGAAGGCAGTGTTTCCTTCCCGTTATGAGGATATTTTAGCATTAAAGGGAATCGGGACCTATACCGCCGCTGCCATTGCTTCCTTTGCTTTTAATTTAGCTTACCCCGTAATTGATGGCAATGTCACCCGTGTTATCTCTCGATTTTTTGGTATCAGGGAATATGTGGATTTGGCAGTTGGGAAAAAAATAATCAACAACCTTGCTCACAAAACCCTCGATAGAAAATTTCCGGGAAAATACAACCAGGCAATCATGGATTTTGGCGCAACCGTTTGTAAGCCCGTCGGTCCGCTTTGTAATCAATGTCCTCTATCAGGAAAATGTTTAGCCCTTTTTGAAGATCAGGTGGCCCAATTGCCCCGAAAAATGGGAAAGGTCAGTATTCGGAACCGGTATTTTCATTTCCTGGTTATTATTCAAAAAGATCAAATTTTTATCAGGGAAAGGATGGCGCGCGATATCTGGCAGCACCTTCATGAATTTGTGTTGATTGAAAATGAAAAATTGCTTTCTGCAAAATCGCTCTTTTCGAAATGTTCCAAATCAATTCCTCCTGGGATATCCTATTCGGATTTAATTTATTCTTCCGGGGAATATAAACAACAACTCTCGCACCAATGCATTCATGCCCGGTTTATCCTGGTAAAGCCAAAAATGGAGGTTAAACCGGATGGGTTTATTACAATACCAATTGATTCGCTGCAACGATATGCTTTCCCACGAATTATAACAAAGTGGCTGGCAGAGAATCCGTTTTATTCCCTGCCATGATATTTAGGCTATGCGGTAAAATTGATTATCTTTAAGGTTGAAGAAAAACAACTGCCAAAGGAAGGAAATAAAACAAATTGAATGAGGGGTGTTAATCGGGTAATATTGATTGGTAATCTGGGAAAAGACCCGGATATGCAATTTCTGGAAGGGAATATTGCCGTAGCTAAATTTTCTCTTGCCACTACCGAAACGTATAAAGACAGAAGCGGAAAACTCATTTCTCAAACCGAATGGCATACTGTAGTGTTATGGCGTGGACTTGCCGAACTGGCACAAAAATACCTCCATAAAGGAAGCCTCGTTTATATCGAAGGCCGCCTGAAAACGAGAAGCTGGGAAGATAAAGAAGGAAATAAAAAATTTGCAACCGAAATTATTGGTGATAACCTGATAATGCTCGATAAAAGGTCGGACGGAACAATCCCTAATTCAGGGGAAGATTTTATGGGGCCGGAAGGAAACCTTAGAGATATGGATTCGGATGTAAAGCCTCCATCAAATACTGATACCAGTCAGTAATTTTCTAACAAAATTATTCGCATTGGATTATCATTCGGTTGCACCCTTTCACCTGCTGCTTATCACGCCTGCTGTTACTACCGTGTTGGTTTTTACCAGTGTCATTTTGCTTATCGTTTCCTTTCTGATGTCGGGAAGCGAAGTGGCATTTTTTTCACTTACCACCAAAGACATTAATGTATTAAAAACCCGACAGCAGCCCGCATTCCGACGGGTAGTTAACCTGATGGAAAGGCCCAAGACCCTGCTCGCCTCCATGCAAATCACCAGCACATTTGTGAATATCGGGTTCATTCTTTGTGTAAATACCCTGGTAGATGAGTGGATGGGGAAACAATATGGATTCTGGCCATTGTTTCTTGTAAAATGTGTCTGCCTGATTATCCTCCTAATCCTTTTTGCAGAAGTGCTTCCCAAAGTTTGGGCCACTCACCACAAAATCTGGTTTGCCTCCATGGCTTCCCTGGTAGTGGAAATTTTCAACAGCCTCTTTTATACACTTAGTAAAAGAATGGTCCGGTTTACCGACCGGATTGAAAAGCGACTGACAACCGACAGCTCGGGACTAACGGGTGAAAATAATATAGATTATGCCATCGACCTCCTTCCCGATCATGAAGCATCAGTAGAAGAAAAACAAATCTTAAAAGGGATCCGTAAATTCGGCGATACCATGGTAAAGCAGGTAATGCGCACACGCCTCGACGTGAGTGGCATTGAACAACAAACCAGCTTCGCTCAACTGGTAAGAAAAGTAGGCGAATTGCATTATTC
>CAZYKA010000056.1:0-7782 GCA_964647915.1 uncultured Ferruginibacter sp. | reverse complement strand
CAATAACCATTTGAACTTTCTTACCCTGGTTGTCTTCAGAGGCAACGGTACGAAGGCCATCAAACTGTATGGTTCCTTCAAACTTGGAGCTAAGTGTAGATTCTACCGAGGCAGAACCTGCCACACCACCCACGTGGAAGGTACGAAGCGTAAGCTGTGTACCAGGTTCACCAATAGATTGGGCGGCAATGATACCTACCGCATCACCCCGTTGTGCCAACATGCCGCTGGCCAGGTTTTTACCATAACATTTCACACACACACCCCGGCTGCTTTCGCAGGTAAGAACCGACCGGATGTCCACTACTTCTATACCAGCATTTTCCACTCTCTTTGCATCATCGGTTGTAATTTCTTCTCCTGCCCTCAGTAACAATTCATCGGTTACCGGATCAAACACATCGTGCAGGGAGGTACGGCCTTCGATGCGATCGGCAAGAGGTTCAATAATATCTTCATTATCCTTCAAAGCAGAAATAGAGATACCACGCAGGGTTCCACAATCTTCTTCATTGATAACCACATCCTGGGCAACATCCACCAAACGGCGGGTAAGATAACCGGCATCTGCCGTCTTCAGGGCGGTATCTGCCAACCCTTTACGGGCACCGTGGGTAGAGATAAAGTATTCCAATACACTCAGCCCGTCTTTAAAGTTGGCGAGGATGGGGTTCTCGATAATTTCACTGCCGGAGGAACCGGATTTACGCGGTTTCGCCATCAGGCCCCTTAGTCCGGCCAACTGCTTGATTTGCGCCTTGCTACCACGGGCTCCGGAATCCAGCATCATATAAACCGAATTGAATCCTTGCTTATCGGAAGCCAATTCGCGAATAAGCGTTTCCGTTACTTTGGTATCTACCCGGCTCCAGATGTCAATAATCTGATTGTACCGCTCGTTATTGGTGATCAGCCCCATGTTGTAGCTGTCCCAAACTTCCGATACTTCCTGCTGGGCAATTTCCACCAGTTCAGCCTTTACTTCCGGGATGATAAGGTCATTAATATTGAACGACAGCCCGCCCTTGAATGCCATGTGATATCCCAGGGTTTTAATATCATCAAGGAACTTAGCAGTGATTGGAACACTGGTCCATTTAATGATATCGCCAATGATTTCACGGAGGGTCTTTTTGGTGATGAGGGCATTAATAAAGCCCACTTCTTTAGGAACAAACTGGTTAAATATTACCCGGCCTACGGTAGTATCAATTAGCTTATGTTCGAGGCTTCCGTCTTTTTTACGGACATTCACCTTTACTTTAATATTGGCATGTAGATCCGCCCGCTTTTCATTGAAAGCGATAATCACTTCCTCTGCCGAATAGAACGCCTTTCCTTCCCCCTTAATAACCAGGTCGCCCTCGGTTTTCCTGCCCTTGGTGATATAGTACAACCCGAGTACCATGTCCTGCGAAGGAAGAGTAATAGGCGTACCATTTTGCGGGTTGAGGATATTATGCGACGAAAGCATTAATAACTGGGCCTCCAAAACGGCCGCATTGCTCAAGGGCACATGCACCGCCATCTGGTCACCATCAAAATCGGCGTTGAAAGCCGTTGTAACCAATGGATGTAACTGGATCGCCTTCCCTTCAATCAGTTTGGGCTGAAACGCCTGGATGGACAGTCTGTGCAGCGTTGGGGCACGGTTCAGCATAACCGGGTGGCCTTTCAGAATATTTTCGAGGATATCCCAGATAATGGCTTCTTTTTTATCAACCAGCTTGCGGGCACTCTTCACGGTTTTTACAATTCCCCTTTCAATCAGCTTTCGGATGATAAATGGTTTAAACAGTTCGGCGGCCATATCCTTTGGCAACCCGCATTCATGCATTTTTAATTCGGGGCCTACCACAATTACCGAACGTCCCGAATAGTCAACGCGTTTACCCAACAGGTTCTGCCGGAAACGTCCTTGTTTACCTTTCAGTACATCACTTAACGATTTAAGGGCACGGCCACCTTCTGCTTTTACGGCGTTGGATTTACGGCTATTATCAAAAAGTGAATCAATAGCTTCCTGCAGCATGCGTTTTTCATTCCGCAGAATCACTTCAGGGGCTTTAATTTCCAACAACCTCTTCAACCGGTTGTTACGGATAATAACCCGGCGGTAAAGGTCATTCAGATCAGATGACGCAAACCGACCTCCGTCCAATGGAACAAGCGGTCGCAACTCAGGAGGAATTACCGGGATGTATTGCATCACCATCCATTCGGGCCGGTTGTGAATTCGGGTATTGGCTTCACGGAAACTTTCTACTACGCTTAATCGCTTAAGGGCATCTGCTTTTCTTTGCTGCGAAGTTTCGTTTGCTGCAGAATTTCTAAGGTCAAAACTGAGTTGGTCGAGGTCAAGCCTTTCCAACATAGCATGTACGGCTTCTGCTCCCATCTTGGCGATGAATTTTTCTGGATCTTCATCCGGCAACAACTGGTTGTCTTTGGGAAGTGCATCCAAAATATCGAGGTATTCTTCCTCGGTGAGGAGGTCGGCATAATTCTGTCCCTTATCGGCCCGAACCCCAGATTGAATTACCACAAATCGTTCGTAATAAATAATGGTTTCCAGTTTCTTGGAACTCATGCCGAGAAGGTAACCAATTTTATTAGGTAGCGATTTAAAGTACCAGATGTGTACTACCGGAACCACCAGCTTAATGTGGCCCATTCTTTCGCGGCGTACTTTTTTCTCTGTTACTTCCACCCCGCAACGGTCGCACACAATTCCCTTATAACGGATACGCTTATACTTTCCGCAAGCGCATTCATAATCTTTTACAGGACCAAAAATCCTTTCGCAGAATAAGCCATCACGTTCGGGCTTATAGGTACGGTAATTTATCGTTTCCGGTTTCAACACCTCGCCATAGCTGCGCTCCAGGATGGTATCCGGCGAAGCCAGGCCAATGGTAATTTGCGAGAATGTTGATTTTGGACGGTTTTCCTTTTTAATTGCCATAGTATAATATGGTTTAATTTTTTTGTTTTTAAATCAGCCGGGGTTCAAAGCCCGGCTTCATTGGCGTCGCACTCTTGTACAGAATATCCTCACTGTACTAACGTTAACTACTAATCGAATGTGAGGTTCAATCCCAGACCCCTCAATTCGTGCACCAGTACGTTAAACGATTCGGGTATGCCCGCTCTGGGGATGTTATCACCTTTAACAATGGCTTCATAGGTTTTAGCCCTACCAATGATATCATCCGATTTAAGGGTGAGCAGTTCCTGCAAGATGTTGGAAGCGCCGTATGCTTCGAGCGCCCAAACTTCCATTTCCCCAAAACGCTGGCCACCAAACTGGGCTTTACCTCCCAACGGCTGTTGGGTGATAAGGCTGTATGGCCCGATGGAACGAGCGTGCATCTTATCATCTACCATGTGGTGAAGTTTAATCATATAGATAATACCCACTGTGGCTTTCTGATCGAAGCGTTCGCCGGTTTCTCCGTCGTACAGGTATGTATGCCCAAACTTTGGAAGCTTGGCTTCATTGAGTTTACCGTCAATTTCTTCGGGAGAGGCACCGTCAAAAATGGGAGTTGCAAATCGCACACCCAGTTTTTCGCCGGCCCATCCTAATACCGTTTCGTAAATCTGTCCGATATTCATACGGCTGGGTACCCCCAGAGGATTCAGTACGATATCAACCGGAGTTCCATCTTCCAGGAAGGGCATGTCTTCTGCACGTACAATTTTAGCAACAATTCCTTTATTTCCGTGGCGCCCCGCCATCTTATCGCCCACCTTAAGTTTACGTTTCACGGCCATATAAACCTTGGCCAGTTTCAATACCCCGGCGGGCAATTCATCCCCTATCGAAATATTGAATTTTTCACGTTTATACCTTCCCAGTTCTTCGTTGTACTTTATGTTGTAGTTGTGAAGCAGGGTGTTGATGAGATCATCGGTTTTAGCATCGCCGCTCCATCCCAGTGGGTTTACATTCTGGTAGTCGATATTGGCAAGGTTTTTCGCATTAAACTTCGCGCCTTTTCCAATAAGCACCTCTCCAAAGTTATTGGTAACACCCTGGCTGGATTTTTCTTTCAGCAATTGCAGCAACTTATCCTGCAATAATTGAAGCAATTCCTCTTCATTCTTTTCGTGGGTCTTTTCAATCTTTTCGAGCTGTGCCTTCTCCCGTACTTTGGCATTCTTATCTTTCTTGGCCCGTTGGAAAAGTTTCTTATTTATTACAACCCCTTCGGTGCCGCTTGGAGCTTTCAATGAAGCATCTTTCGCATCTCCCGCCTTATCGCCAAAGATGGCGCGGAGCAGTTTTTCTTCCGGAGTCGGGTCGCTCTCTCCTTTCGGTGTGATTTTCCCAATAATGATATCACCTTCTTTAATGGAGGCACCGATGCGGATGATCCCGTTCTGGTCGAGATCTTTTGTGGCTTCCTCACTTACGTTCGGAATATCCGGGGTAAGTTCTTCTTCACCCAGTTTGGTATCCCTCACTTCCGTTTCAAACTCACTGATATGGATAGACGTAAACAAATCTTCCTTCACCACTTTTTCAGATATCACGATCGCATCTTCAAAGTTGTACCCCTTCCAGGGCATGAATGCCACTTTCAGGTTACGGCCCAGTGCGAGCTCGCCATTTTTGGTGGCATATCCTTCGGTAAGGAAATCCCCTTCCAGGATTTTCTGCCCTTTCGCCACGGCCGGGCGCAGGTTAATACAGGTTTCCTGGTTGGTGCGTACAAACTTGGTGAGCTTATACACTTTCAGGTCGTCTTCAAAACTAACAAGGCGTTGATTTTCGCTTCGCTTATACCGTACATGGATTTCGTTCGCATCTACAAATTCTACTACACCATCTCCTTCAGCATGGATCTGAATACGAGCATCACGGGCGGCTTTACCTTCGAGGCCGGTTCCTACAATCGGTACTTCCGGACGAATCAGGGGTACTGCCTGGCGCTGCATGTTCGATCCCATCAGGGCGCGGTTGGCATCATCGTGTTCGAGGAATGGAATCAGCGATGCGCTTAGCCCAACAATCTGGTTGGGGGCTACATCCATGTATTCCACTTCATGCTTATCGAGGATGGGGAAATCGCCGGTTTGGCGACTGTTCACCATTTCGTTTACAAAATTTCCTTTCTCATCCATCGCACTGTTTGCCTGGGCAATTTTTGCGGTATCTTCTTCTTCGGCGCTGAGGAAAGTGATTTTTTTCAGATCGGCACGGCCATCAGTTACTTTAAGATATGGCGTTTCAATAAAGCCCATATCATTAATCTTCGCATGAACACAAAGCGTAGAAATCAGCCCAATGTTTGGGCCTTCGGGTGTTTCAATGGTACAAAGGCGGCCGTAGTGCGAATAGTGCACATCGCGCACTTCAAACCCGGCCCGTTCACGGCTCAAACCACCGGGCCCGAGAGCAGAGATACGGCGTTTATGCGTAATCTCACTCAAGGGGTTGGTTTGATCGAGGAATTGCGATAACTGTGAGGTTCCGAAGAAAGAATTAATCACAGAGGAAAGGGTACGCGCATTAATAAGGTCAACCGGCGTAAACACTTCATTATCTCGCACATTCATTCTTTCGCGGATGGTGCGCGCCATACGGGCCAGTCCTACCCCAAATTGTGCATAGAGTTGTTCTCCCACAGTGCGAACACGGCGGTTGGAAAGGTGATCGATATCATCCACTTCACTCTTACCATTGGTTAATTGTACAAGGGTTTTAATGATGGCAATGATATCATCTTTCGTAAGTACCTTCTTTTCTATTGGCATGTTGAGGCCAAGGCGGCGGTTTATTTTATACCGTCCCACTTCACCCAGGTCGTACCGCTTATCCGAAAAGAATAATTTATCAATGATGCCGCGTGCGGTTTCATCATCAGGGGCATCGGCACCGCGAAGTTGTTTATATATATGTTGTACTGCCTCCAACTCGCTATTGGAAGTATCTTTATTCAGGGTATTATAAATGATGGCATAATCGCCGCTCACTTCTTCTTTTTGAACAAACACGCTCTTCACGCCCATTTCCAGGATCATGGCAATGTTTTCTTCATCGAGCACAGAATCGCGTTCGAGGATGATTTCGTTTCTTTCGAGCGATACCACTTCGCCGGTATCTTCATCCACAAAATCTTCCACCCAGGTACGCAGTACACGGGCAGCCAGGCGTTTGCCTACTTGTTTCTCGAGATTCTTTTTATCGGCTTTCACTTCATCAGCCATACCAAAAAGTTCGAGAATATCTTTATCTGTTTCATACCCGATAGAACGCAGTAAAGTAGTAACCGGGAATTTCTTCTTCCGGTCGATGTATGCAAACATTACGTTGTTGATATCAGTGGCAAATTCCATCCAGGCTCCCTTAAAGGGAATCACACGGGCAGAATAGATTTTAGTTCCATTGGGGTGCATCGACTGGCCGAAGAACACGCCGGGAGAACGGTGCAATTGACTAACCACCACACGTTCAGCACCATTAATAACAAAAGTACCGCGGGGGGTCATGTAAGGGATATTTCCCAAAAACACATCCTGAACGATGGTTTGAAAATCTACGTGTTCTTCATCGTTACAACTCAGGCGAAGTTTAGCCTTAAGAGGAACGGCATAAGTTAGCCCCCGTTCAATACATTCATCGATTGAATACCGGGGCGGATCTACGAAATAATCTAGAAACTCCAGCACGAAAATATTCCGGGTATCGGTAATGGGGAAGTTTTCCTTAAACACACGGAAAAGCCCTTCCACATTACGTTTGTCGGGTGTTGTTTCTAACTGGAAGAAGTCTTTAAACGACTGGATCTGGATTCCTAACAAATCCGGGGTTTCTGCCAGGAATTCAACTTTTCCGAAGTTAATTCTCTGTGCAGAATGATTGTTTGTTGCGGACATAAAGTAGTTAAAACGTTTTAATGAGAGAGGTCTTTAAGCAAGGGTAAGGATTGTGTAATCAGAAACCGGTATCACTGAATGCCACTGACCCTAAATTAAAGGAGCGCAAAGATACTAAATCCCTTCCATATTTTTTTGTTTTTTTAGAGAATTTTATATAATTGGTTCAGTTTTTGCTCAAATGGCGGCTCCTTAAAAATTTAAGGAGAATTAGGCATGAACAGGAAAAGAAAGACCTATCCCATGACATTATTATTTAATATTAATGAGTACAGAAATTAATTCTTAGGCTAATACCTCATTTTCCGCCTATTATCAGTTTTTAGCAACCCATGAGTTGACTTAGGGGGCCAGCGTATAAAATCCATATCCTAAGAATACCAATCAGGAGAAATTTTAACACGGATGGTTTCCAATGTTTATAAATTGAAACAGTAACAATCAGGACTAAAAACGATGGCCCGTTGCTGCCCCCTCCCCGGGGGTAAAAATATAGGAAGGAAAAATTCGAACAAAGAAATTGACCTAAAGTAAATTCGGTGTAGCTAAAATTTATTTTGGAAATGCTTTTCCGGGCAACAGACAAAAGGAATAAATTAGATGAGAGGAGAAAACTAAGGGAAGGGTTTTAGGGATAGGAGATAAAAATTCTTAGCCTGTTGCTGCCCCCTCCCCGGGGGTAAAATTATAGGAAGGAAAAATTCGAACAAAGAAATTGACCTAAAGTAAATTCGGTGTAGCTAAAATTTATTTTGGAAATGCTTTTCCGGGCAACAGACAAAAGGAATAAATTAGATGAGAGGAGAAAACTAAGGGAAGGGTTTTAGGGATAGGAGATAAAAATTCTTAGCCTGTTGCTGCCCCCACCCCGGGGGTAAAAATATAGGAACGGAAATT
>CAZYKA010000055.1:0-8691 GCA_964647915.1 uncultured Ferruginibacter sp. | reverse complement strand
GATTGATCGAATTAAATCAGCAGGACATGGAAAATTGTACCGATCCTATGGATCAGCTTACGCTGATTCAAACCCACGCCACTTTAAAGACGTTGGAAATGCAGCTAACAAAAGAAGTGGGAACGGTAGTATATAAATAAATTACGGCCTGGCAGTTGCTTGTTTTAAGGATCCCTTGTGATCCATCATTTTTATTACTGAAGGCATATTTTTCCCCAAGGGCAAATGATCGAAAGGCTTTACTTCTTTCTTTAATGAATCGGCAATAGAAACCTGCATTGATTTTACAGGTAAGGTAGAATCCAAGGCCTCTGCCCTGCAAAAATTCAATGCGCACCAGGTACTGTCGAGCATTACCAACTCGCCCGAATCAAAACCAAATGAAGTCATATCCTTCCATTGGCAATCGCGGCAAAGATCGCTGGCGATTTTTGAAGAAGTCTTGGGATAAGCAATCCAAAGTTTGCATTCATCATGCAAGGCAGGTAAAACATCCTTCAAAATTTGATTAAGCTGGCTTTTAGAAATTGCGAAAACCACGGCCAGGTCTATCCTACGGCTTTTGAGTAAGGGAGTAACACTTTTTGAAAAATTGAGCTTAATAAACTGTTTTTCGATGGAAGAAGGAAGCCCCTGGATCAGGATATTCTTTTCGTCTTTTATTTGAAGTTTCTCCAATACTGTTTGTAATGCCATAAATACAAAAGGTTAAGGTTAAAAAAACAGCGGTGCAGGTAGAAAAGCACGCAATTCAATCGATAAATTGCAATTGGATTACAAAGGTACAAAAAAATGCCCGGCTCAACAAGAAATTCATTGCCTTTAAGGCTATGGAAGAGAAAGAGCCATTTAAAACATTATTCTAATCAACTATTTTGAATTCACTGGTTTGTAATAACTTAGGGCTTCTGGCATATATTCTTTCAATCTTGTAATCCGGTTTTCATCGGAGGGATGGGTAGCCAGAAATTCAGGCATCCCGGATTTCCCCCCTGCCGCTGCCATCCTTTGCCAGAAAGGAATTGCTTCCTGGGGATTGTAGCCGGCCATTGCGGCAAAAATTAACCCATAATGATCGGCCTCATATTCCTGCTTCCTGGAGTTGGGTAATAATACCCCGATTTGGGCAGTTGGGGCAAACACATTCGTGAAAATGGCATTGGCCTTTGAATTATTCTGGGTAAAGATATTTCCGGCAATTTCCAACCCCTGAGCGGTGGCAACCTGGCTCATCCTTTCGTTTCCGTGATGCGCCACTGCATGCGTTATTTCGTGCCCCAGCACCACGGCTAGGGCCGCTTCATTCTGGGTAAAATTTAACAGTCCGGTATAAACTACTACTTTTCCACCCGGCATACACCAGGCATTTACCTGCGGATCGTTTACGAGATTAAACTCCCAATTATATCCTTCCAGTTCTGCACTCTGTCCTTTGCTTTTATAATAAGTAGTGATTGCATTGGCAATTCGGCTTCCCACCCTTTTCACCATCTCTGCATCGCGGTTCGTATTAGCACTAACCACCTTGTTCTGATTTAAAAAACTTTGATATTGGGTGAGCGCTTCTGCCTGAAGTGTGGATTCAGGAAACAGGATCCATTGTTTCCTTCCCGTAATGCTATTCGTGGTGCAGGCTACCAGAAAAATGATAGTAGCCAGGATAAAATAAAATTTCTTCATGAAGTAAAGGGATTAATATTTCCAGCTACTGATACGCAAATTATGTACCCGTTTATTAAGGCATTCTTAAAATGCTTACCTGTTTTCTCTCCGGCTTTTCCGCCTGTCGCGGTATCGCAGAATGGGAACCCGGCTTTCAATGCCTCTCAGAAGGCGAATAATATTTTTCTGGTGCATGATAATGACCAATACCGCTACAAGTAAAGCAAAAGCACGGTATAAAATTTCGTGTTCATTCCAAATCCATAAAACCGAAACCGGCAACATGACCGCCGCCAGGATGGAACTTAAAGAAACATACCGGGTTAAAAATAAGACCAGCAGAAATACCCCCACACAGGTAATTGCCACCACCGGCTGAATTGCCAGCACCATTCCAAATAAAGTAGCTACCCCTTTTCCTCCCTTAAAATTGGCAAATATGGGAAATATATGACCCAAAACGGCAGCTGTACCCAAACCTATCATGACATTAATGAGGTACCAGTCGTTTGAATGATTGGGGGGAAGTAATAGATAAAGTCCTACGGCAGCCATCCCCTTAAGCATATCCATTGCCATTACTATGGAGCCATACTTTGAACCAAGAACCCGAAAGGTGTTGGTGGCACCCATATTTCCGCTGCCATAGTCGCGGATATCGATTCCAAAATAGGTTTTACTGATAATAAGCGCACTCGGAATTGAACCCAATAAATAAGCTAAAACAATCAGTAAAAATTCTTTCATGATATTTACCACGGATTTTAACGCAGCAAATATACAACATTAATCATTAGCCTATTAATCCGTTGAGTATCCGCGCATATTGAGCCTGATTAATATCCAGCCATCCAGGGTTTGCACCTCCGTTTTTTCAAAATACCCACCCGGAATCCGGGATAAAATCTTTGGCTCATCCGAAACCAATAATCCCGAAAGCAATAGTATCCCCCCCGGTTTGCACGAAGAAAGGAGAGTTGGAAGGTTTTCCAATATTACATTCAGGTTAATGTTAGCCAAAATAATATCAAATTTATTACCAGAAGGAAACTGATTCCTTCGAATTAGGTCAATACTTCCATCCCCGCCCTTGTTTTCAATTATATTCTCTCTTGCATTCGCCATACTCCATTCATCATTATCTATAGCAAGGATCGAGGCAGCGCCAAGTTTTTGGGCGAGAATTGCCAGAATTCCGGTACCGGTTCCAAAATCGATTACCGATTTCCCTTTTATATCAAGAGATCCCATTGCTGCCACCATCAGTGCAGTGGTGGCATGATGACCTGTACCAAAACTCATACGAGGTGTAATGACCAACTCATGGGGCACATTGCTTTTTGGGGGATGAAATCCTGCCCGGATATATACAAATGGCTGGCCCTGTAAATCATTCACCAGAACCGGATCAAAACCGGATTCCCAAACGGCATTCCAGTTCTTATTTTCCAAAACCACTACCGATTTAATGGGAAAAATCTGTTCTATTTTTTCCTTTTCAGCCGCTAAACAACTTTCTTCTATTTCCCGTACTCCCAGCAAAGCGTGTTCCTTTTCTTCAAATCCGTCAAAATCCAATATTTCCAGTAAGGCCATAACGATTTCCCTTTTTTCTCCCGGAGGAATATCAAATTCAAACTGAAATATTTTATTCATAAAAAAAGGCTGCAATTTCTGCAGCCATAAAAATTATTCTGAAGGTTGATTTTGATTCACGGTTTGCTCTCCCTCATTACTGGGCCTTGGGCGGTTGTGGGTACGGTTTCCACCATGTCCGCCTCCATTGTGGCCACGGCTATGGTTTCCGCCCCGGTATCCCCCTTCGTGTTCCATCCCGGGCTGTGGTTCAGGTTTTGGAATTAATACTTTTCGGCTCAATTTAAATTTGCCGGTACGGGGATCTATATCGAGTAATTTAACTTTAACCGAATCTCCTTCTTTCAAAACGCCTTCCATGCTTTCTAAGCGCTTCCAGCTTATTTCGCTTATGTGCAATAAGCCTTCTTTCTTAGGAATAAATTCAACAAAGGCGCCAAATTCTTTAATACTCTTCACTGTACCTTCATACACTTCACCAATAACGGGAACGGCTACCAGCCCGTTTACCCAGGCTAACGCTTTATCGAGGCCTGCTTTTTCCTTTGAGAAAATACTTACTTCGCCTACCCCATTAATTTCTTCAATATTGATGGTGGCTCCGGTTTCGCGTTGGATTTCCTGGATCACTTTACCGCCCGGCCCAATTACAGCGCCAATAAATTCTTTATCGATGGTGATCTTCACCATGCGCGGTGCGTGTGGTTTTACATCTTCGCGAGCCTGATCTACGGTTGCATACATGGCATCCAAAATATGGAGCCGTCCACGACGTGCCTGTTCGAGGGCTTTTCGCATAATCTCCATGCTAAGCCCATCCACTTTTATATCCATTTGAACCCCGCAAATTCCTTCGCGGGTTCCTGTTACTTTAAAATCCATATCTCCCAGGTGGTCTTCATCACCCAGAATATCGGTAAGGATGGCAAACTTATCCTCCTTTTTAATTAATCCCATAGCTACCCCGCTCACGTGTTTTTTAATGGGTACCCCTGCATCCATCAGGGCAAGGGAACCGGCACACACGGTGGCCATGGAGGAAGACCCATTACTTTCGAGGATATCACTCACTACCCGAACCGTATAGGGATAGTCGGAACCCGGCATCATTTGTTTTAAGGAACGCATGGCCAGATTACCATGCCCTACTTCCCGGCGACCAACGCCCCGAAGCATCTTCACTTCCCCGGTTGAAAACGGAGGGAAATTGTAGTGAAGAATAAACTTGGTGTAATTCGATTCAAAAGCACTTTCAACCAGCAATTCATCCAGCGGAGTACCTAAAGTAACGGTAGTTAGAGACTGGGTTTCGCCTCTTGTGAATAAGGCAGAACCGTGTGGAGTAGGAAGTAAATCCGTTTCCATAGTAAGAGTACGGATATCTTCTGTGCCTCTTCCATCTAACCTTCGGCCTTCATCAAGGATCATATCACGCACCACATGGTATTGCAATTCACCAAAATAATGGCCAACGAGTTTTTTATCTTCATCTGGGATTTCGGTCCCTAAATATTCGGTCAGTTCTTTCTGAAGGGCAGAAAATGCATCAGACCTTTCATGTTTTTGGGAAGCAGATGCAGAAATCGCGTGCATTTTATCTTTTGCAAAGGCAATAATTTTTTGTTCGAGTTCGGGGTTGCGGTACGGTTTGGTATAATCTCTTTTTCCCAGAACTCCGGCTTTATCTCTTAATTCCTGTTGGGCTTTAATTTGAATACGGATGGCCTGGTGCGCTACTTCCAAAGCCTTTACCAGGTCTTCCTCCTGGCATTCTTTGGCTTCCCCTTCCACCATCATGATATTCTTCTCGGTGGCAGCAATCATAAATTCGAGGTCGGATGCGGCCAATTGGGCGCGGGTTGGGTTAACAATCATTTCACCTGCTACACGGGCAATACGTACTTCTGAAATGATTTCCTGGATGGGGATATCCGATACGGCAAGTGCTGCAGAAGCTGCGAGGCAGGCAAGGGAATCGGGTAACACTTCTTCATCAGAGGAAATCAGGCTAACCAGAACCTGCACATCACAGAAATAATCCTCCGGGAACAAGGGCCGCAAGGCGCGGTCGATAAGCCTTGAGGTAAGGATCTCATAGTCGTTAAGCCGGGCTTCCCTTTTGAAGAAAGAACCGGGAACGCGCCCGGCTGAGGCAAATTTTTCCTGATAATCCACGGACAGTGGGAAAAATGACTGGCCTTCTTTCGGCTCGTTGTTTGCTACCACGGTAGCAAGTATAATGCATTTTCCCTGGCGTACCGTTACAGAACCATTGGCCTGCCGGGCCAGTTTGCCTGTTTCGATGGAAACCATACGGCCACCACCTATATCGAAAGTTACTGATAATGGTTGTTTAATTGACATTTGAAAAGTTTAAATAGCCAAAGGGCTATAGGTGGATTGTATATGCCGGTATAACAAAATATTCCCAACCTGTTTATCTGTTGGGAATATCTTTATAATACGAACATTATTTCTTATTTGCGGAGGCCTAATTTTTCAATCAGAGAACGGTACCCGGCCAAGTCGTGTTTACTCAGATAAGTAAGAAGCCGTTTGCGCTTACCTACCATTTGCATTAGTCCGCGCTGGGTGGAGAAATCTTTCTTATTTCCTTTCAGGTGGTTGGAAATATGATTGATTTTTTCGGTTAAAAGGGCTACCTGCCCTTCGATGGAGCCCGTATTAGTGGCTTTTCCACCATACGTTGCAAAAATGCCGGCTTTTTTTTCTTTTGTTAAATAAGACATTTCTTCGTTTTTAAAACCTGTGTTTTAATTTTTTCTTTTTTATCGGCGGCAAAGGTAAATCAAAAATCCGATTTTTTAGCTAAAATTTTTATCCGGCATAAATTAGCTACCCCCGCCGGGGTTTCATTTTTCTTATATGCCCCATTGGAGACTGAAAAATCCGTTATTTGCGCAAAAATCAACTTGGCCAGGCTAATTTTCTGTGTTACCAATGACCTGAACTACGACCAGCGAATGGCCAGAATTTGCGGTACCCTGTCGGAATTTGGGCATGACGTATTATTAGTAGGCCGGGAGATGCCAGGCTCGGCTCCCTTGCTTTGCAAACCTTACCGCCAGCACCGGTTAAATCTCCTTTTTTCCAAAGGAAAGGGATTCTACGTTGAATATCAACTTCGGCTGTTTTTATTCCTGTTGGGGAAAAAGGCGGATGCCGTAATGGCTATCGACCTGGATACCATCATTCCGGTTTATCATGCTGCCTCGCTTAAAGGATGGAAAAAAGCCATGGACGCCCATGAATATTTCACTGGCCAGAAAGAAGTATGTAGCCGAAAAGCCGTGTACCGGATTTGGAAATGGATTGAAAGGAAATACCTGCCAAAGTTTCGTTCAGGCTATACCGTTAGTTCCGGGATTGCCGGATTATTCCGGGAGGAATACGGTCTACAGTACGAAGTCATCCGAAACCTGCCCCTGTATACAAAATACCCCCTTGGTACCCCTAGCCAGCCGGCAATAATTATTTACCGGGGTGCAGTGAATGAGGCCCGGGGGCTTGCCGAATTGGCCAAAGCCATGGAAAACATTCCCGCCCGGCTGTATGTGTATGGAACTGGCAACTTTATGGAGGCTTTCCAAAAAATAGTTGCAGACAACAATCTTACCGAAAAAGTGGTTATTAAAGGTGCAGTATTTCCGGAAGATTTGGAACCTGCCACAGAATACGCCGATATAGGGGTTAACCTGGTTGAGAATATTGGAAAAAATCAATATTACTCTTTGGCCAATAAGTTTTTCGACCTTGTGATGCACGGGATTCCACAGGTAACAATGGATTATCCGGAATACCGTGCTATAAATGATCAGTTTGAGGTAGCCGTATTAATTAAGGAATGCAATGCCCTCCAAATAAGGGAAGCCATTCTATCCTTAATTAATGATTTAGAATTGTACAACCGCCTGGCAAATAATTGTAAAAGGGCGGCGAAGGTTTTTAATTGGGATCAGGAAAAAATGAAATTGATTCAATTTTACCAGAAATTACTTGGATAAGCACCTTCATATTATAACCCATGATATTCCCTGGCCTGCCGATTATGGCGGCGTGTTTGATTTATTTTATAAAATAAAATGGTTGCATCAACAGGGAATAAAAATTCATCTCCATTGCTTTTTTAAAGACAGGAAGCCGGAGCCGGAATTAGGAAAATATTGCACCGAATTATTTTATTACCGCCGGAAAACAGGGTTAGCAGGATTTAGCTTTACCCTACCCTATATTGTTAATTCAAGAAAAAGTTCCCAATTGAGGGAACGAATACTTTCCAACAGTTACCCGGTATTGATGGAAGGTATCCATTGCACCTGGTTGCTGCACACCGGGGAGCTAAAGAATCGAAGAACCGTAGTGAGATTGCACAATGTAGAACATACCTATTACCGAAGGCTGGCATCCCATGAATCCAATATTTTTAAAAAACTCTATTTCATGGCAGAAAGCATCCTCCTGAAAAAGTATGAGTATGCTATTGCAAAAAAGACGTTATTTATTGCCGTTAGTAAGACGGATGCGGCGTATTACCGGGATAAATTCGGGGCTAATGCTTCCCACCTCCCGGTGTTTATTCCATGGAATGAAATAAAGGATTGCAGTACCCAGGGTTGTTTTTGCTTGTATCACGGTAATCTGGCCATAAATGAGAATGAGAAAGCGGCCGAATGGTTGCTGAATAATGTTTTTAACAACCTGGATATTCCATTTGTGATTGCCGGTAAATCGCCCTCCCTCTCATTACAGCTTCTTGCCAAAAACCATCCAAATACCTGTATTACCGGTACGCCTGGCGAAAAGGAAATGGACGATCTGATCAGCAAAGCTCATGTACACATTTTACCCTCTTTTAATCAAACCGGGGTGAAACTTAAATTATTAAATGCCCTTTTTAATGGAAGGCATTGTATAGTAAATAAAAATGGAGCCTGTGGTTCGGGTGCAGAAACGCTTTGCCATGTAGCAGAAACGGCAGAAGAATTTAAATCGGCGTTAAAAAAACTGTTTGAGATGCCCTATACGGCTGCGGACAGGGAAGAACGCAAAACGGTTTTGGCAGGCTATTACAATAATGAAAAAAACGCGTCGAAACTTATTGAATGGTTATACTAGCATAATCATAAACTTTCCCTCTCTCTGTTTTCAGGGTACGGGCCGGGAATTTATTTATCACAATGTAATCGTGGGTGGCCATAACTATAGTCGTATTATAATCCCTGCAAATCTGAAAAAGCAATTGCATAATCTCATCGCTGGTTTCGGGATCGAGGTTACCGGTAGGTTCATCAGCCAGAAGCAATTTGGGAGAATTTAGCAAGGCACGTGCCACATCCACCCTTTGTTGTTCGCCACCGCTTAATTCAAAAGGCATTTTGAATCCCTTGGTTTTCAAACCCACTTTATCCAATA
>CAZYKA010000054.1:0-9227 GCA_964647915.1 uncultured Ferruginibacter sp. | reverse complement strand
ACAAGATATCGCCACAAATCAGCTTTGGAGGCTCCGTATTTTATATTATTATAACCTTCCAGAAAGTGAGGAAATTCTTCCTGAATAAATGCAACTACATCTCCATCTGCAAAAAAACGATACTCATATTCCGGATTAAGGTTGATCCAGCTATCCGCATACGTTTTCATGATGGGTGGAACCATGTTTGATTTCATGGTTTGCCAGATAATACGGGGAATTCGTTGTGGCGTTGTGGAAGGACTCCTCGGAGTTATCCTTTTTGAAATTTCAACCAGTTCTGGCATTAATTGGCAATTGGAGAAAAAATATTGTTAGATTGAAACAAAAACAGATTTTAAAAATAATCCAAAAAAAAATAGCCTGCAACCTTTATACCAAATTTTAATTATCAGCTATTTAAATATTACAAGAAATTGCCCATTTCATAAAAGGCTGTATTTCAAATCAAAAAAAATAAATCCAATAAAAAAGAACGCCTCATCCGGAGGGAAAAGGCGTTTTCGGTATTGGCCAATTGCTGGCTTTTTATTGTACCGGAGAGCAGACTTGAACTGCCGACCTTCGGGTTATGAATCCGATGCTCTAACCAGCTGAGCTACCCCGGCAAAGGGTTGCAAAAATAGATAAAAAAAGATCTCTCTGCAAAATATCTCCAATTCATCTATTTAAATCCACAATTGAGGCTGTAAAGGAGAAAATTCAGATTAAAAACCTGTTGGTCAGGTTCTTGCCCTCCATGGAATTTCATCCACTCCTTCCATTTTTGCAACGTACCGGCTAAGCATAAATAAATAATCGCTGAGTCTGTTCAGGTAAACCAACACATGGTTTGGTAGTTCGTGTATGGTGGAAAGGGCCACCACGCATCTTTCGGCACGCCGGCAAACACAGCGTCCAATATGAATGGTTGCTACCGAAGGGCTGCCTCCGGGCAAAATAAATGATTTCATCCGGGGAAGATGTAATTCCATTTCATCAATCCATTTTTCCAATAACAAGATGTCCGATTCAAACAACCCCGGCAGCTTCATACGGATTTCCTTGTCGGGATCACAGGCCAATAAAGAGCCAATGGTAAACAACCGGTCCTGGATTTCCTGTAAAGCTTCCTTACATTCCGGTTGCTTTATCATAGAAATAATTAAACCCACATAAGAATTCAATTCATCTACAGTACCATAGGCATCAATGCGTGCATCATGTTTCGGAACCTTGGTTCCTCCAATCAGGCTGGTGCTGCCTTTATCACCGGTTTTGGTATAAATTTTTAGGCTCATGGGTTGAGTTTTTGCAACTGCACGTCGGTAGGTGCTTCATTTATCCGGTCGGTTTCTACCACTCCGTCTTTGAGGCGAATAATCCGATGAGCAAACAGGGAAATATCCTCTTCATGGGTTACCAGCATAACCGTATTTCCATCTGTGTGAATTTGGCAAAGGATATCCATGATTTCATAAGAAGTTTTAGAATCAAGGTTTCCGGTGGGTTCATCTGCCAGAATGATTGCCGGATTGTTAACCAATGCCCGGGCGATTGCCACACGTTGGCATTGCCCTCCCGAAAGTTCGTTTGGTTTATGGTGCATCCGGTCGAGCAACTTTACCTTTTCCAACACAAAGGCAGCCTTATCCAATCTCTCCCTTTTGGGCGTGCCATTATAAATTAAAGGAAGAGCCACATTCTCCAATGCATTAAGCCGGGGTAATAAATTAAATTGCTGAAAAACAAAGCCTATTTCCTTATTTCTCACCCCCGCCAAATCATCGTCCGGCATCCGGCTAACATCCTGTCCATTTAAAACATATTTTCCCCGGGTTGGCGAATCCAGGCAACCCAGGATGTTCATTAAGGTAGATTTACCTGATCCGCTGGGCCCCATCAATGCCACAAAATCATTTTTATAAACATCCAGGGATATACCTTTCAATACCGGCAATTCCTGTTTCCCCAAAAAATAACTCTTATAAATACCTTCGAGGTGGATGATACCGGGCAGGTTAATATTTTCCATCAAATCACTCATTTTGAAATCACTTTTGGTACTTTAAAGTAAGGTGCATCCGGAAACCTGGAATTCTTCATGCTATCCAAAACAGATAAACAGGGACCTGGTTCATCCTTCCTAAGGACATTTACATTACTGGAAATATGAAGATGGGGCTCTGTCCCGGAGGTGTCCAATTCGTTCAATTTATTCACAAAACCGATCATTTCCTTTAATCCAACCCGTAGTTCCTGTACTTCTTCCGATGAGAATTCGAGACGGGCCAGGTGTGCGAGCCTGTTTATTAATTCGTCGTTTACTTCCATGTTGCAAAATTAACTGATTCGTGAAATGATAGGAGCGGTTTTACAGGAACGGGTATTGAGTGCCTCCTCCGATGGTTGTATCTTCGCAGCCTCAATTTTTACAAATGGGTGAAGAAACACAAAAAAATAGCAGCCAGTTTAACCCGGGGAATATTGTGATGAGTGGAATCCGCCCAACAGGTTTCCTTCATCTGGGAAACTATTTTGGGGCCATGCAGAATTATGTGAAGATGCAATCTGAGTTTACCTGTTATTTCATGGTTGCCGATTTGCATTCGCTCACCACCCACCCCGATACGTCCGAATTAAAAGCCAATGTGCAACGGGTTTTAGCCGAAAACATTGCCTGTGGTCTTGATCCGGAAAAGGCTGCCATATATTGCCAGAGCCAGGTATTTGAAACCTCCGAATTATACCTATACCTGAATATGCTGGCCTATGTAGGGGAATTGGAGAAAACAGTAACTTTTAAGGAAAAAGTAAGGTTAAATCCCCAAAACGTTAATGCGGGCCTGTTAACCTACCCGGTACTCATGTCGGCCGATATTTTATTGCATCGGGCAAAATTTGTTCCGGTAGGAAAAGACCAGGAGCAACACCTCGAAATGGCCCGCAATTATGCACAGCGGTTTAACCACCGGTATGCTGAGGTTTTTCCCGAACCGGAGGCTTTCAATTTTAACAGCAAACTGGTAAAAGTCCCCGCATTGGATGGCAGTGGGAAAATGAGCAAGAGTGAAAATCAAAATGCCACGATTTATCTTTCTGATGACAATGACACCATTCGAAAAAAGCTGATGAAGGCCAAGACGGATTCCGGCCCGATTGAAAAAAACAGCCAGATGCCGGATTATATCGAAAACCTGTTTCAATTAATGGACCTGGTGAGCGAACCATCATTCATTCAGGAACAAAAAGAAGCCTTTAATAATTGTACGATCCGGTATGGCGATCTGAAAAAACAATTAGGAGAAGACATGGTACGGTTTATAGAGCCCATTCGGAACAAGGCAGAAGAAATATTAAAAGATGGCCCATACCTTGAGCAGGTGATGAAATCGGGGGCTGAAAAAGCTCGAAATAGTGCTATAAAAACCATGAGCCGGGTGAGAGAAGCTATGGGCTTAACGTATTTCTAAAAATCTTTAAAAAAGGAAAGTTCTGCTCCGTATTTATTCAATACATTCGCAGGAAAGCCAAATTCAGCAAGGCCAATGGCAAAATCAAGAAAAATTAAACATATAGCGGTAGCAGGAAATATTGGGGCAGGGAAAACCACCCTCACTGAAATGCTAAGCAAACATTACAAATGGATTCCACAATTTGAAGATGTGGACCATAATCCCTACCTAAACGATTTTTATGAGGATATGCCCCGCTGGAGTTTTAACCTCCAGATTTTCTTCCTAAATAGTCGCCTAAATCAGTTGCTGGAAATTGAACGGGGAACTGAAACGGTTATCCAGGATCGAACGATTTATGAAGATGCGAATATATTCGCACCCAACCTCCATGATATGGGGCTGATGGGGAAGCGCGATTTCGATAATTATTATCGCTTTTTTGAAACCCTTAAATCGATGGTGAAGCCTCCCGATCTGCTTATCTATTTGAAAGCCTCGGTACCCACCCTGGTAGGGCAAATTCAAAAAAGAGGAAGAGAATATGAGGAAAATATCCGGCTCGATTATTTAAAAAAACTCAACGAATTATATAGTAACTGGATAGACAGTTACAAGGAAGGCCCCCTGTTGATTGTTGATGCGGACAGCAATAAGTTTGCGGATAATGAGGAGGACCTGGGTAAGATCATCAACTCCATCGACTCTACCCTGTTTGGGCTTTTTTAATTAATCGATCAATTGGTTTTTCATGGCATAAAATACAAGCCCAACCGAATTTTTCACACCGAACCTTTCCATTAGTCTGTCTTTTATGGCTTCCACAGTGCGGGCGCTGATATCCATTTTCTGGGCAATTTCAGTGGCTGTAAATTCCATACAAACCAGTGTGAGAACCTCCTTCTCCCGCTCACTCAAAACGATTTCAGAATTAAGGTTGTGATTGAATTTTTGTTTAGAATAATTCTTTTTTATGAGGACTCTGTTCACAAAAGGGTTGAGGTAGAAACCCGTCCTTTTCACATCCATGATGGCTTTCTTAATTTCGGCAGGCTCTGTATTTTTTAAAAGGTAGCCCGCAGCTCCACAATCCATCAGGTGCCCAACAAACCGGTCATCTTCGTACATGGTAAGGATGATCACCCGAATTTGGGGGAATTGTTTGGTAATAATCTTGGTGGTATCAATTCCATCCTTTACCGGCATACGCAGGTCGCAAAGGATTACTTCTGGCATAAATTCAGGAATCTTTTCGATGAGTTCTTCGCCATTATCGGCCTCCATTACAAACTTGATGTTCATATAGGGACGCATCGATAGCACTACACCTTTTCGAAAGATTTTGTGATCATCGGCAATGGCAACGGTTATTTGATTGGCTTCCATAGCGTGGGGTAAGCAAATTTAAAAAAAAGCATCTGCATTTCTAAACGAAAAATTACGACGCATTATTACGCAAGCAATAATCATGCTATAGGTTCCCTTGGTATTTCCAGGGTAATTTTATAGTAAGTTTGGCTGGGGTCTATTTCAAAAAATATCCTTCCTTTCAGTACCTTAATCCGGCTGGCAATATTCTTTAATCCCAACCCGTTTGCATTGTGGTTTAGTTTATCGAATTCGGCCTGTACGATTCCTTTTCCATCGTGGTGAATGCGAAGGTAGATTTTATTATTTGCTGCATTTTGGGTAAGATGAATGAACCCTGCATTACTGTGTTTCATGATGTTATTGATCAATTCCTGGATCACCCGAAAGATGAGCAGTTCCTGATCTACCTTTAGTCTTTCCCGGTAATCGTGAAACCGGGCGCTTGCATTCAGGGTTCCGCTTCCACTAATTTTCTGAAACATATCGGTGGTGGCGCTTTCCAATCCAAAATTTTTGAGCGTTGGAGGCATCAGGCTATGGCTGATATTCCGAATTAGCAGGATGGCATCATCAATAATTTGTTTGGCGCTGTAAATACTCTGGAGCTGCTGTGCCTTTTCCTGATTTACCAGGTTTTCGTTGAGGTAGAGTCTGGCAGTTGCCAACAGGGGGCCGGCATCGTCGTGCAGATCGGCGGCTATCCGTTGCCGTTCTTCTTCCTGGAAACGGATTGAGGCATTTAGGAGAATTTGCTGCTTTTCCTCTTCCAGTTTTTTCATCTGAAGCTGGTAGCGGATTACTTTTCGTTGGTGGAAGATAACAAACACAATAATCCCTATGGCCAGGGTAAGCATACCCAGGGTACCTAAAAACATTAACCTGGAGATCCCGGTTGTATCTGCCTCAAGTAAAAACATAAATGAATTAGTTGTTTGGAATATCTAACTTTTTAAAACTATCCTCATTAGGAAAGTGGATCTTTTCATCAGATATTTCATTTTTTTCTGAACCTAGTAACGCTAAACAAAGTATAATATTCTTAGTAATGGTAACAATCATATAAATCAATAATCTTTGGCTCCTAGCCTCAGCACCCAAATCCATTTTTGAAAATAAAACATTAAATAAAATGCCAGAAAAATAAACAAACAAACCAACCGCTATCCAAAAACTAATGGTAGATGAAATTGGAATTGCAACCACCTCTTGCATCCGCCGAAATAGAAAGAGTATTATGACTATTAAAAAAAATAAAATTTCAAATATTATTGAATAAAAGGGTGATTTTCCAACAGGCAAAAAGTCAAATAAAAAGAAAATAAAAAATCCAACTGCGCCACAATAAAGACCCAATCGCAAATACCTTTTCTTAAAATATGCAAGGAAGAATAAACCAACAGTTAGAACTTCGAAAATTGAAAAAGTCTTAACAGCTTGGAATTTTAGAGTTGGAAAATTAAATGCTACAAACGATGAAATAATATTAAATAGGGCTAATCCTAGGGTATAATAAAAAAAAACCTTTAATGCCTTATTCGTCAATTTCTTATAAAAAAGCGAATAAAACAATAAAGGTAAAAATTCACTTAAGATAGTTGGTAAAATCAAAGACTATTACAATGAGTTATTACCCAAATGTAATTAAAAAAAGACTTTTTTACCAACCAAATAATGCTCCTAAAATCCAAACCAACATAGTAAATAATTTTTAGTGGTTTACAATTGATTGATGCTGCTAACTTCCTTATTCGTAGTTTTACGACCAAGCCGTAAAACCAGATTCGTAAGTTTACGATGCCGTAAGTTAATCAAAAACAGTTAGTTAGATCAATTTTTAGAGGTATCGATAAATAATAATGAGGTAAAGTTACGATTGTTATCCCGTATTTTTACTATTCATTTTTCTTTAATTTTATCCAGAAATTTTCGATTTCCGAAAGTTTATCCACATATCCACATTTTCAAATACTGCGTAGGTTTACTATGCGGGGTTATCGTAAATTTACGTTTCGATAGTTTTCGAATTGACTGATATTCAACTTACTGTAACTTTGGAGGACTTCAAATTCCGCAGGTGAATTCGAAATTTCTCTGAAAATATCGGTACCTTGAAGCCCTAATCCAATAATTGCTTACATGTCCACTGAGAATCAAATTAAAATTGCCATCGCCGATGACCACAAGATTTTCCGGGATGGCATCAAGATGGCCCTGTCGGGTAAGGAAAATCTCAAAATGCTTTGGGAGGCGGAAGATGGAAAAGATATGTTGCATAAAATCTCCATTAAAAAACCCGAAGTATTGCTGATGGATATCCGGATGCCCGAAATTGATGGTATCAATGCCATACAACTCATCCGAAAGGAATTTGAAGATATCAAGATAATCGTCCTTACCATGTACGACGATCAGCAAATGATCAGCAAAATGATGGAAATGGGCGCCAATGCATACCTTACCAAAACCACCGATCCCGAAGAGATTTATGAAGCCATCCTCACCTGCATGAACGATGATTTTTACTTTAACGAACTGGTGAATAAGGCGGTGATGGGAAAACTGCTTCAAAAAAAGAATGTGCGGCACCATTATGGGGCAAACACCCCGGTTCAGTTCAGCGAAAAAGAGATTAAAATCCTTCAGTTGCTGGCGGAAGATAAAACCACTGAGGAAATATCAAAAGTAATTTTCCTCAGTCCGCGCACTATTGAAACCATCCGGCAGAATATGAAAACCAAGGTAAATGCCAAAACCATTGGCGGCCTTATTATGTATGGCATGCGCAATAAACTGATTGAGTGATCAGACAGAAATCAAGCCGTTTTTTAAAGCAAAAATAGCCAGTCCTACCCTGCTTTTCACCTCCAACCGGTCGAAGAGGGAGTCGCGGTATCCATCCACCGATCGCACCGAAATATTTAATTTACCGGCAATTTCTTTATAGGTCATATCGGTACTCACCAGCCGTAGAAATTGAATATCCATATCGGAAAGCATTACCCTTTCAACCGGCAGGTTTTCCTGATAGCTTTTTTGAAACAGGGTTGCCAGTTTTCCGGTGGTGCGATGAGAGTAATAATATCCATCTTTCATCACAGCCGAAATAGCCGCCCGCAGTTCAAATGGATGAATATCCTTTCGAAGAAAACCTCTTACGCCGTATTGCAGGAGCCGGATAAGGGCCACTTCGGAATCGTACATGGTAAGAATGAGTACCCGCACCTCCGGATGATGGGTGAACAACCATTCCGCCGTATCGTACCCATCCATCTCCGGCATATTCAGGTCGAGTAAAACAAGGTTTGGAATAACCCCTCTCTCCACTATTTGCTGCAATTCCTTCCCGTGCGAGGCAACACCGGTTACTTTACATTCGTCGAAGTTTTCAATTGTTTCCGCCAGGGCATCCCGCAATAATACATGGTCGTCAACCAGGCAAACTTGTATCATTTGTGTTTCTTTTAATTTGTAATTCAATCAGGGTACCTTTTCCGGGAGCAGAAAATACATGGCAGGCCCCATTTATCAGTTTCGCCCGTCGTTGAATATTGGTTATGCCAATACCCTTCGAAGTAATTTTTCCCGGATCAAAGCCCACACCATCGTCTGATATGGCGAAAGAAATTTCATCTTCCTTTTCTTTCAAGGATATATTAACATTCGTTGCCTTTGCGTGTTTAAGGATATTGCTTTCAGCTTCCTGGAAAATACGATAAAGGATAATGCTATGGAATTCATCCACCGGACCGGAAGGCAGGGTGGCATCAAATGAAAAATGGATACCGGATACCTCCTTCAGAAAATCAATATCTTCTTCGATAGCCATTACCAGGCCAATTTTCCGGATCCGGCTCGAGCTCAGGTTCCTGCTGAAATTCCGCAATTCATCTAATAATTGGTTTACCAGGGTGAGGGAGCCTGCCACTTTTTGCGATTCCATTACCTGTAATTGAAATTTCACCAGGGTGAGGCGCTGGCCCCAGTTATCGTGTACCTCCCGGGCAATTTGTTCGAAGGTTTGCTCCTGCACCGCAAGTTCCGAATGTAGCTCCCGATTATAATTCAGCATCTTGATATTAATAATTTCCTGCTCGTGGCGGCTCTTGTTGTTAAACAGGGTTATTGAATAAGACACAATGAGCAACAGGCTAATTCCCACAATGATGATGGCAATAATCAGGGTGATAATTAACCAGCTTGTATTATCTGGGTGCATCGGATGGCTTTTATAAAGGCTAAATACATTATGGAAAAGAAAATAAAAGTAAGATCCAAAAACAAACTGAGATTATGTTCATTCAATACTATAGACAATTGTTCGAATGACGCATACAATGGCAAACTTACCCCAGTACTGAAAAGTGTCCCAACTACTATCCAGAACCCTGGATCTTTCTTAAGATCACGAACAGAAACATTATT
>CAZYKA010000053.1:0-9821 GCA_964647915.1 uncultured Ferruginibacter sp. | reverse complement strand
AGGTGATGTATGATGTAGGGTATAATGATAGTAAATCTTTCCGGGTCATTTTTAAGAAAATAACCGGCATTACTCCCAATGAATACAGGAGGAAATATTATAAGAAGATACCAATCGAAATATAACCATTCCCTTTCCGCTTTTGAAAACAAGTTTTCATTGCTTCAAAACAAAAGCCCCGGATTACTCAGGGCTTAATTTGTTTGTCGGGATGACTGGATTGGCTTTGCCGATCCTAATGGAGGTATGGCAAACAAATTAATCCATGCCGTTCCGGCATTCCGGTTCTTTTATTTTTCCGTTTTTGAAAACAAGTTTTCATTGCTTCAAAACAAAAGCCCCGGATTACTCAGGGCTTAATTTGTTTGTCGGGATGACTGGATTCGAACCAGCGGCCTCTTCGTCCCGAACGAAGCGCGCTACCGGGCTGCGCTACATCCCGCAGTATGGCAAAGATATAATCTGTTTATTTTTGTGAGCCTGTTTTTCTTTGAACAAACAGCATACCGCTTTTGTATTTAATCTATGCAATCAAATAAAAGGAAAACTGCGTATATAACCGGTGGCACCAAGGGAATTGGGCTCGGAATTGCGCAAGCACTATTAACCGCCGGGTATAATGTAGCCATCTCCGGAAGAAAATTATTATCCGCACAGGAGGCTGCATTATTGCTTTCGACAGATGAAACCCGTGTACTGGCCATCGAATCGAACGTGGGTAATGCAAAGGCTGAAAGGGAGGCAATTCAAAAGCTAATCAATAAGTTTGGAAGGCTGGATGTACTTGTTGCCAATGCGGGAGTGGGATATTTTGCGCCCATTGATGAGATGTCGGAAGATCTGTGGAATGAAACCATCAATACCAATTTAACCGGTGTTTTTCATACGGTGCAGGCAGGGGTGAAGGAGATAAAAAAATCGAAGGGATATATCATTACCATCGCCAGCCTGGCAGGGACTAACTTTTTTGAAAATGGCGCTGCATATAATGCAAGTAAATATGGGCTCGTAGGTTTCAGTCAGGCTATAATGCTCGATCTGCGAAAGTACGGCGTTAAAGTTACCACCATCATGCCAGGCTCAGTAACCAGTCATTTTAATGACCATGTTCCCAATGAATCAGATGCCTGGAAAATTCAGCCTGAAGATATTGGAGAACTTGTGGTGGATTTGTTGAAAATGAATCCCCGTGCGCTGCCCAGTAAAATCGAAATCAGGCCAGCCATGCCGCCAGTAAAAAATACGTCTCCATTTCCAAAAACAAATCAACCGGGCAATACCAAAATCTGATTATTTCTCAGAATGGAGAAAGATAATTCATGCAAGTCATCATTTAAAATTTGCTGACTAATCCCTCGGGCACTCTCGGGTGCTGATGGCGGGTTTGCACGGGTCGTCGGCATTTGTGTTGTAAGTGTGCTGATCCCAAACAAAGGCAAACTCAGAGCTCCCATTGTTATTTGTATATTTTTTATGTCCTACCGGCGCATCATGTGCAATACCTACCCGGATCTTACTGGTCTCATTATCCCTGCCCGATAAATTGAAGGAAAGGGTAAGGGTAAAGGCATCCGGATTTTGAAAAGTGGTACTGCCCCTGTACCAGGCACCCATGCCAATGTCCAGTTTGTTTTGAGTAACTTCTACGCCTAATTGGAACATTTGGTTTTGTTGCTGTTTACTAAAATTGGCGGCCAGGCTGTATGTCCAGTTTTCGCTATTGCTGTTGGTATATAAAATATTGCCCGACCAAAGCACGGGTACCACACTCTTATCTTTACTGTTCGTGGCAATAAGAGATTCATCCGGATGGTTTACATGTTTGGCAGTAGCGCCAATTAACAACCTGGAGTTACCCTTCATCCGGTAACTAAAAAATAAGGCGGGGGAAATATCCAGATACCAGTGTTTGTTATTAACCGGAAGGTCGGCTCCGGTTTCTGCGCCATAAATAATCCCGTTGGCATCCAGTTGGTCGGAGAAGATTAGGTCACTGTAATCTATTCTCCTTTGTACGGCACCTGCCTGCAAGGCGCCGGTTAAGAACCACCGTGGCATTTCGGAGTTTGAGGCTACCGGATCTGCACCGGGACAAAAAGTATACGCATACGAAAAATGAATCCCTGTCTTCTTCAGGTAGCCTTCGCTCGAAGTGGTGGCAAGCAGACCTATCCCACTTTGCAGACTGGGGATAAATTTATCAATTGAAAATGCGGTATAAGTAAACTGACTTGGGATAGCCCACCATTGCCTCCTCACGATAGCGCTTATTCGCAAATCATGATCTCCTGATCCGGTAGAAGCAGGGTTCAGATATATGGGCGACATGTAGGGCTGGGAAAAAACAGGATCCTGTGCCACTGCATTTCCTAAGGCCAATGTGAGGCAAATCAGCATCAGAAAATATTTTATCATTCGTTTCATATCGGAGTCGTTTAGCGGATGATGGTGATGAAGCCTTTTTTCTCTAACTTCCCATTCTTCGGGTTTAACATTCCTTTCCATTCTGTTCCGTTTATGTAGTGGGCTTCAATGAACCAGCTATAAGCTTCCTGTTTGGTATTTTGACCATTTTTCCAATTCCCATTCCAACCCTCATTGGGTACACCGTTTCCATCCAGGCTTCGGGTTTCAAATACCTTTTGACCCCAAATATTGTAAATCACCAGGTGGTAATCCTTCAGGCCTTTTCCCAAAGGAAGAAACTGCCGCAATTCTGCCTTATGGCATCCCGGGCAAAAAGCATTGGGTACATAAAGGTACCCAGGTACCGGTAATACATATACGCTGATGGTATCGGTAGCAAAGCAGCCTGTTTCATAATCCTGCACCAGGAGATTCACATGGTAGGTACCGGTATCTCCATAGCTGTAGGTAATGGTATTTCCGGGCAGGGTTTGTTGGTTCCTGTCGCCGGGATCCCATAACCAGGTGGCATTGGGTAATGCATCTGCTGAATCTGAAAATGTAAACGTGTAATTGGGTTGATACTGTACCATCGATGGACTAACTACAATATTCCTCGGCCCAAGCGTTTGAATAATGAAATTTCCCAGATGGGCAGTATCTCCACATCCGGCATTATTTTTCACCAAAACTTTAATTGAAAAAATATGGATGGCGGTAACTCCGGTTGCGGCCTGGAAATGATAACTGAATGGATTGCTGTTGCCTGCGAAAACATCATTTACATACCATTCATATTGTAATGATCCCGGACCCGGATAATTGACATCAACAGAAAATTGGGCGATGGTATCGGTATTGCATGTTTTAATTTCGAAAGGCTCAAATACTGCCTGTGGCGTACTGTTTACAGTAAAGGAATAAATACTACTGTCCTTACATCCTGCGAGGTTAGTGGTAATCAGTTTTACACTGTCAATTCCGGGCGTGGTAAATATATGCGAGGCCGTGGGGCCGGTAACATAAAATATGCCGGGGGGTTGCTGGCTATCGTAAAATATCCATTCAATAGCCGATGTGAGGGCTGAGTTTTGAGAACTCACCAGCATGTTGTAAGGTGCACAGGCATTTGTGGCAGGATCTACTACAATTACAGCCGGAACAATATCTACAACAGTTACTATGGATGTGGCCGTATCCGTACAAACCGTGCCAAAACTATTTACCTTTCGGGCAACCAGTTTCACTGTATATACCCCGGCCGTATTATAGAAATGGGAGGCATTTAAACCGGCAGTGGAAGTATTATCTCCCCAAAACCATTCATAAGAATTTGCGTTGGCAGAATTATTTTGCGTGGTAATGGATTGTCCGGTACAAATCAGATTAGGGTTAAGGGTGAAGGATGCATTTGGAGGATCATACACCGTTATCTGTTTATCCACAGAAGTATCGGAGCAATAATTTTCGAGAGTAAAATGTACCGTAAAATTTCCACCGGTTAAGTAAGTATGAGAAATTACACTTTGAGTATTGGGAACGGCCTCAATGGGCGACCCGTCTCCAAAATCCGCATAGATTATTGTGGCACCAGTTGAACTGTTTTGAAAATCAACGGTATGGGGTGCACAGCCATATACCTGGCTGCCGTTGATGGCAATATGTTCCTGGATATAACTGGGCGAAACAATCACATCCATCGTGGCCGTATCGCTGGCACAGCGATTTACCATGATAAGCGTAATGCGGAATGTGTCTGTAATCCCGGTAATATATTGATGTGGAATTGAACTGAGTGTGTAAGTCGTATCCCTGGTTCCATCTCCAAAATCCCAATAATAAGTGGTAAAGGCATCTTGTCCAAAGGAGCTGTTTATTACAGTGTCCCTAAAGGGGGAGCAGCCAATTCCCTGTGCAAAAAACCGGGCCTTGGGTTGCGCATATACTTTAATGCTATCCATCTTCATTACCGTATCGCAACCATTATATGCTCTTAAAATGATAAAATATGTAGTATCCCTGTACTCGGGGCTTGAATTAAAAATTACAGGAGCTCCCGGCTGCTCCATGTTAGAAAGCGTTTGCCCGTTACCGAAATCCCAATAGTATTCAATGGATCCATTTAATATACTGGATGTGTTGGTGAAATTTACAGAAAGCGGACCACAGCCTGCCGTAGTGTCTTTAATGAAATTGGCCACCACTGCGGGGCGGGTATTGAAGGTAAGTTCCATGCTGTCGGGCAGGCATCCATAGGGGCTAAGGGTAACCAGTTTTATCGTTACCGTTTGGCCAGGATTGGTTATAATGAAGGATGGTGGTAAACCATTGGTTGTTGCGGGAATAAGGGTGCCATTTTGGTACCAGTTATACTGTGCATTTTGGATAGGTAGGTGGTTTACGGAAATGATGGTATCCAGGTTTACCGGGGCACAAAGTAATAATTGCGAAGCGGTAAATTCTGCATGGGCATCGGGCTTTATTTCTATGCAAACTATATTTGAAGGATTGGCCTGTGCGCCTGTGCAGAGGGAGGTAGTTACCATCCTCCGGTAACAGGTTGAAATAGTAAGCAGAGGAGGCGTGTAACTCATATTGATTTCACCGGCTATATCGCTCCAGGAAACCCCATTATCTACACTCATTTGCCACTGGTATTGGTAGGGCCCTACACTACCGGTAGGGATGGAGCCCGTAATAGTACCAGGTGCCGTGTTTATGCAGGTTTGGGTTGCTCCGTTTATGGTATTGTTTGAAAGGACAGAATAGGTGATGGATACCTGGTCGCTGCTTGGCGGGCAAACTCCATTGCTGATGGTCCATTCAAAAATATAAGTGCCGGTAGTCATTCCCGTTATAGCGGTCGAGTTATTAGTCTGGTTTAAAATATTGGCACTATTGGGCCCGCTAACCTGGCTCCATATTCCGCTGCCAACAGTGGGGATATTTCCCAATACGGTAGCAGAAGGAATACAAATATTTTGATCTGGCCCGGAATCTGCAACAGTTGGGTTATCATAAATAGTTATTGTTACCTGATCGGTGGAAGGGGTACAATTGCTGAATGAAATCGTCCACTGAAAAACGTAAACTCCCGGGGTTAACCCGCTTATTCCGGTAGATGCCTGGTTGGGGTTTGCAATGGCAGCCGTATTACCCGATACCTGGCTCCAAACACCTGTGCCAACCGAAGGTGTATTGGCCGAAAGGGTGGTAGAAGTGGCCAGGCAAAGTTCCTGGTCCGGACCAGCATTGGAAGTAGTAGGTCCGGATGAAATAGTAATGTTAACTGACGAATTACTGGAGCAGGCCCCATTCGTAATGGTCCATTGAAAAGTATAATTACCTACCGCTAATCCGGTGATGCTGGTGTTGGGAGATGAAGGTGAGGCGATGGTTGTAGGGGCTCCGGCAGTTTGGGCCCACATCCCGGTACCAATAATTGCCGTATTCGCAGCCATAGTAGCAGTGGTTCCGCAAATAGTCTGGTTGGGGCCAGCATCGGCAACTGTAGCCGGTTCGTAAATATTTATCTGCACATTATCCTGAGTAGATGGGCAGACGCCATTGGCTATTTCCCATTTTAATATATAGGTTCCAAAGGTTAACCCGGTAACCTGGCTGTTTGCCTGGTTGGGATTGCTGATACTGGCTCCGGCCGGCCCGGAAATTATACTCCATGTTCCGGTACCAGTGATGGCATTGTTTCCGGAAAGTGTTATAGTACTTACATTGCACAACGATTGGTCGGGGCCGGCATTGGCTACAGTGGGGGTGGCCGTTACCGTTATACTCACATCATCCTGGCTGGCAATGCAATTCCCATTGCTGATTGTCCACCGGAAAATATAAGTGCCGGTACTGAGTGAGCTAACCGTAGTATTTGGTAAAAGAGGATTCGTGATGCTGGCTCCGGGAGGTCCCGAAACCTGCGTCCATGTTCCTGTACCGATAGTAGAATTATTACCAGTTAAGGTAACCACCGATGAACAAATGGTTTGATCGGTACCCGCATTGGCAACCGAAGGATTGTCGTAAATGATAACCTGCACCTCATCTGTATTGGGGGTGCAATTAAGATAACTGATGGTCCACCTGAATATATAAACCCCCGGTTGTAAACCAGATACAAGGGTGTTGTTTTGGGTATTATCTGCAAAGGAAGCGCCGGAAGGTCCAGACACCTGGGTCCATACTCCTGATCCTGTTCCCGGATTATTGGCTGCCAGCGTGGTAGAGGTAGCCTGGCAAAGAGATTGGTCTGGTCCCGCAAGGGAAGCGGAAGGTCCCGATGAAATGGTAATATTAACGGTAGAGCTACTGGAACAGGCCCCGTTGCTGATGGTCCATTGAAAGCTATAGGTACCTGAAGTTAACCCGGAAATGGAGGTAGTGGGCAGGCCCGGGTTATTAATGGTAGCAGGCGTTCCGGAGAGTTGCGTCCACTGGCCGGTCCCCACCACAGCGGTATTGGCAGCCATGGTAACACTCGTTCCACAGAGGTTTTGATTTGGCCCTGCATTGGCGGATGTTGGAGGCGTGCTGATGGTAACCTGTATATTATCTGACGTTGACGGGCAAACGCTGTTGCTGATGGTCCAGCTAAAAACATACACGCCCGGCGTTAACCCGGTAACTGTAGTATTATTTAGCCCGCTATTGGTAATAGTAGCTGATGGGCCACTAACCTGCGCCCATTGCCCGGTACCCACGGATGGGTTATTCCCCGCAAGTGTTACAGATGTTACATTGCAAAGGGAAATATCAGTTCCTGCATTGGCAGCGCTTGGGCCGGGAGAAACAGTAACCGTTACATTCGAACTATTGGAACAACCACTATTGGTTACCGTCCACGAAAAAACATAAGTTCCGGGTGCGAGGTTCGTAATAATGGTTCCGGGAGATATAGGGTTGGAAATATTGGCACCCGGAGGGCCGCTTACCTGCGCCCACTGCCCCGTACCAGGTGAAGGAGTATTGGCCGCCATAGTGGCCGTTGTTCCACAGATGGTTTGGTTGGGCCCTGCTGTGGCTACTGGAGGGGTCTGAACAATTAAATTTTGAGAGGCAGTGGTGCTTCCACACTCATTGGTAACTGCAAGGCTAATGGGAAAAGTGCCATTGGTTGGAAAATTGATCGCTCCCGGATTGGGAGAATTCGAATTTGCAGGCGTACCTCCCGGAAATAACCAGGTATAAGTTAAAGTGTTACTTCCACAATTGGTTACTGTAGCAGAAGGATTAATGGAAACCGGGGCACAGCCATTGGTAATGCCACTAAGCGTTACCGTTGGTTTCCCTTTTACCGTTACCGTTTGGCTTGTGGTAAATGTGCCACATGGATTTGTTACAGACAGAGTGATGGTATAAGTGCCTGCTCCCTGGAAATTAAATTGGGGGCTGACGGAAGTATTATTGGTTCCCCCGGCAAATGTCCAGTCTGCCGAGGTTCCACAAAACCCAGCGCTATACGCAACCGACCAACTCCTGGTAAGGACATTACAGCTATTTGCGGTGGGCGTATTATCGGTGGCGGTTACCAATAAGGGGAAACATCCCAGGTTGTTATCCAAAGAAAAGGAAGGAACCGGAACGGCTGCAATGCAAATTTGTTTGGTAACTGTGGATGGCCCGCAGGGATTGCTTGCTTCCAGGGAAATAGTGTAGGTTCCAGGAGTGGAATAGGTGTGGCAGGGACTGGTAGAGGAAGAAGTATTGGCTGCTCCACTTGCCGGATCGCCGAAATTCCAGCTATAGGCAGTAACAGTAGAACAGGAAGGCCCATATCCTCCCAATATGCTTGTATTGGCGAAACAAATAGACTGCCCCACACAACCGGTTAAAGGCATATCAAATTGAGCAGTGGGTTTTATCCTAATCTGGATATTACCCGCGGTATAGGGCGTGTTATCGCAGGCATTCCTAACCGTTAGTGTGGCAGTATAAGCAGGCTGTGGACAGGAAGAGGTAGTATAGGTATGATTAATGGTTTCATCTGTATTGGTACCATTAAGCGGATGGTTTAGGGTTACAGAAGTTCCATCACCAAAATCCAAAACGTACGTTGTTCCTGCAGAATTACTTTGCCAGTTGTTAATGATAAAAGGAACGGTGGCGGGAGCACAAAGCCCGGTCGTATTTCCCAATGTGCCAAGCCCTCCGGCAGGATTGCTCTGGTTTGCAACCGTATAAGTTTTCACCGCCACACAGCCAGGGTTTGTAGAGGAAATCCCAGTGAGGGTAAGCGGGAAGGCGCCCACCTGGGTATAGGTATGGGTTAGTGGGAAACTTGCCATAGTAAGGCCTGTCAGCAATGGCGAACCATCTCCCCAGTTTAAGGTATAGGAGCTTACACAACTATTATTTACCGACACATTATTTACCGTAAGCGTATAATTAGGGTTGGAGGTAGTAGGGGAGTTATCGCAATTCCGGAACGGACTAAAAATATTGGGATCTTCCAATGCGATATCAGGAATTTGTTTCACAGTTACGGTAGTGGATGCCGTAGCAATACAACCTTTTGAATCGGTAACCGTTAACGAAACATTGAAATTTTGAGTTCCGCAGCCTAAAGCCGTGTAGGCGTGGGAGGGCGTTGCGGAGGCAGATGTTGTGGCATCACCAAAGTCCCAGGCAAAGCTAAAAGGGGCTGTGCCCGAAGTTACATTTGCAATGAATTGTACCGCCGACCCCGAACAGGCATTGTTATTGGTTACATTGATGGATACTGAAGGTTGTGGGTTGATGGTGATGGCAACCGTATCAATAGGCGTTCCTCCATTTAGAGTAACACTATAATTTCCGCTGGATGTAACGGTAAGTACCGAAGCGTTTCCTGGCGTAACCACGCCGTTTAAATACCAGACAAAAGTGGGTGACCCCGAATAACCTGTTACTGAAATTGTACCGGAATTACAAAAACTGGTGGCAACTGTAGGATTTAAGGTTTGTCCGTTGGAAATAAGCACTAAAATTCCACTAAGGACAAAGAGTCCAAGTTTTTTCATTAAGGTAATCGATTGATAATTTTTTCAAATATAATAGAATTGATGCGGATTTGCCAAAGATCACAAGGGTTATTTTTGCTCCCTGGGTGAATTTCAAATGGATGCTTTTACACCTCCCGATTAGATAATATGAATGCCCTCAAATAAAGATTTAAGGGTGATTTCAATTCCTTTTCAGATTTGTTTAATAGTTAAAAGCACCTGGTTGCGGATTATTAAATTTTCGTATGGAAAAATTACCTGAATTCAATGCTCGAAGTTTGTTTTTATATTCCTCCAACGAATTTTATGAGGATCAGGGATGTTTGCCTCTTGTTTCCCCGGAATTTAATATTTTGATCCTTATAACTCACGATTTCATTTGAAGGAAAAGTTGATTTTAAATTTTGAAATTGATTCCACTTT
>CAZYKA010000052.1:0-10201 GCA_964647915.1 uncultured Ferruginibacter sp. | reverse complement strand
AGCACCTTTTCCCCGGGGCTGCCGCCCCTTCCCCCAGGCTCAAAATCGGAATTTTTGAAAATCCGGCCAAATAATCACACTAAAGTAATTTCAGTCCCAACCTATTTTTATTCAGTCTTTTTTCTTTGCAGGATTACTTTAATTTGGTACTCAGTTTCCTGTCCCGTGAAACTATTTTTGAATATATCTAAATTGAGAAAAACCCTTTGTTGAGATGAAAAATTTATTCCTTCAACTCGCTCAATATAATCGCTGGGCCAACAGCAGGTTAATCAATATCATTATTAAACTACCGGATGAAAAATTGAAAGAGGTGTTACCAAGTAGTTTCCCCTCGCTATATTTAACCATGCTTCATATGTGGAATGCAGAATCTGTTTGGTGGCAGCGTATTAAACTTGCAGAGAATATTAAGCCGCCTGTGGAATCTTTTAAAGGTACTGCAACAGAATTAATAACTAACTGGGAGGCGCAATCGAAAGAATGGATTTTGTGGCTTGAAAAGTCGCCTGAAGCAACCATCCAGCATGAATTTATTTATCAGAATTCTAAGAAGGAAAGATTCAGGCAGCCGGTATCCGAAATGTTGCAGCACCTGTTTATTCATCAAGGCTATCATCGAGGCCAATTGGTTACCATGCTGCACCAGTTGGGCATATCTGAAATTCCTGCAACCGATTTTATTGTATTTGCCCGGAAGAAATAAATTAATTGTGGTCGATCATTTCCATGGTTACCCCATAAGATCCATCTACAAAATGACCAGGAGACCCGGTAACTGGAGGCTGGTACTCCGTATGGAGGAATTGCCTGTAAACAAGACCGATATTTTCCGCATAAACTTCTTTTGAAAAATTTTTCTCTGCATAGGATTGGGGATCGTCCGGATTTCCAATCACCTCATCTCTTTCGTTTACGGTGATGGTATTGGGCAGGTTAACATTGGTAAGTTGCAGAGGTTGACCCACATCTGAATATACATAGTCCCAGTCATCCATATATCGCACTGGTGAATCCGTGGAGTAGGTATCTATAAACGAGTTTCCCTTCCATGAGAAATCATTACGAATGGGCTGTTTTAATTTAATAAAGCGAAGGTTGTTTTCAATAAACTCATAGCCGGTGCCATAATCCACAGCCATAAATGTGTTATCGGGAGTCCAGTTTTGTAAATTATTTATCCGGATATACCTGGTAATTCGAAATGCCTTTCTGTTGAGGTTATCGATTAAAGAATCGGAAACTTCATATTTCACTTCATAACTATGGGTTTCTGTATTGGTTCCAAAATCAACAAAAACCAGCGAATCGAGCCGGTACACAATATATTTTCCCACTTCTAACGGAGCGTATTTACTGATGGCAGGCGTAAGAAAATCCTGCGAAGATTTTTTACAGGATACAAGAATGCCAATCATCATCAGGCAAAGCAAAAGGGGGAGAAATATCTTCTTCATGATTTTAATTACTGCGGTATTACTGCAAAATAAGTTTTTATGTGGGGTTAAAGGGAGAGCCTTTGAATTACTCCTCCGCCAATCACATCATTTTCTTCATAAAAAACAGCACTCTGACCTGGGGCAATTCCCTTCACCTTATTATAAAAACGAACTTCAACCCCGTTTTCGTATGGAAGGATGGAGGCCGTGGCTCCACCGTCTTTGTACCTTATTTTAACGACGGCATCCATCGGTGTTTCAATTCCCTCATATTTCTGCCAGTTAATTTTTGCTACTCGCATTAAATGCTCTTTTAAATCTTCTTCTTCTCCCAGTACAACTGTGTTCGTTTCGGGTATAATCCGTGTTACATATACGGGTTTACCAAAGGCAATATCCAATCCCTTTCGTTGGCCAACTGTATAAAATGGATAACCCTTATGTTTACCCAGGATGTTTCCTTCCGGATCCACAAAGTTTCCTCCCGCCACTTTTTTCTCTAAATCAGGTACTCGTCTTTTTAAAAATCCCCTGTAGTCGTTATCCGGGATAAAGCAGATCTCATAACTCTCATTTTTCTTTGCGAGTTCAGGGTAGCCAAATTCAACAGCCAGTTGCCGGATTTCGGGCTTACGGTAAGTGCCAAGTGGCAGAATGGTGCGGGATAGAAGGTCCTGCTGGAGGCCCCAAAGGGCATAGCTTTGATCCTTGTTTTCATCGGTACCTTTTCGAATGAAATGTCTTCCTTCCTGGGATTTTGCTATCTGGGCATAGTGGCCGGTAGCAATGAATTCGCAATCCAACGCATCCGCTCTCCTAAGCAATGCCCTCCATTTAATATGGGTATTGCAGAGCACACAGGGGTTGGGTGTACGGCCTGCAATATATTCTTCAACAAAATTTTCAATTACAAAGTCGCCAAACTCATCCCTAATATCAAGAATAAAATGAGGAAACCCATGTTGAACTGCAGCCAGCCGGGCATCGTTAAAGCTGTCGATATTACAACAGCCGGTTTCTTTCCTGGAAGAAGACCCGCCACTGGTTGCATAATCCCATGTTTTCATGGTAATTCCAATTACCTCGTATCCCTGTTGGTTCAACATTAATGCGGTAACGGTACTATCTATGCCGCCACTCATGGCTACCAAAACCTTTCCCTTCCTGCTCATAATGCAAAGATAACACCCAAACCACAGGAGGGTTGGCAATTGGCAACCTGTTTTTTGTCGTAAATTTTCAGCTGCACTCCATTATTGCATTGTAAGTTTAGTTATTTGCAAAAAATGGGAGGAATACATTATATATCCCTGCCCGATTTTAAAGTAATTTGCAGCCATGCAGCAATACCTCGATTTGTTAAAGTACGTGAAGGAAAATGGAGCCGATAAACAGGATCGGACCGGAACGGGAACCCGGAGTGTGTTTGGGTATCAGATGCGATTTAACCTGGCGGAAGGGTTTCCGCTGGTTACCACAAAAAAAACCCATCTCAAAAGTATTATTTACGAATTGCTTTGGTTCCTAAAAGGAGATACAAATATTGCTTATCTGAAAGAAAACAATGTATCAATCTGGGATGAATGGGCTGACGAAAACGGGAACCTTGGTCCGGTATATGGAAAACAATGGCGGAGCTGGCAGGGAGCAAATGCAGTAGAAACTGACCAGATTTCGGAGTTGATAAATCAATTAAAAACAAGCCCCGACAGCCGACGGTTATTGGTGAGTGCATGGAATGTGGCCGAATTGCCAAAGATGAAACTGATGCCCTGTCATTGTCTGTTTCAGTTTTATACTTCTCCTCCCAATGAAAAGGGCAGGAGAAAACTGAGTTGCCAGCTTTACCAGCGGAGTGCAGATGTATTCTTAGGAGTTCCTTTTAATATTGCTTCTTATGCCTTACTCACCTTGATGATTGCACAGGTTTGCGATATGGACTTAGGCGATTTTGTTCACTCTTTTGGGGATGTTCATTTATACAACAATCATTTTGAACAAGCTGAATTGCAATTGGGCAGAACTCCTTTTCCATTACCCCAAATGAAAATCAATCCTGAGAAAAAGGATATATTCGGTTTTTGTTTTGAGGATTTTGAATTAATAAATTACCAATCGCACCCGGCCATAAAAGCTCCGGTTGCTGTTTAATTTAGTGATGATTTCATTATTAGTTGCCGCTTCTGAAAACAATGCCATTGGCAGGGATGGAAAATTATTATGGTCGCTGCCAAACGACATGCGTTTCTTCAAAAATACCACCTGGGGCATGGTGGTAATCATGGGCCGAAAATCGTTTGAGGCCATGGGCAGGCCTCTTCCAGGCAGGATAAATATTGTAATTACCCGAAATCCCAAATGGCAGGCAGATGGGGCCATCCGGGTATCCAGTTTGCCAGAAGCCTATATGGAAGCCGAAAAGGTTAACACAAAAGAAATTTTTGTAATTGGCGGCGGTGAGATATATAAACTCGCTTTGGAAGGTGCAGACAGGATTTACCTCACCCGGGTCCACGCCCAATTTCGGGATGCCGATGCATTTTTTCCCGAGATAGATGAAAAAAAGTGGAAACTGACTTCCCACCATGATTTTGAAACGGATGACAAACATGCTTATTCCTATTCCTTCCAGGTTTGGGATAAAAGAACAACCTAATCTATACCGGCTTGTATTCTCCTTCAAAGATTGCATTTAAGTACCTTAATTTTTTATTCCGTGCTGCAAATGGAAAAGGGCATGGGGTACATTCTCCCTTCATCTTTAATTTTATCCGGGAGGTATTGAGGCATGTTCCAGATAAAAATGAGAAGGAGTTATTTTCAAAATTAGAGAACCGGCGCCGGGAACTTAAAAGGGATCATTCATTAATTAATGTGAGCGATTTGGGAGCAGGCTCCGAAAAGCTAAAAACCAGGCAAAGAACTGTTTCTTCTATTGCAAACACTTCGTTGAAATCTCCGAAATATGCCCGGTTGTTGTACCGAATGGCAACGTATTATCAGGCCCTTCGAATTTTGGAAATAGGCACTTCACTTGGAGTTACCAGCACATACCTGGCCAGTGCAAATCCGGACAGCGAATTGTTTACCTTCGAAGGCATCCCGGGGATTGCCGAAAAGGCAAGAGAAAGCTTTTTGAAATCGGGGTTAAAAAATTTCGCCCTTCATTTGGGAAATTTCGATTCCTCCCTCCCGGCATTTGTTACCGGCTTAAATAAGCCACTTGATTTGCTATTTATTGATGGGAATCACCGTATGGAGCCCACCCTGCGGTATTTTAACCAGTTATTGCCTGCTTCCCATGCGAATTCAATTTTTGTTTTTGACGATATACATTGGAGTGCCGAAATGGAAGCGGCCTGGGAAAAAATAAAAGCACATAAAGCAGTAACGGCCAGCATCGACCTGTTTTTTATGGGGGTGATCCTGGTATCTCCCGATTTTAAAGAACCGGTTCACCTAAAAATCAGATACTGATTTTGTTTATCTTCGGGAGGATATTTCAATTATGACCATAGGAGTACTGAAAGAACCTTCATTTGAAAACAGGGTTTCTCTTTTCCCTGAACATATTGCCCAACTGAAAAAAATGAACGTTTCTGTTTGCGTTGAATCAGGCGCAGGCATTCGGTCGTTTGTTTCCGATGAAGTTTATGAACAGTGCGGTGCTTCGCTGGTTAACCGGGAAGATGTTATTCGGAAGTCAGACCTTATTTTGAGTATTAACCGTCCTTCCGAAGAATTACCGCAGGGAAAAATCCTACTGGGTGTTTTCCTTCCGCTCTATTATCCGCAGGAAATTAAGCAACTTGCTTCCCAAGGCCTAACGTTGTTTAGTATGGACATGCTTCCCCGCACTACCCGCGCCCAAAGTATGGATGTACTAAGCAGCCAGGCAAACATTGCAGGGTATAAGGCGGTATTGATTGCAGCCACCCAATTTCCCAGGTATTTCCCCATGTTTATGACCTCGGCTGGGACCGTTCCCCCCGCAAAAATGCTAATCCTGGGTGCAGGTGTTGCCGGCCTCCAGGCCATTGCCACTGCCAGGAGGCTGGGCGCTGTGGTGGAAGTATTTGATACCCGCCCAGCCGTTAAGGAAGAAGTGCAAAGCCTGGGAGCTAAGTTTGTAGAAGTAGAGGGTGCCGCTGATGCCTCCAAAGCCGGAGGATATGCCGTAGAACAAACGGATGAATACCGGCAAAAGCAACAGCAACGCATAGCCGAAGCAGTGGCCAAGGCAGATGTAGTGATAACCACCGCCCAGATTCCGGGAAAGAAAGCACCTATCCTGATCACCAATGCGATGCTCGAAAGCATGAAGCACGGTTCTGTAATTGTAGATATTGCGGCATCCTCTGGGGGTAATACCGAGCAAACCAAAGACAACAAGACCATAACGTATAACGGGGTTACCATCATTGGAAATTCCGAACTACCCGGCACCATGCCTGCTGATGCGAGTCGGCTTTACGGAAAAAATGTTTTAAACTTCTTAAAACTCATCATTGATAAAGATGGGAATATAACCCTGAATTTCGAGGATGATTTAGTGAAAGGAGCCTGCATTTCACATAATGGTACCATAACCAATGAAAGAATAGCCGCACTAACTTAAACCCATAAACGAAATGGAAGAAGCACTTAGTTGGATATCCTCAAACCAGGAAACAATTTATATCGTAATCCTGATGATATTTGTTGGGATAGAAGTGATAGGCCGGGTGCCTAGTGTATTGCATACTCCACTGATGAGTGGAGCCAATGCCATCCACGGGGTGGTTATTATTGGGGCCATCATTGTAATGGGGAATGCCGATCCGGGAAATTACCCGGCCCTCATCCTGGGCTTCCTTGCCGTGGTACTGGGAACCCTGAATGTAGTGGGGGGCTTTGTGGTTACCGACAGGATGTTAGAAATGTTTAAAGTAAAAAAGAAATAATACTACTTCATGGGCGGACATATCCTCACCATCTGTTATCTCATCGCTTCGGTAACCTTCATCGTAGGGCTTAAAATGCTCTCCCACCCGGCTACAGCCCGAAGAGGGAACCTGATTGCCGCGGCAGGAATGGCCATTGCTATTTTTGGAACCATATTTCTTCCCCGGAACGGAGTTTACCTTCATAATTACGAATGGATTTTTGGTGGATTGTTGATTGGTGCCATCATTGGTACCATCGTTGCCAAAAAAGTAAAGATGACCGCCATGCCCGAAATGGTTAGCATGTTCAACGGTATGGGAGGGGCCTGTGCTGCCCTTATTTCTCTCGTTGAGTTTGGACATATCCAGGAAGAGGGGAATATCAGCCACACCGTACTTATCATTGTTCTCGGATTAATCATCGGGTCGGTTTCTTTTGCCGGAAGTATGGTTGCATGGGGCAAATTGAACGGAAAGGTTAAAGATTTCAATTTTCCCGGACAAAATATCCTAAACCTGATTTTACTTTTTGTAACCCTATGCCTGGGGGCCTGGCTTGTTTTTCATCCGCACCACACTTTTCTGATCTATATTATTCTATGCACCTCGCTATTATACGGGGTAATGTTTGTGATGCCCATTGGAGGAGCCGATATGCCGGTGGTTATTTCATTGCTTAACTCATTTACCGGCGTTGCCGCTGCCTGTGGGGGTTTCCTGTACGATAATAAAGTAATGCTTACCGGGGGTATCCTCGTGGGAGCAGCGGGTACCCTGCTAACTATTTTGATGTGTAAAGCAATGAACCGGTCCCTGAAACATGTATTGATTGGCTCATTTGGAGGAAAAAATGCCACCACCGGATCTTCGGGTACCGATGGTGGAGCGTACAAAGAAATTTCACTTAGTGACGCTGCCATGGTACTGAGTTATGCAAATAAGGTTATGATCGTTCCTGGCTATGGACTAGCCGTGGCTCAGGCACAGCATGTTTGTCATGAGTTGGAGAAAGCCCTTGTTGAAAAAGGAGTAGAAGTGAAATACGCCATCCATCCTGTTGCCGGCCGTATGCCCGGGCACATGAATGTATTGCTTGCGGAAGCAGATGTTAGTTATGATAAACTGCTTGAAATGGAAGCTGCCAATGATGAGTTTAAAACCACCGATGTGGTATTGGTACTGGGTGCGAATGATGTGGTAAACCCGGCAGCCAAAAATGACCCCGCTTCTCCCATTTACGGGATGCCCATCCTGGAAGTGGAATTGGCAAAGAATGTAATTGTAAACAAGCGCAGCATGAAACCGGGATATGCCGGTATTGAAAACGCACTTTTCTTCCAACCCAAAACATCTATGCTTTTTGGGGACGCCAAAAAAGTATTGCAAGACCTGGTTACCGAAGTAAAAGCCTCCTGATTATTGGGAAAGAAATTCCTTCAGCAGTTTAAAATAGGCGGGCTTCTCTTCTACCTGGGGGTTGTGGCCGCTGTGTTCAAACATCACAAATTTTGCCTGGGGACAGTATTCTTTGTATTTCACCTGCATCCGGGGTACCGCCACTCTATCGAACCGGCCGGCAATAACCAGTACGGGCATCTTTAACCCTGCTAACTGTTTACGGTAATCGAAGTTACCAATATCATTACCCACAATAAAATCCCCATCCTTCCCCACCATTTGGTAATAAAGTTTTGAGTTGAAGGCATTGGGATAAGCTTTCCGCTTACCCCTCGCTAAAAAATAATCGGGATTATATGCATATAAAAATCCGTAGGGAACCCGGCTGTAAATTTCCTGGTGAATGGGGTCTTGTGAAACATATCCCTTCTCACGTACTTTCATTAAAGTATCCCATACTTCCGGATAATTGGTTTTTATTTCGTGATTGCTGTTGTCGTCATTTGCCTGCCACATCAGGTAACTGTGAAACCCGTTTGCTATAATGAGGTGCGAAACCCGATCGGGGTGCTGTATGGCATAGCCTTGTGCCACCACCGAGCCATAAGAATGTCCCAATACCGAAATCTTATCATAATGCATGGCAATCCGCAACCCTTCCAGGTCATCGATATCACGCTGGATGGTATATTCTTTTACATCTTGGGCGGTATCCGATTTTCCCCTTCCAAAAGCATCGAAATAAACAAGTTGGATATTGCTGTTTATAGAAAGTGAATCGAGCCCGCGGTAACCGGGGTGTGATCCTCCCGGGCCGCCAGGTATAATAAATAGCGGGTTGCCTGTTCCAACGGTGACTGTATAAATTTTGGCACCGTTTACAGTATAATATTTCCCGTCTGTCCAACTGTCAGGAAAATTTTGTGCCCAGGTTTCGCTAAATAATCCGAGGAAGAAAAGGAAGATGAATAATTGTTTCATGTGATGCTTGTATTTTTGGCAATATCAAATTTAATCTTGCAAAAGATATTACCAGTTGAATTTATTGAATCTCTTCACGGGCTTAACGGTTTCCGGGAAAATGACTTTTTAAGAGCGCATGCAACAGGCACACCTTCCGTATCAATCCGGCTAAATCCGTTTAAAGATTGGGAAGGTAAGGAAAAGTTGAAGGATGAAGAACGAATTCCCTGGTGTGAAGATGGGTTTTATCTGGCAGAACGCCCTTCCTTTACCTCCGATCCGGTTTTCCATGCCGGCGGTTATTATGTGCAGGAAGCGAGCAGTATGTTTCTGCATCAGGTTCTCACCCAACTGGGTGCAGGTGATCCCGAAAAAATTGCCATTGACTTGTGTGCTGCACCCGGGGGTAAATCAACGCTGCTGCAATCTTTACTTCATTCCACCTCCCTGTTATTGAGTAATGAAGTAATTAAAACAAGAGTGGGAGTATTACAGGAAAATATTCTAAAATGGGGTTTTGGTAATGTGATTGTTACGCAATCAGATCCTTCCCAGTATGGAGACGCAGGCCCCTTTGCTGATTATTTAATTGTGGATGCCCCATGCAGCGGGAGTGGACTTTTTCGGAAGGATGATGATGCCATCTCGCAATGGAGCTTAAACCAGGTAGATCATTGCAGCCTCCGGCAGAAACGGATCCTCGAACAAAGCCTACCGGCATTAAAACCAGGTGGGTATTTAGTGTATTCAACTTGTTCTTTTTCGAAGAAAGAGAATGAGGAAATGGGGAATTGGATTACCCACGATCAGGGATTAGAGTCGGTAAGAATTAACATTACACCAAATTGGAATATTGTGGAAACCAATTCGGAGGGATGCTTCGGGTACCGGTTCTATCCAGATAAACTGAAGGGAGAAGGATTTTTTATGGCGGCATTTAAGAAAGCAGGAATGGGATCTCCTTTATTTTTTAAAAGGAAAAAGAGAATTGAACTTACGTCCCAAAAAACAATTTCTGAAATTCAGGATTTTGTATCTAACGCTGATGGATATTCGCTGTATAGTCATGCCGGTAAGGAAGTAACATTCCCTACCCGGTATTTTTCATTCCTAGAATGGGCGCTTGGTATGTTCTTTGTGAAACAGGCGGGGACAGTAATTGGCGAAATGAAGCAGGGAGAACTTATTCCTCATCACGCATTGGCCATGAGCTGGCAATTAGATTCCCATTTTCCAAAAATTAACCTGAACCTGGAGAACGCATTGCAATACCTTCGCCGGCAAAATTTTGATTTGGATGAAACGCCCGGGTGGAAACTTTTAACTTACAGGCAACTGCCGCTAGGGTGGATTAAAGTTTTACCCAACAGAATCAATAATTATTATCCGAAGGAGTGGCGGATTCTTAACAAGTAAAGAAGCGGCAAACCGTATATTTGCAACACCTTTACAAGATAATTTTTAGCTATGAAATTT
>CAZYKA010000051.1:0-11081 GCA_964647915.1 uncultured Ferruginibacter sp. | reverse complement strand
TTATCCTGGAAAATTTTGTGGAATGTAACGTTGGGGCGAACAGTTCCAATAAAGTTCCGGCTTAAACCTTCTGCCTGGAACCCGGCTTTACCCGTAATACTGGTAGAGTTTATACGAACCCATGCATCCTTCGCACCATAATTGGTATTCTGCGTTTCCCTGAAATCGGCACCGGTATTTAAACCGATCGACAGATAATCCATGATTTTGTAATTCAAATTCATGCTCAGGATACCTTTAAACTGGTTGTTGGAGTTAATATCTTTAGAGGTTAAATCCAATGAGTTAGCAGCAGAGAAGGTAGGGCTGCCTGTAGGGCCAACTGCCCAGCTTCCGTCATCATTCTTTGCCCGGGTATAAGGCACATTCACCACACTAAACAGGAAGGGATTTCCAAGGTTATTCGAGGTAGCGCTTTGTTGGAAGTCGCGCTTCGAATATCCAAGGCTTAAGGTAAGGCCATAGGTGAATTTATCATCAGCATAATCAAGACCGGTTAAACTGGTTACGCGTTTCATATCGGTACGAAGGGTTGTACCTTGTTCATTATACAAAGCCACACTACTGTTGAAACGGGTTTTACCTGTACCACCACTCAAACGAATTTCGTGGTTGCTAAATGTACCATTCCGGAAAATTTCATCGTACCAGTTGGTGTTGATAGATTTAATGGAGTCATATATATGAGCTTCTGCAGCCTGTTGTGCAGGAGTAAGCGTAGCATAACGAGGGTTTTCTGTAGAATAATACCAGCCCGGCAAAGTGGTAGTGCTGGCGCTTGACCCTACAATTTTACCATAGTTTTCCTGCGCTTTTAAAAGCTCGGTGGTATTCATGGGACGGAAGGCAAAATCGGGTTTCGATTTAATACCCATCTGTCCGGCATAACTCAATTTAAGTTTACCGGCAGTACCCCGTTTAGTGGTAATTACAATTACCCCGGCAGAACCTCTCGATCCATAAAGTGCAGTTGCACTCGCATCACGAAGGATATCCACGGAAAGGAAATCGTTGGGGTTTAATCCCTGGAAGGCAGCCGCCTCAATGGGAATCCCATCCACCACATAAAGCGGATCGGTCCCCCCCTGGATAGAACCCTGGCCACGGATAATTACCGTTGAAGCAGTTCCCGGCTGGCCCGAACTGGTTAAGGTAGTAACACCAGGCGCCCTTCCTTGAAGGATCTGATCGAAAGACCCTACGGGTTTATCTTTTAATTGTTTGTCGTCAATTTTTGTAGCGGCACCGGCGTATTGCGATTTACGAACGCGGGTGATACCTGTAACAACCACTTCACTCAAATCGCTTTGTTTAAGATTGAGTTTAACAGAGATGGAGTTCCGTCCGTTAATACTTTCGGTAACGGTTTCCATTCCTGTATAGGAAAAAACAAGGGCTTTTGCATTTGCAGGTACAGAAATACGGTAAGAACCGTCGTTACCTGTAAGCGCAGCCGCTGATTTTGAACCCAAAATGGTTACGGAGGCGTTTGCCAGTGCTTTCCCGTTGGCATCTGTAACCTGGCCCGTTATAACTGTTTGAGCCAGAGCGCCTAGGGTGCAAAAAATTGCAAAGAAAAAACCTAGGAAAATTTTTCTCATAAAAGTCTGTTTCGTTTTAAGAATGTGCAAGATAGCTTAGAAAGCTGAAAAAACATCATTTAACAGGATATTGACAAAAAAAGATTGCCGTATGCTGCAATCAGCGTTGGTTTTTTTTATGAGTGGTAATTAGTAACAATACCGGCAACAAGGTTAGGTTGGTAAGGGTAGCCGTAACCAGCGTAACCGAGGTAAGCCAGCCCAAAGCAAACGTACCTCCAAAACTACTGGCACAAAAAATGACAAAACCGGCTGTGAGAACCAGTGCAGTATATATTATACTAATGCCTGTTTGATGCACGGTACTTCGTACTGTTTTCTCAATATCGCCATTAAAATGCGACAGGTCTTGCCGGTAATTTACCAGGAAACGGATGGTAATATCAATGGCAATCCCCAGTGCTACGCTAAAAACGAGTACCGTGGAGGGCTTTAATGGCACCCCCGCCCACCCCATAATTCCAGCAGTTATTACGAGGGGAATGATGTTAGGGATAAGGGAACAGGCCACTATCCGAGCCGATTTAAACAGGTAAAGCATACAAAGGGCAATCAGGCCAAATGCCCATAATATACTCTCTTTCAATCCATTAATTATAAACTTACTGCCTTCTAAAAAGGTAATGCTGGCTCCGGTATAAGTAATACGATACTGGGAGCTGTCAAAAATCCGGTTACACTCCTTTTTGATAGTATCAATCACCTCGGGCAGCTCAATGGTTCCTACATCGGCCATATTCACACTGAGGCGGGTACGTTGCCGGGAACTATCTATAAATGAAGTCATCATTTTAGACAGGTTATTGGTTTTACCTCCGGAGGAAGGGCGCAGGTAATCGGCAACAAAGGCGCCATCAAAAGCGTTTGGCATTAAATACTGTGTGGAGTCGTTTTCATAGAAGGCCTGTTTCGCAAATTTTAGGCCCTCTGCTACCGAAAGTGGGCGGTTGGTTTCGGGTAAACGGGCGATAAAGGCATCCAGGGAATCCACTTTTTCATACACCTTTAAAGCCCGCATTCCGGTTAGGCCATTTTTCCTTTTTGTGTCCACCACTATTTCTAATGGCATCACTCCTTTAAAGTTTTGCTCAAAAAATTTAAGGTCGGTGTAAATTTTATCCTTTTTGGGAAGGTCATCTACAATATACCCCACCGATTTAAGTTTCATCAGTCCTAAAATGGCAAATACCAAAACTACTGTGGTGGTTCCAATGATCCAACCTTTGTGGTGAACCGTCCAGTTTTCAATTTTATCTAACAAATGGGTGATAAACCGGTTGGTAAGGTATTTCAGTTCTCTGGGTTTGGGGGCTGGCAAAAAGCTGAGTGAAGCAGGAAGGAGGATAAAGGAGATCACAAAAATGAGCATGATACTTATGCCCGCCACGGCCCCAAATTCATTTAGAATGGCGCTTTTGGTAAGCGCAAAAACCGCAAAACCAATGGCTGCCGTCAGGTTACAGAAAAGGGTAACCACACCCATTTTGCTCACCATGGCTACCAGGGCTTCCTGTTTTCTTTCTTTCTCGTTAGTTTGAGATCCTGCGATATATGCCGTATGGTACTTATTAATGAAATAAATACAGTTCGGAATCCCAATAACCACCACAAGGGAAGGAATAAGTGCCGTTAGCAGGGTAATTTTATAGCCAAAAAGATAAATGAGTGCGAGGGTCCATACCACGCCTACGATTACCACCAGCATCGACAAGATGGTGGTGGAAACCGACCGGAAAAACATCATCAGGATAAGAACACTCAGTGCAAGAGAACCAAAGAGAAACACTTTCATCTCTTTTTGGATACGGTCGGCAATCATCGTGCGGATAAGCGGAAGCCCACTCAGGTGCACCTCAATGCCCGTGCTTTTTTGAAAATCTTCGGCGGCTTTATTAATACCCTGCACCACCCCGGAACGGCCGGGTGAATTCAGCACATCCTTATTGATGCGCACAGCCATCAGGTATGCCTTACTGTTAGGGTTATACAACAAGCTCTTATAGAATGGAAGGTTTTCGAAAACGGCTTTGGCGCTATCCAGCGCCTGTTGGCCTGTGCGGGTACTGTCGAATATTTTCTTCGCAACCAGCTTTTCGGCCAGGCTGTCTTTCATCAGCACCACCGCGCCGGGAACTCCCAACACATCCTCCACAAATTTCTGATTCCGGATATCGTTTTGTAACTTACGGTAACGCGTAAATGTTTTTGATTCGAAAAGTTTATTGGTCTTTATCCCCAGCACCAGGATGTTCCCGTCATCCCCAAAAGTTTTCCGAAACCGGAGGTAGTCCTGGTATTTGGGGTTATCTACCGGTATGGCTTTTGAAAATTCGTAGCTTAACTTCACTTTTGAAGCAAAGTAGCCCATCAGCCCGGTGGTTGCCAAAAGTAAAAGAAGGAGGGCTACCCGGTGTTTAAGAACAAGGAAACCTAATTTTTTCCACATACTCCGCGTATTCTATAAATAATCTGCAAAGAAAGATATTTACAACCGAATACACGGGAAACCGACCTTAAAAGTATATGACGCATCAAACAAAAGCCATCGTCCTCCAAGCGGTTAAGTATGGCGAAACCAGCCTGGTTGTTACTGCACTCACCAGCCAGTTTGGTCTGCAAACTTACCTGATAAACGGAGTGAGGACACAAAAAAAGGGAGGAACAAAAGCCGGAATGTTCCAGCCTGCGGCGGTGCTGGATATGGTTGTTTACCATCAGGATCAGAAGAATCTACAGCGCATAAAAGAAGCCTCCTGGGCCATCCTGTTTCATCGGCTTTTTTTGGATGTTATTAAAAATAACATTGCCCTTTTTATGATTGAACTCCTCCATAAATCAATCAGGCAGCCCGAAGAAAATACCCATTTGTTTGATTTTGCTGAAGACGCCCTCCTTCACCTCGATACCGCAGAACCAGCCGTGGCTGCTAATTTCCCTTTATTCTTTTCCTTACACCTGGCCAATTTCCTGGGATTTCGGCTTCAATCAAACCCCAAAATTACTCCCCCTTTTTACCTCGATCTCAGCGAAGGAACTTTTATTAAAGAGCCACCACCTCATTCCCATTTTCTGGATACCACAATGGCGGAAACTATCTCAGAATTTTTGAAAGTTCAGCATCCGGGCGAGCTGGTGCAATTGCCATTAAACAAACAGGTAAGAAGAACTCTTTTACATGCCATGGAAGATTATTATACGCTGCACCTCCCCGGCTTTAAAAAGCTGCGCACCCTGCAGGTACTGAATGAGGTATTATAAGCGGTTTTCATGCCAATAAACGGTAGTGCGTTGAAATTTTCAAACCCTTCTCCTGCATTCCCGGTTAACCTTTTGCTATATAATTCGTTTTATTTCCCGCCGCCCTTTATCGCCGGTCATTTGTACCAATCCCGGTGTTTTTCCAATTGTGAGATTCCCTAATTGATCATTGAGCAACAAGGCCCTCGATCCAACATCACATACGGCTTTTAACCATTGGGTTATATCTACCAAAGGAAATAACTTCTCCAGCAAGTTCATTTCGTTTACCAGGCTGAGGTCGGTATTGGAGGCCAGGCTGTCGGTTCCGAGGGTTATGGGGATTCCCGATTCAATCAATTTTTCGACGGGTGGCATTTTTCCGGATATATACTCATTTGCATTGGCACAAACAACGAAATATACATTCGATCCGGTGGCCGCTATCCATTCCTGAAGAAAATAAATATCCTCCTCCTGAATTGCCACATTATGCACCAGCAGCAGCGAAGTTTTTTGATGAAGGAAAGGCAACCAGCTTTTCAGCGATGATTTTTTTGTAGCGGAAAAGAAATCGATCGGGATGCCCATTTCGGAATACATCCGCAGGAAATCCCCTTCTTTATTTACAAATAATTTGTTTTCCTCCTCCACTTCCTGGTTATGGATAGATAAAATTCCATCCCCGGCAGCATAGTCAATTTTATGGAGCAGTGCGTTGGAAACAGAATAGGGAGCATGGGCTGTTAAGGATGCATTAAGTTGCCGGGATGAAAATTCATGCAACAATTTTATTCCGGCCTCATACCGGGATTCCGCCGAAGCAGGAGGAAATCCGGCTATTTCAATAAAACTGTGATAAGCAATAGGACTTTTCGTTTTTAGAGAGATGGTATGGCGGGTATTACATATATCTCCCACTGCCTGGATCCCGCAATTCCACATGCGGTGGTCGGCTTCCGTAATGGCCTGTTCAATTTTATCAGCGGCCATTTCTCTTTCTCTCATTAAGGCCAACACAAAATCTACCAGCCCGGTTTGGCAGGGGATGGCCCCTTTGAGGTGCGACAACTCCAGGTGGCAGTGCGCATTCACCATGCCCGGAAGCAGGGTGCCTGCCAAAGTCTCTACATCATCGCCCGCTTCTGCTAGGGGAACTTTATCCATTAACCGGTCTGCCTCAAAAATGAGCACGGTTTCCCGATCCAGGTATTCCTTTCCAGAAAAAATATGGTTCGCTGTAAGTTTCCTTTTCACTACGTACTGGTATTCCTTAATTTTGCGCCCTGCAAATTAACTGAACCGCTTCATAAGTGTCAGATAACTTCTATGCTTGATAAACTTGATGCCATAAAAGCCCGATTTGATGAACTTGCCATTGCGCTCACCAATCCAGAAATTGTGAGCGACAATAAACGCTATAGCGCCATGAGCAAGGAGTATCGGAGCCTGGAAAAAATCGTTATCAAAAGGAACGAATATGTAAAAGTGCTGGATGACATCGGCTTTAATAAAGAAGTACTCCAGAGTGATGACGAGGAAATGCGGGATATGGCCAAACAGGAACTTCCCACCCTCGAAGAAAATAAGGAACAGTTAGAAAAGGAATTACGCAATATGCTGATTCCGAAAGATCCTTATGATGAAAAAAATGCCATCCTCGAAATCAGGGCCGGAACCGGTGGAGATGAAGCCTCATTATTTGCGGGCGATTTAATGCGGATGTATTTAAAATATTGCGAAAAGAGGGGATGGAAAACGGCTCTGTTGAGCGAAAGTGAAGGAACAGTTGGAGGGTATAAAGAAGTACAGGTAGAGGTAACAGGTGATGATGTATATGGTACGCTAAAATTTGAAAGTGGGGTACACCGGGTGCAACGCGTTCCCGAAACGGAAGCCAGTGGCAGGGTACATACCAGCGCCGCCACCGTAGCCGTTATGCCCGAGGCCGATGAAATCGATTTTGAACTCAAGGAGAGTGATGTGAAGATGGAAACGGCACGAAGTGGCGGTGCCGGAGGGCAAAACGTAAACAAAGTGGAAACCAAAGTTTTCCTTACGCATAAGCCAACCGGGATAACGGTAGTTTGCCAAACCGAACGCACCCAGCTCGGCAATCGCGAAAAGGCAATGGACATGTTGCGTACCAAACTTTATGATGAAGAAGTGCGTAAAGCAGAAGAAGCCATTTCCCGGCAAAGAAAAACCCTGGTAAGCACTGGCGACCGGAGTGCTAAAATCCGGACCTACAATTTCCCACAGGGAAGGGTAACCGACCACCGCATAGGAATGACGGTTTATAACCTCGATTCTGTTTTGAATGGCGAAGTGCAGGAATTTATTGATGCGCTCCAATTTGCCGAGAACGCCGAAAAGCTGACAACCCATTCATAGTTCCCGGGTGGTATTATGGAAGATATCCTGATTGTTTGCCCGAAAAATTTTTTTCTACCTTTTTCTATTTATCTTATCCGGTTATAATTGATTAAAGTTTCGCCCGCATTAGAAGCCGGGTTTACACAATTTATATTGTTTTAACATGCTGCCATTTTCATTTGGCACTGCATTTGATATACCCATTACAACAAAGAAATTAGTCAATTTTCTCATAAGCAGTTAGTTTTGGTAAACGACCCCTGTTTCCACAGGGGTTTCTTCTTCCATAAAAAAGTTCTACCCTGCCAGCCTACAACCTGAATTTAATTGGTAGATTGTAGTTAAGAAGATTTAAATGCCTAATGCCCAAATTTTCCAATCGCGTAACCCAAGCCGTTGGAAGAAAGTGAAATGGAGTGCAAGAATTGCACTCATCGTCCTCATCATTTTTTTAGCTGCCGTGGCCATTGCCATTAAACAGGCTAAAAAACCAAATATGCCCGGGATTTTACCGGGCGAGAATGCGCAGGCGGAAGCCATGCGCCACCTCCCCCACTTCAGAAATAAAAAATATCTGGGATTCCGGGATTTCTTATTGCAGCATCACGATAAGAAACTGGCACGCGATTCGGCAAACCCGCAAATCCGGGGCGCCTTTTACAGCCCCTGGTCTGTGGCGGCCCTTACCGACCTCCGGGCTAATGCCGACAAGCTGAACACCATTTATCCCGAATGGTTTTTTATTGATACGCTTAGTGGGCAATTAAATTTACGGATAGATACTTCCGGATTAAAAATAATGCGGCAACACCAATTGAGTATCCAGCCCATCCTCACAAATTTCCACAGCAACCCACAAAACCCCAAAGATGGATTCTTTGACCCTGCGCTTGTATCACGAATCCTTCACGACACCCTCTATCAAAAACAACTCATTGCCAATATTTCGGATACCCTTAGTCGTTATGGATTTGCCGGGATTAATATAGATTTTGAAGCGCTTCGGGAAAAGAGCAATGAGCCGCTTACCCACTTTATCAGGCGATTATCCCAAGCCTTGCATGCCAAGGATAAAATCGTTAGTATAGATGTGGAGGCAGACAATGAAGATTACGATTATGTAGAACTTGCCCGTCATGCCGATCACCTGATTTTAATGGGATATGATGAATACAGCGAACCGGGAGACCCGGGCCCAATAGCCTCGCAGAAATGGATAGAAGAAAAACTGGATAAAGTATCCCAACATATTGACCCCACAAAAATAATCCTGGGCGTTGCCGGGTATGGAAGGGAATGGATTCATTCCCAGGATGGGAACAGTATAAACGATATTACTTTTTCCGAGGCGCTTCAAAAAGCAAAGGCATCAAACACCCTTCCCCTATTTGATGATGACAGCTACAATCTCCATTTCGCTTTTAATATGCTAAATGGGGATGAAACCGAAGACCACCAGGTTTGGTTTACGGATGCAGCCACCACCTTTAACTGCCTGCGTTTTGCCGATGAATACCCTACTGCAGGTACCGCACTCTGGCGGCTGGGCGCCGAGGATCCCCGCATCTGGTCGTTTTATGGCCGCGACCTTAGCAATGAGTCTCTGGCAAAAGAACCTTTCAATTTTTCAAGCTTACATTCAATCCCCGCCGATCCTGCGCAAAAACCAATTGCCATAGGTGAAGGGGAACTCATCAGCATTTTATATACACCGGATAGTGGGAAACTAAGCCTGGGAATAGACAGCACCGAATTACTGGTTGCTGAGGAATCATATCAAAAACTTCCCAGTGGATATGTTTACAAAAAATTTGGAGAAGACAGCCTTCCTCTTGGGCCAGGACATAAAATCATCCTCACGTTTGATGACGGTCCCAGTGCAGAATATACGCCGCAAATTCTCGATATCCTGGAAAAGGAAAAAGTTCCCGCAACCTTTTTTGTAGTTGGTATAAACGCCGAAAATAATATTCCCATCCTAAAACGCATATATGACGACGGTTTCGAGATAGGAAACCATACTTTCACCCATGGCAATATTGCACACATGGGAATTAAACGCTCCCAACTCGAGCTTAAAACCACCCGGCTGCTCATTGAAAGTGTTACCGGGCATTCCACCATTCTTTTCAGGGCTCCCTATAATGCAGATAGTGAACCACAGACATTTGAAGAGATTGAACCCATCGCCCGAAGCAAAGAAGAAAATTATATTACCATTGGAGAAAGCATTGACCCCAACGATTGGGACAGCCGAAATAATGCCGACAGCATTTATATAAAAACGGTTAGGCTTGCAGAAGCCACCAATGCGAGCATTGTTTTATTACACGATGCAGGCGGAGAAACCCGGCAACCAACCGTTGATGCTTTGCCGAGAATCATAAAATATTTTAAAGACAGGGGTTGTGTATTTACCACCGTATCAGGGTTAATTGGCAAAACCAGGGATGATGTGATGCCACCTGTTCCTTTCTCTTTATCTGCCAAATTGGGATATTGGTTTGCACTGACTACTTATTGGCTTGGCCATTTTATTTACGGCCTTTTTATTGTGGGCATTGCTCTTTCTGCCATAAGAATTATTGCACTTGCCATTCTTGCCTACCTTCAGAAAAGAAAAGAAAAAAAAGAAACGTATCATCTTCCTGCCTCCGCTCCGGGCGTCAGCATCATAGTCCCGGCTTTTAATGAAGAAGTAAACGCCGTGCGTACCGTACAAAGTCTCCTGAAACAATCCTATGAAAAATTCCAGATAATTTTTGTTGATGATGGAAGTAAAGACAACACATTTGAAGTGGTGAAAAATGCATTTCTTCAAAATCCGCTGGTAGAAGTTTTAAAAAAACCAAACGGGGGAAAAGCCTCTGCACTTAATTTCGGTATTAAGGCATCGCAATACGAATACCTGGTATGTATAGACGCAGATACCCAGCTTAAAACAGATGCCTTGTCCGAATTAATGAAAAAATTTTTTACCACCGAAAAAAATCAAAATGTAGGAGCTGTGGCAGGCAATGTAAAAGTGGGAAATGAAATTAATATGATTTCAAAGTGGCAAAGTATTGAATATATCACCTCCCAGAATTTCGACCGCAGGGCGTTCGACCTGCTGAATTGCATCACCGTAGTGCCGGGAGCCATTGGGGCCTTTCGAAAATCGGCTATTGAGGAGTCCGGCGGCTTTACCACCGACACGCTGGCCGAGGATTGCGACCTGACCATGCGGATACTCAAAAAAGGATACCAGATTAAAAATTCGGCAACCGCCATCGCCTATACCGAGGTTCCGGAAACCTTAAAACAATTTTTGAAACAGCGGTTCCGCTGGAGTTTTGGGGTGATGCAAAGTTTTTGGAAACACCGGGGTGCCATGTTTGTTAGCCGTTACCACAACTTTGGCTGGGTGGCTCTTCCCAATATCCTTATTTACCAAATCCTGCTGCCTGCCCTGGCCCCTATTGCCGATCTGGTATTGTTACTTGGGGTAACCGCATCCGGATTAGGCATCATCCAGGGCGACCCATACCATATCCTGCTCTATTATATTATTTTTTCCCTGGTTGATATGGCTGGCGCTGCCGTTGCATTTACTTTCGAAAAAGAAAAACTGGGAAAACTGCTTTGGATGATTCCTCAACGATTCGTATATCGCCAACTCATGTATTATATTCTTTTAAAATCGGTGGCAAAGGCATTAAAAGGGGAATTGCAAAGCTGGGGCTCGCTACACCGGACCGGGAATGTTAAAGAGCCGGTAATAAACTGAACCGCTTAAATTTGCATCGAAATTTTTTAATTTGGAACAGGGCACCGGAGGAAGGAAAAATTTCTTCAAACGAATAACACAAAAAGGGCAGGTTAGCA
>CAZYKA010000050.1:0-11628 GCA_964647915.1 uncultured Ferruginibacter sp. | reverse complement strand
CATTAGAGGATGTAATAGATGCAAAGACAATGGAAATACACTACAGTAAACATGCGGCTGCATATGCAAAGGCGTTAAATGAAGCAGCTAAAGCAGAGGGGGTGGTTATGACAAATCCGGTAGAAGACCTGTTAGCTAATATTTCAAAATATTCTACCAAAATGCGCAACAATGCAGGCGGACATTATAACCATGAAATTTTTTGGAAAATGATGCGTCCTAAAAGAGAAGATAATTTACCGGGTGGAAAATTGAAAACCGATATTGAAACCGCATTTGGTACCATTGAAAAATTTCAGGAAAAGTTTTCCGATGCCGCAAAAACCAGGTTTGGAAGCGGTTGGGCATGGTTGTATGTAGACCATAACAAAAGATTAAAAGTAGGAAGCAGCCCCAACCAGGATAACCCCTTGATGGATTTTTCGGATATCAAAGGAACGCCCCTTTTAGGACTGGATGTATGGGAACATGCGTATTATCTCAAATATCAAAACCGCCGCCCCGATTATATCCATAACTGGTGGAAACTGGTGAACTGGGATTATGTGGAACAACGGTATACTGAAGCATGAGAATTGCCAATGTAGTATTTGTTTTAGCCGGAACCCTCCTAATGGCATTTATTATGGGAAATTTAGGAGCCACCCTAAAAGGCCCCGGTACCCCTTTAGGAATAATTGACCTGGAACTGGCTTTCAATTCGGGAAGGGCAACTGCTATTTTACAAAACTGGACTTACACCTACGCAGGAGGAATAACCCGGACGGCCATTGCCATCAGTCATACCTGGCTCGATTTTGTGTTTATCTTTTTTTATTCCTTTTTCCTGTTTTTTGGAAACAAATCCATTTCTGAGACATTTTCGGGCTGGGCGGCATCACTTGGGAAAATAGCAGCTATGTTATCCCTCTATGCCGGGTTGTTTGATATAGTAGAAAACCTGGGCTTGTTAGCCATGTTAAAAGGATACACCGGAAACTTTATCCCTGAAATTACGGGAGCCTTTTCATTTATTAAATGGATATTGATCCTTTATTCCATATTTTACATTATAACGTTTGGCGCTATTTCCGTGTTCAGAAGGAAAAAGAAAAAGTAAGGACTATAATAGACTCAGCCTTTGCCAGAAACACCAAAAACAGATGAAACTAACAAAGGCTGATGAATTGACAAGCAATTGTGATGCAAATCAAATACATAATATTGGGTAAAACAAATTATAATCTCTAAAAAATTCCCAAATACTCAAATGAATATTATCCATTTGAGAGCGTCAAAAATGGGCTATATTCGTAACCCTCTATTACATTAATTTAAAGATATATTCATGGAAAAAGTTTGGCTGGATTACCAGGCACAAAACAAACAACGATTTCTTGATGAACTGCTGGAATTGCTTCGTATTCCCAGTGTTTCTGCCAAATCGGAACACAAACAGGATATGATCCGATGTGCGGAAGCCGTTAAAAGCAGGCTGGAAGAAGCCGGTGCTGAAAATGTAAAACTATACGATACACCCGGGCACCCCATTGTATATGGTGAAAAAATAATTAACCCTGCATTACCCACAGTTTTGGTTTATGGCCATTACGATGTGCAGCCTCCCGATCCTTTGGACCTTTGGCACAGTGGGCCCTTTGATCCCGTTATAAAAGACGGAAAAATATTTGCCCGGGGTTCCTGCGATGATAAGGGTCAGATGTATATGCACGTAAAGGCCTTCGAAACAATGATGAAAACGAACAGCCTTAAAAACAATATTAAATTTTGCATAGAAGGCGAAGAAGAAGTGGGTTCTCCCAATTTAAATCACTTTGTTAGTACACATAAAGATTTGCTAAAGGCAGATTGCGTTTTGATTTCGGATAGCTCCATGCTCAGCCTTGATACCCCGAGTATCGATATCGGCCTCCGGGGATTAAGTTATATTGAGGTAGAAGTAACCGGACCCAACCGCGATCTGCACAGCGGCGTTTATGGTGGCGCGGTAGCCAACCCCATTACCATACTCGCCAAAATGATTGCCTCAATGCATGATGAAAATAATCATATCACAATCCCCGGATTTTATGATGACGTTTTGGAATCTTCAAAAGAAGAAAGGGAATTGATGGCAAAGGCCCCTTTTAATGAGGAAGAATATAAAAAGGACCTCGGTGTGGATGCATTGTGGGGAGAAAAAGGATTTTCTACCAACGAACGCACGGGCATCAGGCCAACTCTGGAATTAAATGGAATCTGGGGAGGGTATACCGGAGAAGGTGCCAAAACGGTATTGCCATCCAAAGCATTTGCAAAGATTTCCGCCAGGCTGGTACCCAATCAGAAAACAAATACGATTACCGACCTGCTCATCAACCACATCAAAAAAATTGCTCCACCTTATGTGAAAGTGAAAGCCAGCCTGCACCACGGCGGTGAACCTTATGTAACCCCAATCAGCAGTAAAGCCTACCAGGCCGCAGCAAAAGCTATTGAAACCACATTTGGAAAATCGCCCATTCCGGTAAGAGGTGGTGGAAGTATTCCTATCTGCTCTTTATTTGAACAGGAATTGGGAACCAAAGTGGTATTGATGGGATTTGGGTTAGACAGTGATAACCTGCATAGCCCTAATGAAAAATTTGACCTTGCCAATTTTTATAAGGGTATAGAAACCATTCCTTATTTCCATAAATATTTTGCAGAAGGATAGGCAGTTGATTTGATAGAATTAAATCATTATCATTTATTATCTCTTTTACCATGGTTTGTTTAATACAAACCATTTTTTATGCCTGAATATGTATTTCAGAATATTATTTGAAAATTTTGAAAACGCGGGAAATGGCAAAAATTTCATTCCTGAAAAACGGTTCTCCCCATTGCCCTAATTTTCTATTCCCAACCGGCTATTTTTCGCTTCGCAGTAAAAGAAACAGCATTGAAAAGCGGATGGTATTGATAATTCCAAAACCAGGGCCAGGAAATGAAATTTCCGAAACTGAAACAAAGGTTACTTTCCTAAAAACAATGTATTGAGATGAAGAGAATTCTTAGGAGGAAAATATTAACTTCAGAACCAATTTTTTCTTGCCTTCTTTTTTTAGCAGTAATCAGCCCATAAGAATTGACCAGCCAAAGCCTACTGATGTGAGATCCGAGGATTCATTTCCCAAACGAATCCTGGGAAAATTTCTTTCAGAAAACGGTGAGTCCACGCTAATTTTTGGAAACCTGCAGATAACCCGTTATTACGATTTTGATATAAAAGAAAAAAGGACAGCCTCGATTCATTTTATAACTTATCAGGAGACACCCTCTTTAATCTCAAAGAAGGCACCAAAGAGAAAGTAACTTTTAAAGAGGGCTACAATATCCGGCGATTTCAGGAAACGGGCACTATTTTTAGCACCCCTAATGGAGATATCCTGAAGAAATTTAAAGGTTATTATTTCTTAAATATCAGGCACGGTAGTAATAATTGGGAAGTTAAAAAGCTATCCCTCCAAAATGGTAAAATATCAATTGGAAGCATTTCCAACAATGATGAAAAATTAAAATTTATAAAATTGACACAAACCGGGAGCTGGATTACAATATTGGTTGAGAATTAATTGGGCAGATCTATACTTAAAAACTGCGGAAAGCTGATGAGAAGGGATAAATGCTGAGAAAATCCTTAGTATCGACTAAGGATAGCAGGATTATACAGAGATGACAGGATTTAATTGAGAAAGCCTGGTTGTAGCTTTTCCATCACCTCTTGTTTATAGTAACGGCCAATGGGAATTTCAACTTCATTTAATTGAATGGAAAGGCTGTTGTAGCCAGAAATTTTATTTAATGAAATAATATATGACCGGTGTACTCGCAGGAATTTGTGTTCAGACAAAAGGTTTTCCAATGATGTAATGGATTGCTTTACCAAAAAATTCTTTCCGTGTTCAAAAAATATTTTTGTATAGTCTTTCCAGCTTTCGATATACAGAATATCCTTAGTAAAAACTTTTTTCATGTCCCTATCCACTTTCAGGTATATGAATGAATCTGACAAAGCTGGTTCTCCAGGCAATTCATGAGATATTTCACTTCCAAAAAGCCTGTTCAATTTGGTAACAGCTTTAAAAAAACGTTCAAATGAAACGGGTTTTACAAGATAATCCAACGCATCCAGTTCAAAACCTTCAATAGCATATTCCCTGTATGCCGTTACAAAGATCACTTTAGGAGGATGCGAAAGGTTTTTTAAGAAATCGGTGCCAATGATACGGGGCATTTTAATGTCCAGAAACATTACATCTACCCTTTGCTGCCGCAGCGCTTCTAAAGCTTCTATTGCATTGCGGCATTGACCAACTACTTCCATTCCGCCTATATTGGCGATATAGCTGGAAAGTATTTTCAGAGCAGGCAATTCATCATCAATGAGCAGGCAATTCAGTTTCATGATTAATAGTTTGCTTTACAAAAACGTTCGGGGCAGGTACACGAAGCGGATAGCCATCTGCCCGAATATCATCTCCTTCCAACCTGATAACCAATGCCACAACAAAGAAAAGGCCTTCATCGCTAAATTTCAGGTCATGTTTGCCGGGGTAAATAAATTGAAGCCGCTTTCTTACGTTGGCAATGCCTATACCATTTTCGCTATATCGCACCTTTTCGTTTTTGCTATTGGAAATTTTAGCTTTTAGGGTATTATCTATTACCGACACATCCACGCCGAGCCAGGATCTTTCTATTTGCTCAGAAGTGCCGTGTTTGAAAGCATTTTCTAAAAAAGGCAGCATCATTAGCGGCGCAATAAATTTATCTTTTATTTCGCCTTCCACGCTCCACGATATATCAATTTTATCGCCGTAGCGTTCCCGTTCTAATTCAATATAATTTTTCATAACCTCCAGTTCTTTCTCTACCCTTACATCAGCCGCTATACAATCGTACAGCATATAACTGAGCAGGCTGGAAAGTTTCAGTATCAGGCCGGGTGTTTTAGATGAGTTTTCCAGCGAAAAAGAATAGATATTATTGAGCGTATTGAATAAAAAATGAGGATGAACCTGTGCTTTTAGCAATTGCATTTCGGCGGTTATTTTTTCCTGCTGTGCCTGTAACCATTGCTTTTGTTGTTGCGTCCATTGTTTAAAAATGGCAAAAATAACAATACCGGAAGTGGTGGTGGTCATACATAAATACCCTGCCGCGCTGCCGTGATATGCCGTTGGAAAATGCATGGCCAATTGTGCAGGAACAAATACTTTTATACTGTAAAACATATAAATATACCAGCCTGCCACACCCCACAACAGTATTATAGTTGCTGATAAAATGAATTTTCCTTTCAGTAAAATTTTGGGCACCATCCAATATATCAATGGATAGCTATATAACACAAACAACGGCATCCATACTAACAGCCTTAAAAAATTGTGCCCGAATGTATCGTTCTGGAGTGTCCAGAATGCAGACCAGATAAGCAAATCAATCAGCCAATAGGCTATGTGCCGCCAAAGGTGATAGCGGGGAGAAAAAATAAAGTCATTGCAAAGGAAGGTATTAATGGATTTTAGTAAGCGCCCCATCTGTTCATTATTTTTCTTTATCAGGCGATTGAATAGCCCATTGGTAAATAATAATTAAGACTATGCTATACAAACTGCGAAAAAGTGATTCTGTCCTGTTTGCCCTCTCCTTCCTTTAAAAAAGTGCTATCCAATAGTTTTTAGCCACCAATCAATTTCTTACGAAGCATCTCTTCAAAGTTAAGTATTCATAAACGACCACCTGCAATAAAAAGACCGAAAACCTGTATTTCCGACAAACAACATCAATCAGCCTGCAAAAACCATTCGCCGGGGTTATCTGCTTTATTTCCGAAAAACTTTCCTCTAAGCGATTACTCAAAAAAAAGAAGGCATCCTGCTTTTATTTTAGTAGGGGTTTGTACCAATCTCTTTTTAGAAAGGGCAATAAAAGCAAAACACAGGTATACCCGCCTTCAATCTTTCAAAAAAAATTTACAGCATGACACTCCTTAGATATTTTACGGCTGTGCTTGTAGCCAATATAATCTGGCTAAACATTTATGCTCAATCCCTGGCAGTAAATACCAGCGGGGCCACAGCAGACCCCAGCGCCATACTGGATGTAACGAGCGCCGGCAAAGGCATGTTGGCGCCCCGTATGACCAAAACACAGCGAAATACTATTGCATTGCCGGCCACGGGCCTGCTTGTGTACCAAAACGGGCCTGACAGTACGGGCTTTTATTATTTTGATGGGGGCAAATGGAACTGGATGGGGTCGCTTAATGGCAACATTGATACGCTTGCATGGAAAAGAAACGGGAATGCTGGTACAAATGCTTCTATAAATTTTATTGGCACCACAGATAATGTGCCATTGAGCCTAAGAGTGTATAATGAAAAAGCAGGGCGCATTGAAGCAGATCCTTTAAAAGCCAATACGGCTTACGGCTATCAAACACTTAATGCAGGGCCTGCAGGAAGCGGCCTTACAGCACTGGGTTACATGGCATTAAAAAATAACTCTACGGGAAGCAATAATGTAGCAATAGGAAACAATTCCCTATACACAAATAGTACTGGGAGCAACCTTGTAGCCGTTGGTGATTCAGCATTGTATAACCAAAATGGCGGGCTGGGCTTAAATACTGCTATTGGTTCCAAAGCTGCGTATAATAATGTAAGCGGAAGCTACATTACCGCACTTGGCTACAAAGCGGCCTATACAAACAGCACCGGCTCGTGGCTTACAGCATTAGGTACCGAAGCACTTTACAGCAATACTACCGGCGGGTATAATACTGCTGTAGGATTCCGTACACTATATTCTAATACTACTGGCAATTTTAATACAGGTGCAGGGCAGTATGTGCTTAATGCAAACACTACCGGGCAGTTGAATTCAGCTTTTGGCACCTATTCGCTTCAAAATAATACAGGAGGTAATGAAAATACAGCCAGTGGGTATCAGGCGCTTTATACCAACACTACTGGCAGCAGGAATACAGCCAATGGATCGTACTCGCTGTTAAGCAACACTACCGGTGATGAGAATACGGCCAATGGATACCAGGCGCTTAATTACAATACAACCGGTACCAGAAATACAGCCTCCGGAATAGCCTCATTGCAGAACAACACTACCGGCAGCAGAAATACAGCAGTTGGGGGCGCCTCATTGCAGAGCAACACTACCGGTAGCGAAAATACAGCCAATGGGCATTTTTCAATGCAGGCAAACACTGCCGGCTATCAAAATACTGCTGCCGGGGCCGGTTCATTGCAGAACAATACTACCGGGTATCTTAATGTTGCAAATGGATATTCCTCATTGTGGAACAACAGTACAGGATATACCAATACAGCCAATGGAAGTTATTCGCTGGCAACCAATACTATCGGGCATGATAATACAGCCTCGGGATATAGTGCATTGTATAGCAATACCACTGGGGTCGCCAATACTGCGAACGGTGCCGGTGCACTTTATTCCAATAGTGACGGCAGTTACAATACTGCGAACGGTGCCGGTGCACTTTATTTAAACTCCGGTAGCAATAATACTGCCAATGGGGTAGATGCGCTTCACTCCAATACCGGCCAAAGTAATACTGCAACTGGTGTACATGCACTTTATTCCAATACCACCGGATCTTCCAACACTGCAACCGGTATGTATGCGCTTTCTGGCAATAGCACCGGCACTTACAATACGGCTTCGGGGCTTGCTGCATTGTTTGGTAATACCACCGGTTCTTATAATACCGGAGTTGGCTATTATACCATGGCTGGTACTACTGCCTCCCAATATAATACAGCCATCGGCTGGCAGGCCGGTGGTGGTACACCGATAAATAACGGCTACAACAATGTATTTGTAGGGGCTAACACATCAGCAATAGGTTCAGGCTACTACAATATAGTTGCCATTGGGCAAGGCATCATCGTACCAACTTCGAACACGGTAAGGATTGGCAACGGCTCCACCACTACTTATCAGGCCTATGCCAACTGGACCAATATAAGCGACGGCCGCTTTAAAAACAACGTACAGGAAAATGTGCCGGGGCTTGCTTTCATTAATAACCTAAGGCCGGTTACATACAAACTTGCTGCCACAGCTTTAGATGCGTTCTTCCACAGGAATACAAAAGATTCCATGAGTGAAGAAGGCCGGTACTGGCACGAAAAAGCATTGAAGGAAAAAGAACAAATTACTTACACGGGTTTTATAGCACAGGAAGTGGAAGAAGCTGCCAAAGAAACCGGTTTTGATTTTAGCGGTGTAGACAAACCAAAAAACGATAATGATACTTATGGCCTTCGTTATGCAGAATTCGTAGTCCCATTGGTGAAAGCAGTGCAGGAACTTTCAACACAAAATGAAGATTTGAAAAAAGAGATAGCTGAACTCCGACAGTTAATAAAGAATATTACTCCCACAAAATAGCTGCCAGTAATCAACCTCTCACTTAAATACCGGCGAGAGACATACAATTTATCAGGAAAAAACCCGGGGTTAAGTATAATTGTCTTTAAAAATACCGAAATGAAAAATTCACTTCTGTTATGTTTTGCTTTTGCGGCAATACCATTTGGTAATGTTGCACAGGTAGTTAATATAAATAATGGAGTACAGGTAGTTGCAAATGGGAATATTAACCTGGTAGTGGATAATGGCGCATTGAAAAATGACGGGGTATTTAAAGCAGATAGCAGCACAGTAATTTTTAATGGCGGCGCCAACCCGGCTGTAATTACCGGTTCACTACCCATTGTTTTCTTCAATCTTACATTCAGCGGAACCGGTACAAAGGTAAATAATACGGATGCATCTGTGCTGGCTACACTTGCCGTGAATGGGACAACCGTTGTTGATGCGGATGGAATTTCGGACAATAAACCTTTTACATTAAAATCTTCTGATACAGCAACCGCCAATGTAGATATTCTAACTACAGGAAATATTATCGGAAATGTAACTGTTGAACGTTATATCAATATTGGAACCAATGCAGGCCAGCATGCAAAGTCCTGGCAGTTTCTTGCAACGCCAACGACGGGGCAAACTTATTTTCAAGCCTGGCAGGAAGGGGGCCTAACGCCGGCAGGTTTTGGTACCTGGGTAACGGGAACAGGTACTGGTTTTGACGCCGTAAGCGCTTTACCTTCGCTAAAATATTATAATCCGCCCACAAACTCATGGATAGGTATAACAAACACAGGAGATCAGCTTCAGAATAAACTTGGGTATATGCTTTTTATTCGTGGTGACAGAACCGTTACTACCTATAATGCGCTTCCAAATAATACAAATATGCGAAGCAAAGGCGTATTGTTCACGCCATTAAATCCACCTGCTTCAGTTACTGTACCGGCCAACCTGTATCAATCTTTTGGAAACCCGTATGCATCAAGAATTGAATTTAATAAAGTGTACCAGGCCAGCACAGGCATCAATGATGTATTCTATGTTTGGGATCCGAAATTGAATGGTACTTATAATTTGGGTGGCTATCAAACGTTGAGTGGAATCACAGGCTATATTCCATCTGCCGGCTCTCCTACATCTTATTACCAGGCCGGTGTTCCATCTCCTTTTATCGAATCGGGACAGGCTGTGTTTGTATTTGCCAATGCTGCGGGTGGAAACGTACATTTTAATGAAAATTGTAAAGTAGGAGGAAACCGCCTGGTAAATAAAGGGCCAGCCATCAACGCAAATTCTTTTCCCGGCCGGCAATTTTTATTTACTTCTTTGTTTAGCAATACAGGTGTAATAGCGGACGGAAATATCGTTGCTTTCCAGGATGGATTAGGAAATGAGCTAAATGAATATGATGCAGAAAAAATAATTAATGCCGGCGAAAATTTTGGGATTTCCCGTGATGGAAAAATACTGGCGGTGGAAGCACGTGAAACGATAGCAGAGAATGACACTGTTTTTTTTCATTTTCAAAACCTTCGGCAACAATCATATCAATTGAGATTTGCCCCGTTGAATATATCAACAACACAAACCGCTTTCCTCATCGATCGATATAATAATAACAGTACAATTATAAATCTTTCAGATAGCAGCATTTTTAATTTCACAATTACAGCAGATGCAGGTTCTGCAAATCCTGATCGTTTTATTTTGGTATTTAAACAATTGGTAATAGTGCCTGTTATATTTGTGAATATTGTGGCTGCCAGGAATAATGATCAAACAAACACCGTAACATGGAAAGTAACCAATGAAACAAATATACTGGAATATAAAATCCAACGAAGTGCAAATGGTTTAACGTTTAACGATATCGGTGAAACGTCAACAGTCATAAATACCGGTGGAATATCCACATACCAGTACGTGGATGCAATACCGTTACCAGGTATCAATTTTTACAGGATAAAAGCAATGGAAAACAGCGGGCAAACTTTATACAGTGCTATTGTTAAAATTGAACCCCTAAATCAGCCTGAGGGTATTATCATATATCCAAATCCGGTAGTTGATAAACTGATACATCTTTCCTTTACAAATCAAAAGAAGGGGCACTATTCCATGGAACTTACGAACAAAGTTGGCCAGGTTATTTACAGGAATTCCGTATATGTTAATCAAAATAATTTTGAGGAGATCATAAAACTGGGAAAAACAATGGCGTCGGGCACTTACCAGTTAATCATTACCAGAGAAGATGGAACAAAGTTCAGCAAGCAGGTTGTTGTATATTCCCAATAATATGCACGATGTCCTCAACGATGAATGATAACGATAGTATGAATGATGATTATTTTTCATTGCCTTTGCTATCAACCTTAAAATGAATACTCCCGAAAAGGATATTCCAGCTCATGCCTGCTATTTCATTTTTCTCAACAATTTTTTAAACCCATAAAACGATCATCAATGAGATTGAAGATTGATAACTTTTAATACAACTATGCTAAATAAATAAAACTATCATCAATGAAATAGATCATTTCATTACTGTTCATTTCCTTTATTCCAAAATAATTTACCGGTGAAGGCGCAATCATGGTCTCTTACCGGCAATGCTGGCACAAATTCATTCTCCAATATTATTGGAACCATGGATAACAATATTTTCAACTTTCGTGTAAGCAATAGAATTTCAGGAACCATAGATTCCGCAAGCAAATCAACTTTTTTTGGCTTTGGCGCATTTAGTTCCGGCGTTCCCGAATCGCTGAGCTTTAACACAGGATTCGGGCACCTCGTGATAGTTCATAAACTTGGGGGTGATAATACTGGTATGGGAGCATTTGCGCTGAACGCTAATACTGACGGGACCTGCAATACGGCTAACGCATATCGCAGCTCTCCAAACTTCGACAGTTCAAATCAGGACATTAAGAAACCCTATAATTACCCTGTTCATTGCCGGTATCCTTATTCAAAAAATTTCATTACTGAAAAAACTATTCCCGCATTTGGTTAGATTACAGAGCTCTGGTAAAAATCATCTGTTCCGCTAAATAAAATTATTGCCAGGCTGAAATTTCTTCAGTTGCAATTTTTGGCCTGATTTTTAAAAATCCGGAAATTGTACCTGAGGGAAGGGGCGGCAGCCCCGGGGCGGGAAGGTTAGAGTTGGGCGTCATATCAAAA
>CAZYKA010000049.1:1168-11849 GCA_964647915.1 uncultured Ferruginibacter sp. | reverse complement strand
GTCTCCTCCACGAGCCCGGTGAAATTGTAGTATCGGTGAAGATGCCGGTTACCCGTCACGGGACGGAAAGACCCCATGAACCTTCACTACAACTTTGCATTGATTTTGAATTTTTGATGTGTAGGATAGTTGGGAGACTTTGAAGCGGTGTCGCTAGGCATCGTGGAGTCAACGTTGAAATACCAACCTTTAAACATTTAGAATCTAATCCGCCTTTGGCGGACACAGTGCATGGTGGGTAGTTTGACTGGGGTGGTCGCCTCCTAAAATGTAACGGAGGCTCGCAAAGGTGCCCTCAGTACGGTTGGTAATCGTACATAGAGCGTATTAGTATAAGGGTGCTTGACTGTGAGGCATACACGCCGAGCAGGAGCGAAAGCTGGCTAAAGTGATCCGGTGGTTCTGTATGGAAGGGCCATCGCTCAAAGGATAAAAGGTACTCTGGGGATAACAGGCTGATCTCCCCCAAGAGCTCATATCGACGGGGAGGTTTGGCACCTCGATGTCGGTTCGTCACATCCTGGGGCTGGAGAAGGTCCCAAGGGTTCGGCTGTTCGCCGATTAAAGTGGCACGTGAACTGGGTTCAGAACGTCGCAAGACAGTTCGGTCCCTATCTGTGATGGGCGCTAGTAAATTGAAAGGACATGACCTTAGTACGAGAGGACCGGGTCGTATGTACCGCTGGTGTATCTGTTGTGCCGCCAGGTGCAATGCAGAGTAGCTACGTACAGCCAGGATAAACGCTGAAAGCATCTAAGCGTGAAACCTTCCTTAAGATGAGTTTACTTTTAAGGGTCGTCGAAGACTACGACGTTGATAGGCTACAGGTATAAAGGTGGTAACATCAAAGCCGAGTAGTACTAATTGCCCGTTAGCTTTATCTTTTTACTTTTCAACTTCGTTGTTAAGTAGAATTCGTTCCTCGTTCTTTTACACTAATTCCAATATGTCATCTTATTTTTCCCGTTAAATCGGGATACCTTTTTATGGTGGTTTTGCCGAGGGTGTTCACCTCTTCCCATACCGAACAGAGAAGTTAAGCCCCTCATGGCCGATGGTACTGCACCAAAATGCGGGAGAGTAGGTAGCTGCCATATTTATTAAAGCCTCACGATTTTTCGTGGGGCTTTTTTGTTTGCTGGAGTTTGGTAGGAACAGAGAAGTTAATCCGCCACGGCGGACGATGGTACTGCAACATCCCGATAGGTATCGGGACGGGAGAGAAGAGCTTGTCCGCCTTGGGCGCCTGCCATATTTATTAAAGCCTCACGATTTTTCGTGGGGCTTTTTTGTTTGCTGGAGTTTGGTAGGAACAGAGAAGTTAATCCGCCACGGCGGACGATGGTACTGCAACATCCCGATAGGTATCGGGACGGATGAGTAGAGCTTGTCCGCCTTTGACGGATGTAATCTACAGGAATTCCCATTTTTAAGGTGAGCTTGTCCGCCTAAGGCGGATAGGCAGCATTATAAGTAATTATCAAATAGATCATCAATGGCTTTTTGATGTTTTTCCTGCGCCGGTTGAATTATTGAAGAAATTAGAATGGACTCCATATTAATCGGATCTATATTGAATTTTGTTTTTGCCCAGGCTCTGAATTCCCGGTTATCTGATTCTTCTTTTGTTTCTCCCCTAAAATCAAAAAAGTACGGCTTGTTTATTATATTAATGTAGGGTTGGTGGTTGAAAGTCAGGAACTGCAAAAAGGTATAGAGGCCATTCGCTAAAATTAAAGCCCCACCTTCATCTCCCAAAACTAATATCGGGTATTCATTTAAATTCTTTTTGCCCATCGCTTTGTAGATGGCATACTTGCTACCCGAATGGGTTGCTTGCCCGAAAATTATACAGTGTTGCCTATAAAACTCAAACTCTTCAATTCTTCGGGAAGGGATAAAATATCTGATGCCATCATTTACGGGGTATCCTGGATCATGATTTGCCCCGAACTCGCAACCATGATGAGGCAGGATCCCCATTTCATTAGCCACAAGCAGGGAAATAAAATCCTCAGTAATTTCGTGCTTTGAAAAATTTTCCAGAATATTTTTCAACTTTGTATTCATAAGTTGGGATATGCACGATTATTTAGTGAAACCGCGCCGAATTACTGTTTTTATTTCATCGCAGAAGGTATATATTTTCAAATCCGTTGCCAATAATGGAGGCCATCACCGGATTTATTAATGCAGGTGGTCTTTCATAATTACAGGATATTTTTTCATAAAATACTTCCTGATAATTTTTGTGGCTAAAGGAGCAAAAGGAGGAATCAAATAAGATATCCAGGGGCTGATGAACGACAATATAAAAGCTCCCAAAAATACCGAAGGGATGATGAGCGCCCTTGCGGTATTATAACGGATTATCACACCGTTAATATTAGAACTCAATTGATTTTTTGGATTTCCAATGATCTTCCATAACCGGTAACTCAGTAATCCCGCAAAGCAAATGGTTACGGTGTACACCCCTAACGGCAATTTCAGGTTTACATTATAATATTCACTCAAAAATGCAGTGCTAAAGGGCATCACAACAATTGGCAACATAAAAAGCAGGTTATTCCAAAGAAGTTTCTGACTGCAATGGATAACGTATCTGAACATCCGGTGATGTGCCAGCCAATATAACCCGATTACAAAGAAGCTAACCAGGAAACCAATAAACTTTGGGATAACGGAAACCAATCCCTGCCAAAGCTGGTTATCTGTGATGGTTTCGGAATGAATATCCGGGATCTTTATTTCTATAATTAATATCGTTATGGCAATGGCAAAGATGGCATCACTAAACAAGATCAGCCTCTCCAATTGTAAACGATCATCGTGAAAATTTTCTAACTCTTCTTCCGCCATTTTAAATCGGATATGAATATTTCTTCAATGAAAACCTATCTGTTCTTTTCAGGGAATCTTTTCTTTTCGATACAACCGGGAAAACACAGCGAATAAATTTACTCTCCTACTAAAAAGACAGCATTAAAAAACATCAATTTCCCGTTTTCCCAAAACTGCCTGAACATGACATTGTCCGTCAGGTAAATAATATTTCCCCTACCCAAATCCTGAACCGCAAACAATACTCCGTTTTTTAAATTGGGCCTGAGCTTGACGCCTACAAAACCGGCTAGCTCTTTATCCGATTTCAATACTCCTACATTCCAGCCTTCCCCCTTGGGAATGGGGTCGTAAAGGGCCCCATCCATTTTAAGGGAGTAATAATATTCCGGATAACCGAACATAAGTGGATGGGTATTGTCAATGTAAACTTTAAATATCGCACCTGGCGTAGAAGCAGATATGTCATCCTGTTCGCGGGTTGCGTATTGGGAAGGCTCCACCTCTTTTTGATTAATTGAATCTCCCTTGTCTGCTTTGGGTTTTAAATTACTCCACGATTGCTTGCTTAATTGTTTCACTGCTCCTTCTAATGCTACAATCTTTCCTCCTGCACTTACCCAATTTGCCAGTTTTTCAGATATTTCTTTATTGTTTAAAAAATCGTACCTGCCATCTGCCATTACCAGCACATCTATGGTACTTAAATTGATCCTCCCAATATCTGAACTATTAATTAAATGGATCGGGTAGTGGAGTTCATTATCAAAATAACTCCATATTTCTCCCATTGCATACGAGGTTACACCCTCTCCGCTTAATAGGGCCACATTGGGCTTTTTTATTTTGTGAAACATGTCGCTGCCAAAATCTGAGCCTTCATCCACCATGGCCGAATGGGCAAATTGATACGTAACCCCGTTTTCGTGTAGGATATTCGAAACCTGCTTCCACCAATCATCACCAAACTGTTTGTTCCCGGTTTTCAAAATAACCACAGAACCCCGGTTGAACTTATTCTCCCCAACCCTAAATGGCTTTTCTGAATAACGGATGGTGATACCTTCATTTACCATTTGGGCTACCGCTTTTGAAACTCCTCCTCCTTCCCAGGGAATGATAAGTCCATATGGTTCCTGTGATGAAAATTTTACAATATTCTGTTCTTCTTTTTTCACAACAGTAAACGCCTGTTTGCTTGCAAAGGCTGTGAGGCCATAACAGTAGGGCATTGCCCAGGCTGTAATATCGTAAGTGGCCGAGTCGGAAAGACGGGGATTGGGCTCAAAGAAAGCCTGTACCAACGAAGATTTCGGTTGGAGTACACTTACCACCAGGTCTTCCTTATTAATATTGAAATTTTCTTCCCGTTTTGTCAGGTAATTATATCCCTTTCCGGCTCCGAAAGAAGTGCCATAAACGATTTTATTTTTATCCAATAATTCCTTCAGGCTTTTAATGCGCTGGTCATCCAGAGGAGCATACTTTATGATATAGGTTTTGTATTCTCCCGTTTTTCCAAGAACCGCATCATCAAAATATTTTTTAAACTGGGTAATCAATTCCTTGCTATTTTTTGAGGAAACCTCAATGGTACTTAAACTGCTGGTAAAATGATGCGCAACTCTTTCCACCAGGGTAAGGGTGTCGCCATCTGAAGTGGTAATGCCAAGGCCTCCACCTATCCCTCCCTGTTCGTAAGTAAAACCAATGGCCCCGTTATATATCGGGTATGTATCACCGTAAGATGGATAAAACAGATCAAACCGCTCGTGGGTAAAGTACAACCAGTGGTTTTTATCAAAATATTTTGCATTATTATTTCCCACCAATACCTGAAATTTTCTTTGCCAGGGCGTAATCACGTCATGGTATGGCTCGGCAGCCGGAGGGAAAAAATAGGGTATATTATAGCCTTGTTCGTGAAGATCTATATGTACCTGTGGCAGCCAATTGTTGTATAAACCGCTTCGGAATTGGCTTTCCTTTTGTGTTTGCCAAGCCCAATCGCGGTTTAGGTCGAAATTGTAATGGTTCGTCCTTCCTCCGGGCCAGGGTTCTCTGTGTTCGCGGGAGTAAGGCCAGGGATCAAAATTATTTCCAACAACACTATTGTACCAATTTACATACCGGTCTCTTCCATCTGGATTTTCGCAGGGATCGATGGCTACAATAGTATTTTTTAACCATTCTTTTGTTTCGGAATTTGTAGGATCTGTTAATGCAAATAAGGTCAGCATGGCAGCTTCCGAAGAGGTGGGTTCGTTACCGTGCACATTATAACTGAGCCATACAATGGCCGGAGCATCAGTATTTCCTGCCATCCCCGCTTCACCCTGTCTGGCCAGGTTTAAATTATTTGTCCTGATTTTTTCCAGTTCACTGATATGGGCTTCTGTTCCCACAAATGCAACCAGTAAAGGGCGATGTTCATTGCTTTCCCCATACTTTTTTAACGCAACCATTTTGGAATGGTTGGCTACGTAATTAAAATATTCCACTATCTTATAGTGTGGAGTAAAGCGGGTCCCGATTTTATATCCGAGAAAATTATCCGGCGATTCCAGTTGTGCGAAAACGACAAAATTGAAAAGGAGGAAAATTAAGGCAAGAAGAAAATTTTTCAAGTCGGTTGTATTAAATTTTAAGAAATATACAAAATAAAAAAGCAAAAGCATTTTGGAAAACACTTTTGCTTTGTAAATAATTCAGATAGGTGAATCAGTATCCTTCATTTTGCGCCAGGATATTGCTTCCAACAGCATTTATTTCCCGTTGGGGGATTGGAAAGACCAGCCTTGGTGCATCATAGCTAAATCCTTCCACGGATTGTCTGAGGCGTTTAATATCGTGAATCCGTTGCCCTTCATGGGCCAGTTCCAGGTGTCGTTCTGCAATAATATCATCTAACGTGAGTGAACCAATGGAACCCAGGCCAGCTCGGTTTCTAATGGTGCTGATATCTTCATCCGGGGTTGCCCCGATGCTCGTACTTAATCTGAAATTACATTCGGCACGGGTAAGATACATTTCAGCTAACCTTACCTGGGGGAGATACCGGTACTGGAATTTCCATTTTCCGGAATAATAAGTGCCATCCACATCCCAGAACAAGGCCAGACGCGCATCTGAAGGAGCATATAAATCGAGATGTGCCTGGTTTACCTCCACATCTCCATCGCGTGCCCCATAGTCGCTGGTCGACCAAAACAGCCACATATCATTATCGCCATCCTGGGCAGTTACCGGTAGCACAAAAATATCTTCGCTGCTTGGGCTGGTATTATTAAAGGCCCCGGCGTATGTGCCTGTAAGCTCTGCCCCTGAATCATTAATAACCTCGTTTGCTTCATCCCTGGCACCGGAAAAATTTTCCATTTGCAGGTAAACCCTGGATAAAATGGCGGCCGCCGCATATTTACTTGCATAAACCCCAATTTCATCACTTAATAAGGGCTTTGCGGCGGTGAGGTCTGCCACAATAAGATCGTAAGTATCCTTAACCGAACTCCGGGGAACCATATTTGCATTAGTAATTTGCCCGTTTACAGTTGGCGCCGTTACTAATTGCAACCCGGGATTGGTAGTTATATTTCCTGCGCTGTACGGTTGGGCAAAAAACTCCACCATTCCAAAATACATCAGCCCCCGAAGAAACAATGCTTCTCCCTTTACCCGATCCCTGTCTGCATCATCTACCAGCGCAATATTGGCGAGGATATTATTACAGATATTTACCACTTTGTAACTGTTTGCCCAACTGCTTTCCACATACCCGTTGGTTTTTAAAATGGTTTTGCGGAATATCTCCCTGGGTTCATTATAAGTTCCAACCCAGGAAATTTCGCCGTCGGCACCAAGCAGTTCCGAATATAGCATCAGGTCGCCGCCCAATACATATCCATTGCTGGCAGCATCATATGCACCATTTAAAGCTGCTTTAATATTGGCATCATTATTAAAAACGAATTCCTCAGCCACATCCTGAGTCGGATTCACATCCAGTTTTTTGTTGCACCCAAATAACAGGAGGAATGCGCCTATGTATATTAATAATTGTGTTTTCATCTTTATAATTTAAAATAGGATAAATATTTTTTAGAACCCTACGTTTAGGCCAAATGAAATATTTTTTACCTGGGGAGCTGAATAAAAATCAGATCCCTGATTCCTGTTGTCGGCCCGGTAATCCGTATTTACTTCCGGATCCCATCCGGGGTATTTTGTGAAGGTGAGCAGGTTAACGGCTGTAACGTAAACGCGCAGACTGCTTATCCTGGCCATTTTGGTGAATTTCCTGGGAAGGGTATATCCCAATGTTATATTTTTTAAACGCACGTAACTGCCATCGTACACATATCGGCTGGAAGCCCCTGTTCCATTTGCCCCGTCAATCCTTAACTGCGGCACATTGGTAATGTCGCCGGGTTTCTGCCATCGATCCAATTGGTCAGTTGTCTGATTATCAAACCAGTCGAAACTTGAACTCATAAAGCCACCTGCCCCATTTTGAATTTTATTTCCAAAAACTCCCTGGAATAAAAAGCTGAAATCAACACCATAATATTTAAGGGTACTGCTTAGCCCTGCGATCATTTTCGGGTTTGGATTTCCCACCACAAAGTTTCCGGCTTCATTATAATCGTTGGTGGTGGTTTTCCCATCCTGTTTGTAGTAAAGTGCATCGCCGTTGGCCGGGTCGGCTCCGGCAAATTTGGGCCCGTAAAATACCCCAATGGATTCACCCACAATAAGGGAGTTCATGTACCTGCCGTCATTGCCTGGTATCATGGTTTGTACTCCATCTAACTTGGTGATTTTATTTTGGTTCACCGAAATATTAATGCTGGTTGACCAATTGAAATTCTTTTTGCGGATATTTTCAGTATTCAGCACAAACTCAAAGCCACGGTTACTCATGGCCCCTATATTTACAGTCTTGGTGGTATAGCCGGTGTTCCCGGGAACAGGAACATTATAAATTAGCCCTTTGGTTTCCCTATCGTAATAGTCAATTTCTCCGCTGATTCGATTATTAAGGAAGCCGAAGTCAATTCCAATATCGGTCTGGTTCGATTTTTCCCATTTTAAATCGGGGTTTGCAAGTTGAGTAGGTTTAAGCCCTCCGGTGCCATTGTATGCACTTCCACCCCATAAACCAAGGTGCGCAAAATTTCCAAATCCATCCGCATTACCGGTTAATCCCCAACTTCCCCTGAGTTTTAAGAAGCTTAGGATGGAAGATGAACCAAGGAAAGATTCTTCGCTCATGATCCAACCGGCAGAAACAGCCGGAAAGAATCCATACCGGTTATTGGCTCCGAAAACAGAAGAACCATCTGCCCTTCCACTCAGGGAAAGAAGATATTTGTCTTTATACTTATAATTGGCTCTTGCAAAATAGGAAAGGAAGGTGGAGTTGTTGCTTTGTGAAGTTCCTCCTTTAATTAGGCCGGCGCTTGCCAGCTTTTGAAGGGATTCCACAGGGAATTGTTCCCCATAAACATTGGCCCATTCGGTGCTGTATTTTTGGAAGGAGGTTCCCAAAACTGCATCAAAATCATGAACGGAGTTGATCGTCTTTTTGAAACTGAAATAGTTGTTGGTATTATAATCTAAACCCCGAAACCAGCTCGATTGTCCATAACCGTTAGTTCCGGTTCCGTAGGTGGTGTTAAAGCCATAGAATTCATCATCGTTCTGATTTTGAATATCAAGCCCAAATTCCGACCTGAAGAAAAAGTTTGAGGTGAAATTTAATTGGGCATAAACATTTCCGATATTCCGGTAGATGGTGGTCCGGTAATGGCCTTCTTTATAATCCACATAGGGATTTCCATAGGTGGTTACCGGGCGGTTGTATAATTTTCCATCCAGATCTCTTAAAGGCGTGATGGGAGCCAGGGCAACCATTTGCATAGGAGTGGTAAACTCATTATCCACCGAAACCTGGTCCATATTGGTTTGAGAAAGGCTAATATTAAATCCCAGTTTGAATTTATCGGAAACGGACTGATCGAGGTTTAGCCTTCCGGAAAATCTTCTCAATCCATTTCCTACGAGAATCCCATCCTGCGAAACATAGGCAAGGCTGGTATAAAACTTTGTTTTTTCAGTACCCCCGCTTGCCGATAAATCCACATTGGCGGTACGAGCCTTATCATCAAAGGCCAGCTTCTGCCAGTCGGTATTGGTTTCCAGGGTACGCCAGTCGCTCCAGCCAGAATAGCGGTCAAGCCTTCCTTCTACGAACTCCAGCCAGGAGTCTTCATATTGGTTTGGATCAAGTGGATCTACACCCTCGAGATGATCGCTGTTGATAGCGGCCTCCCGAATTAGATCCACATATTGTTTCGCATTCAAAAAGCCACGAAGGTGAGTGGGCTTGTTAATTCCATATTGGAAATTTGCCTGCAGGTTGGTTTTACCCGCTTTTCCTTTTTTTGTGGTGATAAGCACCACTCCATTTGCGGCGCGGGATCCATATATTGCAGCTGCAGAGGCATCTTTTAATATATCAAAGGATTCAATATCATTAAAATTGATATCCGCAAGCGGGTTACCCGAATAGGAGTCCGTACTGATGGGTACCCCATCCACCACATATAAGGGGCTGTTTGATGCAGAGATAGAAGAGGCACCACGGATGAGTACCTTAATGCCTTCACCAACTTTTCCGCTGTTCCCTTCCACAAAAACCCCGGCTGCCCTCCCCTGTAAGGCCTGATCGAGATTTACCACCGGCATATGTTGAACGTCCGACCCTTTTACCTTGGCAATATTGCCGGTTAGGTCTTTTTTGATTTTTGTACCATATCCCACCACCACTATCTCATCAAGGGCCGCTGCGGATGCTGGTTCCAATTTTACCTGCATATTGGCAGAAGCGGTAAGCTCCCGGGTAGAATATCCTAACGCAGAAAAAACCAGTTTTACGTTAAGGGATGATACCTGCAATGTGAACCTTCCATCCGTTTCACTGGCCGTTCCGGAAGAACTCGATTTTACCAAAATAGAAGCATTAGGGATTGGGTTGCCGCTTTTGGCATCGGTGATTGTTCCCCTCACCGTTGTTTGGCCAATAACAACAGTGGGTAATAATAGGAGAACAAACCCTATGTGACCCAGGATTTTTTTTCTCATAATTGGTGTAGTTATGTTTAACGAATCTAATCTAATAAGTTATCCTAACCTAAAATTATTTTTGATATATATGTATAGAAAGCATGGAATCGGGTAACTCCTCTTCCGGATAGGAAGGCATTCTCTTTTTTTTCAAACAGGCAACCATCCTGTTTCTGTTGTAGGGGTGAATTTGGATGAACTCTATATGGGTTAAATCACCCTCCCAGAAGCATAAATTGATTAAAAATTGATTTTCTCCTCCCAAATATCCCAGGCATTCATAATCAATTCGATTTGTATTATGGAAGTATATATGGACACCTATGGAGTAATCCCCCACTCCGTAGAATCGCATTAACCTCTTTTTTATTCTGGTTAAAACACCCACATTTTCCCAGTCATTTTAGGAAATTATTTCGGTTAATGAACGATAGGAATCGCCTGTTGAAAGAATGAATTTTACGGTTGTTAAGGAACGGGAGATATGAAGGAGAAGGAATTCATTAATTAGGAAACAATTTCTTTTAAACAATAAAATTTACTGTTATGAAAACGAATCATTTGCTTTTTATGTCGGCCGTTTTGGCGATCTCTGTTACTTTATTTAGTAGTTGTAAAAAGGCCGACGTTTATAACAAACACCAGGATCAGGATGAAGTAACTGGTTTACCCAATAATTCTGCTGCCAATATATTGGGGAAATGGCATGTG
>CAZYKA010000049.1:0-1068 GCA_964647915.1 uncultured Ferruginibacter sp. | reverse complement strand
TTTACCCCGGGGCATTCGTTTTTCTTGCTTCGGGGTTTTTCTTTTTAAAAGGACCTTATTTTTTCTCCTTTTGTAAATCAGCTATTATGATTTTCTTCATTTTCAACATGGCGGTAAATGCATATTTTCCTTTTGCCTTATCCTTATGCCTTTCTAATTTGAAAAGTTGTTCAGGTATAACCTGCCAGGAGAGTCCATATTTATCCTTGCACCATCCACAGGGGCCCTCACTTCCTCCTTTTGCGGTTAAGGAATTCCAATAATAATCCACTTCTGCCTGGTCCTTACAACGGAGGGAAAAGGAAACCGCCTCATTAAATTTGAATAAAGGGCCGGCAGCCAATATCTGGAACCGCATCCCCAGTACCTCCATTTCAGCCACATCAAAGTTTCCGCCTGGGTTTCCTGCATTTTTATAGGCCTTATAAGATATCAATTTTCCTTTTTTGAAGACGGAAAGGTAATACCTCACTGCTTTTTTTGCATCTTTTTCAATCCATAAACAGGGTGTAATTTTCTGATTGGGCATATTTGTTTTTTTTTGTTGGTATTCGTTAACCAGGGAATTTGATCAGATCCATAAAAAAGGGTTCCCAATTATGTCCATCCGGATCTTCTACAGAACGCTGTTGCATAAATCCGTAGTCTTTCGGTTCTCCATATTCTCTGCCTCCAGCTTTAATGGCCTTTTCTGTGAATGCATTTACCTCATCTCTGCTTTCCAGCGACAGCGCATTAATTGCTCCCACATTCATTTTGGCATCTATGATTTCTTTGGAAATAAATTGTTTCAGTTTTTCGTGTGTTAGTAACATTACAAAAATGAAATCGCTCCATACCATGCAGGCCGCGGTTTCATCCGAAAATTGGGGATTATTGGTAAAGCCAATTGCTTCATAAAATTCCCTGGATCTTTTTAAGTCTCTTACCGGGAGGTTGATAAATACCTGTTTTGCCATAACGATTGTTTTTGTTGATTCAAATTGGTTGAACTTAATGGGAAATTTTTTTAAGCATCCGGAATATTGGGTTCTACCAGCCTTTTTAATTTATCCAGGGAATCCTGCC
>CAZYKA010000048.1:0-11936 GCA_964647915.1 uncultured Ferruginibacter sp. | reverse complement strand
TGGCACTATTTTTACCCCCGGGGCGGGGGCAGCAAAGCGCCCAAAATCTTTTTCGATTTCTCTCTGCCTTGGTTCGTGCTGCACGAAACAAATAGAAACTGGATCAGGATCACAAATACTTAATCACTTTTGGCTTGAAAAGACACGGTCATACTGCGGAAGACTTGCGCCAGATGAGCAAGATGAGCCGTTTCCCTGATTAAGGTTCGTGCAGACACGAACCGAGGCGTAAAAAGGATAAAGCCAAACTGAACTTTCATCAGTCAAATTTCTTTGTTTGAATTTTTTCTGGCACTATTTTTACCCCCGGGGCGGGGGCAGCAAAGCGCCCAAAATCTTTTTCGATTTCTCTCTGCCTTGGTTCGTGCTGCACGAAACAAATAGAAACTGGATCAGGATCACAAATACTTAATCACTTTTGGCTTGAAAAGACACGGTCATACTGCGGAAGACTTGCGCCAGGTGGGATAATATCTACCCAAAGAATTATTAAAATATGAAAACGCTGAGCAAATTTGAACAGTATTTGACCTGAATTTTTCGGACCATTTTCTTTTCCTCCTTTTATAACAACATTTTCACAATTAAAGAGAAAAGTCAGCCATTCTTCACAGAAACAATGGGTTAAGTCATAATTCAATGGTATTTTATGAGCTACCTTTACATCCCCGAATGATAAACCAACACGAGGTATTGAATTATTCAGATTAAAAAAACATTGGCGGAACATACCTAACTTAAAAAATATATCAAAATGAAAAAGATTTTATTTCTCGTGATGTCATTTTCCTATTGTCTTGGCGGTTACGCTCAAAACAAAACTTCACTCGTAAAAAATTATGTAGCCATTAAAAATGCCTTAGTGAAAAGCGACCAGGATTTAGCGACTGCCGCCATTAAAACATTTTATAGCGAGGTGAAAAAGGATAAGGAATTTGATAAGAAAAAGGAACTGTTAACTGCCACAGAAAAACTAAATAATGCAAAGGGATTGGAAAAACAACGAGCAGCTTTTATGGATGTGTCCACCATCCTTTGGAAAATCGTAAAAAACGGCGACAAAGTAAATCAGCCCGTATATTATCAGTACTGCCCCATGAAAAAAGCCTATTGGCTCAGCACGGAAAAAGAAATCAGGAATCCCTATTACGGCGATGCCATGCTCACTTGCGGCAAAGTGGTAGAAAACACAAATTAATTGTTGATCCAGCTTATAATTAAATTTAACCCCAACAGCATTTCTAAACAACAAATTCATGAACCATACAGAACACTTTGAAGGAATTAAATTAGACGTACAGGCTTCCAACATTACCATTGAGGAGGGCGTTCACCAACGGATCCGGGAAATGCTCTCCCGGCTGCGCCGGTATTTTTCTGAAATATCTTATGCAGATTTTCATTTTGAAAACAAAACAGGAAAGTCAACATCTCAAAAGGAAATAAGCGTACGCCTTGGAATTCCGGGGAATGATGCCTTTGCCTCCGATTCGGGAGACAATTATTACGCATTGCTTAGTTCCGTGGAAGAAAAACTTCGCAGCCAATTGGCAAAACACTAATTATTTTTTATTTGTTTTTTGGGTACCCCATCAGTTGTTCCTGGTGGGGTTTTTAACATTAACCACCATAAGAAATTCAGAATTCTGTATATATTTATTGAACATAATCAGCATATCCACACCCTCCCTATTTTAATATTAATATTTAATGATGAAGATGACCAAGGGATCCATTTTACAATTATTAATCCTTTCCGTTATTTTTTTTGCTCAAATTTCCTGCACAAAAGATCCTGTAGTAACAGGTGGAGGGCCTGACACAACTCATTTAACCGAAAGGATCATTATGGACACCGCCTACGGAACAGATCCAAAACAAAAACTCGATATTTATCTTCCTGCCAACAGAGACCATACTACCAAACTACTAATCATGATTCATGGCGGGGCATGGAACGCCGGAGATAAATCGGAAGGCGCATATACCCAGGCCATTCAACTCTTCCGTCAAAAATGGCCTGAAATTGCCGTTGCAAATATCAATTACCGGCTGGCCAATATTACCAATACCCACTACAATGAAATAATGAATGACATCTCTGCCGCCGTAAATTTTATGGTTAGCAATAAAAACTATTTTAAAATATCCGATACCCTGGTAATGATGGGCGCCAGTGCAGGCGCACACCTGGCTATGCTTTACGCATATAAATACAATACAGGTAGCCATGTGAAATCAGTCGCCGATTTTTTTGGCCCGTCCGTTTTGAGCGATTGGGAATGGTACAACAGTTATAATATCTGGATGGGGGTTGCCATTAAAGACCTGCTGATCAATTTTAATGGAGAACCGTGGAATAAACCGCTATACGATTCAAACAGCCCCTATTGGGTAGCTACTGCACAATCTGCCCCCACCATTATTTTCCATGGATCATTGGATGTAATCGTACCGCTTTATCAAAGCCAGTGGTTGCATTCCAGGTTAAATACGCTGGGAGTAGCCAACGAATATCACGAATATGTGGATGGGCATGGATTTAATTCAACCAATATGGAGGATGCAATAACAAAATCAGTGATATTCTTTAAGCAGCATTTATAGAAAATAAGAATTAATTAGGTAATTTATATTGAAAACCTGACAAACATCAGGATTAACACAGTCAATTGTTACCTATCCGCCGATTCGAAAAACATACTTTTGAAGCCATCATATTTATGCACTATGGACTTCAATACCTATCTCCTCCAATTTGACGAAATCCTCCACAACCCAAACCCTCCAGCGCCATATAACGACCCTGCGTTTATGGAATTCACTAAACTAAATCGGGCCAGGTTAAATCGCTGGCTCAAACAGGGAACTATCCATGCCGAACTTGAAGAACATATCAAAGGAATTAATAAACCACAATCCTGGATAATAATTACCGAACCCTGGTGTGGAGACGCTGCGCACATTGTTCCTTTTATCCACCTGATGACAAAATTAAATCCTTTAATTCACGCGAATTATGAATTAAGAGACGCTCCGCCATTCAGAATTGAAAAATATCTCAGCAATGGAAGTAAATCCATTCCCATTCTAATTGTTCAGGATGAAAATGGGAATGATATTTTCCATTGGGGATCTCGTCCGGAGCCAGCCAATAAACTTTATGATGAACTCAAGAAGAAAGGCACCCCGATAGATGAAATAAAAATTGCCCTGCAAAATTGGTACAATGCAGATAAAGGCCAGGCTTTGCAACAGGAACTCCTGGCTTTACCCGCTGTTCCCAATAACCAACCCGGGTATTACAATTTAATGCCTAAATAATAGGTAAGCCTGCATAACGAAAGTATTTTTTTAAGCCATTTCCGGATTTCTTATCTTCAAAAGGAAAAGCGGCAAAACACATCCGCTGTTTGTATTCCTGAAAAATTAAATAGGAAGCAGCATTAATATATTTTAATTAAATTCTCTACTTTATTATGAAAGCAAATGTTACCCTAAGCCTTTTTCTGATGTTGGTATTCAGCCAAACAAGTTTCTCCCAACAAAAAAGTAGAGAAATAAAAGTAGGCCACCTATTTCATATCACTATACCAGAATATATGGAGAGGACGGTTGGGTTAAACAGCGCTGCATCAATCCAATTTGTCAGTTCGCCAAACGATGTAGCAGGATTTGTAATTGAAGATTCAAAAGAAGAATTAAAACTTGCCGATACTTCATTTGCAACATTAAAGGATTTCTATTTTTTCTTCGAAAAGGATTTCCTAAGCGGCCTGAAAGCCAGAACAATTTCCCCCGTAAATGAATTTCGTAAAAACGGAAAAAATTACCTTGAATTTGACGCTTCCTATTTCGATGATGAATTAAAATCTGAAGTCTGCTACTATGTGTGCCTCATTGAAGAAGATACATACTACTATAAACTCATTTGTTGGTCGGCAAAAGAAAATAAAGAAAAATTCAGGCCCGACTTTCAGCGTATTGCCCTCAGCATTCACGAATAGCAGGAAGAGTTATTGATTATATTGGATTACCCATATTTAAAAAATGCGCTAAATCTTTCAAACCCTTGTTTTGAGGATTTCTGTAACTTCAATACTATTCCCTTCATGAAAAACAGGAAATGAAAAAATTATTGAGCAAAGCAGAAGCCCCGGTATTGTTGAAAACCTTAGAGGAAAGGTTTAAAAAAAATATGCACCGGCATAAGGAGTTAAAATGGGACGATATTTTAAAAAAGATCCAAAATAATGCAGCGGGATTTTGGACAATTTCGGAAATGGAAAAAACCGGTGGGGAGCCCGACGTAATTGGAAGGGATAAGAAAACCGGAGAATATATTTTTTGTGACTGTTCATTAGAAACCCCCAAAGAACGAAGGAGTCTGTGCTACGACCCAGAAGCGCTTGCTTCCAGAAAAGAACATAAACCCAAAGACAGCGCAACAGGAATGGCCACGAAAATGGGTATTGAATTGCTTACAGAAGAAGAATATTTTGCATTGCAACAATTAGAAAAATTGGATACCAAAACTTCCAGTTGGCTTTATACTCCCTCTGAAGTGAGAAAACAGGGAGGAGCCATATTTGGCGACAGACGATTTAACCGGGTATTTATTTATCATAACGGTGCAGAATCGTACTATGCAGCAAGAGGCTTTCGGGGAAAACTAAAAATTTGATTCTTTAACAAGAGCACTCCCAGGAAAATATATCAACATTACCTTTTTCTCCACATCAAATTTGAAATGGAAGTAAAAGTTGCGTCTCCTTTAATAGAAAAAAGTGTCATTAAGATTTTTTTGTTTAGTTAGGATTCCTAACTATATTTGACAAGGCAATATTGCCATTCAAATCTAAACATCTGAATTATGACAAAATCCATCTTTTACCATGCAGGATGCCCGGTATGCATCAGTGCAGAGCACGATATTATTGACCTTATCGGAGCCGAAAACGTAGAAATTGTACATATTGGTGAAAAGAAAGACCGAATTGCCGAAGCAGAAAAATTTGGAGTAAATTCTGTGCCTGCCCTTGTAACACCTCACGGGAATGTGCTGCATTTAAATTTTGGCGCTTCCATTTCCGATGTAAAAGGTTAACTTCATGCCCCATATAGTTAGGGTAGCTATCCATATGGGGCTTTCTTTTTCAACATCTGTCCCGAAATACTTTATTATAAAATGAGATTTTGGTCCTGACCCTAGTATCCATTTCAGGAAATTTTGAAAGATGCAAAATTCAGATTTCGATCTTGACCAGCAGAACCAGCATATTGAAAGCCGGATTGTGGCCTCTTTAGAAAGAATATCCCAGGCATTCCGGGTATTACTATGGCATGAGAGTAAAGAATTTTCTCTAAGCCCCATACAAGTACAGGTATTAATTTTTTTACTCCACCATGCCGAAGAAAAAAGAAAAGTAAGTTACCTGTCTGATGAATTTAATATGACCCGGGCCACCATCAGCGACACCGTAAAATTGCTGGAACAAAAGAAACTTATTGTAAAAGAGTATGAACCCCATGATTCAAGGAGTTTTATTATCAACCTTTCTGTTAAAGGAATCGACTTGGCCAGGAAGATTTCCTTGTTTTCTGAAGAAATCCGTAGTCCGGTTGCGAAATTGAATCAGGATGACAAAGAAAACCTGATGCTAAGTTTAATGGGCATTATCAGACACCTGAATCAGGCAGGCGTTATTACCATCCAGCGAATGTGCAAGACCTGTGCGTATTACCAGCAAACGGCAAAAGGGCAGAAACATTTCTGTAAACTTTTAAACCAACCATTGGGAACAGGGGATCTTCGCATTGATTGCCCCGAACACGAATTGAAACATGGATGAGATCAGCAGAAACCTTTCTAAGATAAGATCCCGCATCATTACTGCCTGCCAAAAGGCGCACAGGAATCCGGCGGAGATTAAATTATTGCTGGCAACAAAAACCGTTCCCCCCATAAAAATTATCAGGGTAATTAATGCCGGCTATCCATTGATTGGCGAAAATAAAGTGCAGGAAATTAAGGATAAATTTGAAGCACTGAAAGGGATTCCACACCAATCACATTTTATTGGGCACCTGCAAAGCAATAAAATTAAAGACCTGATAAAATACGGGGTGAGTTGTATTCAAAGTATCGACAGGTTTAGTGTGGCCCAAAAATTACAGCAACGATTAACCTATGAAAACAAGACGATGGAAGTGCTGATACAGGTAAACACATCCAATGAGGACAGTAAATTTGGAGTTGCTCCTCCCAATACCGCCCAACTGGTTCAGCAAGTATCCACCCTACCCTCGCTTAAAATATCGGGTTTAATGACGATCGGCCTGTTTAGCGTTGAAATGGAAAAAGTTAGGCCCTGCTATAAATTGCTCAAATCGCTACAGGAACAAATAGAGAAAATGAAAATTCCCCGTGTTTCCATGAAAGAACTTTCGATGGGAATGAGTGGAGACCTTGAAATTGCAATTGAAGAAGGAGCTACCATCATCAGGGTTGGTACGGCTATTTTTGGGAAAAGGAATATCCCCGACAGTTATTATTGGAATGAGGGAAACGCCTGAAAACCCTGTAACCTTTTCCCGCCACCCTATTGCCGGGTTTCCCCATCAATATTTCCCATATCGGCACATAATTTCCCGATTTAGAAAGCATTACCCATTGGGCAGTTAATAATTTCGCCGCCTATATGAAAAATTGGCTATTAACTATTTTGATATCAGGCGTTTGCCTGGCAGAAACTTCGGCACAAACAAAAACGAACGCCCAAAACCTGGTTTTCACAAATGAAGACTCTCTTCACCAGGGAATTTCCAAACAAAAAACCATTATTTCAGGGTATGGCTCCGCCTTCTACCAACGGGATGAAGTGCTTAAACAATCTAAAGCATCGCTGGAACGAGTTGTTTTATTTGTAGGACACCAGTTTAATTCCAAAATCTCTTTCTTTAGTGAAATGGAATTGGAAAACGGGTTGGTTGTGGGAGGAAAAGAAAAAGGAGAAATTTCGATGGAACAGGCCTTTTTAAAATTCAACCTGAACTCAAAGCAATATTTGGTAGCAGGGCTATTTATTCCCCGAATAGGGATTCTGAATGAGAACCACCTGCCAGTAAATTTCAACGGGGTGGAAAGACCAATTGTAGAACAACTTATCATTCCCGCTACCTGGCGAGAACTGGGAGTTGGGTTTTACGGAAAAAGCGATCGCCTCCCATTATTATACAGTGTGGCTGTAATGAATGGATTGAATAGTGCCGACTTTTCGCATGGGACAGGGATCCGCGATGGCCGGGCAGAAGGAAGCAGCGCCTGGGCCAACAACCTCGCCGTTTCCGCATCGGTACAATATAACCCCGGAAATTTCAGATTCCAGGTATCGGGTTATGCAGGAGGTACTGTGGGTTTAAGTAAACGCGGGGCCGATAGCCTGAAATTAAACAGCGGCGCATTTGGCACCCCGGTTTACCTGGCAGAAGCCAATGCACAATACAACAACGGGCCATTCCAGGGAAAAATATTGTTTGCCAATATTTACTATCCGGATGCAGATAAGGTAAATATTGCGTATGCAAAAAACCTGGCTACCGATGCCTATGGTGGATACGCAGAGTTTGGATATGACTGCCTTTATCATAAACAAAAGGAATCCAGCCTTATCAGTTTTGTGCGTTATGAATACCTTAATTTGAATGCAACCATACCGGCGGCGCCAAAAGGAATTTATGATGGTACCCTAAAACAACAACACCTGGTTATTGGCCTGAGTTATCTCCCCATCCCGAACGTGGTGATTAAGGGGGATGTAAGATTAATGCATACGGGACCGCAAAACCCGGCCTTAGTAATAAATCCACCACCCAATGCATTGCCCTATAAAACAAATAATACTTTAATTAATCTCGGAATAGGATACTCTTTTTAATATGGACAGGAAGGAATTTTTAAAATTTGGATGCCGGGCCTGTATGGCTACCGCCACTGCATTTCTGCTGCTGCCATCCCTTGAAGGCTGTAGCCCCTCCTCTTCCATTTATAAAACCAGGGTTAACCCCGGAAATATAATACGGATACCCGAAAATCAGTTAAAAGATTCGAAGCTTAAAATTATCAGACCCGAGGGATGGCAATATGATATTGCCCTCCATAAAAAAGAAGATGGAAGTTTTAGCGCCTTATTGCTTCGATGCACGCATATGGATAACCAACTGGCCCAGGCATCCGGAGGTTATATTTGCCACCTTCATGGGAGCCGGTTTAATATCGATGGAAAAGTAATTAAGGGCCCTGCAGAAAAGAGCCTTGAATCCTTCCCCGTTTCAATAGATAAAAATGGAAATATCCTAATCGATGTAAAAAATGTTTAATTAACCAGTTCAATAATTCAATCCTTTTCCAAAAAATTATATTGATGAAAAAAACAATCCTTGCTTTCTTGATTTTATCTGTCGGACTTACTGCGTGCAAAAAAGATTCCGATTCCCCCGAAGATAACTTTGAAGATCTTAAGACTACGGCCTTAATAGATTTCACCAACATCGTTGCGCTGCCCACTTATCAGCAATTGAATAACAAAGCCCTGTTTTTCAAATCAGCAATTCAAGATCTTAATGCGAATGCTACAGAGGCAAACCTAACCATCGCAAAGGATGCTTGGAAAGACATGCGTTCTACCTGGGAGCAAAGCGAAGGGTTTCTCTTCGGGCCGGTGGAGGATAATGACTACGACCCTCACATGGATACCTGGCCTACGGATTATGTACAAATGGACTCGTTAATGAACAGTACAAACCCATTATCCTTAACAGATATCCAGGCACTGACATTATCTCTGAGGGGATACCACCCTATTGAGTATATCCTGTTCGGAAATCATGGCAACAGAACGGCAGCCTCTATTTCCAGCCGGCAAAAAGAGTATATGGTTAGTCTTACCACCGATTTGCAATCCACTTGTGAGGCGCTGTACCAAAGTTGGAGTTCAGCGCCGGTAAATTACTCCAGCCAGGTAATTAATGCAGGAAACGGAAGCACCGTGTATCAAACAAAAAAGGAAGCTTACCTGGCTATTGCTGGAGCCATGGTGGCGATTTGTGAAGAAGTGGGGGAAGGTAAAATGAAAGAACCCTTTGATGCCATGGATCCCAATTTGGTGGAATCGCCCTACAGTGGAAATTCCATCGCCGATTTTAAAAACAACATCATCGGGCTCCAAAATGTGTACCTCAGCCGGTTTGGAAATACCACCGGAAAAGGTATCAGCAACCTGGTTGCTTCAAAGAATATCGCACTCGATAACCAGATAAAAAATCAAATACAGGCAGCGATCAATTCATTCGATAATATCAATATGTATTTCGAAGAAGCCATTATTCATCAACGCCCGTTATGCCAGCAAACTATGGATGCATTAGGCACGTTGAAGAATACACTGGAAAATCAACTCCTACCCTTTATTATCCAATATATTACCGACTAAACCCATCCGTTGAAAAAAATATTCATCCTTTGCTTTATTTCCGGATCTGTTCTTGCATTAACCCAATGCAATAAAGCCTCGTTTTTCTCAGAAGACGGGTATGATGAAAGGCTTGCCGGAGGTAAAGCAACCGTTTTTGATGAAACATCAAAAGCCTTTACCCATGCAGTAGCAGGGCTGGACGGAAGGCAACAGATAGTACACGAATTGGGGGATGCCGCATTCGAACAAACCTTTGTTAGCGCACCTGCCCCGGTAAACAGCGGACTGGGCCCGGTCTTCAATAACGTGAGCTGCATCTCCTGCCATCATAACGATGGGAAAGGCACTCCTACCGCAGGGCAACCTACTTCATCCCTTTTAGTTCGTTTAGGCATTCCCGGTATGGATGCTTTTGGAGGGAACCTGCCTGTTCCGGGCTTTGGCAGCCAGTTGCAAGATCTGGCCATTCTGGGAAAACAGCCCGAAGCCACCGTTCACATTTCCTATTCAGAACAAACCATCACTTACCCAGACGGCTCCACTGCCTCGTTAAGAATTCCTGCATATACATTTTCCAACCCTTATTTACCACTTCCGGCAAATCTGCTTACTTCTCCCAGGATGGCGCCTCCTGTTTTTGGAGTGGGATTATTGCAAAATATTCCGGAAGTCACCATCTTAGGTTTTGCCGATGAAAATGATTCCAATGGCGATGGTATCAGCGGAAGGCCAAATTATGTATATAACCCTCAAACAGGCCGCACCGAATTAGGCAGGTTTGGATTGAAGGCAAATGTTTCTACCCTGGCCATCCAGGTTGCCTCTGCTTTTAATCACGATATGGGCATCACCAATTATATCGTTCCGGTGGAGAGCTGTGCGGGCCAGCCCCAGGCAGATAACCTACAGGATGACCCGGAGTTGCCCGATTCTATTTTAAATTATGTAACTTTTTATGTAGAAACCCTTGCGGTACCTGCAAGAAGAAATGTAACAGACCCTGACGTAAAATCGGGCAGTGCATTATTTAAACAAGTCAATTGCAGCGGATGTCATAAACCGGTTATTCAAACGGGCGCCAATTTAACTGTGGCTGCATTAAACAATCAACGAATACAGCCTTTCACCGATTTGCTGCTGCATGATATGGGCGAAGGATTGGCAGACGGAAGGCCCGATTATAAAGCAACCGGAAGGGAATGGCGCACTGCCCCACTATGGGGAATCGGACTTTTTCAAAAAACAAATGGCACTCCGTTCTACCTTCACGATGGCCGTGCTCGAACCATTGAAGAAGCTATCTTATGGCACGGAGGAGAGGCAGAAAATTCAAAAAACAATTTTATGAATCTTCCTTCAGCCGACAGGAACAAGCTGATTAAATTCATTCAATCGCTCTAAAAAATATTCTTTACTCCCAATCATCAAGGTTTAAATAATTCCACCTTATTGCGAATAGGTTTTACAGTACGCAGGTAGGCATAAATTGCCTTTAAATCATCCGGTTTCATGTTTCCATACATTAGCCAGGGCATAGGAGTATTTAATCTTCCCTTCTCAACTTTCGGAGCTATATAACCAGAATCGGTAGAATATTGCCTGAAAAATTTCACAAATGCCTCTTCGGACCAATTCCCAATTCCTGATTCCGGATCCGGAGTAATATTGGCTGATGAAACTATCCCTCCAAATGGCATTTTGAATTCAAACCCTCCGGCAAACTCCATACCTGGCAAAGGTTTCCCTTTATCCTGCTTGGTATGGCACTCTCCGCACCCAGCCATATTAACAAGATAGTTTCCATAGGCTAATTTATCGGATTCGGGAGGGCGTTTAACAAATTTTGCTTCCTGGGGCATGGTATTAATTAGAATTGAAATTGGAAAATCCGGAACGGAGTTTTCCACCTCATTCTTTATCGGCTTCAGCGATCGGATATAGGCGATGATATCTGTAATATCAGAAGGGTCACATTGTCCGTAATGCATATAAGGCATAACCGGAAACAGCGCCTTATTATCTTTATCCACTCCGGATGTTATGGCTCTGAAAATTTCAGCATCACTCCAGCTCTTCAAATTTTCAGGAGTAATATTTTTTGAAAAAAAGGCACCGGGAAATCCTGCATTCTGATCGAACCGTTCCCCACCCTGCCCTTCCGTGCCAGGCACAATGGGTCCGGCCAATTTAGTCCAATCCCTTTGCGAATGGCAATCGATACACACCGCCACGCTATTGGCCAGGTACTGCCCATTGGCAATGCTTGCAGAATCAGTTGGAATTTTCACTTCCTTCCTTAATGCAATATCAGGTAAAGCCCATTTTACATAACCAATGTAACCGGCAATGGCAACAAGAGAGAAGATCAATACGAGCAGAATAATTTTTACAATTCGCATAAAAAGTAATCCTAAGTTCAAGTAATAAGTGCAACAGGTTAAAATCCCCTTCGGGGCGAAGTGA
>CAZYKA010000047.1:10872-12106 GCA_964647915.1 uncultured Ferruginibacter sp. | reverse complement strand
GGTTGGAGCAGAACAATAGCTAAAATATATTTTAGATTTAGTACTGTTTAAATTTTCCTGAAAAGTGCTGTTTTACGAATTTTAGGAAATACACTTTCTGGCGGAAGTGTCCAGAAGGGCCACTGTTGCCTTTTTTATATTGGCGGGATTATATCCCGGTATGGGGAATTAATTTATCCGTGAATACCAATGAAGCTGTCTGGGAGGGTTTGATGTTTGTTTGAATTACCCGGATCAGGTTCGGGGAAATGTGCAGATTGTTTTTGGAACAATTTTATGAAAGACCATTCCACCCCGGGGCTGCCGCCCCTTCCCCCAGGTACAATTTCCGGACTTTTCAAAATCAGACCAAAAATTTCAACTGAAGAAAATTTAGTTAGAGATTAAATTTATTCACAGCACACCCTTTGTTGATATGCCCAGTTTTTATCAATCAGAAGTTCAGGAAAATTTTTGTTGGTTGACTAAAAGCAATAAAAAGTTATTGAAAGCCCAATATAATGGGTTTCCAAAAAGAAGCCTGACTCAAAAAACTCAAATTTAAAGCTACCCTTTCTTACTGCGCCAGTAATCATTGGCTGCAGCTATGGTCTGGAAGTTGATAGCAATAACCTGCGAGGCTGCGGTTAAGGCATCCGGATCGTTGGCATATTCCGGCCTGAGCTTGTGTAAGACTTCGGTATCGGGCTGGGTATATTTGACCCCACGGCGCGAAAGGGTGATAGCCAGCTCAAAGCCTTGTTGGGGAGTATCTGTAATTAGCGAGTTTAACCAGGTGTCCATTTTCAAGAATTTTTGATTGTTTAAAACCAATATACCGGCCAGGAAAACCTGGGATTGCTCAAATTTACAAATATTTTTTCCGGTTATGATGTTTTCATCTGTGACTAATGGTTATTCTGAAATTAGTTGTTGAGTTTTTCTATGTCTGAATGGAAAGAAGTTGTTGTTTCAGATAAAAGGAAATTCAGTTCATCATAATAAAAAAGGAAGAAAAAATTCTGGCCCTTTGCTGCCCCCGCCCCGGGGGTAAAAATATGCTGCTAAAAAATTTGAACAAAGAGATTTTGCTTAAGATTATTTAGTTCAGGGGTAAATTATTTTAGCCAGGAATGCACGAATGGAATTTACACAAAAAAAGCATCGCGTTAAAGTCACCATTGCACGAGTATCATTTGCACAGTAAGCCATCAACATTATAGCCACGAATGCACGAATATCATTTGCACAGGTA
>CAZYKA010000047.1:0-10772 GCA_964647915.1 uncultured Ferruginibacter sp. | reverse complement strand
GCCATCAACATTATAGCCACGAATGCACGAATATCATTTGCACAGGTAAGCCATCCACGTTAACGCCAGGAATGCACGAATTGAATACGCAGAATTGTATAATCCTCCAAAATATCAGTATGGAAGAGCTACCATAGAAATGACTGTGGGTCAGAAAGTGCAAACTTGCAAATAGCTTTCAACCGGCCAACGGATGTAAGCACACAGTATATATTAAACCTCCGGGGCATGAAATCAAAATTATTGAAGGCATAGAAAACCAGACCATTAACAAAATCCGGCCACGAAGAGGTGGATCGTAAATATCCCCGTCCAACTGTTCAATATGTGCTACTTTAGACCCTTCAAACACAAGCCTTACAATGAAAGCCTACGAAAAGCTACTTCGTTCAAATAAAGACTGGGCGAACAGCGTAAAAGAAGTTGACCCACATTTTTTTGCCCGCCTTTCGGCACAACAGGCGCCTGCTTTTTTGTGGATTGGTTGTAGCGACAGCCGGGTACCAGCCGATAAAATTACGGGCACCGACCCGGGCGAAATTTTTGTTCACCGCAACATTTCGAACCTGGTAGTGAATACCGATATTAATTTTTTGAGTGTATTACAATATGCGGTTGAGGTGCTGAAGGTGAGGCATATCATTGTTTGCGGACATTATGGATGCGGAGGAGTAAAAGCGGCTATGACGCAACACCATTTTGGTATTATTGATCACTGGCTTAAAAACATAAAGGATATTTACCGCCTTCACCGCGAAGAAATTGATGCCCACCAAACCGAGGAGGAAAGAGTAAATGCCCTTATTGAATTTAATGTGCGGGAACAGGTTTTTAACCTTGCCAAAACTTCCATAATTCAATCTGCCTGGAAAAAGGACCAAATACCCCACCTGCATGGCTGGGTTTACGGTCTTAAAGACGGGATCATAAAACCGGTATGCGAAATGGAAGCCGGGTCGGCCATTGACCCCCTGTACCAGTATGATAACCTCGGGTAAAAACAGATTGAAAGAAGCCATCTCCTCAATAAAAGGCAGCCCAAACAGCATTTAGACCCCGGGCAGAACCCTTTAGCTTCCACCCCCCGGAAACCTTATTCTATAATTATTATTAAGGCGAACTAAATAAAATCCGGTAAAAGCTAAAAAAATTATCAAAAAAATACTAAATTAATTAGTGTTAATAAGATTAAGTATATATCTTTACACCTCACTCTAATTTTACGCATACAGATACAACCATTAAAACAGAAACAATGAGTAACGCAGAAAAATTAAAGGCCTTAAAACTGACCATGGAAAAGATCGACAAGGATTTTGGAAAGGGGTCGGTGATGATGATGAATGAAAAGGCAACCGTTGAGCAGGGTGTCATTTCAACCGGCTCCATCGGGTTAGATGTGGCGCTGGGTATTGGCGGCTTACCAAGAGGGCGGGTAATTGAAATTTATGGCCCGGAATCGTCGGGTAAAACCACCCTCGCCATCCATGTAATAGCAGAGGCACAAAAAAAGGGCGGGATGTGCGCTTTTATTGATGCGGAACATGCGTTCGACAGTAACTACGCGCAAAAGTTGGGGGTTAATATTGACAACCTGCTGATTTCTCAGCCGGATTATGGGGAGCAGGCACTTGAAATTGCAGACCGGCTAATCCTTTCCGGCGCTTTAGATGTGGTGGTGATTGATTCTGTAGCCGCCCTGGTTCCAAAGGGAGAGTTGGAAGGAGAAATGGGAGATAGTAAAATGGGCCTGCATGCCAGGCTGATGAGCCAGGCACTGCGGAAACTTACCGCTACCATTTCAAAAACCAATACCATTTGTATTTTTATTAATCAGCTCAGGGAAAAAATCGGGGTCATGTTTGGAAATCCCGAAACCACCACCGGAGGAAATGCATTAAAATTTTATGCTTCGGTGCGCCTCGATATCCGTCGACAGGCGCAAATTAAAGATGGAGATGAAATTACCGGCAACCATGTAAAGATTAAGGTGGTGAAAAATAAGGTGGCTCCTCCGTTCAGGGTAGCAGAGTTTGATATTATTTATGGAGAAGGGATTTCTAAATCCGGTGAAATTATAGATATGGGGGTTGAATTGGGAATCATTTCAAAAAGCGGAAGCTGGTTCAGTTATAATAATGATAAGTTAGGCCAGGGCCGCGAAGCGGTAAAGCAACTGATGATAGATAACCCCGAACTTTCCAATGAAATTGAGGCGAAGATCAGAGAGAAGATTAAAGAGATCCAGGGGACCTAATTATTTGGGTTAGTAAGAAGTAATCAGCCGCCTGCCTTTTGGTAGCGGCTTTTTGCTTTTTACAAGATTATTATTCCGGAAAATATTATTTTGAAAAAGAAAAACATACTTAATTAAATGATGCAGAATACAAGTTTTCCGGTTATTAAAACCAACCGGCTATTGATGCGGCAAATTATAGAAACCGATCTTCCCCATGTTTTCAGCGGGCTGTCGGAACCGGATATCATTAAATATTATGGCGTCAGTTATTCGACCCTCGAAGAGACCCAGGCCCAGATGGAGTTTTATGCGGATTTAGAGAGAAACGGAACCGGGATATATTGGGCCGTTTGTAATTTGGATAATAATTTATTTTATGGCGTTGGTGGATTGAATGGCATTAACCGGGAGCATCGAAAAGCGGAAGTGGGTTTTTGGTTGATGAAAGAATATTGGGGTATGGGAATCATGCAGGAAGCCATGGAGATAATTTGCCATTATGGATTCACGCATCTTGGGCTACACCGGATAGAGGGCCAGGTTGAAACAGAAAATAAAAATTGTATAAGGGCCATGCAAAAGCTCGGGTTTAAGCACGAAGGCACCTTGCAAGATTATGAATTTAAAAACGGCCGGTTTATTAGTTTGGATATTTATGCAAAGATCAATGAACAATAGTGGCCGGTTTGAGTTAAGATTTTTGCGGAAAGGAATGAATTGATATATCCGGAAAGGCAGCCTATTCAGCACGGGGCCCGATAAATATTGGCATGCAGTTGCCAAAAAATTAGGATCATATAATGGATGATTTTTTATTTAATAAGGAAGAATATTTAAATCGCATTGGATTTACCGGGGAAGTTTCCAAAGACATTTCCTTCATTAAAGCGATCCAACATGCGCAACAGTTATCCATTCCATTTGAAAATTTTGATATCTGCCTTGGCAGGGAAATAAAAACGGACCCGGCATCTGTTTTTGAAAAATGTGTACGGCACCAAAGAGGGGGCTATTGTTTTGAGTTGAACGGGCTTTTTTTACAGGCTCTTCAATCCTTTGGATTTCAGGCAAGGGCACTTTTGGGAAGGGTGCATGTATCCGGGAAACCAACCGGAAGAAGCCACCAGGTTAGCCTCGTAACCACAGATGAAAATTACTGGATACTTGACACTGGTTTTGGAGCAGAAACTCCGCCAGTGCCCATCCCTCTTGTTTGTGACCAATCGGTTTTGTTTGAAGGAGAAAAATATCAGTTAATCGAAGATGCCCATTATGGCTATATGCTCCGGAAAATGCAGGAAATGAAATGGAAGAACCTGTATAGTTTTGATTTAAACTATGTATGCCAGGCAGATATTGCCTATGGTAATTATTACACCTCCACCAATCCCCACTCCTTTTTCGTAAATGGCAGAATTGCTGCCCTTCGGGTTAAAGGCGGAGTTGTTTCCCTATATAATAACACCCTGAAGAAAAAAATTGCCGGATCGGAAGAAATAATAACCCTGGATGAAGGACCATCTTATACGGAAATACTGGAGAAGGAGTTTGGGATTTTCCTGGATGCAAAGTACACAGACCTAAAACCTGTGGGGTGAAAGAGGAGGCGGATAATAAAGAAGTGCCATTCCGGCGATTGAATTGGTTAAAATATCCTAAATGCTATTGAAACACAGAGTTAGGCGGAAACAACGACTTACCGCTGAGGTTAGGATCAATGAATAATACTCACTTTAGGTAATCCAGATAAATGGAGAATCGGCAAATGAATAAGGTAGCAAGGGTTACGCTGCTATTCTGGCTAATGAAGATAATAGCCACAACCCTGGGAGAAACACTTGGTGATTTCATATCTATGTCGTTGGGCCTGGGTTATTTAATGGGAATCCTTATAACGCTTATATTTTTCCTGATTGTATTATTTACCCAATTATCTATTAAAAGATATTTGCCGACAGTTTATTGGCTTGTAATCATTGGAACCACTACGCTTGGAACGGAAATTTCTGATTTTATAGACCGGACATTACGAATTGGCTATGCCGGGGGGAGCGCTGTTTTAGTTCTACTTTTGGTTTCTACCCTTTATTTGTGGTATAGGAAATATAAATCAATACAAGTTTATCCCTTATTTGGAATATCAAAAGAACTACTTTATTGGATTGCCATTCTATTTTCTAATAGCCTCGGAACAGCATTTGGTGACTTTTTAAGCGACAATTTAGGACTTAGCTATTTGCACGGCGCCATGGTAACAAGCGGCGTAATAATTATTGTATTATTATTACACTATTTAACCAGATTAAACCATGTTCTGCTATTTTGGATTGCCTTTATATTTACAAGGCCTTTTGGGGCAACGTTTGGAGATTTCCTAACTAAGCCATTAAGCAAAGGAGGCCTAAATTTGGGGACACTCCACGCTTCATTGGTTTCAATTGGCGTAATAACGATTTTAATTCTGATAGCAGGAAAAGATAAATATAAGGGACAAATATTACAATAACGGAAGGCGACTGAATTCGAAGGGCATTGAGTGAACAACCGTTAAATTCGAGATGGGTTGCACAGGGGAATAGGGTAAGTAATTATTAACGTATGATCAATTTTTTTCTAAATAGCAGGTCGATAATTGCGGAAAATATGTTTTAATGTTTTGCCGGAGGCCATTATTAACAACCTTATTGCTTCCTCCCCTTTTTTCTTTATGGAAGGAAATATTGAATCAAGGAAAAACTAAATTATGAATTGGCTCCTCCTCATTCTGGCCGGACTTTTTGAAGCGGCCTTTGCCTATTGCCTTGGTAAAGCCAGGTTAAGTTCGGGTAATGAAATGATGGCCTGGTATAGTGGCTTTGCAATCACCCTCATCCTCAGTATGGCATTGCTAATTAAAGTAACTCAAACACTGCCAATTGGAACGGCTTACACTGTATGGACGGGTATTGGTGCCGTGGGTGCCGTACTTATCGGGATTTTCGTTTTTAAAGAATCCGCAACTTTTTGGCGTTTATTTTTCCTTGCCACACTAATTATTTCCATTATCGGCCTCAAAATGGTAACCAAATAATGTTGCTTTTATAATTTCGTTTGGCTTCTGTAACATGGATTTATTTTAGGAAGCAGCGTTTGCTCCCGATATTTGTGACCCAATGGAGGCAACCGGAAAATTAAGGGCGCACCTCGCTCTCTTGCTCACTAACTTATTTTTTGCCATCAATTTTACAGCAGTGAAATATTTGATTGCTGAAGGATTGGTTTTCCCGTTCGGGTTAAATTTTTTACGCATTGCAGGATCCGCTATCCTGTTTTGGATTTTGTATTTTTTCAACCGGAACCGGCCTTCTAAAATTGAAAAAGCGGATATGCCCCGGCTGGCTCTTTGCGCCTTAACCGGCATTGCCATCAACCAATTGCTTTTTATTAAAGGCCTTTCTTTAACCAGCTCTATACATGCTTCTTTATTGATGCTGGCTTCTCCCATCCTCATCACATTTATTGCTGCCTGGCTGTTAAAAGAAAGCCTGAATTTCTTCAAAATTTTGGGCTTATGCCTGGGCATTTCCGGTGCGGCTATCCTCATCAGTTTGCGAACTCCCGGGGCCAATGCGCCTGATATTTTATGGGGAGATGTAATGGTTATCGTTAATGCCATTTCTTATGCATTCTATTTTATTTTGGTGAAACCCTTGATGGATAAATACTCTCCGGTATCTGTTATTCGGATGGTTTTTACTTTTGGCTTCTTCATGGTGATTCCTTTTTGTTGGAATGAATTTTTATCAACACCCTGGGATAAATACAACCTTGCAGATTACCTGATACTTTTCCAGATAGTTTTGTGTGGCACCTTTCTGGCATACCTGTTTAATATATTTGGAATCCATAAATTGGGCGCCTCTATTGCCGGCTCATATATTTATTTACAACCTTTATTTGCGGCGGTTATTGCAGCGATTGTTTTAGGAGAGGAAATTTCGATGTATAAGCTCATTGCGGCTGCCTGTATATTTATTGGGGTTTACCTGGCCCGCAAACCCGGTTACCAGCAGGTGGAAGAATAATTAATCCAAATCTTTCGGGGGGAAGTCCATAAAAAGTAAACGGCTCGGGGAAGCCACGAAATCCTTCCAGGAGGTGCAATCCGACTCAACTGCAATAATTCCGCAAGCGGGAATATTTTCAATCCATTTGTTGGGAACGATCCGGTTTGCAAAATAAGTAATGCCCGGGTTGTGCCCAACAATGGCTACCTGCTTGTGTTTGTCTGAAACAACCGAAAGTGCGGCCTCGTAATTTTTTTCGGACCCTTCATATAAGTTTGGAACGAAAACAATTTCATTTTCATTGAATGAAAATGCACGACAAAATATTTTGCAGGTTTCCGTAGTCCTTGCCGCAGGACTTGAAATGAACAGGTCAATGGCTGGCGTTTTTTTGCTAAGGTTCGCTGCCATTTCATGGGCAGTCGTTATTCCGGCCCCATCTAAAGGTCTGTCAAAATCTTTTTGATTAATATCTGTCCAACTGCTTTTTGCATGCCGAATAAGGAAGAGCGTTTTCATTGAGCATAAATTTTAGAAAAGATAATGTGCCATTGTTATAACCGAAAATATTTCCACCAAACTTTATTTAATATCCCCTGATATTTCTTCCTTCCATAAAATTCATAAAAGCCCGGTTACAAACCCGGTTACCACCTTCGGTGGGATAGTTGCCTGTAAAATACCAGTCGCCGGTATTTTGCGGACAGGCCGTATGGAGTGATTCTATTTTCTGGTAAATCACTTCCACTGGAATTTGGACATCCGGTGGCGTGATTAATATCGCAATGCGCTGTGCAATTTCTTCTGCCGTAAAGGGTTTATACAACCGCTTCACCAGGTTTTCGGAATGTAATTTATTATTCCGGTGAAGCGCTTTACATTGTACTAATGTTTCGGCAAGAATCCCTTCCTGCCCCGATTCTTTAAGCAGGCTAACGGCGGCCCTAAAGGCAATAAAATCACCCAGCTTACTCATATCAATTCCATAACAATCCGGATAACGAATCTGGGGGGCAGAAGAAACAATAATTATTTTCCTGGGCTTTAGCCGACCCAACATCCTTACAATACTTTCTTTTAAGGTGGTTCCGCGAACAATACTGTCGTCAATAATAACAAGGGTATCTTCGTTTGGACGAACGGTACCGTATGTTATATCATAAACGTGTTGTACCATTTCGTTTCGGCTCGAATCTTCGGTGATGAAGGTTCGGAGTTTAACGTCTTTGATGGCAATTTTTTCAATACGGATGCGGCGGTTAACCATTTCCGATAGTTTCTCTTTATCAAACTGGTTGTTCCAACTAAGGATGCGTTCAATTTTTATCTGGTTGAGGTAATCTTCCGCTCCTTTTATCAATCCGTAAAAGGCCGTTTCGGCCGTGTTGGGGATAAAGGAGAAAATGGTATTGCGCAAGTCGTGGTTAATGGCGTTTAACACCGTATCGCTGAGTTGATAACCGAGGGCAATCCGCTCGCGGTAAATTTCTTCGTCGCTCCCACGGCTAAAATAAATACGTTCAAAACTGCAGGCCGTCCTTTCTTTGGCGGGAACCACTTCTTCCAGGCTGTATTCTCCCGAATTCTTAACCAGCAGGGCATGTCCAGGCATAAGTTCCTGCACTTCATTTTCTTCGAGGTTGAAGGCGGTGCGAATGGCGGCGCGTTCGCTGGCTGCTACAATCACATCCTCATTAATATAATAATATGCAGGCCGGATCCCGTGTGCATCACGCACTACAAAGGCATCTCCATTTCCTACCAAACCGGCAAAAGTAAATCCGCCATCAAATAATGGAACTGCTTTTTTTAGTACGTGAAGGATATCTAAGTTATCCGGCGCTTTTTCATCGGCCTTCACCAAAAAGTGATGAATGATCTCCATCATCGCTGCCAGGTCGCTTTGCTTTTGAAAATCGCCCGGGGTGATGTTTACCAGGTTGAAAAGTTCTTCGGTGTTTACAAGATTAAAATTTCCTGCAAGCGCCAGGTTGCGGGCCGGTATGGTATGGTATTTAACAAAGGGGTGGCAAAACTGAACATTGTTTCTTCCCTGGGTTCCGTAGCGAAGGTGGCCGAGGAGCAGTTCGCCCATCACTTGCAGGTGACCTTTTAAAAGCCCGGGGTGATTTATAATATCAGGCTGGTATTGCTGAATATCATCTATTTCTTTCCAGATAGTAGAAAATAAATCAGCCAGCGATTGCGGGGCATTACTTCGAATGCGGTACATGAAGGGGTAACCTGGTTCGGAATTTAATTTAACCGCAGCAAGCCCTGCTCCATCCTGGCCCCGGTTGTGTTGTTTCTCCATCAGGAGATACATCTTGGTTAACCCGAATAATGCCGATCGGTAATGTTGCTGAAAGTAACTGAAAGGTTTGCGGAGGCGGATAAATGCAAGTCCGCACTCATGTTTTATGGGATCGCTCATGAAGGGGCGCCGTGTTAAGGCACAAAATTAAAACAATGGGCAGAGGAGGCAAAACCGCTCCTAAAATTTGCAGATATATCTTAGAATTTTATAATCCGCTGATACAAAGCCCAACCTGAAGAAGCCTTACATCTGCGGCTACGCCGGTTTTAAACATAGAGGACAGGTTGTATGAGCCAAACAACGAGAATACACCATATCCAACTCGTGCCGTAGCGGCAAAGCGGGTGGAATTAAAATACCCCTTGGTGGTGATTTTCTCAGTATAGTTATGCAGGGTAGCCCCGGTTGAATCCCGTAGGGTCTTTCCTTTTGTATGCGCATTAAGAATGGTTCCAATTTTTATCCCTACTGCCGCTTTTACTGATTTATTGGGGTTTGAGGGGTTTGAACTAAACCTGAATTCGAGCGGTACCTCAATGAAGGTGGTGCTTAGTTTATATTTCTTGAAATTATCGGTAGAATTGGTTGGAATAAACCGCAGCGTGGGGTTACCTGATCCAATATCCACATTCATTTTTTTGAAATAGATATTGCTGGAACTAACCCCAATACCCCCGGCAATTGCGAATTTGGGGTTCGATTTAAAGGATTTATTGAGCATCACGGCCATATTAAACCCACGCTGGAACCCCTTCATGTGGGATTTAATACTATCCGGTGTGCCCAGCCAGCTATCATAGCTAAGCTGGATCATGAAATGATCTCCTGCACGGGAAATATAGGGAGCAGGATTCTTGGGTGACGTGGAAGAGGTTGTATTTTCCTGGGCAAAGCCAGTTGAAGTAGCAGCAAAAAGCAGGAAAGCCACCATCAGTTTTCTCATAATCAATACTTGTGCGGGCAAAAATACCTTCTGCCGGGTTAATGAAAGGTTAAATGAAACCGTGCAAAAGTAGTTGAAACACAGGATTTCGAGACGGTTTATGCGATAAAAATCTGGGCAGGAAATGTGGTCAAATAAAACGGGCTGTAAGGGCCACCGTTAAATTGAAATATTTAATCCTGCCATGAAATTTCTACCCTGAATTTATACAGTATTTTTAGCGTAGAGGAGGGCCCTGATTTTTCCGTTCGTCATTTATTTTTTGTACAGCCTTTGTCATTTAAAAATAAATCCGGAAAACACATTTTTTCTTTCACACCTTCAGGGAAAGAATAATTTATCCTTTTAAATTCCGTTCAATTCTTTTGTCGGGGACCAGCCATATTAGGGCAACCACGGTATAGCAAATCACTCCAACAATGGGTTGAAGAAAAGAAATTGAAATACCTGCCACATAGAAAATTACCGACAGGTATTCTTTTTTATGGCCACCCACTGCCCTGCCTAAATCGGAGTTCTTTCCTTCTAACGCAATAGCAAGTTTTTCTACAATGGTAAACGCAATAGCACAAAGAACCAGGTTAATACCGTAAAGAATTACAGGATGGCTTTGAATATGGGTCTCACCCATCCAGGCGGTAGTAAAAGGAATTAACGAAAGGCAAAACAGCAAAAACAAATTTGCCCATAATATCTTTCCATTCACTTTATGGATTGCCTGAAACATGTGATGATGGTTGTTCCAATAAATTCCTACATAAATAAAGCTCAGGATATATGCAATTATTTTAGGAACTAATGGTTTTAATGCGCTAAACGTAGTTCCCTCCGGATTAGGGAGTTCTAAAACCATGATGGTAATGATGATGGCCAACACCCCATCACTAAATGCTTCTAATCTTCCTTTCGACATGGAGGTAATTTCTTTTAGGGTGGCAAAAATTGCTATTGATAAATTAAAACTTTTCGAAACAAAAAGTTTGCAGAATAGGTTCAAAAATAAGAAAAATAGAAAGCTCCGGATTGTGAAATGAAGGCTTCTGCCGGCGGGGTATTTTATATTAGTACAGAGGACTTAATTTACGGTTTCATATGGAGGAATAAGTACAGAAAACTAATGAAGATCACCTGTAAATATTTGTTGAAAGAAATTCCCCGGATAATTAAAATAAAAAAGCACCAACCGTTTTTCCTGTTGATGCTTTTTAGTTGTGGGCCCACCTGGGC
>CAZYKA010000046.1:0-12572 GCA_964647915.1 uncultured Ferruginibacter sp. | reverse complement strand
AATCCTGACGGGGTCACAAAGCCCTACACGAAGTGTAGGGTTATTTTATTTGGAAGCGGAGCTTTGAACTTTTCTTCTCCCTATGAATACCTTAATAATAACACCAGATTTCCTCCCTTAAAAAATAATAACCCCCGGGAAAAATAAACCGGATTCACTGATCCTCATCATAGCAATCCTTATTCCCCCCTCCTAACTTGCGGCAAATTACTAAAATTCAAATCTGACTTCATTCTCAACTCCTCTGCTATTTGGCAATCAACTTATCAAATCTAAATCGCTTGATGCCCCATTTACCTGAATTACTTTCCCCTGTTGGCTCCTTCAGCAGTTTGCAAGCCGCCATTAATGCAGGCGCCGATGCCATATATTTTGGCGTAGAACAATTGAATATGCGAACCCGGTCGGCCCACAGTTTCCAAATTGATGATATAAAGGAAATTTCCAAAATCTGCCATAAAAATGGATTAAAAGCATACATCACCCTGAACACAGTGATGTATGATCATGACATGCAATTGTTGCAATCCATATTGAAAGAAGTGAAGAAACAGAAAATAGATGCGGTAATTGCTTCCGATTATGCAGTAATTGAACAATGTTGCCGGATGAAAATCCCCCTTCATATTTCCACACAGGCAAATGTGAGTAATATTGAGACGGTACAATTTTATTCCAGGTTCGCAGATGTAGTGGTACTTGCAAGGGAGCTTACCCTAAAACAGGTAGAGCAAATTTGTACCACCATCAAAAGAAAAAAAATAATGGGGGTTTCGGGCGAATTGATGAAAGTGGAGATTTTTGTTCATGGTGCTTTGTGCATGGCCATTTCCGGGAAATGTTACCTTAGTTTACACAGTCAAAATGCATCGGCAAATCGGGGGGCTTGCGTCCAAAATTGCAGGCATTCCTATACGGTAACAGATAATGAATCGGGTGAAGAATTAAAAGTGGAAAACGAATACATTATGTCGGCCCGGGATCTTTGCACCATTAATATCCTCGACCAACTTTTGAAAGCGGGGGTATCTGTCTTCAAAATTGAAGGCCGAAGCAAAGGAGCCGAATATGTACAGGTAGTAACGGAATGTTACAGAGAAGCTATTTTATCCATTGCGGATAAATCTTATTCCACAGAAAAAATTTCCCGATGGATGGAACGGCTATCAACTGTGTATAACCGGGGATTCTGGGAAGGGTACTACCTGGGGCATAAATTGGGAAAATGGACAAAAGACCCCGGTTCTATTGCTATTGAAAAGAAATTGTTTCTGGGAAAGGGCACCAAATATTACCCCCGAATTAAAGTGGGAGAATTTGTGATTGAAAGCGGTTCCTTAAAATCAGGAGATACCATAATGGTTACCGGTTCTAAAATAGGAATGATGAAAGAAAAAATCACCCGGCTAATTGTAAATGGCTCCGAAGGTGATACAGCGGAAAAGGGCGATAAGATTACCTTTCCAGTTTCGGGAAGGATAACCACAACCGATAAACTTTATAAAATTCTCCCAACCGCAAATGCCTAAAATCATTCAATACCGGGATAAATGCATCGGCTGTGGCATTTGTTACGAACTCCAGCCGGAGCTTTGGCGAATGTCTAAAAAGGATGGTAAAGCCACCTTATTAAACGCAATTGAAAAGAAAAACATTTTCTCCCTAAAGGTTCATCCACTACAAGAAAACAATTTACATAAAGTAGCAGAAGCATGCCCGGTAAAAATTATTCGCATATTATGAACGAACCAATCCTCCATTTTATTGAAAAACAAACCTGTGCAACGGTTTGCTGTGTAGATTCCAATAACCATCCCTGGTGTTTTAGTTGCTTTTATGCCGTGGACGCAAAAAACGGACTGCTCCTGTTTAAATCTTCACCCGGGGCATTTCATGTAGATATTCTTCGCTCCAATCCAAAAGTTGCAGGAACCATTTTACCGGACAAGCTTAATAAATTGCTCCTTAAAGGGCTTCAATTCAATGGGATGGTATTAGCTGATGATCATCCGCACTCGGAAGTTGCCTCCGGAATATACCTGAAAAGGCATCCGGTTGCGATGGCCATTTCGGGGGAAATCTATTGTATCCGATTGGACCAGGTAAAATTTACCGACAATGCCCTGGGATTTGGGAAGAAAATTATCTGGAATAGAGAAGCAGAATAATACCAGCTAACACTTGAAACTTTTTATTGTAGTGGGATTGAAATATTATCGCATGGCAGGTTGGCCCCGATTTAATTATTGGCAGATTTTATAAAATTCATTCCTGCAATTACACATTACCGTAAGCTTTAATAACCGGTTGCCTTAACAACCTGGCTTCTTCAGATGCATGATAAAAAATAACAGAAGCAATTTGATCGGCTGATACCCATGTTGAATAATCTGCACCTGGCATTGATTCCCTGTTCTGGGGTGTATCTATTATGGATGGAACAACTACCGATGTAACCACACCTTGTTTCTCCCCTTCCCAATTCAGGGATTCAGCAAAATTAAACAGGGCAGCCTTTGAAAGACCATAGGCTACGGCTGCCTTTCTTGCCTCTGCAGAAATCCCGGCTTTAGCACCAATTAGGAAAATCCTCCCCGCCTTCTGAGAAATCATTTTTCTAAAAGCCGGGATAACAAAATTTACGGTGGAAAAGAAATTCAGAGAAAACATGGTAGATATGTCTTCTTCTTTTAACCCGGCCACAGTACTGGGGGCAAACCCGCCCACTGTGGATACAAGCACATCTACCCTATCAATCAATTTAAATATTTCTTCCCATGCCAAAGAAGTTTCCTTTGCATTGGTTAGGTTAATACGGAAGCACCCATCTAAATCAATAGTGGAAGGCGGATCGGAATGAGAAACCCCAAATACCTTATCCCCTTCCTCCTTAAATTTGCGGGCAACTGCTTTTCCCAAATTGCCGGTAACCCCGGTAATCAATACGTTTCGTGACGCCATAATATAGAGCGGCAAAAGGGATTCGAACCCTCGGCCCTCAGCTTGGGAAGCTGATGCTCTACCAACTGAGCTATTGCCGCATAATTTTCAAACTTACTAAATAACCCAAAAATTAAAAAGTGAAAATAGGAACGGGCATGAAAGTCTCATTTAATACCCAATCCTTTTAACTCTTTAATCCCAACCGGGCTTTATACCGAACAATGGTATTATTGGCTTCAATCAATTTCATTTTGAGTGAATGAATTACCGGTTGACCTTCCTTTAATAATTGGTCTAATTCCTGGTTCCTCAACTTTAAAACTGAATTCTCAGATATTAAATTTTCCTTTTCCGATTCCAATTGGTAAACCTTTGCAACTAAAACTCTATTTTCCTGGTTTAGTCTCTCCTCGGCTATTTCCCACAAATTTTTTGAAGTGGCTGATTGTGCCTGCCCCTTTTCAAGAATAGCTACCAGGTCCCGAATCCTGTTTCTCTTCTTTACCCAAACTACAACCGCAAGAAGGATACCCAATAATAATCCGGATACGCCGGCAAAGAGGCTATAAATTGATGTTTTATCCATTTACAAGGTCTTAACTTTGGCGAATATAATAATACTGTTCAGTTATCAGAAGGTAAATTCCAATCCATGCCTGAAAATTTAATTATGAAAAAATCAGGATTACTTATATCATTCATCTTTTTATACCTGGGTTCCATGGCCCAGGATTTTTCGGGCATCTGGAAAGGCAAGATTATGACTACGGAAAAGTTCTTACCCTACGAACTGGCCATTTCAGACAGCAATGGGATTCTTAGTGGATACTCCTATACTACCTATACCGTAAACTCCGTAGAAATGGTAGCGGTAAGAAAAATTAAAGTCCGGACTGAGGGCAATACGCTCTTTACGGATGATGAGGGCTTGTTGTACGATAATTTTCATGATAAAATGGCAAAGAAGATAAAACAGCACAATAAACTGATTTATCAATTGCAGGGAAATACGCCCACCCTAAAAGGCACATTTGAAACCGACAAAACCAAGGAACTCCGGTCGGCATCAGGAGATATTGAATTGGCAAAGGTCATCCCAACCATGCCTACCGATGTATCCAGGAAACTTGCAGAAATGAACCTGCTGCAGGAAATGTCGTTTACTCCGCTTGATCCGGCGCTAAAAGCAAAACTGGTAATAAAATCTAACAGGATACCCTATACGAAAATGCAAACTGTCCTGCCGGTGATGAAATCCAAACCGCTTGTCCGTTTTGTATATAAGGATTTACCTATTCGTAAAATAGTAGCTCCGGTGGTAGTTGCCAGAACGGAAAATCCAACAATTGCTAAGGAAACTCCTACCCCCGTGGTAAAAGAGGAGGCAGTTCCGGAAAAGGCCAAAGCACCTAAGGTAGAATCCACCGTGGCAAAGGCCCCATCGGCAGCCAAAGCATTGGAAGGAAGGACCGTGGAAAATATTGAAACAATTTATTTCCATTCCGACAGTCTCCTCCTCACCTTATACGACAATGGGGAAGTAGATGGGGATACGGTAAGTGTAATCATGAATGGGAAAATGATCCTTTCTAAACAAGGTCTTTCCACTAAGGCTATTCATAAAACTGTTTATGTGCCTAATGGAACTGGAGATGAAATCCAGATTGTTATGTATGCAGAAACCTTAGGTTCTATTCCTCCCAACACCGGTCTACTTATTATTCAGGATGGGAATGTAAGGCATGAAGTGAGGTTTTCGGGAGATCTAAAGAAAAATGCCGGAATAACGCTTCGCAGAAAAACGGATTAGCTTTTCAATAATTTTCAAAGTTATTTAATCCGGAAGCCATCAAAATTTGAATCCGGCTCATGATGTACAATTATATTTTTAACCACTGCCTTTTTGGGGCCCTTCCAAGCCCATTCCAAAAACTGCTGAATTTGCATTTCGGTTCCTGAAACTAAGGCCTCTACTTCACCGGTTGGTAAATTTCGTACCCAACCCGTAATGAAAAGGCGATCGGCCATTTCTTTAGCGGAAACCCGGTAGAAGACAGCTTGTACCTTACCCGAAATAAGCAACCGTTTAACTGCCATATTCCGTAAGATTTGGAAGTTTATTACTGGAATCCGGGAAAATTATCCTTGGTGAAAATAGCTTTGCTATTTCAAAGTTCATCCTGGCATAAGACATAACAATTACTATATCTCCTGGCAAGCCAAGCCTGGCTGCAGGGCCATTTAAGCAACAAATACCAGAATCTTTATCCCCTTTTATTACATAAGTTTCTAACCGGCTTCCATTATTAACATTCACCACCTGCACTTTTTTATTTTCAATTAAATTGGCAGCCAACATGAGTCGTTCATCAATAGTAATGCTTCCTGCATAATTCAGATTGGCCTCCGTAAGGGTTATGCGATGGATCTTTGATTTAAGTATTTCAATCTCCAAGATCATTAAGTTTTGAGGTACAAAGGTAATGGCAAAAAAAAATGCCCCGGTGGGAGCATTTAATAATCTTGCGGCAAATATTCTCAATTATTCATTTCGAGATTGAACGGATCGGCATTGGCTGCCTTTTTATCTTTTGATCGACCAATTGCATAACCTCCTGCAGCGCCAATTACAGCTCCAATAACTGCCCCTGCACCCCGGCTCTTTTTATTAATTACAGCTCCTCCAATTGCTCCGGCAACGCCACCAATTACTGCACCCTTTGCGGCATTGCTCCAGCCCTTTTTCTTTACCTGGGGCTTTTCAACTTCTGTAGTAGCTCCTTCTGATCCGGCTCCGGTGTTATCAGTAGTCCCTTTAGCGGAGGTTGAAGATTCTTTTTCAGAAACCGGCGTGGAAGGTTGTGTAGTAGCTTCCGTTTCGTTTGAGGCTTCCTTCGATTTTACAACTTGCGCAGGCGCTTCCTCTTCTACATAAACAATGCGGGGCGCTTTTGCTCTCTTTTTAATAAGAATTGGGGCATCCTCTTCTTCACCAGAAGCACGTTTCGGTACATCCGTGGAAATATTGCTAACCAGATAACCGGTGCCATTCAATGGAGCCAGTGGAGATTGTTTTGCTTCTTCCGATTGTTTGCAGGAAATGTAAACTGCGGAAATAATAAGAATGAGTAATAGTTTTTTCATGATCAGAATTTTAAATGACGAAATATTTTGAAGCCTATTGCAGTTCCTTGATAAATTGAGCCGGGCTATGTTTAAAATGCGGAGAGGATAAAAAATTAAAATTTTGTTAAGCCACTCCAAACAAGGTATAGGGGAAAAATGGATGAGCGATCGTATTATTCAGCCAATCATCCATTCACAATTTATTGATTTACATAAATTTATAACTATGAAAATGATAAAATAAAAAAGATGGCACGATTTTGGAAAGTAGGGCAGGAAATAAATTTATACCGGCGGAAAAAAAATCTACCCCACCTATTTAGTTCAACCTTTAAACTTTAATTCTATGAGTACGAACAGTCCAACATCCCCTGCAACCAATGACCAACAAAGGAAAAATTCGGGGACAAAAAATATTATTATTGGCGGCTTAACTGTTTTATTGGTAGGCCTTGGAGGATACATGGCATACGACCGCACCAATAATAACAGGGTAATGCAACAACAGGAAACAAAAATTGCAACTATTTCCACCGAAAAAAGTGAACTGCAATCCAGTTTTGATGCTTCCCTGGCCCGGCTCGATTCGATGGCAACTGTTACCACGGGCCTTCAGAGCCAGTTAACAGAAAAAAATGCTGAGATTGCTTCCGCGAAGGAACAAATTCGCAAAATCCTGAACAACAAGAATGCAACTGCTTCCGAACTTTCCAAGGCAAAAAAACTGATCGATGGCCTTAATGAAAAAATTTCTGGAATGGAAACAGAAATTGCAAGGCTAACTCAGGAAAATCAAACTTTAACCCAGGAAAAGACAGCGCTTACTGCTGATAAGGAAAAACTCACCGCCGACCTGGTTACCACCACGGCATCCAACAAAGCGCTGGAACAAAAAGTTGATGTAGCTTCCACCCTGAATGCTTCAAATATTGTAATCACTCCGTATAAGGTTAAAAACAATGGGAAAGAAAAGGTTTCTACAAAAGCTAAAAAAGTAGATAAACTGGTTGTTTCCTTTGATGTATCAAACCGCATTGTTCAAACCGGACAAACCGATGTATTTGTTGTAATTGTGGGCCCTAACGGACAACCCATTACTTCCGAAAACACTTCAGGCTTGTTTACCACACGCGAAGAAGGCGATAAAACTTACACCGCAAAAGTTCCTGTTGAACTGGAAACCGCAAAGGCTAAAAACGTGAACTTCACTTTCGCGCCTGGGTCGAATTTCCAAAACGGTGCCTATAAAGTTTTGATTTATCAGAATGGATTTCTGATTGGCCAGGGAACACGGGAACTAAAGAAAGGTGGATTGTTTAGTTAAGCCTTTATAAAAATATTGGGCTCTCTGAAATCCAATAATACAAACTGCCCTTTTATTTAAGAGGGCAGTTTGCATTTAAATAATTCGAAACGGATAAATCAAATTGAAAGATACGAGGGATCCTGACGCCTCTATTACCTGGCTTGCCTTCGTTCAGCTTGTAAACGGGCAGGCAAAGAAAATACTTTTGCTTCCGTACTAGGGGTTTCCTGCATTCCTTTCAACCTTTCTTTAATAAGAGGATCGGAAACCTGAGCAATTTTGCAGGCTTTATCAAAATCGGCATGCATGCCGTAACCAACCAGCACATCCGGTACATTGTTAAACTCAGGGAAGGTCAAATATTTCTTAACAAAGAAGTAGTTCTGACCAGCAATTTCTTTAGAATAGGCGTTATACAAATTTTCCATACTTGCACATTTAAAAATAATAAAATAGAACAAGGTGGAATTTTCAAGGACAGGGAGATCAAATAAAAAGCAAAAAAGCTTTAAAATTTGACTGGAAAAAAAGCATATTAGGAGTAATTCACCTAAAAGCAAATCAGGCTATTTTCAGAGGATGTGGTGTAGGTAGCGGTAGGAACTTGCATCGTAAACTTACGCTTTTTAATAGGCAATTCAAAACTTTTCCATCTCTTTTTTTGAACGAAGTATTTTTCCAGGGCCACTCCTGTTTTCCAGTTTACGCAAAACCTTAATAATGAATAATTTTTTCCTGGTATTAAAATTATTTTGATATTTATAGGCATATAATTTTTTATGAGAAAATCAATAAAGTCGGTAGCGATCCTGGGAGGTGGCCCATCGGGATGCTCCCTGGCAATCCTTTTGAATCGGAAAAGGATAAAAGTGTCGGTATTTTATATTCCCAAAAGGCCCGAAATAATCGTGGGAGAATCATTGGTACCAGCCATAATTCCTTACCTTAAAATGCTGGGTGTGGAGGATGAAATTAAGTCGTTTAGTACATATAAACCCGGCGCTTCGGTTTGGCTAAACCAGGCTGAAGTTTTTTCTTCCCCCTTTAGCAAAGGAGGTGGCACCCTTCCTCATTATGCATATAATGTACCCAGGGTAGATTTTGACCGGGCCATTTTTAATCTGGCCTTAAAAGAAGGAGTAAAATTTTTTGACATCCCGGCCAAAATTGAAAAAACCGGAAATGGAGATGAACTTAAATTAAGTGATGTTACGATCGAAGCAATTGACAATTATTTTGACGGTCAGCCAGATTTAATTGTAGATGCCACAGGGAGGTCGCGCACCATTGCCAGACTCCTGGACATCCCTGCCGTAGAAGGCAATCGAAAAGATGTAGCCCTGTTCTCACATTTAACCCATACCGAACCCATTGAACCATACAACATCCACCTCCATCGTCTCGATAAAGGGTGGGCCTGGCGTATCCCATTACCTGGCCGGACTTCGGTAGGAATTGTTATTAACCCAAGGCACCTGGAACCCTTTGGGAAAACAAAAGAGGAACAATATGAAAATTTCTTAAAGCAGGATAATGAATTTCGAAAATTCACCGTCGGTTTCCAACGGAATGTTCCTGTAAACCAATACAACAATTACCAGCTCATTTCGGAAAAAATGTTTGGTCAGAACTGGGTTCTGACCGGTGATGCCGGCGGCTTTTTAGATCCCATATTTTCATCGGGAACATACCTTGCCATAAAAGGGGCATTTCGCCTTGCGGAGACCATTACCGTGGGCACAGACGTTGCCTTTAAAAAATACCAGAAGGAACAAAAATGGGAACTTAAGATTTGGCAGGACCTGGTGGATACCTGGTACAATGGCCGGCTGTTTACACTATTTAAAGTTGGTCAGGACAGAATGGATACAGCCTTTGGAAGATTCATAGGGCCGGTCATGCAAAAACGCCTTACCCGGATATTTTCCGGAGAAGCCGTTTATGGGGCGTTCAGCAGATGGTTTTTATACTTTGTAACCGGTTCTATGATTGACCTGATGAAAATGGGCAGGCTTCATAACAGAGAAAAATCAGAGCTTGAGATTAAATAAGAAAAAGAGGAAATTTTAGGAAATTCCATAAAGTATATTCAGGAAGAAAGAATACCATTTTTATAATTGCCACTCGTAAAGTGCAAAGATGAAATTACAATTTTGGAGTATAGGGAAACCGCACGAGTCGTTTGTAAAAGAAGGGATTGAAGTTTACACCCACCGGTTGAAAAATTATTTCCCGGTAGCATGGCAACTGATCCCATCTCCTAAAAATACCGGTATGTTAGGAGAAGCCGATCTTAAAAAGAAAGAAGGAGAAACCATATTGAGCCTTTTAAAACCCGAAGATTACCTGGTAGTGCTTGAGGAAAGAGGAAAAATGTTAACAAGCGAAAAATTGGCATTATTTATACAACAGAGAGCAAACGAAAGCGTAAAGACAATGATCTTTTTAATTGGTGGGGCATATGGAGTAAGTGAGGAAATTTTAAAAAGAGCAAACTTCTCCTGGAGCCTTTCCTCTCTTGTATTCCCACATCAGCTGGTGAGGCTCATCCTGGCAGAACAAATTTACCGGGCAGCCACCATCCTAAGGAATGAAAAATATCATCATACATAAACAAATTTATGGGATTCGATTATAAATCAATTACAGTCATTCTTATCGCCATCAATGTAATAATATCCCTGATTGGATTTTCCAATCGCGATTTTATGCGGAAGCTAATCATGTGGCCTTATGGAGTTAAACGGCAGCAGCAGTACTACCGGATGGTAAGTTCGGGTTTTCTTCATGCTGATTATATCCATCTTTTCTTCAACATGTTTACATTGTATTTCTTTGGCACAAACCTCGAATTTATATTTTCGCAGCTTCATCTTGGTGGGGAAGCTGCCTATCTCCTGTTGTATTTTATGGCGCTGGTTGTTTCTGATTTACCCAGCTACCTAAAACACCGGAACGACCCGGGGTACCAGTCGTTGGGAGCTTCCGGTGCTGTGTCGGCGGTTGTTTTTGCAGTAATCTTATTTAATCCCTGGGGAGCAATATATATTTATGGCGCGATTAAGATTTCGGCACTCGTTTATGCTGTCCTGTATATTATTTATTGCGTTTATATGGGAAAACAGGGTACCGACCAAATCAATCACGATGCTCATCTTTGGGGTGCGGTATTTGGTTTATTGTTTGCCATTATACTGGTGGCACTTATGAATCCGGAGGCTTTTCAATTTATCCTGGATCAATTAAAAAACCCCAGCCTATTTGGGAGATAATTGTACATCCGGTTGCCAACAAAGTTTCAGGAATGAGGCGCCGTTTTTTCGAATCGCAAATCGCTCACTAATTCGCAGGCCAACCACCCAAACAATTCGTTTGTCTGATTCAAGCACCCAGGCTTTCTCCTTTTCAATAAGAGAAAGTTTCTCATCAATAAAAAACCGGCTTAGTTTTTTTTTGTGCTTCATACCCAAAGGAAAAAAATAATCCCCGGGCCTCCATTTCCGCAGTATTAACGGATATTTTAATTGGGATGAATCAATAATCTCCATAAACCGGCTTCCCGTTGGAGAAAAATCAACTACCTCCGATTTAGAAAAATTTCCGAAAGGGGTTGTAACTAAATTATCCTCTCTATTGATAATATAAAATTCGGATGTTATATCCTTATTGGGTGCAATAACCACCCAGCGACGGTCTTTTAATATACGATGAGAAGGCGAGGCCATGATTTTCCCAGAATCAGCGAATAATAATTTTTCAAATTCCGGGAGCTGGGTTGCATGAAAACCAGAGTCCAGCAAAATCTGCAACCACACCTGAATACGGAAAGGCGATTTTATTAACCCCCGTGCGGGGTATTTCACAATCCCCTGGTCACGGGTTTCCAATTTTTGAAGAATCTTCCCGGTTGCTTCCAACAATTCACCTTCCAGACCAATAAACCGGTGTATCGTATCCTGTAAATTGGAAACAAGTGAAGGAAAATGGGTTTGAAGCAGGGGTATAACTTCCAACCGGATAAAATTGCGTGTATACTTTGTAGTTAGGTTAGAATTATCTTCCCGGTAGGGTATACCCGTTTCATTTACAAAAGTTGAAATATCCTGTCGGGTGGTAAATAGCAAGGGCCTTACCAGGTTTCCCCTTTGTTCCCGGATGCCCGTAAGGCCCGCTACCCCGGTTCCCCTGAAAAACTTATGCAACAGGGTCTCAACATTGTCGTCTGCATGATGTGCCGTAAGGATTTTAGAGAAGCCTTCAGCTTCTGCCAGGGCAGCAAACCATGTATACCTCATTTCCCTGGCTGCTTCCTGGATGCTCATTTTATTTTCCACGGAAAACGCTTCCGCCTCTACCCTCTTAATAAATACGTTGATTCTATTCTTTCTTCCCCAATCATAAACCACCTGTTCATCCGCATCGCTTTCCTTTCCCCGAAGCTGAAAGTTCATGTGGGCCAGGGAAAACGAATATCCACAGGTCAATAATAGCTGGGCCAGAGCCATAGAATCTTTTCCTCCACTCGCGGCCAACAATAATTTATCCTTCTTTTGAAAGAATTGCTTTTTAGCAAGATGCTGCCGGAATGAAGATAATAAGTCCATTCGTTTAGTATGTCAAATCTTCGAATGCTGCCTGCAATTCGTTATAACTATGCTGGTCTTTAATGGCCTTCGCTTCTTCCATACCCTGTAGATAGGTCGATTTTGCCTTTTCTATTTCCTGGCCCCTTTCCAATAATTTACCCAGGTGGTAATAAGATCCTACATAATGGGGATCCCGAAGTAACAAATTTTCGAATAAGTGCCTGGCCTCGTTATCGTTCCCGAGTTTAATATACTCCAGGGCCAGGGCATGTTCCATAAAATTATCGGAGCCTGATTCCAAAAGCATTTCCTTCAACTTTTCTATCCGGTTATTGTGCACAGTTCCTTTTTTTAATATTTAATTTGAAGCCTTATCTTTGCCTTTAGTTGCATAAACAACTTTTTATTACAACTTTGTAGCGAATGATCGTGAACAGAGGCAAAAATAACTAAATGAAGATTTTAGTATGTATCAGTAAAACCCCCGACACCACGGCAAAAATAGCTTTCAGCGATAACAATACGAAATTTGCCACCGATGGGGTTCAATGGATCATTAATCCATACGACGAATGGTATTCCCTGGTTCGGGCCATTGAAATTAAAGAAGC
>CAZYKA010000045.1:0-13763 GCA_964647915.1 uncultured Ferruginibacter sp. | reverse complement strand
ACGGTTATATTTCCGAATATACGATTCTTTTGAAAGCTAATGAATAAATGAATTGCTACATTGAAAACCACGGATTAAGATGGATATTGGAGAAAAGGGAGGTGGTTGCTACAATACGATTTGGCAAACTCTGATAGATGGAACCAAAATGAATTATGGTTTATTCAAATAAATACCTCTGGTAGCTAATTTTAATAAAGCCATTGCTACTAATCTTGAGGCTAAATTTATTCTTTTCTTTTTGCTAAATGCATAACCAATTTACAAATTAGGCTATATCTTTTTGGGAAAATCCATCTTCGGGAATTCAAATTTCACCCTTTTATTCCCGAATCCTATTCCAGCAAATCCCGGATGTCTTCTATCGGACTTAATATCGTTAATATGTCCTTGTTAGTGACGTGTAAATACCGTAATGTGGTTTTGATGTTGTTGTGGCCCAATAGTTTTTGTATGAACACCACATCTGTGCCTTTATCCAACAAATGGGTAGCAAAACTATGCCTCAACATGTGCATACTCCCCGCTTTTCTTATCCCAGCCCTCTGCTTTGCCTCCTGAATTATCGTCTCTAAACTCCGAATACTGTATTGAGCCCCAGGTTCCTGGCCTTCAAATACATACTCCCTCGGCTTGTAAGAATTGAGGTACTCTCTAAGCATAACCAACATCACCGGACTTAAACTAACAATTCGATCCTTTTTTCCTTTAGCCTTCCGAATGAATAGTAATCTTCGGTATTCATCCAAATCCGTGATTTTTAAGCTGGTGATCTCACTTACCCTTAAACCGCAACTATATCCTAACATGATCATCGTTTTATGCTTCACATTCCGGATAGCCCGCAATAAAATTGCAATTTCTTCTTTGCTCAATACCTTCGGCAATTGGAAATGTTTCTTGGGCCTGGGTATATCCCAAAAAAACTTTTCCTTCCCTAAAACCTGCTCATAATAAAACTTCAGCGCATTTATCCGGCTGTGTAAGGTGTTTTCTGTAAGCCGTAGCTTGTCTAAACAATATATCAGATATCGTTTTAAATGTTCAGGGGTTAACTCATCCGCCGGAATATTCTTTAGAATGTGTAACAATTGCGACATTTCACCCAGGTAAGTCCGTATCGTAGATTGACTATAGGCCTTTAACTTTAACCGTTGAAGCATCGCCGGCAAAACATGGGCATTTACTTCCTGAATTTTGGATTTTTTGTAATCTATTGTCCCCTGTTTTGGCACAATCCCACCTTGCTTCAACACCAGGTTTACCGGAAGTGGAAACTCACCCCCTCTCTCTGCTAATCCCTTTTTATTTATTAAATACTGTCGCAAGGCCCCCTGCTCAATTAGTGCTTCATGTTTTAATGCATTTACCAGGCTCAAGTGGTTTTCTTTGGATAATGGTACCCACCAACAACGCCCGGATTGGCTCCACTTTGCCCCTGCCATTTTGCTAATTATATTTTGAATGGAAATATCTCTTTCAAAATATATTCCAATACATTCGGCTCCCTCCCTGTAATGGGGTTTTAAAATTACTTTCTTCATACTTTTTTAAAATTAATGTGCCAGAATCATTTTACTGGGGCAATACCAATTAAACAACTTCACTTCAACTGAACTTTATTTTTAACCTTAATATTAAAATCCAATTGAAACCTACCTGCGATCTATTGCTAAGATTCACTTTCAGGAATATTATTTTTTATCTTTGCTTAAGTGGTAACCAATTCTCCTCTAAAGCTTATTGAATGCCCCCGCGATGCCATGCAGGGTTGGCCGGAATTTATCCCCTCGGAAGAAAAAATTTATTATCTGAATTTGCTTATGGATGCCGGATTTGATACCATCGATTACGGAAGCTTTGTTTCTCAAAAAGCCATTCCTCAAATGGCCGATACAGCCTTGGTTACCGAATCTGCCGTTAAGAAAGGGCATACGAAACTCCTGGCCATCATTGCCAATGTTCGAGGAGCCAAACAAGCTGTTGAATTCACTAAAATTGATTTTCTGGGTTTCCCCTTTTCTGTTTCTGAAACTTTTCAACAAAGGAATACCCACTCCTCCATTGCCGAATCGTTCGAAAATGTAAAGCAAATCCAAAACCTGTGCGTTGCCCACGCTAAGAAACTGGTTATTTATTTATCGATGGGGTTCGGAAATCCGTACGGTGATCCATACAATGAATCTGTTATCTCGGATTGGATTGAAAAGATGCAGGATATTGGGATTGAAATTATTTCTATTGCCGATACAGTAGGGCTCTCCACTCCAGGCCAGGTTTCGAGGATTGTTTCTCACGTGGTACCCGCTTTTTCTTCCATTGAAATTGGGGTCCACCTCCATGCTACCAATGCAGATATGGCAGGTAAGGTTTGGGCAGCTTATGAAGCCGGATGCCGGCGATTCGATTCCGCAATTAAAGGTATCGGAGGCTGCCCTATGGCGGGAAACCATCTGGTAGGTAATATCAATACCGAAGAGATGATTCATCTTTTTGAAAGCCAGGGTGTGAAAACTGGAATAAACGCTGAGGCACTATCAATGGCATCGGCATATGCTAACCGGATATTTATTAGCCATGGAGTTTCACGCTGAGTTTTTTCCAAAACCTTTTTCAACTAAAATTAATCATCGCGATAAATTATTGTTGATTGGCTCTTGTTTTACCGAACAAATAGGCGCAAAACTATCCAGGTATAAGTTTGATACACTCGAGAATCCTCATGGGATTTTGTTTAACCCGGTTAGTATTTTGAAATCTTTAGAAAGATATGCTACTGGTATCCCTTACACGAAGGATGAACTTTTTAATTTTAATGGTGTTTGGGGGAATTGGGATCACCACACGCGTTACTCGGCAGTTTATGCGGAAGATAGCCTGCGCAAAATCAATGATTCTCTTACATTGGGGCAGGAATATGTTTCTACGGCAGATTGGGTTCTCATTACCCTGGGCTCTGCCTTTGTGTATGAAAGAAGAGATATTTTATCTGGTCCGGAATACCCTCAGGCAGTTGCTAATTGCCATAAAATTCCAGCAGATAAATTTAACCGCCGGTTGCTGCCTTCGGCGGAAGTTGAGGCAGTTTTATCCCAAATGATTGAAGTAATTCACAGGGTGAATTCTTCCGCAAAAATCATTTTCACCATCAGCCCCGTCAGGCACCTCCGGGAAGGATTTATAGAAAATAACCGGAGTAAAGCCTCTTTAATACAGGCTGTACATCAGGTTACCGACGATAACAAGACAATCTATTTTCCCTCTTACGAATTGGTGATTGATGATCTTCGGGATTACAGGTTCTTTGCAGAGGATATGGCTCATCCAAATTATGCCGCCACGAATTATGTATGGGAAAAATTTTGTACAGCCTGCATTGATGAGCCTTCCAGGGAACTAATGAAAGCAATAGCAGGCATAATGCAGGCAAGAAATCATAAACCGTTTAATCCTTCTTCCGATCAGCATAAAAAGTTTCTGCAGGATCAATTGGAAAAAATCAGAACGCTAAAAGAATCCTATCCTTATTTGAATTTTGGAGAAGAATCCCTTTTTTTTGAAAATGGATTGAAATAAATGGCTGTCAAATGAATTGGTAATTCTTGCATTTCCTGCGCTATCTCCCCATTTTTTTAATGTACTCTGTCTCCCCGAAGGGCAATTTCATTCATCAGCAGTTTCTCATATTCCAACCATTCCGCCCATCGTTTACGTACCTTCTTTTTATCTACATAATGTTCGGCCAGAGTAATGAATAAGGTGTAATGCCCCGCTTCGCTCTCCATGAATTTTCGATAAAATTTACGCATATACGCATCCTCCATCCCTTCACTTAGCCGCTTAAACCGTTCGCAACTCCTTGCCTCAATAAGCGCCATAATAAGCATCTGATCAAGAAAACGTTCCATTGGGCTTCCTCCTTTCTTCTGAAATTCAAGTAATCTGTTCACATACTCATCCCTGCGCTGCTTCCCCAATGATAGTTTTCGCTTTTTTAATTCTGCCAATACCATCCTGAAATGCCCCCATTCTTCCGTAACAATAGGACTTAATTCCTCCACAAGGAGTTCTTTGTCGGGATTTTTTTGGATCAGACTGATGCAGGTAGTAGCCGCTTTTTGCTCACAATAGGCATGGTCTGTAAGGATTTCTTCCAGCTCCATTTCTGCCAGATTCACCCACCTCGGATCGGTGGGAAGCCTTAACCCCAGGATATTCCGGGTATGTTCACTTAAATTTTCATTCATCCTGTAAAATTATCTTATGCTTTTTAATGCAGAAAACTATGGCAAATATTATAATTTCGGGATATTAAGGCCGCTTATGAGAATCGTATTTTTTATTTTGACCTCCGCCGTCACCATTGCATTGTGCATTATCCTGAATACTAAAGTCCTACTCCCAGCTCCATTGGGCCGCCTGTTATCCCCGCAGGAAGGAATTTGGCAAAATGCAGAACCCGTGAAAGAGGATTTTAATGCATCCCTTTCATTGAAAGGATTGACCGGCAAAGTAACCGTTTACCTCGACGACCGGCTGGTTCCTCATGTATTTGCCGAACAGGAAAACGACGCATATTTTGTGCAGGGATATCTCCATGCCAAATTCAGGCTGTGGCAAATGGAATTGCAAACCCTGGCCGCCGCCGGCAGGGCAAGTGAAGTGGTAGGAGATATAGCCCTTAACCACGACCGTGAGTTTCGCCGGCTGGGAATGGTATTCGCTGCCGAAAATTCATTAAAGGAAATGGAGAAAGATGAAAGGGTAAAGGGCGAATGTGATGCCTATACTTCCGGGGTAAATGCCTATATCGAATCATTAACCCGCGCCAATCTCCCGCTCGAATATAAATTGTTGGGTTATTATCCTGAAAAGTGGTCGAATCTGAAATCGGCACTGTTTTTAAAGTATATGAGCTATGACCTCGCCAGCCATGAGGAGGATTTTGAAATGACGAATGCTAAAAATTATTTTTCTCCCGAACAATTTAAGGCCCTTTTCCCCACTTATCACGATTCCATTGACCCTATTATTCCTAAAGGGACGGTGTACCAGGCACCCAAAGTTCATCCCCAAACTCCGGCTACAGCCGATTCGCTTTACTTTGCCAGAGATACAATTTCTGCTGAAGAGTATAGTAAGGCAGATAAAGCCAATGGAAGTAACAACTGGGCAGTTAGTGGCACAAAAACAGCTTCCGGATATCCCATTCTCTGCAACGATCCGCATTTGGGCTTAAACCTTCCCTCTCTCTGGTACGAAATCCAGCTTTCCACCCCTGCATTTAATGCGTATGGAGTGAGTTTCCCCGGTGCACCTGGGGTGGTAATAGGCTATAATGATAGTTGCGCCTTTGGATTTACTAACGGTGGAAGAGATGTTCGTGATTACTACGAGGTGAAATTTAAAGATGAAAGCCGCAAGGAATATTGGTTTGATAGTTCCTGGCTGCCCACCACATTCAGGTATGAACGCATTAAAATTGCCGGGAAACCGGATATGATTGATACAGTGGCCTATACCATCTTCGGCCCCGTTATGTACGATAAATCGTTTGGGGGTAAGCGTACTTCCAGTACGAAAAACTATGCAGTGAGGTGGAAAGCCCACGATGCCAGTGATGAATTGCTGATGTTTTATTTATTGAACAGGGCGCATAACTACAACGATTACACGAATGCAGTACTAAACCTTCATACTCCTGGCCAAAATGTGGTTTTTGCAGATAAGGCCGGCGAAATAGCCCTTCGCACACAGGGCGAATTTCCGGCAAAATGGAAGGGACAAGGCGATTTTATTATGCCCGGTACCGATAGCAGTTATATGTGGCAGGCCATGATTCCTATGGATGAAACTCCATTTCAATATAACCCCGAACGCGGATTTGTAAGCAGCGCCAACCAGTTTCCGGCAGATACCGTTTATCCGTATTACCTGGGCCGCGATTACCCGCTGGCAAGGGGTATTATCATCAACCGGAAATTACATGAGTTGAATAATATTACCGTGGAAGATATGCAGGGTATGCAAACGGATAACTATAATATTTTTGCTGAAATGGTGGTTCCCATTTTTATAAACCACCTGAATGAAAGCCTACTGAGCCCCCAGGCGAAAAAATATGCCGGTGAACTAAAGGCCTGGGATAAACGAAATGATTTCAGCAGCCGGGGTGCTACCGTTTTTTATTTTGCATGGCAACACCTGCGGGATACCTTGTATGTGGATGAATATAAGAATGCCCCGCAACCCATTAGTTATCCTCTCGATTTTACGGTAATGGAATCGCTTTTGCGCGATTCGGCCTATTCTTTTATTGATAATATCAATACTCCCCAAAAGGAAACCCTGGAGGATTTAGTTGCCGCTGCGCTAAACGCCACTGCCCTGGATTGTGAAAAACTGGACGAAACCGGCACCATGGATTGGGGAAATTTTAAGGATACTAAAATCACACACCTTCTTAAGCTGGATGCTTTAAGCCGCCTTCACGTTCCCATAGGCGGAGGAGAGCATATTATTAATGCCACAAAAACTACGCATGGCCCAAGCTGGAGAATGATTGTTAGCCTCGAGCCGCAAACAAAGGCATTTGGAGTGTACCCCGGCGGACAAAACGGAAACCCGGGAAGTATCTATTATGATAATTTTATCGATCAATGGGCGGCAGGTAAATACTACCCGCTGTGGCTGATGAAAAAAGAAGAGGCAAAAGATAACCGTATTAAATGGGTAATGAACTTTACAAACTCCTGAATAAATGAATAATTCCTTTATAAAATTCGTGATAATTGCCGTCCTCGCCGCTGCCCTTGCTTTCGGTTTGGGAATGTATTTCCCCTGGTGGTCGGTTGCCGTTGCAGCGTTTGTGACAGGGCTTGTTGTTAAAGCTAAACCCGGCACAGCCTTCCTGGGAGGGTTATTGGGGCTTTTTTTGTTGTGGGCCGGATTGGTATATTATATCAGTAATAATAACGACAACATCCTGGCTCATCGTTTTTCGTTGCTGATGCTTAAACAAGACAATCCCTTAAAACTAATATTGCTAACTGGAGTCATCGGTGGGGTAGTTGGGGCTTTTGCTGCTTTGTCGGGTTCCTTACTAAGATCAATTTTTTCCAAACCCTGAAAGCCGTTTAACCAATCTTGTTTATGAGTTGGAAAATTTTTATGTATTTTTTTGGTGGGCTCCTGGTTTCGAATTTGATTTATGCACAACGCATTTCAGGTACCGTTTTTACCGAAACGGGAGATCTGCTTCCCTATTCCTCCATCATAATAAAAGGGAGTTCAAAAGGTACCAGTGCCAGTACCAAAGGGAATTATTCGCTGATGCTTCCACCCGGAAAATATACGCTGGTATGCCAGCATATCGGGTATGAAACCGTAGAGAAAAATATTTCTGTTACCGGCGATATGGAGGTAAGCTTCATTCTCAAAGAACAAAAACTTACCATGCAGGAAGTAGTGGTAAAAACGGGCGATGAAGACCCTGCCTATGAAATTATCAGGCAGGCTATTAAGAAAAGGGAATTTTATCACTCCCAGGTGAAAGCATTTACCTGCAACCTGTATTCGAAAGATGTGCTTAAACTCCGAAACCTTCCCCAAAAAATCCTGGGAAGAAAAATTAAGGAAGAAGACCGGGCCGATCTCCACCTCGATTCTGCCGGACAGGGAATTATATACCTTTCGGAAGCCATCTCCAAAGTAAACCAGCAACTACCCGATAAATTTAAATTGGAAGTGATCAGCAGCCGGGTGAGTGGCAGCGATAATTTTGGCCTCACTTTTCCCACATTTATCAGCTTTTATACCAATAACGTAACGGTAATGCTTAACCAGCTCAATCCGAGAGGTTTTATTTCGCCCATTGCCGATAACGCCATATACTATTACCGCTTTAAATTCTTGGGTACTTTTTTTGAAGACGGAAGGGCTGTTAATTCCATTCGGGTTACACCAAGGCGAAAATTTGAACCGCTGTTTTCCGGAACCATCAATATTACAGATGGCGACTGGAGGATACACAGCCTCGATCTCATGCTTTCGAAAAATGCCCAACTCGAAATCATGGATACCCTGCACATCAACCAAATTCATGTTCCTGTTTCTGCAGATGTTTGGCGAATCCATAGCCAGGTACTCAGTTTTTATTTTAACCAGTTTAATATAAAAGCAGACGGCGCCTTTTTAAATGTGTATTCCGATTATAATATAAACCCAAAATTTAGTAAGAAATTTTTTGACCGTACCATCATCAAATATGATACCGGGGTAACGCAGCATAACAGGGTTTATTGGGACTCCATCAGGCCGGTGCCTTTGGAAAGAGAAGAGGTGAAGGATTACCAGGTGAAAGATAGCCTCTTCCAGGTAACTAAAGATTCAGCACTCACCAAAAATGCCATCGATTCATTAAAGAAAAGACAAGGCCCCTTAAAACCGCTAAGAATTTTCTGGAACGGCATCCATCGGACCCATTATAGTAAAAATCATTTTTTTAATTGGGATATTTATTCACTGATCCAAAATATGGAGTATAACCCGGCGGAGGGTATTGTGCTGAGTGTGTATGGGAGTTATCGTGCTTACTGGAAAAAATGGCGAACGCAGGTGCATTTTATGCCAAACCTGCGTTATGGCTTTGATAATACCCATCTCAATTCCTGGGCTACCCTCAAATTTAGCACCAACGATCAGCAGGCCAACCGTAAACCCAAAATGTATTCGTTGAGTATTAGCGGAGGAAAACGGGTGAGTGAGTTTAATAAAGAAAATACGGTTCTTCCCCTGGTAAATTCCATCAGCGTCCTGTTTTTCGGAAATAATCTTATTAAAACCTACGAAAATTATTTTGGGAGTGTGCTGTTTAATAAGCGGTATGATAACGGACTCCAATTCAGCGTTGGCCTTGCCTATGAAGATCGCATCCCCTTAAATAACAGCACGTATTTTACCTTTTTTAAAGACAGCGCCCGCATAACTCCCAATTATCCAAATGAAAAGATAAGCGTTCAATTTCCTAAACACCAGGCTTTAATTGGAGAGGTAAAATTGAGTTTTCGACCCGGGCAACGGTATATTCAGTTTCCTTACCGCCGGGTTTCGCTGGGATCGAAATATCCAACTCTTAACCTGAGTTACAGCAAGGGCATTAAAAATATCTTTGGCAGCGATGAAGATTTTGATAAGTGGCAATTCTACATCAATGACAATAAGAATTTTAAACTGGCCGGTACGCTCAAATATAAAATTGGCGCCGGCGGCTTCCTGAATGCGAAGCAGGTTTATATTCAGGATTACCAGCATTTTAATGGCAACCAGGCAGCGGCGGCTTCGGAATATGTAAATAGTTTCCAACTGGCAAAATATTATGCCAACAGCACCACCGCCGGTTTGTATGGACTTGCTCATTTAGAACATCATTTCAATGGCCTCCTCACGAATAAGATACCACTCATTAACCGGTTAAAATGGAACCTGGTAGGAGGCACTAATGCGTTTTACGTGAATAAGAAAAATAATTATGTGGAATTGTTCGCCGGCCTTGAAAATATCTTTAAAATATTTCGGGTAGATCTTGTTTGGGGATTTGAAAACGGAAAACAAGGACATACCGGAATCAGAATCGGCACCGGCGGAATTCTCGGTGGAGGAGGCGTAACGGTAAACCAGGGAACTGATGCCAGAGCAAGAAGCATTAGCCTTTTTTAATTTTCTTTACCTTTGCCACACATTTGGTTTGCCCTGCAAGCATCCAATCGAACATTAAAGATTTCCCCTCAAGGGATCAAATGAAAATTTATGGCCGTATTGCATAACCGGGTTTCCCAGGAGGAACTTAAAGATCAATTGCTGAAAGAAGAGGAAAAACGGATTACCATCTCCTTCTATAAATATTTCCCCATCCACGATCCGCAACATTTCAGGGACGAATTGTATAAATCTTTAAATAGTATCAAGGTGTATGGGAGAGTTTATGTGGCATCAGAAGGGATAAATGCCCAAATAAGCGTTCCTGAAACGCACTATGAAGTATTTAAAAACAGGTTGTATTCCATTCCCGGGCTGGATGGCCTCAGGTTGAATATTGCAGTTGATGATGATGGAAAATCGTTTTGGGTTTTGAAAATTAAGGTAAGGAATAAAATTGTGGCAGATGGTATTAACGACCCGGCCTTTAGTATGGAACGAAAGGGAAAATATGTGGATGCCCTTCAGTTTAATCAAATGACGTCAGATCCCGATACGGTGGTGATCGACATGCGCAATCATTACGAATATGAAGTGGGCCATTTTCAGAATGCAATCGAAATTCCCAGCGATACTTTCCGCGATCAGCTCCCAATGGCCGCCGAGATGATGAGCAATAATAAGACCCGTAACATCATCATGTATTGTACCGGGGGCATTCGTTGCGAAAAAGCAAGCGCGTATATGCTGCACCGTGGGTTTACCAATGTTTTCCACCTGGAAGGAGGAATCATTCACTATGCCAACCAGACAAAGGACCAGGCACTGGAAAATAAATTCAGGGGAAAGAATTTTGTTTTCGATAACCGGATGGGAGAGCGTATATCCGATGAAATAATAGCGAAATGCCACCAGTGCGGCCAGCCTGCCGATACGCATGTAAATTGTGCCAACGAAGGGTGCCACCTGCTCTTTATCCAGTGTGAGGCCTGTGCTAAAAAATATGATCGTTGTTGTAGTACAGCCTGCCAGGAAATTGTACATCTTCCCGAAGATGCACAAAGGGAATTAAGGAAGGGGATCGACAAGGGGAGAATGGTATTCAATAAATCGAAACAAAGACTGATCGACCATTTTAATTTATAACCGAGACCACCATCAAACTTTTACCGGAACGTACAAATCCGGAATTTGATTTTTCTTTGAGAAATGAATAAGGAAGACCTGCTCAACGAATTGAAGCATCATTCCAAAGTGATGCTAAAACCTTCTCCCATACACGGCATCGGGGTTTTCGCCATTGCAGCTATTGCAAAAGGGGAGAAAGATATTTTCTCTAAAAATTCGCAACAATGGCTGGCCTTAAATAATGCGGAATTGGCCACCCTTCCCAAACACGCCATTCAACTGATCGAAAATTATTGTCTTTACGATAAGGAACATTATTATGTTCCGGAAGAAGGGCTAAAAATTCTGGACCTGGTGGTTTTCATAAACCATAGCCAAACCCCCAATATTAAATCAATGGATGAGGGGTTACAATTTGAAGCCATCCGGGACATTGCGGTGGGTGAAGAATTGCTTATTGATTACGGCAGCATAGTGGAAGACGAAAGCTGACCCAGTGAAGTTTCAATTCGCCGTTGGGTGTCTTCGGGGGAAAGTAGTTCAGGAACAAATTTCTTTCCCACCATCCGTTCGTATAATTCGATATACTTTTTACTGATTTGATCAACCCACGTATCGGTCATTTCAGGTAGTTGCTGTCCTGCTTTTCCCATATAACCGTTGGCCATTAGCCATTCCCGGACAAATTCCTTGCTAAGTTGCTGTTGCTTCTCTTCCCGGGACTGCCTCTCCTCAAAACCATCCGCATAAAAGTACCGGGAAGAATCGGGTGTATGTACTTCATCCATCAACAGCACGTTATCCTGATATAAACCGAACTCATATTTAGTATCAGCAAGTATCAATCCCCGCTCCTTTGCCATTTCTTTACCTTTTTCAAAAAGAGCAAGAGCGAAATTTGAAATAGTTTTCCAATGTTCTTGAGATATAATTCCGCTCCGAATTAAATCGTTCGGAGTAATATCTTCATCATGTCCTGCGTCCGCTTTAGTTGATGGGGTAATAATAGGAAAGGGCAGGGGCGCATACTCCTTTAACCCTTCGGGCAGGGGCGCACCACAAAGAGTACGAAGGCCCGATTGGTATGTCCGCCAGGCATGGCCTACCAGGTGGCCGCGTACTACCATCTCCAATTTAAAGGGGATACATTTTTTGCCAATACTTACGGAGGGGGCAGGAACATCCAATAGCCAATTGGGGCAAACAGGCCGGGTCTGTTCCAGCATAAAGGCAGATAACTGATTCAAAATCTGCCCTTTATACGGGATTTCCCGGGGTAGGATCACATCAAATGCAGAGATCCGGTTACTGGCAATCATTACCAGCCAATTATTACCAATACTATACACATCCCGCACCTTTCCCCTATAAAAAGACGATTGATTTGGAAATGAAAAATTTACCACACGCTAAAGTAATTCACAGGCACCGGATTAGGGTAGATTTTTTACGCTGAGCTTTTCACAATCCGTTCAAAATTAAATTTCTGTGTAATAATAACTATTGTTATTTTGCCAGCTAATTATTCATAAAATTATTGCTATATGAGAAAAGTTACGAGTCATTTACTGATTCTGGTAATGGCCTCGCTGCTCAGCTCTGCTGTTTTTGGCCAGGAAATCCTGGTTCAGGGAAATGTGAAAAACAGCATAACCCACGAAAACGTAGGCGCAGTATCTGTTGTAGTCGCAAATTCTTCTACCGGTACCTTTACCGACGACAAGGGGAATTTCTCGATTCGGGTAAAGAGCCTTCCCGTTACCTTATCGTTTTCTTCTGTTGGCTTTGTTTCTCAGGATCTAACTGTTATTTCATCTTCCAAAGGGTTGGACGTGGCTTTTGTTCCATCTGCTGATCTTGGCCAGGATATTGTGGTTTCAGCCAGCCGTGTTCCTCAAAAAATTATGGAATCACCTGTATCCATCGAACGGGTAAACGCTGCCACCCTTCGTAAGGCCACATCCCCTCAGTTTTACGATGTGGTTGCTACCTTGAAGGGGGTAGATATAACAACGTCTTCACTTACTTTCAAAACCCCAACTACCCGTGGTTTTGGTGGTAGTGGTAATGTTCGTTTTAACCAATTGGTAGATGGAATGGATAACCAATCGCCGGGTCTGAACTTTTCGGTGGGCTCCATCATCGGGTTAAATGAACTGGATATTGATAATATGGAATTACTGTCTGGCGCTTCCTCTGCCTTGTATGGCTCTGGCGGGATGAATGGAACCCTTCTGATGACCAGTAAAAATCCTTTTAAATACCAGGGATTTTCGTTCAGTATCCGCGAAGGATTAATGCATGCCGATGCCCGGGAAAGGCCCGCTTCGGCTTATCATAATTGGGCTTTACGATGGGGAAAGAAAATAAATGAAAAATTTGCTTTTAAAATCACTTCCGAGCTAATTCAGGCAAAAGACTGGATTGGCATGGATTACCGCGATTATGACCGCAACAACCAGGTATTGGTTCCGGGTTCGCGTAAAACAGACCCCAACTACGATGGAGTAAATGTATATGGCGATGAAACTACGGTTAATATTGTTCCCTTTTTGAATGGGATTGCGGCCCAGGCTCCATTCCTTGCCCCTTTTATTTCTACATTAACCGGTAAATCAATTAATGTTTCCCGTACCGGTTATACCGAACAGGAAATAATGGATCCCAACACGCTGAACTTTAAACTGGGTGGTTCGTTCCATTATAAAATTTCTCCTAATACAGAGGCCGTTCTTGCCGGATATTGGGGTACTGGAAATACAGCGTATACTGGTGCTTCCCGTTATTCCATTAAGGATTTTAAAATGGGGCAGTATAAACTGGAGTTCATAAATAAGGATTGGAACTTCAGGATTTTCACCACCCAGGAAAATGCCGGGCAAACCTTTAACATGGCGGCCACCACCCAAAACTTCAATGAAGCGTGGAAGCCTTCCGTT
>CAZYKA010000044.1:0-14248 GCA_964647915.1 uncultured Ferruginibacter sp. | reverse complement strand
GAAGTTTATGTACTGAGCAAGGAAGAAGGTGGCCGTCACACTCCATTCTTCAACAAATACCGTCCTCAGTTCTACTTCCGTACCACCGACGTAACCGGTGAAGTTGAACTGGCTGCCGGAACTGAAATGGTAATGCCCGGCGATAACACCAGCCTTACTGTAAAACTCATTGCTCCTATCGCAATGGAAAAAGGTCTGAAATTCGCGATTCGCGAAGGAGGACGTACAGTGGGGGCCGGCCAGGTTACCGAGATCATTAAATAAGCTTACGCTCAGCGTAAAACGCTGGTGCACGGCTTATTGTTATAGATATTAATTTATCTTTACATCATAAACTAAAAGCTGTCTGCCGGTTGGTGGATAGCTTTTAGCTTATTTACGGGCATGGTGCAATGGTAGCATACGGGTCTCCAAAACCTTTGATCTGGGTTCGAATCCTAGTGCCCGTGCAGCGAAAGCCAGCCTCTCTTATTTTCTGATTTCACCGTGTGGAATTGGTTTATGGCAAGGCTTTCGGAAAAGAGAATTAAATTGTGGTGTAGTATTGGGAAAGATTTCCCACTGCATCGTTAAAGCGAAATGAATGAACAAGATTTCAAAATTTGTTAAAGATTCCTATAAGGAATTAACTGAAAAGGTATCCTGGCCCAAATGGGATGAATTGCAACAATCAACCGTAATTGTTCTCGGCGCCACGCTGTTTATTACAGCCGTGGTGGCATTGATGGACTTTATCGCCAACGGCGGAATGAAATTTATTTACTCCTTTTTTAAAGCATAATGGAAGAAACGAAAAGTGCAGAACAGGGCGTTCAGCATGCCGCAAATCCTTCGGAAAAGCCCGGAAAGGAAACCAAGTGGTATGTGCTTCGCGTGGTAAGTGGCAAGGAAAAAAAGATTAAAGAATACCTCGATAAAGACATCGTTCGTAATGGCTGGGATAAAATAATTGTGCAGGTATTCCTTCCCGTTGAAAAAGTGTATAAAGTGGTAAACGGGAAAAAGGTAATGCGCGAAAGGAACTTTTACCCCGGTTATATCATGATTGAAGTGGTGGGCGATACACTGGCAGATGATATTATCCAGCATGTTAGCAATATCAGCAATGTGATGCATTTCCTTACCGATGGTAAAGGCTCAAAGGGAAATGTAATCTCTCTGCGTAAAGCGGAAGTAAATAAAATGCTGGGCAAGATGGATGAGATGAGCGATGCCGGTGGCGTAACCATGAGCGAACCTTTTATTGTGGGTGAAACGATTAAAATCATCGATGGTCCGTTTAATGATTTTAACGGGGTTATTGAAGAAGTGTACGACGAAAAGAAAAAGCTGAAAGTTCAGGTAAAGATTTTTGGACGTGCTACCCCGGTTGAACTCAGTTATATGCAGGTGGAAAAAATTGCTTAATCACTTTAAAATTTATTGCTATTAAAACGATTACTACCTTAACGATTGCATTGTTTTGTTCTTTTGCCCTGATGGCTCAGCCCCCGCAAATGGAACTTTCTAAAGGGATGACTTTTGGAGAAAAAATTTCTGATACTAAGAGTTTATCTACAGATGAGCTAATTGCCCAGGTGGCAAAGGCTACTCCCGAATCGGATGTAAAAATAACCGGGAAAGTAGTTGAAGTTTGCCAGAATGAGGGTTGCTGGTTCCGGTTAAAAACAGCCGATGGATCCATGATGGTCCGGATAAAAGACCACGCCTTCCTCGTACCGGTATCGCTGGTTGGACGCACCGTTGAAGTGGAAGGTTCGGCAAAAGTTAAAGAAGTTTCAGTAGCCATGCTGCAACATTATGCCGAAGATGCCGGAAAATCGAAAGCCGAAATTGAGGCCATTACCAAACCTTCTAAAGAAACAGTGGTACAGGCAAAAAGCCTGGTAATTGCGGATTAAAAAAGATATTACATTGAAATAGGAAGGTGGCTGCAGTTTTTAATTGCAGCCACTTTTATTTTTGCCTGTAAATTGTTTTTATTCATTTGCGGCTCCATTTATCCTGTTTTCATTATATTCAATATTGCGAATCGGTGCAGGGAACCAGTGAGTGAAACACATTCTCTTGTTGCGTTTTAACCAAAGCCAAACTTGAAATGAAAAAGCGGCTGTTGTTTATTGCTGGATATTTCTTATCCTGGATTTTGTTTTTTGAAGCTGGAAGGCTATTCTTCCTTTTAATTACCCGCACTGCCGGAAAAACGGCAGGTTTTACAGAATGGAAAGGAGTATTTATTCATGGATTGCGGATGGATGCTTCAACTGCCACCTATGCCAGCATCCCAGTGATATTGATTATGTTGGCGGGTACATGGATTCCTATTTTGAATAGAAGATGGGTATTTGTTTTGTATACCCTGTTAGCTATAATTCCGGTTATCCTTCTTTTTGTAGCAGATGCTTTTTCCTTTAATTCCTGGGGCCACAGGCTGGAAGCCGGAGCCTTGCGGTATTTAAAAAATCCTAAAGAAGCCTGGGCCTCCGTATCTAACCTGCCGGTAACGACAATATTTATTGGCATTGTCCTGTTCCTGGTAATTTTATTCTATTTAACGGAAAGGGGTATCCGAAAATTTGTTCCTTTCCCCAAATTTAACAGGTGGATTTTAAGCCCGCTATTATTAATTGTTGCAGGGCTCTTCATTATTCCCCTGCGGGGAGGATTGCAACTTGCACCTATAAACCAAAGCACCGTTTACTTTTCTGAAAATAATTATGCGAACCAGGCTGCCCTAAACCCGGTTTGGAATTTTGTTCATTCCATTAAATTGGAAGAAAAATCGGAAACGAATCCTTTTGTGTTTATGGATGGCCCCGGCGCACAGCAAATTATGGATAGATTGTTTGCTGACTCCTCCATAATTATAACGGATTCGGCTACCCGCAAAAATGTGATCGTGGTAGTTTGGGAAAGCTTTACCGCCAAAGTTCTGGACAAACAGTTTCATGGCGAAGTAATTACCCCTGCATTTAATGAGCTTAAGAAGGAAGGAATTTATTTTGATAATTTATATGCCACCGGCGATCGTACCGATAAGGGAATTGTTGGGGTTTTAAGCGGCTATCCCTCACAACCCATTAACTCTATTGTGAAATTTCCCAATAAAACCCGGTCGCTTCCCATGCTTACCAATGTGCTGGCCAGGGATGGGTATTATACCGGCTTTTATTATGGTGGAGAGCCGGAGTTTGCCAACATCAAATCCTACCTGTTGCATGGCAGGCTCGATGATATAGTGGATGTTAATTCATTTAGCGAATCTGACCGCAACTCTAAATGGGGTGCGCATGATGGCGTGGTGATGCAATTCCTGTTGAATAAATTGAAAACCCTTCCCCAGCCATTTTTTGCAACCTGGCTCACCCTGAGCAGCCATGAGCCTTACGAAACCCCGGTGCCTGTAGTAATTAAGGGCAACGATGATGTTTCAAAATTTTTAAATTCCCTACACTATACGGATGCCGTATTGAAACAATTTGTAGATGGTTGCCGGCAAATGCCCTGGTGGAATAATACCATCCTTGTAATCGTAGCTGATCATGGCCACCGGTATCCGCCCGATCCCATGGAGAGTAACCAGTTCAGGATACCGCTGCTGTTGCTGGGTGGTGGAATCAAACCGCAGCTTGTACACAAAGTGGGTTCTCAAACGGATTTAGCAGCTACCCTGCTCCATATTTTGGGGTATTCTTCCGAAGCATTTCATTATAGCCGTAATATTCTTTCTCCGGGGTACCGTCCCTGGGCCTGGTTCTCTTTTGTGAACGGTTTTGGTTTTATTACTGATTCTTCTAAACTGGTTTACGATAATGTGGGAAAAAGACCCGTATTCCAATCCGGGAAGGTGGATTCCTTAACCATTAAATATGGAAAGGCTTTACAACAGGTGTTTTACAATGACTTTTTGCATCGCGATTCGCTTCCGGCAACAAATAAAAATTAAATCTGGTATTCAAAAGCAGGGCATTTTGAGCCAATTATTTTGAATGTTTTTTATCCATTAAAGAAAATATATATAAAAGTTGGTATTATTATTACTGCGGCAAACCTTAATTTATGAGAAAGTTATTTATCTTTTTTATGGCAGTTGCCGTTAGTTCTTTTGCATTTGCAATTTCGGAAATGCCATGGTAGAAATCCATTTTAAAATCAGTTTCAAAGTGTACAGCTACTGCCTATGGTACCTATTATGGGCCAAGTGGCACTCCTATTGACGTTAGTTGCACCAGGACAGCAGCATCTTGTGAACAGGCTATAGCAGATGCAGCAAACTGCGGAGATTTGAATGTCTGTACCGCAGTGAGGAATAACGGCTTGGAGCCTTCTCCAATGCTGAATTGCCCAAAAGTTTCTGAATTTGAGAATCCATAGATTGAAGGGGAGTTACATTTATTATTTAGCTTTAACCTGGTATCGGAAGGGAATTCCAAATTGGCAAAACCTGGTTTTTTACTATGAAAAATTTAGCTGAACTATTAATTATTTCGATTCTGTTCTTTTTTCCTGCAACGAAAGTGAGGGCATCTGCCAATGGGGATTCCATCATAAAGGTAACCTATAAACGAAGCTATAACAACCCTCCATTCCCAGAATCTATTGGCGAAGAATGCCTGATCATTGTTGGAAATATAAGTTATTATATTTATGGGAGTGGAACGAAGGGGAAAGACGGAATATTACGTGCCAGAGTAGACCAGATGAAGGACTGGGAAAACCACCGGTTATTTTATATGGGCCCAATGTATCCCGAGTACAACCTGGATTCCTATTGGTCAGATTCACTACCTGCCATGAAGTGGACTATTTTGAATCAGTTCTTAACCATTAAAAATAATTATTGCCAAAAGGCGGTTACTTCGTTCAGGGGTAGGGATTATACGGCGTTCTTTGCCATAAATATTCCCATACAGGATGGCCCTTTTAAATTCTGTGGGCTCCCTGGCTTAATCGTTAAGATTTCGGATAGCAAGGGTATTTTTAATTTTGAAATGACGAGTTTTGAAAAGATTCCCAATGATTATGATTTGGGAATTGGAAAAGTGTATGGAGATTATAGCCAGTTCAAATCCTTGTTTAAAAAATGGCATTTACGGAGGCTTGAAAAAGATAAGGCCCGCAGGGAAGCCGATCCCAATTGTTTGGATTGTAGTGAGGGGGTAACTGTGCGATATACCTTTATTGAAAACCTTTTGGACTAATTAGCCAATTTTATTAACTTTTTTGATATGCTGGAACTTTAATCTCAAATGGTTCCAACTTATATTTTGCATTGAAACAGGATAGGAAAAAACATAGAAGGTTAATCGTCTTTTCAGCGAAATAAAAGGTTAATGGTCAAGCTTGTGGATAACTTGATTGTTAAATTTATGTCCCTTATTTTTTTTTTTATTATTATTATTATTGGCGCAAAATTAAAAATATGAAAAGTTTATTCCTCATTTTTGTCGCCTTGTTCTTTGGAACTTTTGCCTTTGCAAATACTGATGCGCCCTTAGAAAACCCCATTTTAAAACCTTTTGCCAAATGTACCGCCACTGCTTATGGCACCTGCCATGCGCCTGATGGTTCATATGTGCCTGTTGATTGTACCAGGTCAGCTGCAACCTGTGAACAGGCCCAGGCCGATGCAGCGAACTGCCGGGATTTAAATATTTGTACTGTGGTGAGAAGTTATCATCTTGAGCCTTCTCCTACTTTAAATTGCCCCAAAGTATCTGAATTTGAAGATCCAGTATAAAGTGTATATTCAGGTGATTATATATTCTTAAACTACTTGCCAGATTGTAATTCCTTTTCTAATGATGAAAAAGATAATTGGAATTTTTGTTATTTGTTTTCTGGGGTTTATCCCAATTTCTAAAATATATGCATTTGTATATGGAGATTCTGTCATTAAAATAACTTATAAATATAGTTTTACCGAACCTGGAAGGCCAGAGTATAATGATGAGGAGTTTCTGATTATTGATGGAAATAAGAGCTTTTTTTTTATTGGAGAAGGCAAGAAGGGAAAGGATGGGAAAATAAATGCCCGTGTTAGTCAAATGAAAGATTGGGAAAACCACAATCTGTACTTTATGGGCCCAATGTATCCGGAGTACAGCTTGGATGCTTATTGGTCGGATTCACTACCTGCCATGAAGTGGACTATTTTGAATCAGTTCTTAACCATTAATAATAATTACTGCCAGAAAGCGGTTACTACTTTTAGAGGCAGGGATTATACTGTTTTCTTTGCCGTAAATATTCCCATTCAGGATGGCCCCTGGAAATTTTGCGGTTTGCCCGGCTTGATTGTTATGGGTTCGGATAGTAAGGGCATATTTAAATTCGAGATGACAAATTTTGAAAAGGTTCCAAATGAATTCAATTTAGGAATTGGTAAAGTAAATGGAGATTACAATCGGTATAAAACGTTGTTTAAAAAATGGCATTTGCGAAGGCTGGAAAAAGATAAGGCCAGGAAGGAGGCAGACCCCAATTGTTTAGGATGTGGAGAAGGGAGTAATGTACGATATGTGTTTTATGAAAATCTTTTAGATTAAATAGTCAATTTTATTAACTTTTTTGATAAGCTGGAACTTTAATCTCAATTGGGTCCAACATATTTTTTGCATTGAAAAGGAATTTATAAATACATATGAGGTTAATTTCTTTTTAGAAAGATCAATGGTTAATGGTCAGACTTGTGGATAACTTGTTTGTTAAATTTATGTCCATTATTATTATTATTATTATTATTATTATTGCGGCAAACCTTAATTTATGAGAAAGTTATTTATCTTTTTTATGACAGTTGCCGTTAGTTCTTTTGCATTTGCAAGTTCGGAAACGCCATGGACGAAATCCATTTTAAAATCAGTTTCAAAGTGTACAGCTACTGCCTATGGCACCTATTATGGGCCGGGTGGAAATGAAACAGATGTTAGTTGCACCAAGACAGCTTCTTCGTGTGCCCAGGCGCAGGCCGATGCGGCGAATTGCCGCGACCAGAATGTATGCAACGCTGTGAGGAGCTTTGGTTTAGAGCCATCTCCAACATTGAATTGCCCCAAAGTATCTGAATTTGAAAATCCTTAGGTTGCAAAAACTATTTCATTTTAATTTGCAAGATCATTAGAAAGGCCCTATTGCACTTTATTTGAGAAAACTTGTTTCCAAAAATGAAAAAAAAAATTAGGCTGTTTGTCTTTTCCCTCATGTTCTTTATCCCTGCCTCATGGGCCTGTGCATTTAGTGATGGGGATTCTGTTATAAAGATTATCTATAAGCGAAGTTATAACAACCCACCATTCCCGGAATCAACAAATAATCAGTATATTATTATTGATGGGAATAAGAGCTATTGTCTTTTTGGGGAAGGGATGCGTGGAAAGGATGGGAAAATTGGCGCAAGGGTTGATCTTATGAAAGATTTTGGAAACCATACTTTATACTTTATGGGCCCAATGATCCCGGAATATACCGTAAATGATTACTGGTCTGACTCTTTACCTGCTATGCACTGGACTATTGTGAATCAGTTTACCACCATAAAGAATAATTATTGTCAAAAAGCGGTTACTAATTTTAGGGGAAGGGATTATACTGCCTTCTTTGCGTTAAATATTCCCATACAGGATGGCCCATGGAAGTTTTGCGGACTGCCGGGTCTGATTGTTAAACTTGGGGATAGCAAGGGTATATATAATTTCGAGATGACGAGTTTCGAAAAGGTTCCGAATGAATATAACCTGGGCATTGGTAAAGTAAATGGGGATTATAGCCTCTATAAGCCATTGTTTAAAAAGTGGCATTTACGGAGGCTTGAAAAAGATAAGGCCCGCAGGGAAGCCGATCCCAATTGTTTGGATTGTAGTGAGGGGGTAACTGTGCGATATACCTTTATTGAAAACCTTTTGGACTGATCCTGTTAAGCAACTATTTTTATTTGATAAGTTAGTGCAGTATTGATAACAGCGCTGGCTTATCATTTTTATTTTAATGCCATATCAGAAGATTCTTATTTGGATAATTTGGGTACTTGTCGCCTTTACGGCCACCAGTGTATCCTTTGCCCAGGCACCAATATGGGTTAAAGGCGATGTGCGTGATACCCTGAGCAGTAAACCCATTAGCGGCGCAACAGTGATCATTCAACAAAACCTCCATATAGTTGGATATGGGCTTACCAATGATATGGGCCAATTTGAAATCAGACTGGTATTATCAGAAGGCATTTCTGCAGAGGTCTCCTGTCGGCATATTTCCTACCTTCCAAAAGTCGAACTAATCGACCCAAAGCACCTCCCGCGAGAAATTCATTTTTCCCTAACTGCCTCTTCAAAAACACTGGAGGCGGTATTGTTACATTCAAAGACTCCGGAAAGCAAGGATACTACTGAATTTCTGGTTCGGGGTATTACTGATGTGCAAACAAAAAAAGTGGAGGACCTGCTAAAAAAACTTCCTGGGTTTGAAGTATTAAAAAACGGCCAGCTAAAATATAATAACCGGGATGTACAAACTGTGTTGTTGAATGGAGATAACCTGACCGGAGCGAATTATGGCGTCATTACCCGTAACCTCGATGCCAATACTTTAGACAGGGTTCAGGTAATTGATAATTTTAGTGAGAACAGGGTTATGGGCGAAGTTTTTAAAACCGGGGATATTGCCGTAAACCTCGTTACAAGAGAAGAATTGGAAGGAAAATTAAACGGTAGTGTGGATGTTGGTTCTTCATTTTTTAAGCGTTATAATTTGGGTTTAAACCTGGTTGCCATAAAAAACCGGATGCAGGGCGTGCTATTTTCTAATTTTAATAATGAGGGCGAGAATAACAATCAGGCTATTGATATAGCGTCTAATAATAATTTGATAACACACGCCAATTCCGAAGTAGCTTATTTTAACCCCACCCCGGTTAACAGCATAAAGAATTTGAATTTACCAGGAAATTATTTGCCCAATGAAACAAGAAAAAATGTGTTTCCCTCAGTAAGTGTTCCTGTTTCAAAAACAGTCAAATTATTCTGGCGAACTAATGTGGAGGCCAATGCCAGCATGGCAACACAAAATCAATCAACCCAAACCCGGATTACCGAATCAGACTTTTATGCAGTTAATGATTTTTCCAGTTCGGAGTTTAAGGCGAATGATTTGAACAGTGTAATTTCGGTGAAGATAGACAGCAGAAGGCGTGCGGCATTCGACATTGGAGTGGGAATACAGCACCGGTTGTTGAAAAATGAATACCAGCAAATTCAAACCGGAGATTATTCCGATTCGTTGAGTAGTAATTCAAAAATTCATTTTACTAAATATTCACTTACGGCGTCGGGAGCGTACCGTCTATCTTACAAACAGGTATTAGGGTTTTCGGTAAATGGATATTATGTTAGAGATGACGGAACGATTTGTTTTTCTACGGATCGTTTTTTAGCATTTTATCAACAGCCGGCGTACAATAAATATCTTCAACAACGTGTTGGGCAGGAGAATAAAGTCATTTTGGGGGATATCTTTTATTTGCGCAGGCTAAAACTGGGAAGTAATACTTTTAAAATTTCATTCGTACATTATGATAACCGGCTTCAAAGAAAAATCGAAGTAGATTCTAATGACTTGTATAAAAACCCGGAATTTGTTACTGCGGGCTCCCGCCGATTGATGTATAATAAGAGCGCCCTTCAGTTTATTCACAAAGTCCGGAATTATGCCGCTCAGGATATTGAACTGTTTGTCTCCGCTGGTTTTTATAATTTGGTGCACCCTGTATCACAGTCCTATTTCCACTATAAGATAATTGGGAGTTTGTGGGGTAGGTTGAATGCAAGAGCCCAATTTGGCGCCAATCTGGGTAGCTATAATTTCCTGCCTACACCCGATATGATTTTAAAGGACAGCCTGATTGAAGGCGTTTCGGTAATGCGGCTGATGGCGCCCGAATTTAAACCGGTATCCATGCATCTGGCATCACTAACAATAACCAAAAGCGGATGGGTAGATTATCGGTTAAGTTACCAGGTAAAGTGGAGGCCAAGGAGTATGGAGCCAGAAATAATTTACAACCCACAACTCAGCGTTTATTTTTTTAAATTATTTGCCGGCGGATTAAGTAATACCCTAAAAGGGAACATAAAACTCTATTCATTAAAATTAAAGGGCACCTTTTTTTTAAATGCCGGATTTGAAAATAAATTTAATAAGGGAGAGTCTAATTCGCTTTTGGTGAACAGGATGGTAAACCGCTTCAATACATCTGTTAAGTATGTAAGCAATTATAAAACCATTTGGAATTTTGAGGTATCCTTTATGAATAACTTCAACTATTTCAGGCAAAGCGGCGCCGAACATTTAAGAACAAATAACCAGGATATACTGGTTTACCTTTCGCAACGGTTAGATATTTCTAAATCCTTCTTTATTGGGGCGGCTTATAACTTCTATAAATACAGCTTTGGCCAGTTTAACCAGGCCGATATCTTCAGTGCCTGGCAAATTTCCCCTTCCTTGCAGGTGAAAATGAAGTTAATTAATGCATTCGCGGAAAAGGCTTACCGGGTACAATTCAACGATGTAAATAATGAATTCAGAATGGAAACAGGAGTGGCGAAGCCCTATGCGATGTTCATGGTAAACTGGCAATTTTGAAATCATTCGGAATTGCCCCCAAGCAGTTGATATTTTTTCCTGTTTGGCCATTTCATTTGTGCATTCGTGTACAATGGAGTCAATTCGTGTATTAAAGCTATGTGTAATTCATTCGTGCATTCGTGTGCAATGGAGTCAATTCGTGTATTAAAGCTATGTGTATTTCATTCGTGCATTCGTGTAAAATGGAGTCAATTCGTGTATTAAAGCTATGTGTATTTCATTCGTGCATTCGTGGCCATAACAAATTCTCCATTCTACTTCAAACTAAAAAGGACTAAAGTCAGACTGAACATTCATCAGTCAAATTTCTTTGTTCGAATTTTTTCCGGTGTTATTTTTACCCCCGGGGAGGGGGCAGCAAAGGGCCTATCAATTTTATAAAGACCCACTTTTAAAAAGTACATGAATATTCGCTCTTTTGGGATAGGGTGCGTGAGGAATTTTATTTTGGCGCGACATTTCCATTTAAAGAGATTTCGTTTTTGCATTTAGTTTCATTCGTGCATTCGAGGCTAATACATTTTATGCAGGCATTAGTGCCTGAATTCATTTGCTCAAATACAACGGAATTTACTTTTTTGCTGGTCTATATAACAAGTTAGTTACATAAAACGCTGAAAACGAATTTATTCGTGATCTCCCTCATTTCCGTATTCAGAATCTATCAGGGAGTTGTTCAGAAGTCCGGCTATTAAGGTCTAAAAGATTTTGACGCTATTCAATTTCCCCTTAACTTTGCCGCCCCAAATAGTTCTTTTACGACTCCCGCAAGGGAAATTGGGAGTTCCAGGAATATCCCGGAACGTTAACACCAAAAATTTTTACAATGGCTAAAGAAATTACCGGCTATGTGAAACTCCAATGCAAAGGAGGACAAGCCAACCCTGCTCCCCCAATTGGTCCGGCGCTCGGTTCTAAAGGGATCAACATCATGGAGTTCTGCAAACAATTTAATGCAAGAACCCAGGAAAAACAAGGAAAAGTACTTCCTGTTCTCATCACTGTTTATGCGGATAAGTCGTTCGACTTTGTAATTAAAACTCCGCCTGCTGCCGTTCAGCTAATGGAAGCTGCCAAGCTGAAAAGTGGCAGTAAAGAACCCAATCGAAGCAAAGTTGGTAAGGTTTCCTGGAATCAGGTAGAAGAAATTGCAAAAGATAAAATGGAAGACCTTAATGCGTTCACCCTGAAAAGTGCTATGACGATGGTTGCCGGTACTGCCCGCAGTATGGGAATCACTGTAGAAGGTGCTGCTCCATGGGAAAATAATTAATTCATCAACCTTAAATTATCAATAAAGAAATGATTACAAAAGCTAGAAAAATAGCCAATGCTAAGGTTGATGCAAATAAGGCATACTCGCTGAAAGAAGCCTCTACCTTAGTGAAGGAAGTGAACACCACTAAATTCGACAGCTCTGTGGATGTGCATGTTCGCCTGGGTGTTGACCCTAAGAAAGCCGACCAGGCAATCCGTGGAACCGTATCCCTTCCACACGGTACCGGAAAAACCAAAAGAGTACTTGTACTTTGTACCCCCGATAAAGAAGCGGAAGCAAATTCTGCCGGTGCCGACCATGTTGGCCTGGATGAATTTATCAGCAAAATTGAAGGTGGATGGACGGATATTGATGTGATTGTGGCCACTCCTGCCGTAATGCCAAAAATTGGTAGGTTGGGTAAAGTGCTCGGTCCGCGAAACCTGATGCCAAACCCCAAAACCGGAACTGTTACCAACGATGTAGCAGCAGCAGTTAATGACCTCAAAGGAGGAAAGATTGCTTTTAAGGTGGATAAGGTTGGTATTATTCATGCATCTATTGGCCGGGTAAGTTTTACACCTGAAAAGATTGCTGAAAACTGCCAGGAACTGATCAATGCCATCATTAAACTCAAACCGGCTACTGCCAAAGGTACCTACCTTAAAGGGGTGAGCTTGGCCAGCACGATGAGCCCGGGCATTATGATTGACACAAAATCTGTTCAAAACTAATTCGGCAATCCCGGGTTAAAAAACCATTGTTATGACAAAACAGGAAAAAAACGAAGTGATAGAAGTGCTGAAGGGAAAATTCTCCCAGTACAGCAATTTCTATGTTACCGATACAGAAAGCCTGACCGTTGCTCAGGTAAATGAACTCCGCAAACATTGCTACAATAAACAAGTAGAAATGAAAGTGGCTAAGAATACGCTTATCCGTAAAGCACTTGAAAGCATTGATGCGGATAAATACAGCGGTGTATACGATTCTTTAAATAAGGTTACCGCACTTATGTTTTGCGATAATCCCAAAGAACCGGCAGTTATCATCAGCAGCTTCCGCAAGGCAGGCAACCAGGAAAAACCGGTTCTGAAAGCAGCCTTCATTAATGGCGATGTATTTGTTGGCGATAACCAGTTAAATGCATTAACCAAGATTAAAACCAAAAATGAACTTATTGGTGAAATCGTTGGGCTGTTACTTTCTCCCATCCAGCGCGTAATTGGAGCTTTGGAAAATAAAGAGAATGCGGTAAAACCAACTGCTGAGGCATCGGTTGCTGCTGCAACAGAAGAAAAGGCCCAGGCGGCTGAAACTCCCGAAGCACCAGAAGCAACAGGAAGCGAACCGGCTACGGAAGAACCAAAAGCAGAATAAGTATTTGAATACCCCTGGCCGACGGGAACCAAAGGCACTAAATACATTTTTTTAAACCATCCGACGGATTCGCCTCAAGGGGAATATGAAGCCGGAAAAAATCAAGATTATGGCAGACGTAAAATCACTTGCAGAAAACCTGGTAAACCTTACCGTTAAGGAAGTTCAGGAATTAGCTGAATTTTTGAAAACCGAATACGGCATCGAACCCGCTGCTGCAGCAGTAGTAGTAAGCGGTGGTGGCGATGGCGGTGGAGCAGCAGCAGCCGAAGAGAAAACCTCTTTCAACGTTATCCTGAAAAGCGGTGGCGCCAACAAACTGGCTGTGGTAAAAATCGTTAAAGAACTTACCGGCCTCGGTCTGAAAGAAGCAAAAGACCTGGTTGACCAAGCCCCAAAACCTGTAAAAGAAGGTGTTGACAAAGCTTCTGCAGAAGAACTGAAGGCGAAGCTCACCGAAGCTGGTGCTGAAGTAGAAATTGCTTAATTCGATTATTTCATTTAAGGAAGCTGCCTCCATTTGGAGGCGGCTTTTTTTTCTAAATGTAGATATTCGATAAAGAAGGGGCAGCACTCAATTCCAATAAAAAAGTATCAAAATGTTTTTTGAAAGACCTCTTTTTAACAGGTATTTTTTTTAGTGTAAAAGCCATTATTTTCCCCTGACTTTAAAATGATACTATTGGCGAATTTTATGGTGATAAGGAGAGAACCCTCTCTACCTTACAAATAAGTTACAATACTTTTTTGTGATTGCTGTTTATGTGCAGGTATAAACTTAAAGGAATTATCCTTTTCCTTACTGAAATTTATATCTGAAATATTGAAAATGATATTGCACTTGTAAACAATTTGATAAGGAATTTTTCTTATTTCATTAAGGGGGTGAAAAGAGTTTTTCTAAACTGAATTTACTTCAGCTAATATTCTTTGATCGAAATTTCCGTTCCTATATTTTTACCCCCGGGG
>CAZYKA010000043.1:0-14249 GCA_964647915.1 uncultured Ferruginibacter sp. | reverse complement strand
ACCAGTATGCAGAGAAATATGATTTTATCCGTGCCATTCACCACCCGGTAAACCTAAATCTTGGCCATGCCATGCAATCCGGTTTCCGCCATTCAAAAGGAGAAGTAATTGTTGTGTTGGACGTAGACCTGAGTTACGGAGTGGAATACATTGAGCAGATGGTGGATAAGCTGAATGAATCTGCTGCTGATATTGTAATTGCCTCTCCTTATATGAAGGGTGGAAAAGTAACCGCTGTACCGTTTCTTAGAAAAGTGATGAGCAAATGGGTGAACCGGTTTATGAGGCTCGCTTCCCAGGAAAAGTATCATACGTTTACGGGCATGGTGCGTGCTTATCGTCGCAGTTATATCCTAAATGTGAATTTAAAAACAAAGGACTATGAAGTAATGCCCGAGATCATTTATAAATCAATGATCTTACGCGCACGGATAATCGAAATTCCGGCACACCTCGATTGGACAGAACAGAACAAGTTCGCAGGAAAACGAACATCCAGCATGAAGGTTATCCGGAGCACCTTTTCGGGCCTTATGTCCGGCTTTATATTCAGGCCTTATCTGTTTTTTATCGGTATTGGGATATTCTTATTTTTCCTTTCGATGTATCAGTTGGTTTGGCTGATGTACGATACCCTTGCCGCACTTCCGCATATCCGGCAAATGATACCTAAAATTGACTATCCCTTTTCTTATTCCCTGGCAGCTCAATTTAAAATGAATCCGCAATCTTTCCTGGTGGGGGGTATCACCTTAATCGCAGCCATCCAGTTTCTGAGCCTTGGATTTATTTCGTTGCAGAATAAAAGATATTTTGAAGAATTGTTTCATTTGGGTACTTCCATCCGGAAGAATACCGAAAAGCAAAATGTACCCTGAAGATTTTTTTAAAGATGAGCCAGAAAAATTATAATCCGTATTTCCTTTTCCTGCCCTTCCTGCTCATTTATATTGCATATGTGCTCATTAAGCGCGAGCCGGTGCTTTGGGGAGATGAGATCCGGCATTATGATGAAGCAGTGCGGTACGCCTCCGGATATTTTCTAAACCCGGATAAGCCGGTGGTAATAAGTAACGGCCCCGGATATCCGCTTTGGATAACATTTTTCCTCCTTCTTCATATTCCCCTCCTGGGCTTAAAGCTTATTAATGCCCTACTGATCTACCTGTCAATAGTTTTATTATTTAAAACGCTCCGTTACTATATTTCCTTTCGGCTTGCCCTGCTGATTTCTGTTTTTTGGGGTTGCTATTATCATAATCTGGATTTCATGCCTTATCTCTATGCTGAGAATGCGGCTGTATTTCTGACTATTTTATTACTCTTTCTTTTTGTGAAAGCTGTCCAACATTCTGGAATCTGGAAGAATAGGTATGTGTATTTTGCAGGTCTGGCGTTTGGATACCTCGCTCTCACAAAAGTTATTTTTGGTTATGTAATGGTTTGTATGCTTGGAGGCACCGTACTAATTTTCCTTTTTAACCGAAATGCAGATACAGTTCGAAAGTCTATTCTAATCTGCCTTGTCGGTTTGGCATCAACGGTACCTTACCTCACACTTACCTACGCACATACCGGAAAATTCTTTTACTGGGCTACTTCCGGAGGGAATAACCTGTATTGGATGAGCACCCCCTATGCCGGGGAATATGGTAGTTGGTTTCCGGCAGCAATGTTCCAGTTAGATTCAACCACCAATAGGGCTGGCGATACAAAAAGGGTAGTTGATGTGGAAGAAAGAAGCACCGGGTATATTCCGGGAACTGTAGATTCAATTCGGGAACATCATGAAGCAACGTATAAAGATATATACCGCTTTAGTGGTGTGCAACGGGATGAAGCGTATAAAAGGCACTTTTTTGAGAATGTAAAAAAGCACCCCAGAAAGTATCTTTACAATTGTTTTAGTAATGTGGGCAGGATGTTGTTTAATTTTCCATTCACATACTCAGTGCAAAAGCCAGGAACCTTGTTGCGCATTCCTCTGAATGGGATAATTGTGTTATTTTCTCTCCTGTGTTTATTCCCCACTTTTTTGAACTGGCGGAAAATCAACTTTCCGGCCAGGTACTTTTTACTTTTCTCGGTGTTATACTTTGGTGGAAGTATTTTGGGTAGCGCCGAAATCCGGATGTTTACCATGATAGCCCCCTTATTGTTGTTTTGGATCGGAATAGTTCTGGAGAACTTCGTAAGAATTAGGCTAAGGGCAGAACAATCGTTTAACCTGTAGATTTTCTTTATAGAAAGGGAATAATTATTCCTCCCCATAGGTATTCAAAATAAAAAAGACTGTTCCTTTTTTAAGGAGCAGTCTTTTTATTATGATGGGTAGTAAGCTACAGTTTAATCAACTTTTTAATGATATTTTCGGAACAGGAGGATTTAAATCCGAGCACATAGGCTCCCGGAACTAATTTTGCCGTATTCATAAAATATACCTGCGAACCACCTCCTGCCGAAACCGGCGTTTCAATAAATTTACTTCCTTTAATATCGTAAAGATATATTACGCCCTGGCAGTCGGTTTGGCCATTCCAATCTATCTTCAGGTTTAACTGATTTGTGAAGGGGTTACCAAGTACAAACAGTTGAGGTTTACCCTTGCTGTTGTTACGTGGATTGGGTAGAACTTGTAACATTGCTGTGTCTGTTGCCGTAGCACCACTGTTATCCGTTACCGTTAATACTAAGCTATAACTCCCTTCCTGTAAGCCCGATAAAGACAGAATCTGGGTATGGGTACCGGCCGCCGTAAAAGTATGGGTGGATAGAATTTCCCAGGCATAGGTAACAATTTCGCCGTCCGGATCATATCCAAGACCGGTAATTTGTATTGAATCCCGGGGCAAAATAATAACCTTCGATTGACCGGCATCGGCAACTGGCGGTAAGTTAACGGCAGGGTTAACTGTAACGGTTACTGTATCCGCTCCGGTTGCCCCCGCATTATCTGTTACAAGAAGTTTAAAAAGGTAGACACCTGGTTCCAAGGAGGTCACGGTAATAATAGCCTCATTTCCCAAAGGCATTACATTGGAGGGCCCCTGAATTTGTAGCCATTGATAGGATACTACCTCTCCGTCCGAATCCTGGCCACTCCCATTCAGAGTAACACTGGTTACCGGAAGAGTAATTACCTGATCGGGGCCTGCATTGGCCACCGGCGGCAGGTTGGGCGCTGGCAGTACGGTAATCTTCATCGTGTCTGAGGCCTGTGCTCCACTATTATCCCTTACCGTTAGTTTAAAATAGTAGGTTCCTTCCTGTAGCGATTGTATTGCCGTAACGGCAAGTGCCGGGCTTGCTATAGTGGCAGTTCCTCCACTGATTTTTTCCCATAAGTAGGAAACGATGATTCCATCCGCATCCGTACCGGATCCAAAAGCCGTAATTGAATTTGCGGGAAGCGTTACCACCTGATCGGGACCTGCATTGGCCACGGGCCTGATATTGGGTGCCGGGTTTACCGTAACCATCATCGTATCCCTGGCAATAGCCCCTGCATTATCGGTTGCCCGCAAAACAAAATAATATTGTCCGGGTACCAGGTTGCTAATAGTTACCTGCAGTGTGTTTGTGTTGGTCAGCGTAGCAGCAGAAGGCCCGGAAGCCTGCGACCATAACAAGGCGGCTACGCTACCGTCGGGATCACTTGCAGAGCCAGAAACCTGCATTGAATTAATGGGCAATGTAGTGGACTTATCCGGGCCCGCCGAAACTACCGGTGGCTGGTTCTGAGGTTCGGCGATTACCAAAATCTGAACCGTGTCTCTGCCTACTGCCAAATCATTATCCCAGGCAGAGAAAATGAACCGGTAGGTTCCCTGCACTAACCCTGAAACATGGAGGGTGGGTTGGTTAATTCCTGATACCGTTGCAGTGGCTGGCCCAGAAATCTGCAGCCAGTTATAGCCGGTAATATAACCATCCGAATCGGTGGCTGTACCTGTTATGGCAACACTGTTTTGTGGAAGAGTTAGTTGTTTATCGGGCCCGGCTGATACCGTTGGTGGCTGATTGGGGGCATCCACTATCGTTACCCAAACCGTATCTTTTCCAGTAGCTCCGGCGTTATCAAATACCGTTAGTTCGTAGTTATATACTCCGGGGTTTAGGGCAACAATCAGGGTGCTTGAGTCGTTGGGGTTTGTAATGGCGCCGCCTGTAGGCCCAGAAATCAATCGCCATAGGTAGGATACGATGTATCCATCCGAATCATAACCTGTCCCCTGGAGTTGACCGTAATCTGCCGGAAGCTGAATGGTTTGATTAGGTCCTGCATAGGCCACCGGGCGCTGATTGGGGGCCGGTTGTACATGTACGGTAATATTGTCGGTTGCTGTGGCTCCGTCATCGTCGGTTACCTGGATTTGAAAAATGTAATCGCCCACTATAAGGCCATTTATTGCGGTAGATAAAGAACCAGGATTTGAAATAGAGGCAATTGAAGGGCCGGAAACCTGCCACCAAAGAATGGAAACTATGGATCCATCATTGTCTGAAGCGGTTGCGCTAAGTGTGGCGATACTTATAGGAAGCGTAATAGTTTGGGGTGAGCCGGCAAATACAACAGGCGGCTGATTGGGTTTTGGGAGTACGGTTACCGTTAAGGTATCCCATGAACTTCCGCCGCGATTGTCAGTAACCGTTAGTTTGAAAGAATAATTTCCTTCCATAAGCCCGGAGATGGTTGTAATCCTGTTTGTTGGATTAGAAATTGATCCTCCTGCCGGGCCCGATAGTTTTTGCCACAGATAGGATACTATATATCCATCGGGGTCTGTCCCATTTCCATTCAGGGTGGTGCTGTTAACCGGAAGGGTGAGGGTAATATCAGTACCTGCGTTTGCTGTGGGCAATACATTGGGTGCCGGAAGCACCGTCAAAACCATCGTGTCCCGGCTTGTAGCATTTTGGTTATCTACCACTTTTAATTCGAACCGGAATGTTCCCTGCGATAAAGCCGAGACGATACAGGTGGCCGAATTAGGGTTGGAAATTATGGGAGAGCCGGGGCCGCTTATTTTTCTCCAGGTATAAGAAATAATCGAACCATCTGCATCCGATCCGCTCCCTGTAATCTGCGATTGATTTACCGGGAGGGTTATGGATAAATCCGGACCTGCATTGGCCACCGGAGGAATATTGGGTACCGGGATAGCATTATTTACCGTAACCTGCACCAAAGAGCTGGCAGAAGCGCCTGCATCATCCGTAACAGTTAATAAAAATTCATAGATACCCGGCACCAGGTCCTGAATGCCGGTTACAAGGCTGCCCGGGGAATTGATGGTGGCTGATGCGGGTCCGGAAACTTGCGTCCATTCTATGTTTGCCAAGGTCCCGTCCGAATCATTAGCCGTGCCATTTAAAGTGACAGCATTTTGGGGTAACGTGATGGTGATATTGCCGCCTGCACTAACGGTGGGGGGCTGATTAGGATGTGGATGTACGGTTACCAATACCTGGTCGGTATCGGTACCATTTCGATCGTCTGTTACCGTTAGTTTAAAAATATACTGCCCTTCCTCCAGGTTTGAAATAGAAGTTGTCTGTTGGTTTTCGCTTTCGATATTAGCATTGGAAGGCCCTGATACCTGGGTCCATTGGAAACTCACGATTTCCCCATCTGCATCCACGCCCGAACCAATCAGACTGGTACTGTTTTGAGGAAGGGTAATATCCTGGTCTTCTCCTGCATTGGCAACCGGCGCCTGGTTGGCAGGGAGCACGATTATTTGCATAGTATCCCTGGCAACTGCATTGTTGTTATCTGTTACCCTGAATTCGTAGGTGTAAGTTCCGGCAACAAAACCGTTTACATTGGTAGTAGGCCAGTTGCTGTTTTGAATCGTTGGGCCGGCGGAGCCGGTTAATTTTCTCCATTTGGTAGAAGATACAGTTCCATCCGGATCGGTTCCCGTACCCGTTAACGTGATACTATTCGTAGGAAGGCTGAATGTTATATCCGGTCCTGCATCCGCCAGGGGAGGAATATTTCCCTGCGGATTAACGGTAACTTTTACCAGGTCGGTGGCAGATGCACCGCTGTTATCCGTTACCGTTAATTCAAACATATAGACACCCTGAACCAGGCCGTTTACGACGGTAGTAGCCAAAAAATTATTGACAATTCCGGCACCGGCAGGCCCGGAGGTTTTTACCCAGGAATAGGAAGAAATGCTTCCGTCGGGATCCGAACCCGAACCGGATAAGGTAACAGACGAAACGGGAAGCGTAATGATTTGATCTGAACCTGCATTCGCTATGGGAACCTGATTGGGCGCATTGGCAACCGTAACTACCACATCATCTGAAGCGGTTGCTCCGTTATTGTCGGTAACCTTTAACCTGAAAATATATACTCCCGAAATCAGGTTGCTGACTTCAGTTTCCGCATTTCCCGGGTTGTTGATGGTGGCGGCAGAAGGCCCAGAAACCTGCGACCAATTGAAGGATACAACGGTACCATCTGCATCGTTGCCCGTTCCCGATAGGGTGGCTGAATTTATTGGTAGAATAATGGATTGATCTTGCCCTGCTGAGGCAACCGGGGGAATATTGGTGGCAGCAAGCAGGGTAATTGTTACCGTATCTTTTCCGGTGGCACCATTATTATCTGTGACTGTAAGTTCGTATTGAAAGACACCGGCTGTTAAGGAAGTTAGGTTGGTTTGGGCCGAATTAGAGGAAGCCAAAAAACTTCCACTGGCCGGGCCACTGATCTTTGCCCACTGATAACCCACAATGGTTCCATCTGAATCGGTTCCAGATCCCTGTAAAGTAACCACACTGAGCGGAAGTTGAAGGGATTGGTTAGCACCTGCATTGGCAACTGGTGGTTGATTTGGAGTTACGGCTTCTACTTCAATTGCGCCTATTTCAGGCGCTGTGCCGCTATATGGCAAACCTACATTGGTTCCCGCATTCAATAATTTAGATCCCGCCGAAGGCCGGAGGAAATTTAACCGGGGAAGGCTTCCGTCTGCCTGCCGCGGTCCATCCATTCCGGCAGAGGAAATACTTAAAAAGTCGGAGGAGGTTAAAGCTGAAGGCAGGTTCCAACTGTTGAAAGATCCATTCGTTTCATTTCCCCGGCGTACATTGGCATCCAGAAAGGAGGCATTATTTTTTAAATCCTGTACCGGTGCCGGGCTGATATAATCAAACATATAACCATACGAGCCATTCCCATAGGTGGTATTGTTATATAATTTATACCGCATATCCCCATTGTTCTGATCGAAACCGGAACCTGCATTTTCGAATGCCATACATTTTTCATATGTACGGAGAATGCTGTTGTGGGTATTACCTGAATTTTCGGGCCCCATTTTAAACCCATCTCCATCTCCAACCTGGTTAAAAGTTCCCGGCTCGTATCCATTCCAAAAACTCCAGCAATTTTTAAAATAAAAAATTCCGTTGGTGCCATATAAATCAAATCCGTCATCGCTGATCCACCAGGCCCGGCATCCATCAAAGGTATTTCGGGTGGCATTCGACCCTCCCGTACACTGAAATCCATTCGCATTTCCCCAGGCACTCCAATCGTTGGTGTACCGATCGTCTAGATGATGGGCATCACAATTAAGAAATAAATTATCATTGCTTCCGGAACCCAGCATGAATCCATATCCGCCGATATGGTCCAGTTCAATTAATTCAATGGTATTATTGGATGAATATTCTACAGAAAACCCCCTTGAGATTCCCTCGCCGGAGGGGTTTTGCTTAAGACCGGTAATTCGAAGCCCTTTAATGTGTACAAAATTGCTGTTCTTTAATCGAACTGCCGTGGGATCATTAATAGTGGGAACAAAATTGCTCAAATCCAACACCGGTAGTTCGCCGGGATACGCCAGGATGCTGATGCTATCTGTGGCGGTACCATTTAAGTTTTCCCAGGAACAGTGTTGCCAGGCGTCATCTCCGGCCTGAGAATAATAAGTGCCACCCCGGATATATGCTACATCTCCGGCAACCAATACATCCGATAGTTTAGACCAGGTGCCAAAGGGAGAATTAAAGGATCCATTGTTATTATCACTCCCATTTGGAGAAACATAATAGGTGTTTCCTCCGGATCTAGGAGAATTGGGTGGAAGTTTTGGCTTGGAAAAAATTACGGCAGGGAATAATATTACCGCAATTAACAGTAGGTTTTTCATCGAATTTTCTCAACACACACCTCTATCTGCCCTGTTCAAAGAAAATGAAATCCGGCAGTTGAACTGTTTTGGATTAAGATGGTAAAAAAATTTTCCGCTAATTAGCAAAAACAATGCTACCCAACAGTTTTCCGGATTTATTTATCAACAAAAAAAAGTGGAATGTTGACAAACGCCTGCGATTATCCTGTTTAATACATTGCTACTGCGAATTGCAAAAATGTTAAATTTTTTTCTGAGGTATAAGGGGTAAGTGGGATAGTTTTTCGGTGAGTGCGGATTTCGGTAAAAATACGATAGAATTTGGTGTTTCAGAAGGATTTTATAATAAGTACTGCACAATATTTCAGCAGGATATTCACAACCGGGCCATTAGGAAATACACATTTTTAGGCGTAATTTATTTTTCCAGGCTTTTTGTAATGTATTCAGGTTGGGGCAGATTCCCATTCCGGGTTCTTTTTGCTGCCAGAGAATTAATATTTAAAGGGTACAATATTTGATAAAAATTCTTATCCCAGCTATTTCTTAACCCATTCGTTTCCTCACCCCTGCGTGGAAACTTATCTGAAACTGATTTATTACCCAGGAATTGCTGATTTCGATGGGGGTGTATGTAATCAAACATAAACCCATAAGAACCATTGGATTGAGAAATATTATCTTGTAAGAAGAACCGAAAATCGCCCTTATTTTGATCGAACCCTGACCCCCGGTTACCTGCTGCAATACAATGAATGAGGCTCCGGGTAACAGAATCTTTAAATGGATGGCTGTTACTTTGAGGCCCCAGTTTAAACCCATCCCCATCTCCAACAGGGATGAATGTGCCTGGTTTAAATCCATTCCAAAAACTCCAACACCGATCAAATAGAAAATCTCCATCTACTCCATATAAATCAAAACCATCATCGCTTATCCACCAGGCCCTGCACCCCCTGAAAATATTACCCCGGGCCTTGGTGCCTCCGGTACACTGAAACCCATTTGCATTGCTCCAATTTCCTCCTTGTGTATTGGGGTCCGAAAGATGGTGGGCATCACAATTTAGAAATAGATTTTCGTTGCTGTTTTCACCGATAATAAAACCATACCCTTCAAGATGGTCAATTTCAACCTGTTCTATCAGGTTATGGGAGGCGTTTCGTAATTCCATTCCCCTCGAGATCCCAGTTCCATTTCGAATTTGCTTTAGTCCTGTAATTCTAATTCCCTTAAGATGCAGATAATTACAATTTTCAATCACCAGGGCAGTGGGGTTGGGGTAGCTAATATTTTTTGAAGAAAGATTTAAAACGGGGGCCTCGCCCGGATAATTAAAAATATATACAGCATCTTTGGAATTCCCGTTAATATTCAACAAATGATAATAAATTGATTGCGAACCGGTATTTCCGTAATAGGTGCCTCCCCGAATAAATGCCGTATCTCCCGGTAATAACAGGCCCGATAATTTTTGCCAGCTTTGAAATGGAAGACCCCGGGTACCCGGATTCAAATCATTTCCTTTGGGAGAAACAAAATAGGTGCTTCCATAATTTGGAATAGCAATAAAATTAGACAACAAAAGAAAAACAAACAGGGGAAGATAGAAGAAGAGAAACCTCCATTTGGAATATAGATGTTCTTTTTTCAATATGCAAGCGAAAGGTGCGAAATATTTATTGAAATAGGAAAATATTTATTGGAAATCCATTCAATTTCCCCCTTATTTGTTTGGCATTTCCCAAAGTTAAAATCTATCTTTGTAGCTTCTGAATACCTGATACTGAAACTACTCCTCCATCCTCAGAAATACCGGTGGTATATTTTTTCCAAGTTTTTGAAAAGCTTTTCAACCTTGTTTAATCACGCTAATTATATAGCCATGTCCCTTAGATTTTTTACGCTGCGTTTTGCCAGGCAATTGATGGTATTACTGCTGTTAGGTAGCAGCTCCCTTTTGTTTGCCCAAAACCGGATTGTTACCGAAAACCAAAACCCGGGAACACCGCAGTCTGTGTGGGATGCCACCGATGGAGGAACTATTGAAGGTTTTGCGCAGGAGTTCACCGTTGAGCCAGGCAATACGGTTCACTTTAAAATTGATATTGCCTCCGGTTCTCCCGTTCCATATACAGTAAAAATTTACCGCATTGGTTGGTACCAGGGAAATGGAGCCCGGTTTATCGACGACCTGGGCAATTCTCTAACCGGTGGCATGATGCCTCCTGCAAACTACGATCCCGTTACCGGAATGACTGATTGTAATAACTGGCCGGTTGCTACGCAATGGACTGTTCCGGTAAATGCGGTACCCGGAGTTTATATTGCGAGAATGGATTGCCCCAGTGTAGGGGGTTCTGCCATCCTGATATTTGTGGTGAAAGATCCTTCGGGAAGTTTAAACTCCGATTTATTATTTAAAACCTCCGATGCAACCTGGCAGGCTTACAATCCATACGGTGGAAATAGTTTTTATGTGGCGGGTATCCCCGTACCCGGATATATGCATGCTACCAAAATCAGCTATCAGCGTGTATTACATATGCGGGGCGATAAATCGAATTTTTTCAACTCAGAATACCCCATGATTCGCTGGCTCGAAAGAAACGGTTACGATGTAAGTTATACTACCGATCAGGATTTTTCAAAAGATAACACCCCACTTTCAACCTCCAACTGTAGGGTATTTCTATCTGTGGGTCATGACGAATACTGGTCTGCCGAGTGTAGAAATAAAGTGGAAGCGGCTCGTGCCAGCGGCGTAAACCTGGCCTTTTTTAGTGGAAACGAAGTGTATTGGAAAACCCGTTGGGAAGATAATTTTCAAACCCTGGTTTGTTATAAAGAAGGCTCCATGGGTGAACTGGGTTGTAATACCAAATGCGATCCATCACCAGATTGGACCGGATTATGGCGGGATGGATGTACGCCGGGGTATGCACCTAATGATGGATGCAAACCCGAAGGCGCATTAACCGGGCAAATGAGCTGGACCCAATCCATTGGGTCGATTAAAGTGCCTGATACGTATAAACACCTAAGGTTCTGGAAGAATACAGCAGTGGAAAGTCTTCCTCCCGGAGGAACCTTAACCCTGCCTTATGGCACATTAGGGAATGAGTGGGATGATGAAAAGTTTACCGAAACCTATCCTGCACACCGGACTGTTTTATCTAATACAACTCAAACCAGCCACGTTCATAAAATGTCGCTGTACCGCTACCCAAGCGGCGGCCTGGTTTTTGGAGCAGGTACGATGCAGTGGTCGTGGGGATTGGATGCAAATCACGATTTGAACGCTGCTACTCCCCCCGCTCAACCCGAAAGCCAGGATGTGCAACAGGCCACCGTTAACCTTTTGTTTGACATGAATGCCGTTCCCGGTACCCTTCAATCAAACCTGGTGATGCCTTCTGTATTAAATGACGTGCAGGCACCCTCTTCCGTAATTGTTTCACCAATTCATAACGCCAATGTTTCGGGAGGTTCTGTAACCATTTCCGGTACATCTGCCGACAATGGTGGTGGCGCATTGGGTGGTGTGGAAGTCTCCGTTGATGGGGGATCTACCTGGCATATTGCTTCGGGATACGAAAACTGGACCTATACTTTCTCTCCTTCCGGATATGGGACCATTAATATCCAGGTAAGAGCCTGGGATGAGTTTGGAAATGTGGAAACAATAGGCGCTCTTCCTTCGGCCAATTCTATAGCAATAAACCTTACCGGTCCATTTAATTATTCCGTATTTAACGATACCTATCCTCAGCAGCAGCCTGTATTTTATACGGGAGGGCCACTGGAGTTGGGGATGAAATTCAGGAGTTCTATTCCCGGGTATATTACCGGATTTAAATATTATAAAGGAGCCGATGTAACGGGAACGCATATAGGCCACTTATGGGATATCAATGGAAACCTGCTGGCCACTGAAACATTCACTAACGAAACTTCCTCGGGATGGCAAACAGTGTCGTTATCTACACCGGTGCTCATCCTGCCCAATACAACGTATGTAGTCTCTTACTTCAGCAGTTCCGGCGACTTTGAAAAAACGGACCCCTTCTTTACACAATCCATTCAAAATGGGTATCTCACAGGCCTGGCTTCGGGAATTGATGGTGGAAATGGTTTATATGAATATAGCAGTACCCCCACTTTCCCTACCGGCACAAGCGGAACAAGTAATTATTGGGTGGATGTGGTGATGACACCCTCCGACCAAACCCCTCCTACCGTGGTTACTACAAGCCCGGCTAACGGAGCTACGGATGTGAATCTTAACGTACCCGTGATTGCCAACTTCTCCGAAGTAGTTGATCCCGCAAGCGTTACTAATTTAACAGCATACATTACTGGACCAGGTAATTCGATTGTACCTGCTACCGTTACCATAAATGGAGCGGATGTTACAATAACACCCAACTCGCCTCTTGGAATAGTAACTACTTATACAGTTACACTCGAAGGCGGGTTAACTCCACCCCAGATTAAAGATATCTCGGGTAATGCACTGGCGGCAGATTATACCTGGAGTTTCACCACAGGTGGACTTACAGCACCTCAGGTAACTGGAAATCCCTCCAATGCTTCTACTTGTTCAAATGCTCCGGTTAGCTTCACTTCTACGGCAACAGGTATCCCTACCCCAACCGTTCAGTGGCAATATAGTTCAGATGGAGGCGGTACATGGAATAATATTTTGGGAGCCATTTCGGGCACCTATACATTTACAGCGCAATCTGCGGATAATGGTAACAGTTATCATGCAGTATGGACTAATAGTGAAGGTTCAGTCACTTCAAACCCGGCTACTCTAACAGTAGCGGCAACTATATCAGCTACCATTGCGGCAGTTAATTCCAACATTTGCCCTGGAGATCCATTGCAATTGCAATTAACTTCAGCAACAGGGGTATCTCCCTTCTCACTTACCATTAATTCTCAGGTTTATAATAATATTTCTGTTAATCAGATTTTCAACCCGGTTCTGGCTGAGGAAAACATCTTCGGGCCATCAGATATCCCCGCTGAATTAATTCATGCGGATGCCGGTCCACTCGAGCTCGGTGTAAGATTTAAAGCTACTGCTAATGGTGTAATTAAAGGTATCCGGTTTTATAAGGGAGGAGCTTCTAATGGTGGCACCCATATTGGTAACCTCTGGACAACCAGTGGTACGCTTCTGGGCACAGCCACTTTTACAGGAGAAACGAACTCCGGATGGCAGGAAGTGTATTTTTCAAGCCCTGTTTCTGTTACTGCAAATACGCCATATATCGCCTCTTACTTTTTACCACAGGGGAACTACTCGAAGAGTGGTGGATTTTTTGGATCTTCCGATTTCACCAATGGCCAGCACCTCATTGCTCCTCAAAGCGCACCCGGAGAAGCGAACGGGTTATATGTATATACCGCTACAAGCGCTTTCCCAACGGAAGATGCATTTTCAACAAATTATTGGGTTGATGTAATTTACGCTCCCCTGGTAACCGGATCTACTACCTTTAATCTTACCAATATTGTTGCTGCCAATGGATGTACCTTATCAGGAAGTCCAATAAGCAGTGCATCAATTAATGTAAGTCCTACTGTTTCTGCAGGAACCGTTTCTGGAACCTCCCCGCTTTGTATTGGAGGTACTGCTGTATTCTCCACTACAGGAGATGCAGGCGGAACATGGAGCAGCTCCAATACGGGAGTTGCTACGGTAAATTCAACCACAGGTGCGGTTATTGCAGTTGGTGCTGGCACAACCAATATCATTTATACAGTGAATGGTTGTTCAGGACCAGCAACTGCAAATCAATCATTATCGGTAAATCCATCTGCGAATGCAGGCACGGTATCTGGTTCAGCAAATGTTTGTATTGGAGCAACATCAAATTATACATCGAATGGTGATGCCGGTGGTGCATGGAGCAGTTCGAATACGACTGCTGCCACGATCAATGCCACTACGGGCGAACTGACTGCTGTAGCTGCAGGCACTACTACTATAACGTATACGGTATCTGCGGGCTGAGGTGCGCCGGTAGCCTCTAATATAAGTGTTACGGTAGATCCTTCTGCGAATGCAGGCACGGTATC
>CAZYKA010000042.1:0-14424 GCA_964647915.1 uncultured Ferruginibacter sp. | reverse complement strand
ACATCCGAAAGTATCTTTTGATGACCCCAAATTTCAAGTGTTTCTTCGGGGCTCTTAGAATAACCAAAATCAAATGCTCTGGAAAAAAATTGTTCTGCTCCGTCTATCCGCCTGGCAGCCAACAATTCCTGAGTTCGAATCATGCCCAACTCAATCCCCTGTTCATCGCCAATCAGGTTTTGTCCACCATCCCCCCGGGTAAGGCTAAGATATCCCGTTCGCACACAACGATCGTTGGCAAGATAGGCCAGCAACCGGGTGTTCTCATCATCCGGATGGGCGGCAATATATAATACAGTTGCTGTATTCTTCAATTTCTTAAATGAAAGCAGGATATCAGCGGTACCCGTAGGTTTGGGCGGTTGTGCAGAAACCAAATTAACGGTAACGCATAACATAAATATCAGGAAAGCGTGCAAGGATCTGGTCATTAAAATACAAAATGTTAGGATGACATAAATCGGGATACCCATAAACAGCGGCATCTCACATTCTTCCAATTCCCCAAAGGGAGTATTTGCAAAAATATACCAACTCATCCTTTCCGGGCTCCCTTTTTATTAATGGAACAAATTAGATCTGGATTATTCCGGCTAAAAAAAGACCTGCCATTCTGTATTTTAAAAAGTAAAATAGTACGGTCAATTCCGGATACTCCAATTTTGCCCCTTTATACTTTATTCATAAAAAATATCTTAAATAGGCCCCCGGCAGCAAAAGGCAAACCCTGATTGGTTAATTTTACAAATATTTAATTTCCACTGCGTAGGGTTATCAAAATATCGCTCAGGATTCTGCTCGTCATCCTGCTCCTCATGCTGGGCTTATATATAAGCCTCCACTTTGCTGTGGTACAAACCTGGTTAACCAAACAGGTTGCCAAAAAACTCTCCCGGGAACTAAATACCACCGTCCGCGTCAACCGGATCGATTTCCAATTTTTCAATAAAATTTCAATTGATGGGGTGCTGGTGGAGGACAGAGCGAAAGACACGCTGCTTTATGCCGGAAATGCAAAATTGAAAATTTCCGATTGGTTCTTTTTAAAAAAGAACATCACGATATATGCTGCCGAGTTAAGCCAGGGAGTGGTTAACCTGCAGCGGAGGGATTCGGTTTGGAATTACCAGTTTTTGGTTGATTATTTTGGAGGAGGAGAGAAATCGAAAGGAGGTGGAGGCAACACCAGGCTGAATCTAAAAGACCTGCATTTCAATAACATCCGGTTTGTCAGCAAAGATGGTTGGATCGGATCGGATATGATTGTTTCATTAAAGCGGGCTGATATCCGGTTTGATAAGATTGATTACCGGAAAAAACAAATCCGGGTTAAGGACATTTACCTTGAAGAGCCCTTATTCTCTCTCGTTGATTATACAGGAAAGCGGCCGTCGGTTCTCAATGGTAATTCAAATAAGAAAAATATTGCTACCTCCAAATCTGCATTCCAATGGAATAACTCCGGTTGGATGGCTGCTGTTGATGAGATCCGTATTTTTAATGGCACCATTGCGAATGATAAGGAAACAGACAGGCCACCCTTTTCAGATCATTTTGATGGGCTTCACTTGCGTTTTGGAAGCATCAGCGGGAAAATTAATTCGCTGCGTTTTGAAGGGGATACGCTTCGGGCTCAGGTAAAACTATCTACGAGAGAGAGAAATGGGTTTACTGTAAACCAAATTTTATCGAAAGTCCGGTTTACCCCTTCTATTATGGAGTTTAGCGATCTGGATCTTCGCACTCCCCGGAGCCATTTGGGGAATTATTTTGCCATGCGGTATCATGATTTTAATGATGACATGCAGGATTTCATCAAATCGGTTACGCTTCAGGTATCTCTGGATAACGCAACTATTCACAGCGACGATATAGCCTCCTTTGCGCCTGAATTAAAAGGCTGGGACAGGGAGATTCAAATTTCGGGGAATGCAAAAGGGACAATAGATAATTTCTCGGTAAAAAAATTGAAGGCAAAATCTGAAGGTACCTTCATCGAAGGTGAATTATCGGTAAGGGGCCTTCCCGATATCAATACCACTTTTATTGATTATAAGGGCGAATCCCTTCAAACCAATTACAACGATTTAACCCACCTTGTTCCTTCTCTGAAAAATATAACCCAACCGCGGCTTTCAAAACTGGGAAATATCAATTATAAAGGGAATTTCACTGGTTTCTGGAACGATTTTGTAACCTTTGGCACGCTGAAAACCGATCTGGGCGTGATTTCTGCCGATCTGAACATGAAATTGCCGGAAGGAAAGGCTCCCCTATATTCGGGAAAAATAATTACCGGAGGATTTAATCTTGGAACCCTGTTGAATGAACCCTCTCTCCAAAAAATTGCGTTAAATGGAAGTGTAAAGGGTTCGGGATTTACACTTAAATCGCTTAATGCAAATTTTGATGGCCACATTTCTCAATTGGATTTCCGGAATTACAGTTACCAGAATATTAATGTGAATGGAAATTTTAACCAGAGCCTGTTTACAGGCAGTCTGGATATCAATGACCCCAATCTCCAGCTTAGAAAACTCACGGGATCCCTTAACTTATCGGGAAAAGAATTATCCTTTAATGCAGATGCCGACCTACCCTTTATTAATTTAAAAAAGTTAGGACTCGGCCAAAATCCGATAACACTTGGCGGGAAGTTGAGCCTTAATTTTTCGGGTAATAATATTGATAATTTCCTGGGAACTGCAAGGATATACCATGCTTTTTTAAATCAGGACAGTACCCGGTTTTCATTCGACTCGCTCACCCTTTCCTCTACCCTAGAAGATGGGAGAAAAATTATCAGTTTAAAATCGAACGAACTCGAAGCACAAATCGACGGACAATTTACCATACTGCAACTTCCCGATGCCTTTAAGTACTTTTTAAGCCGATATTATCCTTCCTACATTAAAACTCCGAACCAAATCCTCAATCCCCAGGATTTCGATTTTTATGTACGAACCAATCAGATTAATGATTACCTGAAATTAATAGACCCCCGCCTCGGCGGATTGAATGATGCCGTAATCCGGGGTAAGCTGAATGTAAATCAATCCCAATTTCAGGTTCATGCCAAGGCCCCTGAATTTATTTTTGATGGAAAGAAGTTCCAGGGAATAACTGTTGATGGTAACGGGGAGGCAGATACGCTAATGGCTGATATCCGGATGGATGATATTTTCCTTTCTGACAGTCTGCATTTTCCTGCCACCTCCTTACACGTTGCAGCTCATAACGATGTGTCAACCCTTCACCTTGTTACCAGCGCCGGGAACATGCTAAGCGATGCGGAATTAAATGCCAGTGTTCAAACTTTTTCGGATGGCGTGAAAATCCGCTTCTTCCCGTCCACATTTATTTTGAATGATAAAAAATGGACTCTTGAAAAAGACGGGGAACTCACGCTGAGAAATGATTTTATTGATGCAAATGAAATTAAATTCAGCCATAAAAATCAGCAACTCCTCATCTCCACCGAATTAGACGACATTACCGATCATACCAACATTGTAGCACGGATCGAAAACGTGCAGGCGGAAGATTTTATGCCCTTTATTTTAACCAACCCCGAATTGAAGGGAAAACTTACCGGGGTGGTAAAACTCAAAGATCCGTTTGGCATTCCCACTATTTCATTTTCAGGAGTTACCGACAGCTTCCAAATGGATAACGAATACCTCGGCAGGGTGAACCTGGAAGCCAACGCAAATACTGCCACCGGGAATGTACAATTCAAAGTAAACAGCAACGAACCCGATTATAAAATAGATCTGGCCGGGGTGTATAATTATAAAGACAGTTTGGGTCAGAATATGGACATAGATATGCTGGGTAAAAAAGTTAACCTACGCATTCTAAAACCCTTTTTAGGCGCAGTTTTTAGCGATATCAGCGGCATGGCCAGCACCAACCTGAAAATAGCAGGCCCAACCGCCCACCCCTACCTGTTAGGTACCGCATTTATTGATTCGGGATCTATTACAATTGATTTTACCCAATGCAAATATTTATTCAAAAAACAGGAAATAAATTTCGAAAAGGACCTCATCGATTTTGGAAGGATCACCATTAAAGATACGCTTGGAAATACAGGCACAGTGGCTGGAAAAATGTACCATAAATTCTTTAAAGACTTTTCTTTCAGCGATGTGCGGCTCGAAACATCCAAACTCCTCCTGCTCAACACAAAAAAGAAAGACAACAGCCAATTTTATGGAAATGTAACGGGAAGCGCCCTGATGACACTTAACGGCCCCACAACAAACCTGATGATGAATATTAAAGGACAACCCAGTGTATTCGATAGCAGCCATCTTTACCTTTCCACAGGCGAAAGCAGGGAAAGCAGAACCGTTGATTATATCGAGTTTATTCAGTTCGGTTCGTTGATGGTAGACTCGGTAAAAACAAATGAGGCTACAAATATTATAGTTAACATGGATCTTGTTGCCAACCCTTCCTGCAAAATAGATGTGATCCTGGATGAGGAAACCAACGATGTAATTCATGGCCAGGGAACCGGAAACCTCAGTATCAGAGTGGGGAATAAAGAACCCTTATCCATCCGGGGCCGGTACGAAATCACCAATGGCGACTATACCTTTAATTTTCAAACCTTTTTAAAAAAGCCATTTACCTTAAATGGAGGTAGTATAACCTGGAACGGAGATCCCTACCAGGCACAAATTGATATCCAGGCAGAATACCTTGCAAAAAATGTGGACATCAGCAGCCTCTCCAATTTGAATACCGGCGGTTACCGACAAAAAGAAGATGTAACTATTTTATCGCACCTCACCGGAAGCCTTAAAAAACCCAACATCAATTTCGAATTCCGGCTTCCCGAAAAAAGTGATGCGAGCCGCGATTACATAATTGTAAAAAAACTGGAGGAATTTAAATCCGATCCCAACGAAATGAATAAGCAAGTAGCCAGCCTCCTGTTGTTCAACTCATTCATTTCCTCGCAAACTAATTTCCTCACGGGTGGAAGTACCATCAATGTAGCCGCATCAACAATTGGAGGGGTGGTGAGCGGCGTACTTACCAGTTTACTTAACAAACAATTGCAACAAGCCACAGATGGCATTATTTCTACCTATGTAGATATCAATCCCAGCTTCGATCTCAACCAAAGTGCCAACCAACTGCAGGCGAATGTTCGGGCAGGGCTACAAATCCTGCTGAGTCGGCGATTGGTAATACTCCTGGGTGGAAACCTCGATTATAATAACAATGCCATATTATCGCTGATTCAGAAAAGAAGTTTGATAACGCCTGATATTTCCATTGAGTGGCTGCTCAATAAGGATGGATCAATCCGGGTGGTAGGTTTTAACCGCTCCAGTATTGATGCAACCATTGGCCAGCGAAACAGATCAGGGATTCAACTTTCCTACCGGAAAGATTTTAACAAGCTTTCTGATATCTTCCGGAGTAAGAGCCGGATAGAAGCAGATGAAAAAAAACAAATCCAGGTGAAGGAAAGAAAAGACGGTGAATAAATTATTTCAAAATGAGAAAAGCAGATCCTCCCGGTTTTCATTATACCCGTTTCAACCAAAAGGCATTCCCAAAAAAGTATTCAGAATTGGATTTTCTACATTCCATTTAAAATCTCATGGCCCAATTTATCCCGTTTGGTAAACAGGTATTTTTCGTTGTGTTTGTTGGGCTTAATTTCAATTGGAACAGTTTCCGTAATTTCTAATCCGTACCCATGTAATCCAGCGCGTTTCTTGGGGTTATTACTCATAAGTCGCATTTTGGTGATTCCCAATTCGCGTAAAATCTGGGCACCCACACCATAGTCTCTTTCATCCATACCAAAGCCCAAATGCAGGTTGGCTTCTACGGTATCCATTCCTTCTTCCTGGAGTTTATAAGCTTTTAGTTTATTGAGCAGGCCAATACCCCGGCCTTCCTGGTTCATATATAACAGGACGCCTTTTCCTTCTGCGTCAATTTGTTGCATTGCCTTATGCAACTGGTCTCCACAATCGCAACGAAGCGAACCCAGAATATCCCCTGTCATACAACTGCTGTGCACTCTTACCAAAACCGGTTCATCTTTTTCCCAGTTGCCTCTTTTCAGGGCCATGTGTATTTCGCCCGTGTTTAATTGTTTAAAGGCAATCAGTTCAAACATCCCATATTTAGTAGGCATTTTAACTCGCACTTCCTCTTCAATTAGGGTTTCGGTACGAAGGCGGTATTCTATAAGGTCCTTAATAGAAATAATACGCAGATCAAATTTTTTGGCTATTTCCATTAATTCGGGAAGTCTGGCCATACTTCCATCTTCAGAAATTATCTCAACCAATACGCCCGCAGGTTCAAAACCAGCTAAGCGGGCCAGGTCGATGGCTGCTTCCGTATGTCCGGCTCTACGCAAAACCCCTCCACTTTTAGCCTTTAAGGGGAAAATATGCCCCGGCCTTCCCAGTTCCTCGGGTTTTGTTTTGGGATTAATTAGGGCCTTTATGGTTTTGGATCTGTCGTGTGCCGAAATTCCGGTGGTACATCCATGCCCCAATAAATCGATACTTACGGTAAATGCCGTTTCGTGGAGGGAGGTATTATCAACCACCATGGGCTGGAGATTTAGCTCCTGGCAACGTTCTTCAACCAGCGGTGCGCAAATGAGCCCCCGGCCCTGTTTGCTCATAAAGTTGATGATTTCGGGCGTTACATTATGGGCCGCAGTAACAAAATCCCCTTCATTTTCCCTGTCTTCATCGTCTACTACAATTACCATTTTCCCGTTTCTAATATCCTCAATGGCGTCTTCAATCCGGTTTAACATAATACTTAACTGATTTTCATTGCAAAATTAACAAGCTTTCGGCGCCAAAGTTTGCCTTTTTCCGATTTCGAAATGGAAATGACGTTAGGCTTAAAATCAGCTTCTTTTCTTACCTATTGATAATGAGAGTATCATAAATAGGATTCCTCACAATTTGTTAATAGATAATTAATATTGATTTGGGGATAATTTGCTTTCTTTGCTTCATAAAATCAAGATTAACTATGCAAGTCAGAAAGCTAATTCCCCTCATTATCAGCTTTTTTGCCCTGCCTTTTTTGGTAAAGTCGCAGGTTACAACAAGTAGCATAACAGGGGTAGTACTCTCCGAGAAAAATGAACCCCTGGTTGGCGCAACCATCGAAGCGCTGGATCAGGCAACGGGCAATAGATATTCGACCACTGCAAGAAACGGTGGCCGTTTTCTTATTCCCAATGTGGCTCCCGGCGGCCCATATACGATTACAGCCAGCTTTGCAGGCCTACAACCCTACAAAAGAACAGATGTAATGGTTCCCCTGGGCGATAAATTTGATATTTCGATTCAACTGGTTGCCAATGTGCAACAACTTGAGTCGGTGATTGTATCCGGTACCCGTTCAAACTACGTAAAAACCGGGGCCGGCACCAATATCAGCCATCGGCAAATGGTCACCATTCCAAATTCCTCCCGTTCTATTACCGGGGTTACTAAACTAAGCCCTCAAAGTAATGGTACCAGTTTTGCCGGTATGAACTATCGGTATAATAATATCACCATCGATGGTTCGTTGTTTAATAACAATTTTGGCCGTTCAGGTGATGGCTTTGTACCGGGTGGCGCTGCTCCCGCTATATCCATGGATGCGATAGACCAGATCCAGGTTAACATCGCACCGTTTGATGTACGACAGGCAGGTTTTGTTGGAGGCGCAGTTAACGCTGTATCCCGCCGTGGTACCAATAATATTTACGCTTCCGTTTATGGGTATTACCGGAACCAGAGTTTTAACGGTAAAAAAGTAAAGGATCAAACCGTTGATAACCCCGATCGCTCCACTAAAATCTACGGAGCAAGTATTGGAGCCCCTATCATCAAAAACAAATTGTTCATTTTTGTGAATGCAGAAAAAGAAATGAGCACCCGGCCAGGCCAAATCTGGAAGGCTAAAACAGCAGATAATGCCGGCGATCCACAGGTTACCCCCGTTTTGGCCAGCGACCTTCAGACTCTTTCCGATTTCTTAAAAGCCCAATACAACTACAGTACCGGCCCATGGGAAGGATATAATTTTGAAGTTGATAACTATAAATTGCTGGGACGTCTCGATTGGAATATCAGCAGCCGCCATCGGTTAACCCTTCGGTATACCCAATCAAGCACCGACGACGACGACCAGGTGAATAACTCAAGCACCATTGGGTCTTCCTTTGGTAATGGACGCCGTGGATCACCCAACAGTGGCATGGCTTACCAGAACTCCAATTTCAAAAATAATACCATTGTAAAATCCGGAGTATTTGAAATTAATTCTGATTTTACTAAAAAATTATCGAACCAGTTCCTGATATCATACACCGATAATGAACCCAAAAGGATTACTCCTGGCGATATGCCTTTTGTGGATATCATGAAAGACCCCAATAACGTATATATATCTTTTGGTAGCGATCTTTTTTCTTATAAAAATTACATTGTAGATAAAGCCCTGAATGCGGCTAACAATGTTACCCTCAACCTCGACCGGCATACGGTAACCCTGGGTGCAAGCTACGACCACATGGAATTCCAAAATTCATTTACATCAGGTTCAGGTGGCGGTTATTATCGTTACTCTTCCCTTCAATCTTTCCTAAACCAGGAGGCTCCGATTGTATTTGCGGTATCTTACGATCCCAGCAATCCGGATGGAATTAAAGTGCCCTCCGCAAAATTCAACCAGTTAGGTGTATATGCCCAGGATGTGTGGTCGATTGGGAAAAATTTCAAACTTACATATGGCTTACGCCTCGACAGACCATCTTATCCTTATAAACCGGATAAGAACCCGGCCCTGGAAGCCGTTTCCTTTAAAGACGAAAATGGCAACGAAGAACACTTCGATGTAAGTGAATTCCCTAAAGCCCGATTCCTCGTTTCGCCAAGGGTTGGATTTACATGGGATCCATACAACGATAAATCTGTTATCGTTAGGGGTGGTACCGGTATTTTCACCGGGCGTATTCCATTCATCTGGCTGGTTAACCAGGTGGGTGATAACGGTATAGTACGTGCACAATACCAGGCTTCAGGAGCAGAACTGGCAGCCATCCGGTATAATACCGACCGCACCACGTATATCCCCACCAACCCTCCTCCGGTTGGAACTTCTATCCCTAGCGGATCAAGCTACAGCGCCACCGCCAGGAATTTTAAAATGCCGCAGGTTTGGCGTACCAATCTTGCCATGGAAAAGAAGTTGAATAATACCACCACCATCAGCCTCGAAGGTATTTATACCAAGATGGTTAATAATGTGTACTATCGAAATGCAAACCTGGGCGATCAGAAAGGCACTCTTGGCGGTGCAGCCGATCACAGGCCTATATTTAATACCCGGCTGAATTCGGCAGTGAACCGAATGATGGTTCTCGATAATACGAATAAAGGAATGAGCTTTTCCATTACTCCCATGATTCAAAAATCGTTTGCGAAAAACTGGGAAGCTATGTTGGCATATACTTATACGGCTGCATTTGATGTGGCTATTGGTTCGAGCGATCAGGCCGCAAGTGGATGGACTTCCAACAACATTTATGGCAATCCAAACAAGCCCGAATTAGGATATTCCAACTTCTCCGTACCTCACCGTATAGTGGCTTATGCATCTTACAAAATTGAATACCTGAAAAACCACATGGCTACCACCATAGGTTTGTATTATTCCGGATCAGGCCAACAGCGTTTCCACTATAGGTATGGCGGCGATGTGAATAGCGATGGCGCTACTCAGGATATCATTTATATACCAAAAGATCCCAGTGAAATAAAATTTGTAGAAGGTTACAAATCCGGTGGTGTAACTTATACGGCTCAACAACAAAGCGATGCTTTCTTCGCCTTCGTTAAAAATGATAAATACCTGAGCAAACACCAGGGCCAATATATGGAACGCTATGGCGCAGTTTTGCCATGGACTCACCAGGTTGACCTCCGTCTTTTGCAGGATTTTAAATTAAAAACCGGATCAAAGACTCATACGCTGCAGGTTAGCGCAGATCTTACCAACCTCCTCAACTTTATCAATAAAGAGTGGGGATACAATTACCTGATGACCTATGGTTCCTTCCAGGATCAGGCGCTTCTTGGTTTGCCATCTGCCAGTAACAATACCGGCGGTGAGAATTTTAATCAGGCAAATCCTAAATTCACCTTTAATCCTTCGGGCCCAACAAAGGATTTCCAACCCAATTACTCCATATTCAGCACCTGGGGATTGACGCTTGGAGTACGATATATTTTCAATTAAGAAAAGATGTTTCTTATAAAAAGGGCTACCGGTATTCGGTAGCCTTTTTTCATTCATAAAATGAAGTGAAATTTCAAGCTGCCGTAAACGGAGGAAATAAAAATATTTACCTGGAATTAAATTTTTGAAATATAGATCCTGTTAAATCTCATTCCGAACAGCCCTTAATACACGCCGGATCTTTTTCATTATACCGCTGCCAAATCCTCGAATATCCATTTTTTGTGGAGACAATAAATAAACTGCCCCGGCATCAATCTTCTGCCAATCCACAAACCCAAGTCCTTTAAAATCTTCCACCGTCCAATGAGAAACATGGTGTTCAAACTCACTTTGGTTTCGATTTTGTTCAAAAAAATGGACAGGGGTAGCTACAATGATATTAGCATTTTGGGATAGAAAATATTTTAAAATTTGAATTGCCGGTTCTTTGGGTATGTGTTCAATAATATCAATCATCAACACCAGGTTGTAGGCTGGTAGGCTGGAGTATATATCCAGGATATTCCCATTGATCACATTATGGTAAAAATGATCGAGATGGGGAAGGAATAAATCCGGGTCAACTTCAACACAATCCACCTGAATGGAAGACTGGTCTTTCAGTTTTTTTTTCGGATCGATCTTTTGATCTTCGGCAATGCCCAAATATTCATGCATAAGGAAGCCGTATTTTCCAAAGCCTTTGCCGATATCCAGCACCGATTTTGGATTTAGCCTTTGGGAAATATGAATTATACAATGAATCTGCGAAGAAAAACTACTGGGCATGATTTGAAAATTGCAAACTGAAAATTAAGGAAATAATTATTGAAATAAAGAGATATAGTAAATAAAGGACGAATCTCCGATTTGCAGGATGTTACTATTGGACATTCTGCACCATTACTAATAGTGTAGAATCTGCTTAAGGATATAGAAAGGAGGTAGTTTATTTCCCATAAGCCCATTCCAGGAAGGTAGGGAATGCAAGCGCCCAGGTCTCCACATCGTGTTTCCCGTTTTTTAATTCGAGGTAGAAAATTTCATCCTCATGATATCCTTTCTTTTCCAATTCTGTTATAAGGCTTCGGGTGTCGTCAATAGAATCAATAATACCATTATTATTCCGGTCGGCTGTTTCATCTTTAGTGCCCACTTCAAAAAAGAATTTTAACCAGGGGTAATAGCCTCCTTCCCTAACCTGCCGTTGCATGATGCGGTGGCTATCCTCATCAAATTCATCGGCATGCTGGTCACAGTCTCTCCACCAGAAAGAACCGCTAAAAGCGCCACAAAGAAAAAATTCCTGCGGGTGGTTCCAAACAATATCCATAGCACAAAGCCCACCTAAGGAAAACCCGGCATAGGCTTTCCGGTAAAACGACTCAATTCGATATTGCTTCCGGATAAAGGGTATCAATTCCTCAAAAACAAAGGCAGTAAATTTTGCAGCATTTTTACCCCGTCCCTTATAATCCAGGATATTGGCAGTGCCGTATTCATTTTTACGGTCGGGGGCACAATGAATCCCCACACAAAAAACCGGGTTAATTTTTTCCTCTCCTATTAAAGCGGCCAGGATATCTTCAAAGTCCATCGTGGCCAGGTCCTGCCCATCGTTAATAAGTAACAGGTCGGGCAATTGGCCGGATTTTAAACCAGCGGGGATATAACAATCAACTTTTACAGCGCGATCAAGGAATTCGGAAATTATAAGGTGGTGGTTCAGCTTAATGCAGTTGGTACTCCCAGCAATCATATCCCCCAAAATTAAGAAATCGGGGTGGCTTTAAGGCATTTTTTAGGCAGAAACATAATTTGTTTTTCTACCATTTCCAAAATACATTTGATTAATAGCATCATTTATTCATTTCACTCTCAATCCCCCTCAACATGAAAAAAATCGGCGTTTTGTTTGGAAAAGAAAGAAGTTTTCCAATGGCATTTATTGAACGTATAAACAGCATGAACATTGATGGTATCATTGCCGAACCGGTGAGGATCGACAAAGTAATGCAGGGTGAGGCCACGGATTATGCAGTAATTTTCGATCGTATTTCGCAGGATGTGCCATTTTATCGTGCTTACTTAAAAAATGCCGCCCTCTGCGGGACTACGGTTATCAATAACCCCTTTTGGTGGAGTGCCGATGAAAAATTTTTCAATAACTGCCTGGCTACAAAAATAGGGGTACCGGTTCCAAAAACGGTAATCCTTCCATCAAGGGATCTTCCGACTGACACATCGGATGAATCGTTTTCGAATCTGGCGTATCCACTCGATTGGGATGGGATTTTCGACTATATTGGCTTCCCTGCCTATATGAAACCCTTTGCCGGAGGAGGTTGGAAAAGTGTGTATCAGTTAAACAGCAAGGATGAATTTTTTGAGAAACATGCAGAAACCGGAGAGTTGGTTATGATGCTCCAGGAAGAAATAAAATTTGAAGAATATTATCGTTGCTATTGCATTGGCGGAAAGTATGTCCGCATCATGCCTTACGAACCACGCAACCCGCATCATTTAAGGTATGTTGCTGATTTTAAACCCAACGCGGAAAGGCACAGACTGATGGAAGAAATTGTTTTGAGGATATGTACCTATCTGGGCTACGATTTTAATACAGTTGAACTTGCCGTAAGAGATGGTGTACCCTATGCGATTGATTTTTGCAACCCGGCACCGGATGCGGATGTAAACAGCGTAGGCGAGGAAAACTTTAAATGGGTGGTTGAAACAGCCGCCAAATATGCCATAGAAAAAGCGAAGGAACATAAACCCAATGTAGATAACCTGACCTGGGGCAAATACCTAAAACAGAGCGTAAATAAAGAAAAACTAATGTAATTAACGGCATGGCAAATATTTCATATAAGCATTTTACCCTGGGGGTTGAAGAAGAATATATGGTTATAGATCCCGAATCCCGGGAACTGAAAAGCCATAAGCAAAAAATAGTGCAGGAAGGCCAGAAAATTATTAAGGATAAAGTGAAGGCCGAAATGCACCAGGCCGTGGTGGAGGTCGGAACCGATATTTGTGCCAATATAGATGAAGCTTTTGTAGATGTAGCCACCCTTCGCCGAACCATCAGTGGTATTGCCGAGGAACTGGGGCTTTGGATTGGAGCAAGCGGCACGCATCCTTTTTCGCATTGGGAAAGCCAGTTAATCACAGAGCATATTCGTTATAATGAAATCGTTAACGAATTACAGGAAGCAGCACGCAGTAACCTGATATTTGGACTCCATGTACACGTGGGTATGGAGACGCGGGAAATGGCTATTCATATCGCAAACAGTGCAAGGTATTTCCTTCCGCATATATATGCACTAAGTACCAACTCGCCTTTCTGGGAAGGAAGAAAGACAGGATATAAATCCTATCGAAGTAAAATATTTGATAAATTCCCCCGAACCGGAATACCTGATTATTTTGAAAGTATTGAGGCTTACGACAATTATATTAAACTGCTCATCAAAACAAATTGTATTGATAATGCGAAAAAAGTATGGTGGGACCTCCGGGTACATCCCTTTTTCAATACGGTAGAATTCAGGGTATGCGATGTGCCGCTTACCGTTCAGGAAACAATTACCATTGCAGCATTATTCCAGGCCATTTGCGGTAAGTTGTATATGCTCAGGTCCCAAAATCTAAATTTCATGATGTACTCCCGTGCCTTGTTGAATGAAAATAAATGGCGGGCCAGCCGGTATGGTATTGAAGGAAGTCTCATAGATTTTGGAAAAGAGGCGGAAGTAAATACACGGGTATTAATTTATGAGTTGTTGGATTTTGTGGATGATGTGATACCCCATTTCGGGAGCCAGCACGCCATCAGCCATGTTCATAAAATCCTGGAAAATGGAACCGGTGCCGACAGGCAACTCAAGGTGTACGACGAAACAAAAAGCCTGGAATCGGTGGTAGATTATATCCACGAAAGTTTTTTATACGGATTATAGTCCATAGTGCATTTTGCCTTATATTTGCACTCCCAAATTTTTACCCCGAAAGGGAAAGGATTGGCCCCGTAGCTCAACTGAATAGAGCATCTGACTACGGATCAGAAGGTTTCAGGTTTGAATCCTGACGGGGTCACAAAGCCCTACACGAAGTGTAGGGTTATTTTATTTGGAAGCG
>CAZYKA010000041.1:12867-17316 GCA_964647915.1 uncultured Ferruginibacter sp. | reverse complement strand
TGGTGGAGAATACCGGAGTCGAACCGGTGACCTCTTGCATGCCATGCAAGCGCTCTAGCCAACTGAGCTAATTCCCCAATACCTTTAAATAAAGGAGTGCAAATATAATACTGGAAATCGAAAAAAAAAGAAAAGATCCCGCTAAAGCGGGATCCTCAAAACATTAACCAAATTAATCGCCCCAAATTTCATCTTTCCCATTCAGCCACCTTTTAACCAGGGCGGTAGTTACCGATTTGGGTCTTTCGAGTGGGAAGCCCAGGGCGCGATCCCAGCAAAGGCTGGAGAGTACTCCCAATGATCGGGATACGCCAAACAAAACGGTATAAAATTCATATTCTTTCATCCCATAATGCACCAGCAGTGCCCCCGAATGGGCATCCACATTGGGCCATGGGTTTTTTATTTTTGCTATAGAACCTAAAATGTGAGGTACGGTATCGTAAATATTCCAAACGGTTTGCACCAGGGGGTCGTTTGGCATGTGTTTCTTCCCGAATTCCATTTGCGCTGTAAAGCGGGGATCGGTTTGCCGCAATACAGCATGGCCATATCCAGGCACCACTTTCCCTTCTTTCAAGGTCTGTTGAACATATTCTGATATCTGTTCTTTAGAGGGATTTTCCGAACCAATTTGTTCGCGCAATTCAAAAATCCATTTAATCACTTCCTGGTTGGCGAGGCCGTGCAAGGGGCCGGCAAGGCCGTTCATTCCTGCGGCCAGGCTCAGGTAAGGATCACTCAGCGCAGAACCTACCAGGTGGGTAGTGTGTGCAGAAACGTTACCTCCTTCATGATCGGCATGGATGGTCATATACAACCGCATCAGTTCCTGAAACCCTTCATCTTCATATCCCATCATGTGGGCAAAATTCCCCGCCCAATCCAAAAGTCCGTTGGGCTGAATGTGCTCTCCTCCTTTATACTTACGACGATATATATACGCAGCGATCCGGGGAAGCCGGGCAATAAGATCCATGGCATCATCAAAGGTGGATTCCCAATAATCCTTTTTTGCCATTCCTTTCGCATATTTTTTTGCAAACTGGCTTTCGGTTTGCAAGGCCATAATGGCTACCACAAACTGGGTCATGGGATGAGCCGTAACCGGCAATGCTTCAATGGTGGCAAATACATGATTGGGAACATGGCTGCGGCGTTGCCACACGCTGCTGAGGTGATGAACATCATCTTCGGTTGGCAGTTCGCCAACCAGCATCAGGTAAAATAGCCCTTCAGGCAATGGTTCTGTCCCCCCCTGTGCCTTTGGGAGTTTTTCCCTTAGTTCCGGAATGGAATATCCACGAAATCGAATTCCATCCTGTGCATCGAGTAAAGAAGTTTCTGAAACGAGACCGGTTATCCCCCTCATTCCCTGGTAAATTTGATTTAACGTTACTTCTCCAATTTTCTTAGCACCGTGTTCTTTCAATAAATCTTTGATTTCGGCTGTAGTAGTATCCGACTTTGCTTTAAACCTTTCTTTGATGATACCCATAATTTTTTATATTGAGCGTTTATTTTAACAGAATGGCTGGTCTTTCCGGAGAATGCCTTAATACGAAATACAAACGAAAATCAGTACCCGAATGTTTGGTAACCCGTAAAAAAAGAAGAGCGCCTTAAAATTACGACCTCCTGCCTTGATAGGCAAAAGATTTGGTGATTGATTGCAGATAAATTCTATTTTGGAGCCTTCTTATAAAGATACGCTGCCAGAATCCCAAAAATAATGTTGGGTGTCCAGGCGGCCAGCCAGGGCGTGAAATTTCCCTTCGTGGCAAAAACAAGGGAGAAACGACTAAAGATGATATAAGAAACACTAATTACAACCCCCAACGCCAGGTGAGCGCCACTGCCACCGCGTACTTTCCTTGAGGCCAAAACTGCACCAATAAGGGTAAGGATAAAAACCGAAACCGGAATGGCATCGCGGTTGTACTTTTCCACCAACAGCGTATTCAACATTTCAGATCCCCGGAGGCGTTCCAACTTTATATACTGATTCAATTCGGCGGTTGGCATCTGATCTTTCAGGTATTCATCACGGTTAAGATCCACCGGCTTAAACCCCAGATTGCGGTTAGTGGTTCCCAATAGCACATTCTGTTCGTTTAGCGTCTGAACCGTACGTTCCATGGCGTTCATCAGCTTCCAATTTTTATATAGGGTATCCCATTTAAAATTGGTTGCCCTCAGGTTATAAACCAATTGCCGGTTTTTAAACCGTTGAATGGACAGGTTGTATCCCGATTTTGAAATCGTATCATAATTCCGGATGGCGGCATAGGTATTGGAATCTACCCGGAAATAAAGATTTTGTTTGTAGGTTGATTTTTCATTTTCCGACATGTTAAAGTGAATGTACTTTTTATCGAAATCCGCCCATTTCCGGTTGGCCTGCGGCACTACATATTGGTTGGCCGCCCAAAGCATACCTGAAAGTAAAATACCCCCAACAAAATACGGAAACATAAACCGGTTAAAGCTAACTCCCGAACTGAAGATGGCGATAATTTCCGACCTGCCCGCCATTTTGGAGGTAAAGAAAATCACCGCAATAAAAACAAACAATGGAAAAAGCATGGCATCAATCCGGGGGATAAAGCCAAAATAATAATCCGTCATTATCCGGGATGCACTCAATCCGGATTTTACGAAATCATCCGTCTTTTCGCTGATATCTACCACCACCACAATAACCGTCATCAGCAGGATACAAAAGAAAAAACTGCTGAAAAACTTTCCCAATATGTAGCGGTCGAGGATCTTCATGAATGCGGAATGGCAAATTTATTAAATCGATGCCGATCGTTTGGTTAAAAAAGTTAAGGTGACTTGCTACTGATGGTTTGGGCAGCCAGGTATCCTGAGGTCCAGGCGTGTTGAAAATTATATCCTCCCGTTATTCCATCCACATCCATAATTTCTCCGGCAAAAAATAATCCTTCCTGCAGTTTGCTTTGCATGCTGTTGGGATCAATATCCTGCAGAGATACTCCGCCAGCCGTTACAAACTCTTCCTTAAAAGTAGTTTTTCCTTTCATGGAAAAAGCAGAAGAGCATAATACTTTAGCAAGAGAATTTTGTTGCCTGGCTGGCAAATCGGCCCAGCGGGTTTCCGATCCAATACCGGCGCAACCTAACAGGTACTCCCAAAGCCTCACAGGCAACCCAAAATTATTTCGATTCCGGATTTTCATCGAGGCATTTTCAGAACGCATCATGGCGAGTACCGGTAAGAGGGAAGTTTCATTATATTTTGGACACCAGTTCACCAGAACCTCAAAATTATAATCCTTTTCTGCCAGGTACCGGGCGCCCCAGGCTGATAGTCTCAATACGGCATGGCCACTCAATCCCCAATGGGTTATAAGGAGGGAGCCCGTTTCAGTAAGTTTGGTACCTGCGATCTTTACCTGCGCATTTTCAACTGAAACACCCATTAACCGGGTAATGGATTTATCAAGCAGGTTAAACGTAAATAAGGAGGGAACCGGGCTCACAAACCTATGCCCGGTGGAAAGGAGGTAGTTGAAATGTTCCGATTTCGTAAATCCACCTGTAGCTATGCAGATAAAATCAGCGGTAATTATTCCATTTGATGTATTTACATCCCATTGATGTCCCTTCTTATTAATCCCTTGCATCCCGGTGTTCATCCTTATCTCCACCGAAAATTTCTCAGCTTCCTCCAGGAGGCAATGGATGATGGTTTGGGATGAGTTGGTAGCGGGGAACATCCTTCCATCTTCCTCAGCCACCAGGCTTACTCCTCTCTCCGAAAACCAGGCGACAGTATCCGCCGTAAAAAAATGGTGAAATGCTTTTTTAAGGAAATTCCCTCCTCTCGGATAGCACTTAACCATCTCCGTTATGCTATCGCAATGGTGGGTAAGGTTACATCTTCCGCCTCCGCTAATCTTTACTTTTGCAAGAAGTTTAGCTGATTTTTCGAGGAGAATAACCCGCAGGGCCGGGTTCATCCTGGCGGCATTTACGGCGCAGAAAAAACCGGCTGCGCCACCTCCCGCCACCACCAGGGTTTTTGTATGCATAAGCAAACTAATTATGGCACCAGGTAAGATAAGGGTTTTCCTTTTCCACCTTTTCGATAGGCGCAAAGGAACTGAGAATATCCGGTTCTCCTTTGGTGATGGCTACATCATGCTCAAAGTGTGCCGAAAATTTCCGGTCGCGGGTGAGTACCGTCCAGCCATCGGATAAAAAATCAATATCCTTTTTTCCCAGGTTTATCATAGGTTCAATAGCCAAAACCATTCCTGGTTTCAATTTTGGGCCCTGGCCTTTTTTGCCGTAGTTGGGTACCTGGGGGTCTTCGTGCATTTTACGTCCCAGCCCATGGCCCACCAATTCGCGCACCACGCCAAAACCATTTTGTTTTTCGGTAAACTCCTGGATGGCATTTGAAATATCTCCAATCCGGTT
>CAZYKA010000041.1:0-12767 GCA_964647915.1 uncultured Ferruginibacter sp. | reverse complement strand
TAAGGGTAACCGTTGTAATTTTTAAAGGAAGGGATGCCCCCGTTATCCAGGATAAAGGTTTCCACGATGTCGTTAATTTGCATCGTACTGATGCCGGGCCTCATTTCTTTGGCGGCGGTAGCATGTGCCTCTCCCACCAACAGGCAGCTATGCCGCATCAATTCAATTTCTTCCGGGGTTTTAATATGAATCATGAAGCGCAAAATTAAAACAAACCCCAACGGTAAACGTCAGGGTTTGCATATCGAAAAGGAAATATTTAAATTTTACATTCCGGATGGAACTGCCTGGCGGCCTTTGAGCCTGCCGGATGACATCAGGCCATCGTATTGACGCATCAGCAGTTGGGTTTCAATTTGCTGAAGCGTATCGAGGATTACACCAACCATAATGAGCAATGAGGTTCCACCGTAGAAAGTAGAAAAGGTTTGCGACATTCCGGAGAACAATTCTACCAGCCCCGGCAGGATACCAACAAGGGCAAGCATGATGGAACCGGGGAAGGTAATGCGGTCCATGATGGAACCGATAAAATCGGCTGTATCTTTTCCGGGTTTCACACCGGGAATAAATCCATTATTACGTTTCAACTCATCCGACATTTGCTTGGGGTTGAAAATAAGGGCCGTGTACAGGAAGGTGAAGGCAATTACCAGCACCGAATAAACGATCATGTAAATGGGGCTGGTTTGCTCCATAAAATGACGTGCAAACCCTTCGCCGGTAAAACCGCTGAAAACGGTGGGAAGGAATATCAGTGCCTGTGCAAAGATGATAGGCATTACCCCTGCGGCATTCACCTTTAAGGGGAGGAAGTTCCGGGATCCGGCCACCTGGCGGTTACCAACAATTTGTTTGGCATAATTAACCGGTACCCGGCGGGTACCCTGAACCAGCATGATGAGGCCCATGATAACGGCAATCAATACTACAATTTCAAGCAATAAGATCAATAAACCTCCTGCACCGCGGGTGGTACGGGCAGCCCATTCCTGGCCAAGTGCCTGGGGAAGACGGGCAAGGATACCAATCATAATGATGATGGAAATACCATTACCCAATCCCTTGTCGGTAATTTTTTCGCCCAGCCACATAACGAACAGGGTACCTACGGTAAGGATTACTACGGTAGATAACCAAAAGAAACTGCTGTACGCGGGGATTAAAGCGCCCTGGTTAGCGGGACTTTCAAGGTAATTGATGTAAAAGGCGGCCTGGAAAGCGGTAACGATAATGGTTAGGTAGCGTGTCCACTGATTAATTTTCTTTTGCCCACTTTCGCCATCCTTTTGGATTTTTGCCATTTGCGGAACCAGGATGGTTACCAATTGCATAAAGATCGAGGCGGAGATGTAAGGCATTATACCCAATGCAAAAATAGAAGCCTTAGAAAAAGCGCCTCCTACAAACGCATCCAGTAAGCCCAGCATTCCGTTAGAACTGGTACTTTGATGTAATGCATCTAATTTATTGGGATCCAGCCCGGGAAGCACAATAAAGGATCCCAGCCGGTAAATGAATAAAAGCAGCAGTGTATAAATTATCTTTTTCCTCAGCTCTTCAATGCTCCAGATATTCTTAAGTGTTGTTATGAATTTCTTCACAGAATTAAGTCAGTTTTAAATTAATACCCTTAACGTAAGCAACGCAATTTCAGAAATGCGCCTGTAAAGATCGGTAATTATTTCACTATTTCCACAGAACCGCCTGCGGCTTCAATAGCAGATTTTGCTTTTTCACTCACGGCATCAACCTTAAAGGTGAATTTTCCTTTCAATTCACCATTGCCCAGCACTTTAACACGGTCTGTTTGGCTAATAAGGCTGTTGGTGTACAAGGTAGAGTGGCTGATTTCGGTGAAACCGTATTTTTCAGCTAACTGATCGAATTGGCCCAGGTTAAAAACTTTGTACTCTATACGACCGGGATTATTAAATCCACGCTTTGGAATACGGCGTTGAATTGGCATCTGGCCACCTTCGTGTCCTTTCTTGCTCTTGTAACCGGCCCGGCTTTGTCCGCCCTTGTTACCTTTGGTGGAAGTTCCACCTTTTCCGCTCGCTTCCCCACGGCCAAGGCGCTTGGTTTTGTGCGTTGATCCTTTGGCTGGTTTTAAATTGTGTAATTGCATGCTCAAAATTTGATTTTTTACTTTCGGGGAATCACCCCTCGCTTATAATAAATGATAAAGGGAAAAATTAAATATTCTCCACTTTAACCAGATGGTTTACTTTGGTTACCATGCCCAGGATCTGGGGGGTGGCTTCCACTTCAACAGAAGCGTTCAGCTTACGGAGCCCCAGCGCATGCATAGTGCGTTTCTGGCGTTCCGGCCTGTCGATTGTACTTTTAACCTGGGTTACTTTTATCTTTTTCATATCTTTTCGTTGATGGCTTACCGGTAACAAAATAATTACTACCGGTAAAGATTACCCGTGAAATACTTTTTTCAGCGATACATTTCTGGTTTTAGCCACACCCACCGGTTCGCGCAGGGTAGCCAGGGCTTTGATGGTGGCTTTTACCACGTTGTGCGGGTTTGCAGATCCGAGGTTCTTGGTAAGTACGTCGGTAATTCCTGCCGATTCCAGCACCGCGCGCATACTACCTCCGGCAATTACACCGGTACCCAAAGAAGCGGGTTTCAGCAACACTTTGGCAGCTCCCGATTTGGTAAGCTGATCGTGCGGGATGGTACCATGCATAATAGGAACTTTAATGAGGTTCTTCTTCGCATCCTCAATTCCTTTGGTGATGGCTTCCTGAACTTCCTTTGCCTTTCCCAGTCCGTGACCCACCACGCCCGATTCATTTCCAACTACTACCAGGGCAGAAAAACTGAATGCACGGCCACCTTTGGTTGTTTTAACCACGCGGTTAATGGCAACCACTTTCTCTTTCAATTCGAGTTCGCCGGGCTTCACTTTGTTTGCAGTAACTTTTGACATTATATGCTGTATTACGATGTTTATTTATTAAAAATCAAGACCGGCCTGGCGGGCTCCTTCGGCAACGGCTTTCACCCGGCCATGGTAGAGGTAACCTCCACGGTCGAAAACTACCTTCTTTAATCCCAATTCCGAAGCCTTGCGGGCAATGGCCTCTCCCACCATTTTACTCTTTTCAATTTTTGGCGCCTTTTGGGCAGCGATATCCTTTTGTTTTGAAGAGGCAGCAGCCAGGGTTTGCCCATTGCTGTCATCAATCAGTTGAACATAGATATCGGTATTGCTCCTGAATACGCTCAAACGCGGTATGCTGTTGCTGCCAATCACCTTCTTACGAATACGATAGCGGATTTTTTGTCTGGCGCTTGTTTTACTGTTACTCATTTTATGTTATTTAATTCCTGATACTGCCAGGAATGATAAAGCTTAATTTACTTATTTACCGGCCGATTTACCTGCTTTGCGGCGAAGCACTTCACCTACAAATTTCACCCCTTTTCCTTTGTATGGTTCAGGCTTACGCAGGCTGCGGATCTTAGCACATACCTGGCCAATCAGTTGTTTATCTGCGCTGGTAAATGTGATAACCGGATTCTTCCCTTTTTCCTGTTCCGTTTTTACAGTTAATTCTTTGGGCACATCAAAAATGATGTTGTGGGAGTAACCCAGAGAAAGATCGAGGCTATTACCCTGGTTGGAGGCTTTATAACCTACCCCTACCAGTTCGAGTTGCTTGGTAAACCCTTCTGTAACCCCGGTAACCATATTGCTAACCAGAGCACGGTATAAACCATGCAGGGCCTTATGCCGGATCTGATCGGTAGGGCGGCTCAGGTCCAGGTTACCATCCTTCACTTCCACTTTAATATCCCGATCGATGGATTCCTTCAATTCCCCCTTAGGTCCTTTTACGGTTACGGTATTGTCTTTCCCAACGGTTATGGTAACCCCGTTTGGCACATTGATTGTTTTTTTTCCTATCCGGCTCATTGTACTTTATTTGATCAGTTTAAAAATTTTCAGGAACGATTGCGGTCAGCTATGTACATTAAGCTTAAGGCATCTATTACGGCATGTTCCCCTGCCGGATTATTTAAAATATATTGCAAAGCACCTCGCCACCTACATTTTGTGCTTTGGCTTCCTTATCCGTCATCACCCCTTTGGAAGTGGAGATGATAGAAATTCCCAGTCCGTTCCGTACGCGACGGAAGTCCTGTGGTTTGGAATAAGAACGCAAACCCGGGCGGCTCACCCTTTCGAGACTGTGGATTGCCGGCAGTTTGGTAGCCGGATCATATTTCAGCGCGATCTTGATGATACCCTGCTTGCTATCGTCTTCAAATTTATATTTCAGGATATACCCCTTTTCGTACAGTATTTCCGTGATGCGTTTCTTGAGGTTGCTTCCGGGGATTTCCACAATGCGATGGTTAGCCATTTGTGCGTTGCGAATCCGGGTAAGATAATCTGCTATTGGATCAGTAACCATTGTGTATTTGGGTTAAATGATTTTAATAATTGTTTTACAATGCGATATCCAAATGATGGATGCCGTTGGAATTTTACCAACTGGCTTTTTTAACACCAGGGATTTTTCCGGCCAGGGCCATATCCCTGAACATGACACGGCATACTCCAAAATGACGCATGTATCCACGCGGCCTGCCCGAGAGCTGGCAACGGTTCTTCAACCGAACGGGCGAAGCGTTTTTTGGGATCAGATCGAGCGCTGCATAATCACCGGCTGCTTTTAATGCGGCCCTTTTAGCTGCATATTTTTCAACGGCTTTCTCGCGCTTTTCCTGCCTGGCTATTATTGATTTCTTTGCCATATTTTAATTTTCAGATTTTTTAGTAGCATTCTTAAAAGGCATACCCAGTTCTTTCAGCAGTTCGAAGGCTTCTTCGTTGCTGTTGGCCGAGGTAACAAAAGTGATATCAAGACCGGTAATTTTATTCACTTTATCGATATCAATTTCAGGGAAAATGATTTGTTCGGTTACACCCAGCGTATAGTTACCCCTGCCATCAAAGGATTTGTCGTTGATCCCTTTAAAATCGCGAACACGCGGAAGGGAAACCGATACCAGCCTGTCGAGGAATTCGAACATTTTCACTCCGCGCAGCGTAACTCGCGCCCCGATGGGCATGTTCTTACGCAATTTGAAGTTGGAGATATCTTTTTTAGAATGAGTAGCTACGGCCTTCTGGCCGGTGATGGTGGACAGTTCTTCAATAGCCACATCAATCAGTTTCTTATCAGTAACTGCGCCATTAACACCACGGTTAAGGCAAATCTTTTTCAGCCTCGGCGTTTGCATTACCGATGTATAACTGAATTTTTTCATTAATGCAGGTACAACTTCCTTTTTGTACTTCTCTGCTAACCTGGGTTTGTTTGTTGTAGTACTCATTATTTGATTACCTCCCCTGATTTTTTAGCGGTTCTGATTAATTTACCATCCTGGCGGCTGCGTGTAATTTTAGACGGGCCTCCTGATTTTGCATCCCAAAGCATGACATTGCTGATGGCAATGGGCGCTTCCACTTTTTGGATACCACCCTTGGTATTTTGCGCCGTAGGTTTGGTATGTTTGGTAACAATATTTACCCCTTTCACCAATACCCGGGCTTCATCAACCAGCACTTCCAGCACCTGGCGTGGCTTCTTCAGGTCTTTGTCATCGCCGGTAATCACCACTACCGAGTCCCCTTTTTTGATGCTGAATTTGGGTTTAAATCTTTTGTTCATTTTATTTCTGCTTTAAAGCTGTTCAATAATTTTTGTGCTTACTTAATTAAAGCACTTCCGGTGCAAGCGAGATGATTTTCATATACCCTTTATCCCTCAGTTCGCGGGCAACCGGCCCAAAGATGCGGGTACCACGGGGTTCATCCGAATTGTTTAACAACACCACGGCGTTGTCGTCGAAACGGATATACGACCCGTCTTTCCGGCGCAGCTTATTGGTAGTGCGAACAATAACGGCCTTGCTTACGGTTCCTTTTTTGATACCGCCGGCAGGCATTGCATCTTTGACGGTAACCACAATTTTGTCGCCAATTTTTGCATAATCCTGGCCGCTGTTACCCAGTACACGAATACAAAGTACTTCCTTTGCACCGCTGTTATCTGCTACATTTAGTCTGCTCTCTTGCTGAATCATTTCTTTATTTTTTTCGCCCGCCAGCCGGGCCATGGTATGTAAAGTTTAGCCGGGAACAATCCCGTATCAATTATTTTACTTTTTCAATTATTTCAACCAGCCTCCAGCGTTTTGTTTTGCTGAGAGGGCGTGCTTCCATAATTTTAACGGTATCGCCAATGCTGCATTCGTTCTTTTCATCATGCGCATGGAACTTGGTTGTCTTCTTAAGGAATTTACCATACAGCGGGTGTTTCACCTTCCGTTCTACATTTACGGTAATGGTTTTATCCATTTTGTTGCTGGATACCACTCCAATCCTGGTTTTCCTTAAATTCCGGGCAACGCTTGTTGTGTTGTTTACTGATTCCATTATTATTTATTTACAGTTCCTGTTACCAGGCCTGGTTATGCACCAATTTGAATTTTTTTCAATGCGGTTTTCATACGGGCAATGTCCCTGCGCAAAAACTTTATGCTCTGCGGATTTTCCAGCGGCGTTACCGCATGAGCAAACCGGAGTTTTTTCAAACGCAATTCATCCTCCTGAATTTTTGCAGACAGGTCTTCTGCGCTAATCCCTTTCAGGCTGGTTAGGAAATTAATTCTCTTTGACATCGTATATAATTTTTACTTGAAGGACGGAGTTAAAATCCGGCCTGTCAAATGGTTTATGCTTGGTAATCGTGACGAACAACAAATTTGGTTAAGATCGGCAATTTCTGAGCTGCCAGGGCCATTGCTTCTTTAGCTACCTGCACCGGAACGCCATCCGCTTCAAATATGATCCTTCCCGGTTGTACGATGGCTGCCCATCCTTCGGGGTTACCTTTACCTTTACCCATCCTCACTTCGGCAGGTTTGGCCGTAATGGGTTTATCCGGAAATACCCGAATCCAAACATTCCCTTCCCGTTTCATGTGGCGGGTCATGGCCTGACGGGCACTTTCAATCTGGCGGCTGGTAAGCCAAACACTATCCAAAGCCTTTAACCCGAAACTTCCAAAAGCCAGGGTAGCTCCGCGTTTGGTATCCCCTTTCATTCTTCCTTTCTGGGTTTTCCTGTGTTTGGTTCTTTTTGGTGATAACATCTTATCTTATTTTTTCTATCGGGCCACGGCCCAAAACAATTTTAAAAAATGAATTAACGGTTACCGCGTCCTCCACCCCGGCGGTCGCCACCACGGCGGTCATCCCGGCGGTCGTCGCGGCGATGATGGTGATCAAATCCACCTCTTTCGCCATCGGCTTTTCCTCCGGCAAAAACATTCGGATTCAGATCGCGTTTACCCAATACTTCGCCTTTACAAATCCACACTTTAATTCCGATTTTACCATACACGGTAAGTGCAAAGGTGCTGGCATAATCGATATCCATACGGAACGTATGCAACGGGGTACGGCCCTGCTTAATTTCTTCGCTGCGTGCAATTTCAGCGCCGCCCAAACGGCCGCCCACTTTTACTTTAATCCCTTCGGCACCCATACGAAGAGCAGAAGCGATCGACATTTTAATGGCGCGTTTGTAGTTAATACGATTCTCAATCTGACGGGCAATGGTATCCGCTACAATATTAGCATCCAACTCGGGCCTGCGGATTTCGAGGATGTTGATTTGCACATCATCCTTTCCGCAAAGCTTCTTCAGTTCTTCTTTAATTCTATCCACTTCGCCACCACCCTTACCAATGATGATACCGGGTTTAGAAGTATGGATGGTTACAATCAGTTTATTTAAAGTACGTTCAATAACGATTTTAGAAATCCCTCCTTTGTTGATGCGGGCATTAAGATAATTCCTGATCTTATCGTCTTCAATAAGCTTACCGGCATAATCTTTCTTTCCGGCAAACCAATTACTGTCCCATCCACGGATTATTCCTAATCTGGCACCTGTTGGATTTGTTTTCTGACCCATATTTGGTTTTTAGTTATTTTCTTTTTTGGTTGCGGCTTTCTTTTTAGGAGCGGTAGCTTTTTTGGTGGCAGGCTTCTTTGCTTTCACTTCGGTATCTTCAGCAACCACAGGCGCCGCCTTAACCGCCTTATTGGTTTTGGTATCTACAATTACCGTTACGTGGTTGCTGCGTTTGCGTACGCGGTATCCACGGCCTTGTGGTGCAGGGCGCATCCGCTTAATTACGCGGGCACCATCCACAAAAATTGTTTTTACCAACAATTCCGTTTCATCCTCACCTTCATTTTTCGCTTTCCAGTTGCTGATGGCCGAAAGGACCAGTTTACGCAGGGGAACTGCGGGGTGTTTCGGATTATGATCCAGCACGGCGAGGGCTTTATCAACCTTCATGCCGCGAATAAGATCGGCGAGCAACCGCATTTTGCGGGGCGAGGTAGGATAATTATTAAGTTTTGCTACTGCTTCCATTATTTCCATTTTTTTACCGGTTTAGGCCGCTGTTACCTGGCTGCCGGAATACAGATGATTATACCTTTTTACTTGAATGTCCTTTAAAGTTCCGGGTAGGAGCGAATTCTCCAAGTTTGTGCCCAACCATAAATTCGGTTACATAAACCGGGATGAATTTATTTCCGTTATGCACCGCAAAGGTTACGCCCACAAAATCGGGGGTGATGGTACTGCGGCGGCTCCAGGTTTTAATTACACCCTTCTTGGTTTTACCCTCATTCATCGAAAGCACTTTGCGATCGAGTTTGGTTTCAACATAAGGGCCTTTTTTTAACGAACGTGCCATATTTTGTTCTCTGTTTATTTTCCCGCTGGGCGGGATATTTTAACGGTTTACTTTTTACTTATTTGTTGGGTAATTTCTTACCATTCCGGCGTTGGATAATCAGTTTATCCGAACCCTTACCGCGGGTACGGGTTATTTCGCCCTTCGCGTATTTACCGGTGCGGCTGCGTGGGTGGCCACCCGAAGCCTTTCCTTCCCCACCACCCATGGGGTGATCGACGGGGTTCATAGCTACGGCGCGGGTGCGGGGCCGAATCCCTTTCCAACGATTCCGGCCGGCTTTACCCATGCTCTGCAGGTTATGGTCGGTATTGCTGGTTACTCCTACGGTAGCATAGCAGTTGATAAGTACCTTGCGCAATTCGCCGCTGGGCATTTTCAACACCGCATATTTTTCTTCCTTGTTGCTCAACTGGGCAGAGGTACCGGCGCTGCGTACCAGGATACCCCCCTGGCCGGGTTGCATTTCCACATTGTGCACATTGGTACCCAGGGGCATATTCTTAAGCATCAGGGCATTTCCCAATTCGGGAGCCACCGCATCGCCGCTAATAATTGTTTGCCCTACCTGTAACCCTACAGGTGCCAGGATGTAACGCTTCTCCCCATCTGCATAATTCAGCAGGGCAATAAAGGCGGTACGGTTGGGATCATATTCAATGGTTTTAACCGTAGCAGGAATTTCCTTCTTGTTGCGCTTAAAATCAATTTTACGATACTGGTTTTTATTACCACCACCCATATAACGCATCGAGCGGCGACCCTGGGCATTACGTCCGGCCGTGCTGTGCTTCTTTTCGAGCAACGATTTTTCCGGGGTATCGCAGGTAATTTCTGCGTATGCATTCCCAATCTTCCAACGGGTTCCTGCGGTTACCGGTTTGTATTTTTTAAGTGCCATTTTCTTCTTTATTTATTTGTCAAAACTTTGCGGTGCTGACCACCATTCATTTTAATACTTAAACGCTTTCGCTGTACAGGTCGATGGTTTCTCCTTCGGCCACCGTAACGATTGCTTTTTTCTTCGCCGGTTTACGGCCTACGATGAACCCGGCTTTGGTATATTTTGCCTTTTGTTTAGAAGGCATCACCAGGGTATTCACATCCTGAACCTGAACGCCGTAAAATTTTTCAACGGCCTTCTTAATTTCCAGTTTGTTTGCTTTCCGGTCCACATAAAAAGCATAACGATTAGCCTTTTCGGCCTGCTTATTTGCCTTTTCGGAGAGGATGGGTTTTATTAAAACATCAGACGCTTTCATGTCGTTCTTAATTTGAAGGTTTTAGTTTAAGCCGCCACTTCTTCGGCTGATTCTGAAAACATTTTTGCAGCGCTTTCTGTTAGCACGAGCACATTCGCATTCAGGATATCGTAGGTGTTCATATCGCTGAGTAAAGAGCCCTGCACGCCCTGCACATTACGGAGGCTGAGGTAGAAATTGCCATCATACTCAGGAATTACCACCAGGGCTTTTTTACCCGAAATGTTGAGGTTTTTAAGCATCGAGGTGAATTCGCTGGTTTTAGGCGCATCCAGTTTCATATCTTCCAAAACCACAATGGCATTATCTTTTGCCTTGTAGGCAAGGGCGCTCATTTTGGCGAGGTCCTTCACCTTGCGGTTAAGTTTCATATCATAACCATGGGGTTTGGGCCCGAAGATGGTACCACCACCCTTGTACAACGGGTTACGGAGGTTACCCTTACGGGCGCCGCCGGTACCTTTTTGTTTATGCAGTTTTTTGGACGAACCATGCACTTCCATCCGGGTTTTCACCTTATGGGTGCCCTGGCGTTGTGCGGCCTGGTACTGCTTTACAGCCAGGTAAATCACGTGGTCGTTCGGCTCAATACCGAAAATGTCTTCCGGCAGGCTGATGGTACGGCCTGTTTTCTGGCCTTTGCTATTTACTATATCGAGTTGCATAATTACTTATGGATTAAAACGATGGAACCATTATGGCCCGGAACCGAACCACTTATTAATATGTAATTTTTCTCAGGGAAAATTTTCACCACTTTCAGGCCTTTCATTTTAACCTGATCGCCACCCATGCGGCCGGCCATACGCATTCCCTTAAAAACACGGCTGGCATCCGATGAGTTACCGATTGAACCCGGAGCCCGCTGGCGGTCGTGCTGGCCATGCGATTGCTCACCCACCCCGGAGAAGCCATGGCGTTTCACCACACCCTGGAAACCCTTTCCTTTGGATGTGCCTACAACGGCCACCTGGTCGCCTTCGGCAAAAATGTCAACGGTGATGCTTTCACCCACATTCTTGTCAATTTCGCTATCGCGTATTTCTTTTACTATTTTTTTAGGAGCGGTGTTTGCTTTTGCAAAGTGGTTTGTTTCCGCTTTGTTGGCGTGTTTCTCTTTCTTATCGCCGAATGCGATCTGGAGGGCATTGTAACCGTCGGTATCTACGGTTTTCTTTTGAGTAACAACGCAGGGGCCTGCTTCAATGATGGTAACGGCAGTTTGCTTGCCGGCGGCATCAAAGATACTGGTCATGCCAATCTTCTTTCCAATAATACTTTTCATTGTATCTGTATTTTACCCAGCGCTCCGGCTTTGCAGGAGATGGGTGTTCAAATTTTTTCTTTTTAAGAACTTACCTGTTGCCTATTCCGGCCCTCCTTACTATATGCAGGAGGCGGGAGGTTCATCAGGCCTTGATCTCAACATCCACACCGCTTGGCAAATCAAGCTTACTTAGCGCATCCACGGTGCGGCTGCTGCTGGTGTAAATGTCTAACAAACGTTTATGTGTACACAACTGAAACTGCTCACGTGCCTTTTTATTAACGTGCGGCGACCGTAATACAGTAAAAATCTTTTTGTGCGTGGGAAGAGGAATAGGACCGGTTACCACGGCGCCTGTACTGCGTACAGTTTTTACGATTTTTTCGGCCGACTTATCAACCAGATTGTGGTCGTAAGACTGCAATTTGATTCGGATGCGTTGTGACATATACAAAGAACTTTAAAATCCGTTTTTTTAATTTGGAGTGCAAAGGTAAGGGGATGATTCTAATTTGCAAAAAGATTTACGCTATTTTTCGGATATCCCACAGGATTCACCAAAAAGAAAGAAATAATGCCTGTTTCCCACGCCATTTTTCATTTTCCGGGGCTTTCGGCCTGGGTACATTTCCAGGCAGCCGTTCCGGCCATTCGCTTGTACACGGTACCGCTCCTGTCCGGCAGCCACCGTGCTAAAGAATAGCCATCAACCGCAAAAGTTATTGAAAGGTTTGCGAAAATGGGGAAAAATGCCGGGAGCATTCAGACTTCAGCATCAAACTAAAAAATTAACCAGCATACTTTCTTCCCCGCCCCGGGGGTAAAAATAAATCCCGAAATGAAGGAGACAAAATATTTCCAAAAATGAAAGTTCAGATAAGCTATTACTTATTATTAGTACCTATGAAGTTGAGGCCACGAATGCACGAATGAAATACCATTTGCTGCGAAGGCACGAATACATTTGGCTCATTTTTGGGGAGGTACAACGATTTAAATTATAAAAAAGTTTATGGCAACATGCTGCCCCCGCCCCGGGGGTAAAAATAAATCCCGGAATGAAGGAGACAAAATATTTCCAAAAATGAAAGTTCAGATAAGCTATTACTTATTATTAGTACCTATGAAGTTGAGGCCACGAATGCACGAATGAAATACCATTTGCTGCGAAGGCACGAATACATTTGGCTCATTTTTGGGGAGGTACAACGATTTAAATTATAAAAAAGTTTATGGCAACATGCTGCCCCCGCCCCGGGGGTAAAAATACAGTGCAGAAAAAATCAAACCAAACCGGGGAGCCTAAGTATATTCAGTACTGCTTATTTAATTTAAGTTGAACCAACCGGAGGATTTCGGGACATTATGAAAAATAGGAGGAGATTAAGAAGGAACATTGTCTCCGTAGAGGAAATGATGGTATTTTA
>CAZYKA010000040.1:4325-18374 GCA_964647915.1 uncultured Ferruginibacter sp. | reverse complement strand
GCCCGTGTCTCAGTGCCCGTGTGACTGGTCGTGCTCTCACACCAGTTACTGATCGTAGGCTTGGTGGGCCGTTACCCCGCCAACTACCATAATCAGGCGCACGCCCATCCAGAACCGTCGGGACTATAATAATAAATGGATGCCCATTCATTATGTTACGGTGTATTAATCCTCCTTTCGGAGGGCTATTCACCAGTTCTGGGAAGGTTGCGTACGTGTTCCTCACCCGTTTGCCGGTCTCATAGTCTCGTATTGCTACAAAACTAATCCCCCTCGACTTGCATGTATTAAGCCTGCCGCTAGCGTTCATCCTGAGCCAGGATCAAACTCTCCGTTGTAAATGAGTTTGAACTGACTATCAATTTCATCGGAAATTAACGTCAAATTCTAATTAATATTTGCGCTAACATTACCTTGTAAATCAATTAAATTTACTTGCTGCTGTTTCCAAACTTTCAAAGATCTTTCGCTATACTTTCGTACCCCTTTTTTAATTGGGAGTGCGAAGGTAACAGCCTATACTTTATCAACCAAATTTTTTCAAGAACTTTTTTTCTTCCACCCTCAAAACAACCCTTGTCATTTTTTTGGGAGTGCAAAGGTAATCAACCTTGCCTTCTTAACCAAATATTTTTAGTTTTTAAATAAAAAATATTTCAAAAGAACCACGCTAATAACCCACCTCATGTAGAAGAACTGCACCCGTTTTTCAAAAGCGGACGGCAAAGATAATGGCATTTCCTTCAAGGAAAAAATTATTTAAACCCTTTTGCTGTTAAAAATAAGCGAAGTCCTATTTAATTTTTACAAAACCCTTGCCCATTAAAGCTTTCAGAGAATCCATATTTTTTGATGAAAAAATCAACCCTTTAAAAAATATTCCGAAGGAAAATCTACTGCCAGAAGGGTTAACCCCTGGCCAGGCACCGAAAAATCAGCTTTCATGGCATTGCCCTCCGCAATCAATTGGGTAAATGCGTTAATAGACAATTGACCCCTTCCCACCCGCAGCATTGTTCCCACAAGGCCCCGCACCATGCCCCGTAAAAACCTGTTCCCAGCTACATCATACACTGCCTCCTGCTCTCCAAAACTCCATTCACTCTTGTAAAGGGTACACCGATAATTTAATGCCTGCGAATTTCGCTTACAAAAGCTGGCAAACTCCTCCGTTCTTAATAATATCCCGGCCGCCTCCTGCATTAGCCCTTTATCAATTGAAAAGGGGAAAAAATAACTCCGGTCTGCCAGGAAAGGATCCTTTTCAAAATACAACCTGTATCTGTAATGCCGGCTGCTTGCATCAAAGCGGCAATGGGCATTTTCCGGCATTTTTCGCAGGCCCCTTACAAAAATATCAGCAGGCAGGATGGCATTCAAATGATAACAAATCGCTTTCATTTCTCCTCTTATTTCCTCCTCCCAATCGAAATGAAAATAATTCTGCCTGGCATGAACCCCGGTATCGGTTCGCGAAGAACCGGTTAATGAAAAATTTTTTCTGAAAAAAATGCCAAGCGCTTTCTCTACTTCACCTTGAACCGTATTGGCATTAGGCTGTACCTGGAACCCCGCATAGGCCCTTCCATGATACCCCAATTCTATAAAATACCTGGGCATATTACCGGCGGATCATCGCCTTGAAACGGTTAATGTAATATTCATCTGTAAGGCGGGAAATCAATTGGGGAAAATTTCCGCTATCGCTCACAAAAGGATAGGCGGCATCGAGAAAACTATACCTGCCCTTATCGGTTAAAAATAACACCATTAGATTTGAAATCTGTTCGGTGGTATAGCAGCGTTTTCCAAAATCTTTCATAGCAATTACAACCATATTCTCCTCCGAGTGCTGTGCCGCCATTTTCTTCCGCAGCTTCAGAAAGTCTTTGTCGTTTGCCTGCTCTTTACAATCGGAATTGCTCATCCCGGATTTCACCGGACTGGTTTGAACTTCCGCAGAATCCTTCTTTTGAATTCCAACAGCAGGTGGATTGGGTATCGCAGAAACTGTATCCCTTAAAGGCTTATCAACAGACTTTTCCATTTGGGGTTCCACAGGGGAGGTTTTCCCAATTTTTTCCTCTTCCTTTTTTACTTCCGGATACGGTATAAAAACCCGGATTGTATCTCGCCCTGCATTGTTAGTATCAATAAAAATCATGGACCTGCCCGTATTATCCAGCACAGAACTAATTTTTACCGGCGGGTTATAAACCCATTTTGTAGGGGAAGGAAATTCCTGCTTATCGACAATTTTCACCGAATCCACTTTCGTTTCATTGGAACTAACAGAGGCGGTTGTATCCTTTACCAGTACCGGCTTCACGGGTTCTGGAACAGGATCCGGTTGCTTCTGTTCTTTAATAGAGGGGCTTCCAACCACATCCGCCAAAACATCTGCAAAGCCATCTCCCTTTGCGGAATCATTTGTTTTACCCGCCTCCCCATTCACATTCATCACCACATTCATGGTTTGAAAATTAAAGAGACCCCAACCCTTATTTCCAAAATCTTTCAACACATATCCCTGATCTTTTTTTACCTCAATTTGTATCCGCTGGGTGGGCCATTGATTTTTAGGAAATCCAATTTCAAGACGATACTCTCCTGTTTTAAGTTGGGGAATAATCAGGTAACCGGAACCCGAGGAGCTTAATAATTTATCGTTTACTCTTACCGAAAACGGCTGCTGGTTTTCGGTTTGAATATATACAAAATGGTACTCCTGTGCCCGGCTGTATCCCGAAAGCAGGAAAAAAATAAGTATAAATGCAATTCTCATCATATCATTATCCGGTGGTGAAGTTGTTCAAAGCTAATTATATTGCAGGGAAGCCATCTACATAATTTTGGCATTTTTTTGAATAAATCCCCTTTAGTTTTGTTCACAAATATTTATTGATGAAAAAAATTCTCTACCTTTTTCTATTTGCCGGTTTATGCAATGCGGCCCTTGCACAGGGCGATCCGGATGAAACTCCATCTCAGGATACCAGTTGGAAAAGCATTTGGCGAGGCTCGGCCACCAAAATAAATGACATCATTCATACCAAACTGGAAGTGTCGTTCGACTTTGATAAATCATACCTGTATGGAAAAGAATGGCTCACCCTGAAGCCCTATTTTTATAGTACCGATAGTGTTACCCTGGATGCAAAGGGGATGGACCTGAAGGAAGTAGCCCTGGTGCAAGGCACAAAAAAAACCCCGCTCAAATACGATTATGATGGGATGGTATTGCGAGTAACTCTCAATAAGACGTATAACAGTAGCGAAAAATATACCCTTTACTTTGATTATGTAAGTAAACCAAACGACCTGAAAGTACAGGGCAGTGCGGCTATTTCTGATGCCAAGGGCTTATATTTTATTAACCCAAAGGGGGAAGATAAAAATAAACCTACCCAGGTATGGACGCAGGGCGAAACCGAATCGAACAGCGCCTGGATGGTTACCATCGATAAGCCCAACCAAAAATCTACCCAGGAAATTTACATGCGGGTGCCCGATAAATATGTTACACTCAGTAACGGACTTCTGGTAAGCCAGAAGAAAAATGCTGATGGCACCCGAACTGATTATTGGAAAATGGATCTTCCCGAAGCTCCCTACCTTTTCTTTATGGGTATGGGCGATTATGCAATTGTAAAGGATTCCTATAAGGGCAAGGAAGTTAGTTATTATGTAGAGAAAAAATACGAACCCGTTGCCCGCAGGATATTTGGCAATACCCCGGAGATGATAAAATTCTTCTCGGAAAAATTGAATTACGAATTTCCCTGGCCCAAATATTCCCAAATAGTAGGCAGGGATTATGTAAGCGGCGCCATGGAAAATACCACCGCCACCCTGCACCAGGAAAGCGCCTACCAGGATGCCCGCCAGCTTTCCGAAGAAAACAGATGGGAGTCTGTAATTGCGCACGAATTATTTCATCACTGGTTTGGCGATTTGGTTACCGCCGAAGGATGGGACAATATTACCGTAAATGAAAGCTTTGCCGATTACGGGGAATACTTATGGTTTGAATATAAATATGGGAAAGACAAAGCCGAAGAACACCGTGTAAAGTCCATGAATGAATACCTGCTTAGCGGATCCGATAATAAAAATTTGGTACGCCATCATTATGCCGATAAAGAGCAGGTGTTTGATGCCGTGAGTTATAATAAGGGAGGACTGATCCTGCATATGCTACGCAACTATCTGGGTGATGATGCCTTTTTTAAAGGACTGAATATTTATCTGAACACCAACAAATTTAAAACCGGCGAAGCCGGGCAATTAAGGCTGGCATTGGAAGAAGCGAGTGGCAGGGACCTGACCTGGTTTTTTGATCAATGGTATTACGGTAGCGGACAACCGAATTTAACCATCGATTACAATTACGACCAGCCGGGAGTAGCAAAAGTGATCATTAAGCAAACCCAAAAATCGGGTAAGATATTTATGCTCCCCATGGCCATTGATGTGTATATCGGGGAGAACAAAACGAGGTATAACGTATGGATGACTCATGCGGTTGACAGCTTTTATTTCCCCACAGCCAGTAAACCCGATTTTATTAATGTAGACGCCGACAAAGTTTTACTGGCAGTGATAGACGACAATAAAACAGAAGCCAATGTAATTGCCCAATATAAGTATGGCAAAAACTACCTCGATCGGCGTCAGGCTTTAGAATTCTTTAAAAAGAAAAATATGCCGGAACTGGCAAAAGGTCTCTATGATAAATACGGCCCGCTGCGTGCACTCACCATTAACCTGCTTTCTAAAACTCCTTATAAAACAGATAAGGTGGTAGTTGAGAGAGTAGAAGAACTCAGCCAAAAAGACGCAGATAAAAAAGTGTTGGCTGCGGCCGTGGATTTTTTGGGAATGAGCAAAGACGTAAAATATCTTCCCCTGTTCGAAAAATTATTTACTGATTCCTCTTATTCGGTTGCCGGTGCGTCCCTCGAAGCCATTTCAGAATTAAACAAGGAAAAAGGCCTTGCGCTGGCCCGCAAAGCAGGCCCGGATGTGAAAGGAGCCCTTTCGCAGGAAGCCACCAAATTAATTTTAGACAATGGAGACCCGGCAGATTACGATTATATAGCCAATGCCTACGCCAATGCCCCTACGTCTTTTGAGAAATTCAGGACTACGGGTATGTTTGTTACCTACCTTACTAAACTACAGGACCTTTCAAAAGTGAAAGATGGTATCGACAAGGTGATGGAATTCCGGAACAGTTTCCCCGCTTCATTCCGCCAGCATACGGATCCATCCTTTAAGAACCTGTTGGGTAAACTGGGAAAGGCCAAAGGCCAGGAAATTGAAGATTATATTAATAATGCTTTTAAATAACCTCCCGAATATTCTTTATAGCGGCTTCGGCCGCTTTTTTTATGCCCTTCTCTAAAAAACAGTAAAAAAAGCATTGATTATAAATCGTGTACTCGGAGGAATAAATTTCATTTACAAGGCCGGAGAAATGTATTTTCCTTAATATTTCAAAATACTGTTTGAGTTATGATAAAAATCAAATGGCCACTGCATGCATTAAACTATTTCCCAATCTGAAAATTAAGTAACTTGAAAACCTGAGAACTCAAAGTTGGGATATTGGCAATTTGCAAGAAATATTCTTATTGCTTATTTGGAAGGAGATAAAAAAGCCCCGAAGATAGTCGAGGCGCTAAATGTTTTAAAAGGTAGAAAAGACACATGCGTAAACGCTAAGCTATCCGCCTTCGCCTTACTTCGGACGGACAGGATTAAAAATTTGAAAGCAAATCAAAGCGAATATGCGACAATACAAACCAATACCAGTCCTGCTAAGTGACGACACAACCCCAATAAAACGAACAGTAAACCGACAGACACAATGCCAATACCCAGACCCACATCCCGATCGCTATTGGGACACCAAAGCCCAGCAACCAACCGACCAGTAGACGGTTGACAGTTTGAGGGCAACTTTTGACAATAACAGGGTTTTAAAAAATAACTTTACGCCCTATTTTAATGAATTGAATTTGAATAAACATACATGGCAAAAGCAAGAAAATCGGCTAAGACTACTGCACAAAAACCCATTGAGCAATACGAACATAAAGACAAGCAACGGGTAAATAACCCGCCTGTTGGACTGGTTGATGCACACACCGATCCCGAAAGCATCGGGAGTGGCTTTAAAAAGAAAACCTACCAATACGACCCGCACCTCGACCCTCAACTGCAATGGGCTGGCAAAGCTGAGCATACCCGTTTTGATGTGCCTACAGTGAGCTTGCATGTGCATGAACGCATTGACCCAAGACGCATTATTGAAGAAGCGAAAAAAATGGAGAGTGGAGCGTGGGTAGTGGATAGTGAAGGCAATAAGGTTTTCCAACCACTAACCACCATTCACTCACAACTTTCTTTGTTTGAAGCCGAGAAAAAGCCTTTGCGGGAAGCCATTGAATTTTACAGGCACAAAGAAAACTGGAGCAACCGGCTGATTGCAGGCGACAGCTTATTGGTGATGAACAGCCTTTTAGAAAAAGAAGGCATGGGCGGTAAAGTGCAAATGGTATATTTTGACCCGCCTTATGGCATTAAATACGGCAGCAACTTTCAACCCTTCGTAAATAAACGGGATGTAAAGGATGGGAAAGACGAAGACCTTACTGCAGAACCGGAAATGGTAAAAGCCTTCAGGGATACCTGGGAATTGGGCATTCATTCTTACTTAACTTATCTAAGAGATAGATTACTGCTTGCAAAAGAATTATTGCATGAAAGTGGAAGCGTATTTGTGCAAATTAGTGATGAAAATGTGCATAGAGTTAGAGCAATTCTTGATGAAGTTTTTGGCTCTGAAAATTTTATTAGTGAAATCATTGTAATTAAATCAGGTGCATTAGGTTCAAAATTGCTGCCAAGAAGAAATGATTTTATCCTTTGGTATGCAAAAGATGTAAGTAAGCTAAAGTACAGGGCATTATTCTCTGAAACAACATACAACGATAAGTCGGATCAATATTCTCTGGTAGAAGAAAACGGGAAAATTAGACCTGCGACCAAAGAAGAAAAATCATTAACCAAATAGCCAATTAATCTTAAAGCATTTAGATATGTAATTCTGACCAAGCCTGGACCTGGAGCAAAATATGACATTGAGTTTCAAGGTAAGGTTTTTAATTCAGGAGCAAGATGGTGGGGCTTTCCAAAAGAGAGTTTAGAAAAACTCTGTAAAAAGGGGCGGATAGGTATTCAAGGCAATAGTTTGGGAGGAATTAAATATTTCGAAGACTTCCCAGCAAGCGAACTAAATAATGTCTGGACAGATACTGGAACAGGTAGCGGAATGGGCAAGGTCTATGTTGTTCAAACAAATGACAAAATCATTGGGCGTTGTTTGCTCATGAGCACAGACCCGGGTGATTTAGTTTTAGATATTACTTGTGGAAGTGGAACAACTGCTTATGTTTCCGAACAATTTGGTAGACGCTGGATGACTTGCGACACTTCAAGAGTTGCAATTACATTAGCAAAGCAGCGATTAATGACTTCAAGCTTTAATTATTACGAACTTGCAAGGCCTGATGAAGGTATAGCAAGTGGATTTAAGTATAAAACTGTCCAGCATGTAACATTACAGAGCATAGCTAATGATGAACCAGTGCCGCAAGAAATACTCTATGACCAGCCATTTATCGATAATAAAAGGACAAGGGTTACAGGACCATTCACCGTTGAAGCAGTTCCTGCACCAATAGCCAAATCATTTGAAGAGGTGGAAGCAAATACACCCATTGAAGCAGATAATTCCGTTTCAAGAAGCGGTGAAACTTTAAGGCAAGACGAGTGGAGAAATGAATTGTTCCGTGCCGGTGTAAGAGCCAAAGGAGGTAAACTGATTGAATTTACAAGAGTAGAGCCATTAAGCGGTACCAGGTTTTTACAGGCAGAAGCAGAAACAAAAGTTGAAACTTCCAATAAAAATCTGTTTGACAAGAATCAACCCAGCCTTTTACAACAGCCGCAAAGAGTGGTTGTGTGTTTCGGACCCGAGCATGCTCCCATGGAACAACGTATGGTAGAACTGGCTTTGGAAGAAGCCATGCATTTAAAGCCCAAGCCTCAAATTGTATTGTTCTGTGCTTTTCAGTTTGATGCCGAAGCCGCAAAAGATATCGAAGAAACCAACTGGCCAGGCGTTACATTGCTCAAAGCCCAAATGAATGCCGACTTGCTGACAGACGATTTAAAAAAGAAACGCAGCAGCAACGAGAGTTTTTGGCTCATTGGCCAGCCTGATGTTCAGATTAAAGAAGTCAAATCGGGTGACGGCAAAGGCAAATACACCGTTGAAGTAAACGGCTTCGATTATTACAATCCCAAAACAGAAACAATTGACAGTGGCGGAAAAGGCGATATTGCCATGTGGATGCTCGACCCTGATTATGACGGCAGAAGTTTGTTCCCATCGCAAGTGTTTTTCCCAATGGCGGGAGCCAAAGAAGGTTGGGCAACCTTAGCCAAAAACCTGAAAGCCGAGATTGATGAAGAAAAAATTGAAGCCTTTGGCGGAACGGTTTCGCTTCCGTTTACGGCAGGAAAAAATGTGGCCGTAAAAATTATAGATGCAAGGGGAATTGAATCCCTTAAAATAATTCGATTATGAATCCGAAGGATTCCCATATTTATAGCATACAAATGAACGATATTAATACGACCCCTTCGGGGTCGCACCGCTGCCCTATTTCATCTTTCTATATACATCAAATCCCTTCGGGATTGAAATATTGAAGCAATATGCCGGGAACATTTTCTCAAATTTATATCCAGGTAGTTTTTGCTGTAAAAGGCAGAGATAGTTTATTTCAATCAACATGGGAGAATGAATTGTATAAATACATATCGGGCATTGTAAAAAATAAAGAACAAAAAATACTTACAATAAATGGTATGCCTGATCACATCCATTTTCTTATTGGAATGAAACCTTCCTGTTGTCTATCTGATTTGGTAAGAGAAATAAAAAAGTCCTCCAACGATTTCATTAAAGAAAAGAAGTTTTCAAAGTTCAAATTTCAATGGCAGGAAGGATATGGAGTATTTTCCTATAGTCATTCTGCTTTAACAGAAGTAATACAATATATCAATAATCAAAAGGAACACCATAAAAAGAAGACGTTCAAAGAAGAGTACACCGAGTTCTTGAAAAAGTTTGAGGTAAATTTCAATGAAGCTTATTTGTTTGAATGGATAGCGTAAAGTATCATGAACAATATTAACAAACTCATTATTAATTCTCCTTACGTTGAGCCACAACAGTATTGGGAATACAAAAGGGATACCAGAGAATTTATTTTGCAGGAAGGACGCAGACCTGCAGGTTATGTAGTAGCTTCTGCTGCTGCACAACACTTTGACGATCCGGGAACATTTATAGAAATTGATTTAGTAAACACCATTCGCCCAAGAATTAAAAAATGGAGTGCAGCAGGATATCCCGGAGTTACAGGAATTTCCAAACGGCTTTTACAACATTGGCAAGACCCCGAAGAACGGAAAGACCGCAGGTTTTTCTTTTGCCAGTTAGAAGCCATTGAAACCTTAATTTGGCTTACCGAAGCACCCGAAGCAGACAAGACAGGCATTGAAATTCCGGGTGATGGAGGGACGTTCAGTCGTTGGTGCAATAAAATGGCAACGGGTTCGGGCAAAACCATTGTAATGGCTCAACTCATTGCATGGAATGTACTGAACAAGGTAGCCAATGGGAAAGACACCCGATTTTCAAAAAATGTTTTAATTGTTGCACCGGGATTAACGGTTCGCAATCGGCTTTCGGTTCTCAATCCAACCGACCCTGAAAACTATTACGAAGAATTCAATATTGTACCTTCGGGTTTGTTGGATTCTTTGCGACAAGGCAAAATCAAAATCATCAACTGGCATGGTTTGGCCTGGCAAACGGAAGAAAAGATTGCCAGGAAAAAATCGGTGGACAAACGTGGAGCAAAAAGCGATGAAGCTTATGTAAAGGAAGTGTTGGGCGATATGGCCAATGCCTCCAACATTATTGTAATTAATGATGAAGCTCACCATGCCTGGCGTATTCCGGCAGAAAGCAAAATAAAAGGTGTAAGGAAAGAAGATATTGAAGAAAGCACCGTTTGGGTGGGTGGTTTAGACCGCATTAACAGGGCAAGAGGCATTTTGCGTTGTTTCGATTTATCAGCAACACCATTTGCACCAAGCGGAAAAAAAGCAAGTGAAGAAGCCTTGTTTCCCTGGATCGTTTCAGACTTTGGTTTGAATGATGCCATTGAAGCAGGGTTGGTAAAAACGCCGCGAGTTGTAGTTCGTGATGATGGAAACGTGGATAAAGATTTGCGTTCACGCTTGTATCACATTTACATGGATGAAACGGTGAAAGACGACATTAACCAAAAAGTTGATGAATCAACAGCACTACCCGACCTTATCCGAAATGCTTATTTGCTTTTAGGCAAAGACTGGCAAGCTACCAAAGACGATTGGGAAAAAGCAGGATATAAAATTCCACCTGTGATGATTACGGTTGCCAATACCACCTTTACATCAGGCAGAATTAAATACTCTTTTGACAAAGATGCTTTCAATCTTTCAGTGGCAGGTTTAGGCGATTTGTGCAATCCTGAAAAGACCTTACAGATTGATAGCAGTATTTTACAGAAAGCAGAAGCTGAAACCGAAGAAGTAGATGTTTCGACAGGCTCAACAGCAGAAGAAGAAGAAACCGAAGACGATTCGGAGGATGCACCAAAAGAAAACCCGCCTGCCGGACGGGCAGGGAAGCTTACTAAAAAACAACAAGCCGAACTTTTGAGGAGGACGGTTGACACCGTTGGAAAGATTGGAGAACCCGGAGAACAGATTCAAAATGTAATTTCAGTTGGAATGCTCAGTGAAGGTTGGGATGCAAAAACCGTAACGCATATTATGGGTTTAAGGGCATTCAGCAGTCAGTTGTTGTGTGAGCAGGTTGTTGGTAGAGGCTTGCGGAGAACTTCGTATGATGTAGGAGAAGATGGATTGTTTGAACCTGAATATGTAAACATTTTTGGTGTTCCGTTTACTTTCCTTCCACACGAAGGCGGAACAGATGGTCCGCCACCGCCACCGCCAAAACCAAAAACAGACATAAAACCAGTTAAAGAAAAAGCAGAACATGAAATCACTTTCCCAAATGTGGTTAGGATTGACCATGTTTATAAACCGCAATTAGCTTTAAATATTGGTAAAGTTAAAACGCTTGAACTTGACCCTTACGAATCTATTACAGAAGCAGAACTGGCTGCAATCATTGTAGGAAAACCAAATCCGGCAGCACTTTCAGAAATTGACTTAAAGGAAATTGCAGAGAAGTTCAGACTGCAATCCATCATTTTCAGAATTGCATCCACCATTTACAATTCCGAGAAAAAGCCAGATTGGAAAGGAAGCAAAGAGATATTCCTGATCCAACTCATTAGCATTATTGAGAAGTTTATCTATTCAAACAAAATCGTAATAAAAAATCCTTTATTCAATCAAGACGAATCAAGGAAACGCATTTTAATCATGCTGAACATGAACAAAGTTGTTCAGCACATTTGGAATGAAATACGGGCAGTTAATACTGAAGCCTTAACACCGGTATTTGACAAAGAAAACCCTATCCGTTCTACTTCTGACATCAGAACCTGGTGGACAAGCAAACCCAACGAAGCATTTGACAAATCACATATCAATTTTGTTGTAGTTGATAGCAACTGGGAATACCTGGAAGCAAAGACAATCAACGAATCCAATGTTGTAAAATCATTCGTTAAAAACGACCATTTGAATTTTGTCGTTTATTACAATTATCAAGGAGTTGTAAGACGCTTTTTCCCTGACTTTATTATCAAACTGACCACAGGTGAAAACCTGATTGTAGAAACCAAAGGACAAGACAACGAACAAAACAAAACCAAACGAGCCTACCTGGACGAATGGTGCAGGGCCATTAATGAGCATGGAGGATTTGGAAAATGGAGTTGGACGGTTTCATTTGACCCGAACGACTTACTAGAAAAATTACAAAAAAAATACAAAAAGGAATAGCCAACGCTCCTGGGGCCTCATTTACTCACTTGTTTTCTGATTTTCTTATTGGTTTTCGTGATAAAAAAATTGTAGACCCGCAGAAGTCCACGCTAAAGCCAAGTGTTTCAAAAGTGCCACCAAGCCAACGCACCAAGACAGCAGTAATATGGACAGACAAATAAACACGGCTGAAAAAAAGGGCAGCTGGTAACAAGGGTTGGGCGTAATGACGGGTGCGGTGCTTCGTATGACAGTTTTGTGGGTAAACTAACAGTAATGCTTTGAATAAACATTTGTGCTAAAATCCACCACTACGCCAAGAGGCAAACCGTTGGAAGAGATGTATAAGAGCTAAGCTATCCGCCTTCGCCTTGCTTCGAACGAACGGGCTTAAAAATTTGAAAGCAACAAATACAACACGGAAAAAGAATAACTTTGACACGTATAAGCGGTTTATGATTGAAAAAGCAATATACAAAGGAGAGTATTTAATTGAATTTACCTTTTCGGAAGGATCAGTAAAAGTTATTGATTTTTTGCCCCTAATTAAAGAACGCAATAAATGGAAAAGGTATCTTGATTCTAATAAGTTTTCTAAATTCCGACATGATGGGGTACGCCTGTACTGGCCAGGCAATGTAATGGACTTTCATATTTCACATATCAGGGGGTTTCCTCCCTTCGATAATGATGTGTAAGCGCTAAACTATCCGCCTTCGCCTTGCTTCGAACGAACGGGCTCAAAAATTTGAAAGCAAATCACAACACAGACTGAGAGAACTGAAATGCATTATCCTAACTGGAGGAATATTTTCCGAACGATATTTCGTATCCAATATTGATATATCCGGCACTCATCGAATGTTAGTGGATGAATAGGGTTGTAAGAACATCTGAATAGAAGAAAGTTAATCCTCTTTTATAAAATGGTTACCATCCTCCGCTTGCGCCGCCACCGCCAAAACTTCCTCCGCCAAAGCCGCCAAAGCCGCCGCTGCTTCCTCCTCCCGACCAGCCCCCTCCGCCACGGCCCGATCCTCCCAACAGGTTACCCAAAAGGAATGGCCCCAGGAAATCGCGGTATCCTTTCCGGCTGGCATAACCACCTCCTTTACCGCCGCCGCCACTGCGAAGAATAGCCACTAAAATTAAAATCACAATAAATAAAACAAACATACCGGCGCCGCTGCCCGAAGAAGACTTTTTTCGGGTTACATGGTACTCGCCCTTCACTGCCTGCATTATAGCATTGGTGCCCTCATCAATACCACGGAAATAATCATCGCCCTTAAAATTGGGAACTATTTCATCATCAATAATGTGTTTGGCAGTAATATCCGGCAAAGCGCCTTCTACGCCATAGCCCGTTGCAATATTTAATTTCCTGTCATCCTTGGCGATCAACAGCAGTACCCCATTATTAAATTGTTTACCGCCAATTCCCCATTTCCGGCCCAGATCTACCGCATATTGAGCAATATCCTGCCCTTCCGTTGATTTGATGATAACCACCGCGATCTGGGTACTGGTACTATCATCAAATGCTACCAATTTATTTTCCAGAAATTGTTGCTGATCTGCAGTTAGGGTTCCTGTAAAATCATTCACCAGCCTGGGAGGGTTGGGTGCATTGGGGAGCGTTTGTGCGGTAGCGTTAGTAAACAGGCTGCTTACCAACACAACCAATACAAATGCAGAAATAATATGGAGTAACCCCCTATTTTCCGAAGATAATTTCATCCGGTAATTCGTTTTTATCTTCGGTTGCATGATATGGGAATTTTTCTTGTAAGGTGGTGCCGATATGGTTGATACAGCCAATCAGACCATCCGCCATATTGCCCTGTTTAAAACAACTCAACATCTGTTGCAATTCGTTTTTCCAATATTCGCCTCCCACGCTTTGATGGATACCTTCATCTCCAAAAATGGCAATTTCGCGATGAACAGAAGCCA
>CAZYKA010000040.1:0-4225 GCA_964647915.1 uncultured Ferruginibacter sp. | reverse complement strand
CTTTGATGGATACCTTCATCTCCAAAAATGGCAATTTCGCGATGAACAGAAGCCACATAAATTAAAACGGCATTGCGATGCACGGTTCTTTCCATCTCCAGTTTATAGAAAACCAGGGCCGCTCTTTCCAGGGTGTCAACCAGTGGATTTTTCGATTCTATAAATACCCTGATCTCTCCACTGGTGCGCTTTTCCGCCTCCCGAATGGCCTCTACCACCCTTTCGTTCTCGGGTTTAGACAGGAACGGTTTTCTTTTATTAAAGAAGAACATTCCGTTTACTTAATATTGAACTGGATATCAGGTGCTTTTTCGGTTCCGGCATCCGCCTTATAGAATGGCTTGTTTTTAAAGCCGAATATTCCGGCAAAAATATTGTTTGGAAAACGGCGTACTTTCAGGTTATACTCTTCAATTACCTTATTATAATCCTGCCTGGCTACGTTAATCCGGTTTTCCGTGCCTTCAATCTGGGCCTGGAAATCGCGAAACGCCTGGGTAGTTTTTAAATCGGGATAATTTTCTACCACGGCAAGAAGTTTACTAAAGGAACCTTGCAAACCGGCCTGAGCCTGTTGGTAGGCGGCCAGCGATGCCGGGTCGTTAATATCCACTTTTATCTGGGTGGCTTTTGCCCTGGCTTCCAACACTTCCTTCAGGGTCGATTTTTCGAAATTAGCGGAACCTTCAATGGTTTTGATGATGCTGCTGTACAAATCGGTACGGCGTTGGTAATTCGTTTCTACATTACTCCATGCTTTTTGCACTCCTACATCCGAACTAACCAGTCCGTTGTAAGAATTACAGCCAAAGAAGAAGAGAATTACTAAAACTCCCAAGCCGATAAGCAATCCCGAACGTTTCATGTTGTTATTATTTATAGTTTGAAAACAAAAATAATGTATTCCGAAACATTTCTAATGAATGCCTGTTGGAAGGAGAAAATTCATTAAGAACGGCGCGGGCGCACCATCAGGTAGGCGCTCACAATATAGGTAGCTCCCGTATCCACCCATCCATTCAGGTGCAGTTCCTGGGGAATAGTACCCGCATCCCATTGTTTCCAGGGGCTGATGGCAATCATTCCCGTTTCGGTGGTATGATAAAACCACGCATCCGAATTAGTAATAGGATAGGTCTCTGTGGTGCCATTATGAGCGCGCAACTGGAAATTGTTGATATTGGCAGTGGTGGCTTTAATCCGGACAACCATTCTTACCTCAATATGCCCATCTGCAGAAAAGATGGAGGGATCCATTGCAGATTCGCAATTATTCAGGTCGGCGCCGGAAGTATTAACCATGATATACATGTTTCCGTTTTGCCAAAGAGGGACAATGGTAACCTGATTGGAAGAAGCCGAAAAACCATTTACATCCAAATCGTATTGTGGGTTTGCATTATTAATACCTACTTTTTGAGCTGAGGCATCAAGCATTAGCACGAAAGCGAATACAAAAAATAAAATTTTTCTCATAGCGAAAATTTAATATCCCGATTTAGCGCCGGCAATATTTTCCACCGGATGCCAGGTGGTTTTTATTTCCTGGAAATCGAATAAAAAATAGGGAGATTGTCCGTCTTCTTCGGAAAACCAGTTTTTATCATTATACAAATGAATTCGCTTCACATTTAAAGCCGATTTTTCTTTAAACATCTGAATGACAGCTTCATCCTTTTCACAGAATACAGCGGCATTCACATCCATGTGATCGGCAAAATAAGGAGCCAGCTCTTTCACTTTTCCAGTGAGGATATTTACCACCCCACCCGGAAGATCGGAACTGTTCAACACCTCACCAAAGGTTACTGCACAAAGAGGTTTTTCAGAAGAAGCAAGGACTACACAGGTATTACCTCCAGCAATTACCGGGGCAATTACAGAAACCAACCCCAACAAACCAGATTGTTGCGGAGCCACTATACTAACAACCCCCATTGGCTCGGGAACTGAAAAATTGAAGTGAGAAGATGCAACCGGATTTACTGAAGAAAATATTTGCTGATATTTATCGCACCATCCGCTATAATATACCAGCCTGTCGATGCTAAGTGATACTTCCGCTTCGGCTTGTTTAAGCGGGACATCCTGTTGAAGTAACTCATCTATAAACTGGGCACGGCGGCCTTCCAGCATCTCAGCAATACGATACAAAATTTGGCCTCGGTTAAATGCCGCACGGGCGCTCCATCCAGAAAATGCACTCCGCGCAGAGAGCATAGCATCTCTGAAATCCTTCCTGGATCCAAGGCATACGTTTGCCAGGACGGCGCCTGCTTTATTGGTGGCCGTATAATATCGGCCCGACTCTGAACGTGGGAACTGCCCGCCCACATACATTTTATATGTTTTCAATACATTCAGCCGATGTTCCTGAACATGATCTTTACCATTGCCATTAAGGTGCACCGGTATCTTTTTTGTAAGCACTTTAGCCATAATCCGTTTTTATTAATTCACATTTACATACGCATAGAGGCCGTGTAACCCGCCTTCCCTGCCATATCCGCTTTCCTTATATCCGCCAAATGGGGATACAGGATCAAATTTATTAAAGGTATTTGCCCATACCACACCCGAACGAAGTTTAGTAGTGAGGTTAAAAATTTTAGATCCCTTATCTGTCCAAACTCCTGATGATAATCCGTAAGGCGTGTTATTTGCTTTAGCAATCACTTCATCGTCTGTTCTAAAAGTTTGGATGGTAAGTACAGGCCCAAAAATTTCTTCCTGGGTAATCCGGTTCGACTGGGCCACGTTGGTAAACAAGGTGGGCTTGCAGAAAAATCCTTTCCCCGGGAGTTTGCAAGACGATTGATACATATCGGCTCCTTCCTGGATCCCGATTTTCAAATACTTATTTATGGTATCGAGTTGTGCTTTTGAATTGATGGCGCCGATATCGGTATTCTTATCCATGGGGTCGCCCACAATCAGGGTTTCCATCCGGTCTTTTAATTTGCGCAACACCTGTTCAAAGACAGATTCCTGTACATACAACCGAGAACCGGCACAGCATACATGGCCCTGGTTAAAAAAGATACCATTGATTACGCCTTCCACGGCCTGATCGAGGGGTGCATCATCAAAAATAATATTGGCCGCCTTCCCTCCCAGTTCGAGGGTAGCCTTTTTAGAGGTTCCGGCAATAGCGCGTTGAATGATTTTACCTACATCGGTAGAGCCGGTAAAAGCAATTTTATTTACATCGGGATGGTTGACGATGGCGGCACCTGTGGGGCCGGCGCCAGTAATGATATTCACCACGCCGGGGGGAAGATCGGCTTCCTGGATAATTTCAGCCAGTTTTAAAGCCGTAAGCGGTGTGGTTTCCGCCGGTTTCAGCACCACCGTGTTCCCGGTAGCCAGTGCCGGAGCGATTTTCCAGGCTGCCATCAGCAGGGGAAAATTCCAGGGAATGATTTGTCCGGCTACGCCTAACGGTGATGCCTGTCTGTTAGGGAAGGCGTATTCCAGTTTATCGGCCCATCCGGCATAATAAAAAAAGTGGTTGGCGGCGGTGGGCACGTCAAAGTCGCGGCTTTCGCGAATGGGTTTACCACCATTGAGGGTTTCCACTATGGCGAATTCCCTGGCTCTTTCCTGCACCATCCGGGCGATTCGGAAAATATACTTGGCCCTTTCTTTTCCGGGCATTTTCTTCCAGGTTTTATCGTAAGCCTGCCTTGCTGCCTTCACAGCCCTGTCTACATCGGCCTGGTTAGCCTCTGCTATAGAAGAAATTTTTTCTTCCGTTGCCGGGTTGATGGTATGGTAGTATTTTTTAGAAGCCGGCTTCTCGAATTTACCATTGATGAACAATTCGTATTGAGGTTTGATGGAGGCTGCCGATTTGCTTTCGGGTGCCGGAGCAAGTTCCCTTGCCGTATCGAACTTCAATTTTATTGTATTTGATTTTTTAGTTGCCATTCAAATGAGATTTATATCTGATGCAGATAAATATGAATTAATCGAGAGAAAAATAATCGGGAGATTGGTAAAGGCCTGTTTTTTGTTTCATGAGTTGCATGAGGATATCGTTTGCCAGGCTGCTGGCGCCAAAGCGGAACCATTCGTTGTTCATCCATTCCTCGCCCAGCACTTCATTCAGCATTACCAGGTAATGAAGGGCCAGTTTAGCTTTAGAAATCCCACCAGCCGGTTTCATAGCAATTTTCTTCCCTGTTTTATAATAAAAATCGCGGATGGCTTCCAGCATTACCAG
>CAZYKA010000039.1:0-20201 GCA_964647915.1 uncultured Ferruginibacter sp. | reverse complement strand
CCGGGAACCACCACATCTTCACCTACATTGGGAACATGACCCAGCGTCCAGTTGCCCGAATTATTCCAGTTGTTATTGGAAGCCCCCGTCCAGGTATTGGTTTGTGAATAACTAAAAAGTGTACTAAATAGCAGGACTAAGCATAAAAGCCAACGGCATTTTGAATAGGCTGAAAATTTGGGAAAGACTTTACTCCCGGTTCCAGGGCAATCATTTACTCCGGACAATTGGAATGCATGGATTGTTTGCATGGTAGAATATTGGATAGTGATTAGGCACACCGAAGTATATTACTCCGGTAATGTAAAAACGGAGGACTATGTAGTTTATTTTCTACGCTTTAAAAAAAATATTAGTGAATAAACCGCCATAATAAATTAATGTTAATTCATATAATTAATTGATTTTAATTTTTTTATTATACTTAATTAAAATTAAATTAAACAAAACTGCCCCTCCAAAATTGGAGAGGCAGTTGAAAAATATAATTCCTCCATCCAAATTAATGGGAGATATTAATGGGTTTTACAATGGAAATATTTCCCTCTCCCGAAACTACCAAATGATAAACTCCTGCACTAACTCCTGCCGGGAGTTGGATGGTTTTATGGTGCTTCTTATCCGTAACCTGCACTTGCTCAAGCAGGCGTTTATTTCCATTTGGATAAACCAGCATTACACTGTATTTCCCGGGATTCAAACCAATGAAATCAATATTTGCCTTCCCGTTCATGATTGGGTTAGGGTATACGCTTATTTCAGGATTGACGGTTTCTTCCGGTAATTGTACAGTACGGCTATAATAAACCGAACCATCCTCTGCCACTCCTTTAATTCGATACCAGCAGGATCCGGGTAGGGCATTCAGATCATTCGATTGGTAGTTTCCATTCATCTTAGCTGAGGCATCCGTACTTACAACCCCTTCAAAATTATTTCCATCCATACTCCTTTCAAGCATATAATGCCGAATTAGGTTTTCATGGGCCACGCTCCAGCGCACATCCACCGAATGCCCTGAACTTCTATCCGCAGAAATGTTTATTAAGGTTTCCGGAATAACTACCTGGTTCCTTTTGAATACAATAATGAACCTGTCGGGAGCATAAGACCCTGCTACATTCACTACATTAAAATTGATTCGGGTTGTATCACTAAGGCTGATTATCGTTCTTTGATGCAGGTAACGGTCTTCCAGGAATGCGGATAGCGACTGGTTATCCAACAGGCTGGGAACAAACTCAAATTGATATGCCTGTACTTTTACCTGAGTAAGATTTAGGTGGATGGTATCTGTATCAAATACCATGGCCCGGCGTTCTATTGCAAGCTTCTTGCCCCCTGTTAAAATACCCAGGTTTTCATTTCCATTCACCAATTTTATGGCATCGCCCGCATCCACTGCATTTGAATATCCCGTCTTAAATTGAACCCTTGTTCCATCCACCAAAACAGATCCAGCCGAAGTAAGTGCATTCAGTCTGGTAAGTAATTGCGGTATAGGTTTACCGGAGACCCTGAAAACATTATTTGTTGCGGATGTTTTGGCCTGTTCACTAAAGGATACCGTACCGGAAGCCAGGGGTGCATGAACAAAAAATGCCTGACCGCTTTCAATATTTCGATTGCCACCTGCATAGCTTCCACCTCCCGGGGTTACATCAAATCCTACCCCATTCCAGGAGAAAGTCTGGAAACCGCCCAGGCCGTATGTGGAATTTGCCCCGATACCTGTGGTTGTGGTTAGTTTTGGATCCCACACATAGAAATAGTTAGTCTGGACCCCTCCCGTAATGTTCAGCATCGAGAAATCTATGGCAGATGCATAAGGATTACCAATGGATTCAAATTTGCCAGCACCTACATTTATAGTGGCCGGTGCATTTACAGGTTGATATAATCTTCCTTTGGCTCTCATAACCGTTGCAGTTGCCGGCGCATTATAGGCAGTTACACTCCGGTCGCCCCGTACCAACACCATATATCCATTGGGATTGGCAAAGGGAGTAGCCGTTGTACTGGGTACCGGGGTATAATTATTGGTTGCAGGATTATATACTTTTATTGATGGGCCGGTAGGCGTATATACATCAAACCCTAAACTGAGTGCATTGGACATATTGCCGGTAAGCATAGTGCCATACCCCGGATAACGGTTTTGATTAGGTGCAGTAGCTGAATCCTGCCATGCCTGGTTTATGGTTTGAGTACCGGTTAAGGGTGCTGCCAAATGCTGCCATGCTTTGGAGTGATTCGGAATATACCGCTCTACCGTTACATTCCCATTGATAACTTTACCCGTTAAGTCCCCAACCCGGGCAGTCCGGCTATTAGTTGATTTCAGGGTTAGGTTGTCGTTTGTTTCTAATATCAATCCCGCTGTTCCAAAACTTAAAGAACCATAAATATTCAATTTGCCATTCAGGTTTACGGTGTTTGCATTATTAATTATAAGGTCGCGCAAATCATTATTGATAAACAAATTTGCTCCCAGGTTTTGCACCGAGTTACCCGTAAGCTCAATAGAGCCACCCGCCGCATCAATATTATTATCTGCCGTAATTGATCCATACAAACTCAGGTCATCATCCACATCCAGAGAAGCTCCGGTATTAACATCCAGGTTATTGGCAAATGCAGGAACGTGAATTTTTGGCTGATTTGGTGCCGATGCGGGTATGGAAACATTGGTGGCCCCGGTAGGAACACCTCCACACCAGTTATTGGCGTGATGCCACTCATGATCCTGAACCCCCGTCCAGGTTCCGGTAGCAATAACAGTAACCGTTTTCTGCTTAACAGGGCTATTGCCACACGAATTTGCGGCCGATACGGTAATAATTCCACCCGCCGTTCCACTGGTAACCGTAATGGATGTAGTTCCCTGGCCAGCATCTATTGACCAGCCGGCGGGTACTGTCCATATATAATTGGTTGCATTGGGTACCGCCGAAATAGAGTAAAAAAAGCTACTGGTACTGGCACAAACATTGGTATTTCCGGTAATGGTTCCAGGAGTAACGGGTGCTGCAGGTTTTACGGTTAATGCAAAACTTGTAGCTACCGGGCTGTTACATCCGGTATTCACCGTATAAATAATATTACAAGTTCCCTGAGTAACTGTACTAACCAAACCGGTACCGGAATTTACAGTGGCTACAGAAGTATTGCTACTGCTCCATACCCCTCCGGGATCGCCATTGGTGAAAAAGAACGCATTCGTTCCGGGGCACATATTGGCATTTCCGGTAATGGTACCTGAATTGGCATTGGGGCTAACCGTTAAACTTTTGGTTGCCACCACCGGCGTATTACATCCGGATGTAACCGTATAACTTATAATGGTTGAGCCCTGTGCTACTGCAGTTACTTCCCCTGTAACTGCATTGACCGTTGCTACAGAGATTTGCGAGCTAGACCAGGTGCCACCCACATCTCCGGTACTGCTGAAGTTCGAAGTTCCACCGGGGCATAAAGCAGCAGCTCCGCTAATCACACCCGCATTTGCATTTGGATCAACGGTTACATTGAATATGGCTGTGGTTGGATTACAACCAGCCGGAGTGTAAATAATATTTGCAGAGCCCTGGCCATTCGCTGTGACCATTCCCGAAGATGCATTCACAGATACTACTGCGTTATCAGAAGATGACCAAACGCCTCCCGGATCGCCATTGCTGCTGAAGGAAGCACTAGCACCAATGCACATATTTGAATTGCCGGTGATGGTTCCCGGGTTTGCATCCGGATTTACCGTAATTGAATAGGTTGCTTGTTGGGGGCTGTTACATCCGGTATTAATGGTATAATAAATAGTAACGGTACCCTGGCCAATAGCCGTTAATAATCCGGTTACAGGATCAATGGTAGCAATGCTATTAGAACCTGAAGTCCAGCTACCACCACTTGTCCCATTGCTCGTTAGCGTGGCGGTTTGCCCAATGCAGAATGTATTCTGTCCACTAATGGTGCCTGCGTTTACATCAGGATTAACTTTTATGCTGAAGTTGCGAACCGGCCCGGGGCAACTTACTGCATTGTTCGTGAACGTAGCGGTAACACTTATGGTAGCGGTAACGGGAGATGATCCATTATTAACCGCAGTGAATGCAGGCAGATTTCCCGAACCGCTGGCGGCAAGCCCAATGGATGGGGTGTTGTTTGTCCAGTTATAGGTTACACCACTTACATTGCTTCCAAAGGTAGTGGCACTTACATTGCTGTTGTTGCATACTTCCACATTGGAAACTGCATTCACGGTTGGCGTTGGGTTTACCGTAATGGTAAAATTCTTTGTGGAACCTGTGCAGGTTGTTCCTGCATTGGTGAATGTTGGGGTAACCACAATATTTCCACTGATGGGATTCACACCCAAATTAGAAGGCGTAAATGCAGGCAAATTACCCGATCCGCTGGTGGCAAGGCCAATAGAAGAATTGCTGTTGGTCCAGGTATAGGTTGTACCTGATACAGGGCTGCTGAATGAAGCCGGCGTAACGGGGGTACCCGCACAAAAAGTTTGATTTGAAACTGCGTTTACGGATGGGGTTGGATTGATAATGACATTAAATATGATAGGTGTAAGGCTGCAAATCACATTACCCGATGAATTATACAGCTTGGGAGTGATGGTGATAGGAACTGTTACCGGAGCATTTGTCGGGTTCTGTAAGGTGAAGGTTGCATTCCCTTCGAAATAATAAAACCAAATAATAAACCAAAACGATTCTGTTGTACCATACGGATTAGAGGGGCCGCTAACATAAGTTGGGTTGGCCGACCAGGTATATCGAACATATCCGGAGGAGGGATTAAATATTCCACGCAACGATGCTGAAGTAATGGTATAACTAAAACTGGATCCCGGGCAAAAGGCATTAGCCGGAGGAGTATCTGCATTAAAGTTGGCAGAAAAATTATTGGAAACACTGATTTGAATAATATTACTAGTGATGGAACCACAAGTCCCATCGGTAGCTACCATCTGATAATACCTGGAAGTGGTAGGGGCTTGATAGGTTAATCCGTTAGCCCCGGCAATATTGGTCCAGGGCGCATTTCCATCGGCGCTATACTGCCATTGGTAGGTATAGCTTCCCGAACCTCCGGTTGCGGCAGTTCCGGTAAAAGGAGCAGGAGTATTTCCTGTACAAACTACTTGCGAAGCATCAATGGCGGGAGCGATAGGTTGTGGATAAAGAATAACCGTAGCCACAGATGTGGTGGCGCATCCGCTGGGTGCCGTTGCAGTAACCGTAAATGTTACTGAAATATTAGAGGAGGTAGTATTGGTAATAGTTCCCGAAATATTTCCGCTTCCGTTTATTGGAATGGAAGTGGTGATCCCGGCAGGGTTATCCCGAACCCAACTAATAACCGTACCCGCCACGTTATTGGGATTGCTTACATTAATATTTGTAAGCGCATTTCCATAACAAACAAACTGAGAAGAAGGTGAAACGGAAAGGGTAGGCTTTGCATCTACCAGCACCGTAGAAACTACCGGTGTACCGTTACATCCATTGATCACCGGGGTGATGGTGAAATTTACCGTTGCCTGGGTATTCCCCGGATTATTAAGTGAACCGGAAATATTTCCTGATCCATTTGCCGCCATACCAGTAACCGCCAGGTTATCTCTAACCCAGTTGAAACCTGCACCGGATGTGGTGCTGGAAGGTATAATGGTACTGATGTTACTTTGAGAACAAATGGTTTGTGAAGAGGTATTTACGGAAGCAACTGCCGTAGGATTAACTACCACGGTGGCATTGCTTACTGCCCCGGGGCAGCCATTAGCCGTAGCTGTTATGCTGAAGGTAACGGTTTGTGGATCCGTTCCGGAATTAGAAAAACTGCCACTGATATTCCCCGACCCGGAGGATGGAATGGCAGTACTGATTCCTGGAGGGTTATCGCGAGTCCAGGAAAAACCCGAACCGGATGTTGCACTGCTGAGCAGGATAGTTGAAATACCGGCATTGTTGCAAATATTCTGACTGGCAGGGTTGGCTATCGAAACCGGCAAAGGATTTACCAAAACGGTAACCAGGCTTTGCGTACCATCGCAACCGTTAGCGGTGGGAGTAATGGTAAAAGTTACGGTGATGGGATTTGCAGTTGGGTTAACCAGCGTGCCACTAATACTTCCGGAGCCATTGTTGCCAATGGTTCCGGTTACTGCCGGATTATCTCTCACCCATCCAAAACTGGTACCTGAAACGTCGCTGGTAAAAGATATTGAGGTAATATTATCTCCACTACAGATGGTTTGGGAAGGGAGAGATGGAATAACATTAGCCGTTGGTTTTACTAATACTGTAGAAGTTACAGGAGAGCCGTAACATCCGTTAGCTTCCGGGGTAATAGTAAAGGTAACGGTAATGGGTACAGTACCACTTTGTAATAAATTCCCATTGATGGTTCCTGCACCAGACATCCCAATGGACCCGGCAACAGACGGATTATCCCTTACCCAATTGAAAGTAGTTCCACCTACTCCACCGGTGAAGCTGATGGAGGAAATTGTACTGCCATTACAAATTTGTTGGGAGCTTATAGAAGCCGTTACATCCGGAATAGGATTCACGGTTAATGAAGCATTTATCGAAATAACCTGTGGGCAAATTCCATCGCCCATCACCACCACATTATAATTTGAGGCCGCATCTGCCGCCGAAACGTTGGAAATGGTAAGGGTGGCCGATTGAGTACCCGAAATATTTCCTCCATCAGAAAGTGGGGCAGTGCCCTTCCTCCATAAATATTGCAGATTACTACCGGTAGCAACTACACTAAATGAAGCGGTTTCGCCCACACATTTTATTTGTGGATCGGGCTGGTCGGTAATTTGGATATCCTGGGATACATTCAAAACGGCATCATCCGAAACCACCTGAGCGCAGGGTGCGGTGCCCGATACCACCACATGGTAGGCTCCCGCATCTGAAATGGCGGCCTGGCTTAAACTAAGGGTGGAGGTTTGTGCACCCGAAATATTTCCGCCATCGGTTAACGGCGTTGCCCCAAAATACCATTGATACATTAGGCCGGTTCCGGTAGCGGAAACAGAAAAACTTACAGGGAAACTGGAGCAAACAGATTGGGTAGCCTGGGGTTGAACGGTAATTTGAACTTCCTGGTTAACCGTAACCGTTACAGACCCGGATAAATCGGAAGGCTGAGAAGCACAAAGAGCATCTGTTAGACTGGTAATGCTATAGGTGATGGTAGCAGATGGGGAAACCGGAATGGAGAATGCCCCGCTTCCGGACCCAGAGGTAGATGAACCATCACTCAGTGTAAGGGTCCAGCTTCCTGAAGCAATTACATTTCCGGTGATATTAGTGCTGGTATTATTACTGCACACTGAAATAGAAGCGGAAGTAAGAGTTGCCGAAGGCCGCGTATTTACTGTAATTGGGCTGCTGGTATTGCTACAACCTGTAGCGGTTTCAGTAAATGTAAAATCGGAAGTTCCGGCGGAGAGACCGGATACCAATCCGGCATTGGTAATAGATGCCACCAACGGGCTATTGCTAACCCATGTACCTCCCGACGCGGGGGTTACATTTACCGTGCTACCCATACAAACGGATGGTGGAACCGACAAAACCGGAAGATCCTGGTAATTTATAGTAGCCGTACTTACAGGTGAAGCAGATCCGCATGCATTGCCTGCTGTTAGCGTATATACCCCCACGTTAGCAGCTCCAAAATTAGGAATAGCCGGGTTTTGATCGTTGCTGGTAAACCCATTGGGGCCCGTCCATGCCCATGAACTTCCATTGGTAGCTGAAGCATTTAAAGTTAAAGTAGAACCCAGGCAAACCGGGTTGGGAGAACCTGTGGCAGAAACTCCGGTTGGGATAGTAATGATGTTGATATTGGGTGAAACAAATTTTATGTTACCCGGTCCTACCCCATTGTTATTATCGCCAAACCAGGATACGCCTTCATACACCACATCAATAGTAAGGTTATTGGTGCCGGCTGCCAATGGGGTGGTATACGAAACACCATCGTGGTTAGATGCAGTAATGGGGATCAGGTATATGACCGAACTTCCCGGAGCCACAATTCCGGCTGATACCCGGATGTGGTAATCGGCCCAACTCCCCCCATTGGTATTCCATTTAATGCCTACATTAATAACGCCCGGGCTGCTGTTCCAGGTGGCAGTACCCACATTTTTAATTTCCACACTCACATTTCGGGTATCGCCCGAACACCAGGTTGAAGATCCGTAATTGATTGAACCAACCAACTGACTTTTATAAGTTAAAGCAGTATAGGTAATTTTAATCTGGCCTCCGCCCCCATCACCCCCATATCGGGTACCGGAAGTTCGTAATGCGCCCCCCCCGGCGCCTCCCGGGCTATTGCCAGCAGTTCCATTACCCTGGAATTGATATTTACCATCTCCTCCATCACCACCACCGGCAGGAGCATTGGCGCCATTCTGGTTGATGGCATTATTCCCACCGGCACCTGTACCTGCCGAAGATCCTCCGCCTCCACCATAATCGGTACCCGAAGTATTCCCATTACGGCCGTTCCCGCCTTTATAAACAGTAGTTCCGATACTTGCACCGGCAACAGGTGCTGTAGCAGCGGTAGTGGTATTGGTACCTGCGCTGGGGCCACCTTTAGCCATAACGGTGGTGCTTGTACTAAACCAGCTATCCTCCCCATTCGAAGGCGAGGTTCCGGCAATTCCACCCGCGCCAACATAATAATTTATTATAGAACCCGGTGTTACGGAAATTGTGGAAGTTGCATACGCCCCTCCGGCTCCCCCACCTGCGGCACCATTATTGGTTCTGGTACCCCCGGCGCCCCCGCCACCCCAACATTCAACATCTATGCTTGTAACACCAGTTGGTACCACCCAACTCCCACTTCCTGAAACTGAAATAGTTTGTGTTGTTTGGGCATTCGTAAATATTACCGAAGCCATTAACAGGATTACCCCAAAAATTTTGTGGTATATTTTTGTTTCGCAATTGCGCAACCAGAAGTGTAAATTAGTTTTCATTCCTAAGGTTTTTTTCGGCGGAGGCCAAAATGGTTAAACTACAAGCCGCAATAATTGCTCTTGCAAGTCTTCCACAGGTGCCAATGGCAATAACTGGACCTTAGGTTTTTAAAGAATAGTGGTAATGGAGGTAAGATTCAAATGAAAAAAAGGAGAAAGGAAATCGGCAATAAGCAGCCTGGCTTTCGAAGGAAAATGGGATAATATATATTGTACGGACACACAAATATAATACCCTCCCCTGCTGAATTGCAAACTTTTCTGAAACTAAAATAATAAAGTTGTCATATCTCCCTGATTTTCAAGCGAGTCTTATCCAATATGAATGCAAGAAATAAAAAAAAGAGAGGAATTCTATCAGTTAAATCACCCGAATATATAACAGATTTTCACCCTGCCAACCTAACCCGTTATTTCTGATTTTCGGATAATATTTTGCGAACTAAAAAATAATTCAGGATGAAAATGGAGGCAGCCAAAATAATATCATTTTCCTTAATTCACACCTTAAAAATTAAAAAGGCCGCCATCAACGGGCGACCTTTTCTGTGGGAGCACACGGGCTCGAACCGCGGACCCTCTGCTTGTAAGGCAGATGCTCTAAACCAACTGAGCTATGCTCCCTTATTTTGGGAGGGCAAAGATAGGGTTTCAACAATTCCGACAAAATTTTTTTGAATCTTTTCCTGTCATTTTCAACACATTGTCTGAAATTTTATTTTTAAAATTTTACAAATTGTAAAAAAAATGTTAATTTAAGTCATCAATTAAAACCTTACAACATGAGTTTACTTCACCAAAGCGATATCTCCGGGAAAAGAGTCCCCAAATGGGTAGTCATTCTTCGTGTGGTACTCGGGATCTGCCTAATTTATAAGGGCATTGACTTTCTTCTTCATTTTGACCAGCTTGAAGCCTATTTTGCCGGATCAAAAACCCTGCAAAGCCTTGCGTGGATGGTTAAAATACTGCCCTGGGTACATATAATAGGTGGTGCGCTGATTTTAGTGGGTCTGCTCACCCGGCTTATGGCACTGGTCCAAATTCCAATAATTGTGGGGGCTATCGTATTTGTGAATATGAATACGGAACCTGGTAAAATGAACCAGGCAGAATTACCACTTTCCTTTCTGATGCTGGTACTGGTGATCGTATTCTTCATTGAAGGAGGAGGTTACCTTTCTCTGGATAATAAAATCAGAAAACCGGTGAACGCTCCCAACCTTGAGAACAGTTAAGTCTTTTTACCGATTCGTTTTTTTAGAAAGGGGGCATTCTGCTCCCTTTCCACTTTTATATGGGTTTCTGAAATCCTTGTTACCTTTGCCACATGGCACAACCTAATCCATCCCACCAAACCAATACAGAACAGGAATGTAAAATTGCCACATCCCTCCAATCGGATTTTTCTCTTGTTGTTTGGAATGATGAAGTAAATACTTTTAACTGGGTTATTGAGACCCTGGTTGATATTTGCAAACACAGCCCCGAACAAGCTGAGCAATGCGCCCTGTTTATTCATTTTAAAGGCAAATATGCCGTAAAAAATGGAGGGTACGACGAATTGAAACCTATGTGCGACGCTATTACCGAACGAAAAATAGGAGCTACCATCGAAATGTATGCTGCCTGATCATCTGATCGGCCATAAGGGGTAAGTTTTTGTCACTTCCTGATGTATCAATAACCTGCAAAGCCTTGGTTGGAAATTTAAACCCAATTTAAATATTCCCTTTATTTGAGCATGGTATGAATGAACGCCGGGCCTTTTTCCCGCAACATTTTCTCAAACAAAACCGAGGTGGCCAAAGCATCTCCCATCGCCCGGTGGCGGTTATTTATTTCAACTCCCATGCTTTCACAGAAATTACCCAAACTATATGAAGAAAGACCCGGAAAAATCTTACGGCCCAGCCTCACCGTACACAATTTGGGAACCTGGAGCAGAAAGCCGGAATCCTTCAATGATTGCTTTAGAAAAGAATAATCGAAACTCACATTGTGCGCTACAAATATGTTATCCTTCAACAAGGAAAATACCTCTGCAGCTATCTCTTCAAAATAGGGTGCATTCATCACCATGGCATCATCAATCCCTGTAATTCGGGTTATAAACGGAGGAATAGGATGCCCCGGATTAACCAGGCTGTGAAAAACCCGCAACCTCTTATTTCCATCGTGTAGGCAAATAGCAATTTCTGTAATGGCGCTTTGAGATGAAGACCCGCCGGTTGTTTCCACATCTACAATGGAATACATCATATAGCACAATTTACTAACTTATTTAGTGTGTTGTATAATAGCTGCAGCTTTTTTAATTCTACCCCCTATCATGGCTTATTTTTGCCTACCAACAATTTGAAGATGATAGAATTGAGTAAAAATTTTGAGCCTGCTTCCACCGATAATAAATGGTATGAACACTGGATGAGTAAAGGATATTTCTCCAGCACGCCCGATGAAAGGGAACCGTATACTATTGTAATTCCCCCACCCAATGTTACCGGGGTGCTTCACATGGGTCATTGTTTAAACAATACCATTCAGGATATTCTTATCCGACGAGCCAGGATGAATGGGAAAAATGCCTGCTGGGTCCCCGGTACCGACCATGCCTCTATTGCCACGGAAGCAAAAGTGGTGCAAATGCTTCGCGAAAAGGGGATCAGCAAATCATCGCTTAGCCGCGATGAATTTTTAAGTTATGCCTGGGAATGGAAAAATAAATACGGAGGCATTATCCTTCAACAATTAAAAAAGCTGGGATGCAGTCCCGATTGGAATCGCACCAACTTTACCATGGATGAAGATTATTACCAATCGGTAATAAAGGTTTTCAACGCACTTTACAATAAAGGTATTATCTACCGTGGGAAGCGAATGATCAATTGGGATGTAAAAGCGTTAACCGCCTTAAGTGATGAGGAGGTAATCCGGAAAGAAACGAAGCAGAAACTCTATTACCTGAAATATGGTATTGATAACGGTAACGGAGAAACGATAACAATTGCCACGGTTCGCCCCGAAACCATCATGGGCGATACCGCCATCTGTGTAAATCCGAAGGATGACCGGTACAAGCACCTGCATGGTAAATTTGCCATCGTTCCGCTGATTGGCAGGAAAATCCCAATCATTACCGATGATTATGTAACCACCGATTTTGGCACCGGTGCCCTCAAGGTTACTCCTGCCCATGATATGAATGATTACCAGCTTGGGCAAAAACACAACCTGGAAATTGTTGATATTTTTAATGATAATGGCACGCTCAACCCATCGGCCCAGATTTATATCGGCCTCGACCGGTTTGAGGCACGAAAGCAAATTGTGCCCGAACTGGAAGCCAAAGGATACCTGGTAAAAACAGAAGATTATACCAGTGAAGTAGGTTACAGCGAACGTACCGATGCAGTAGTAGAGCCAAGGCTTAGCCTGCAATGGTGGTTAAGCATGAAGGATCTGTCGCAAAAAGCGCTATCGGATGTGATGGATGGTCAAATACAATTTCATCCACCCAAATTCAAGAACCTTTACCGGCATTGGATGGAAAACATCAAAGACTGGTGTGTGAGCCGCCAACTGTGGTGGGGGCACCGGATACCGGCCTGGTACGATGGCGATGGAAATTTTGTAGTGGCCCTAAATGAAAATGAAGCCTATGAAAAGTATTATGAAATTTTTGGCGGGGCTGATATCCATATAAAACTTAAACAGGATGAGGACTGCCTCGATACCTGGTTCTCGAGCTGGCTTTGGCCCTTCGAAGTATTTAAGGGATTATCCAACCCGGGAAATAAAGAAATAAAATACTATTATCCCACCAATACCCTGGTAACCGCACCCGAAATAATCTTTTTCTGGGTAGCGCGTATGATTATGGCAGGAGAAGAGTTCATGCACCAAATCCCCTTTAGAGACGTTTATTTCACCGGTATTGTACGCGATAAGCAGGGAAGAAAAATGAGCAAAAGTCTGGGCAACTCCCCCGATCTCCTTGCCCTCATCGACAAATACGGTGCTGATGCCGTAAGGTTTGGCATCCTGATATCCTCCCCTGCAGGAAATGATTTGTTGTTTGATGAAAGCAGCCTCGAACAAGGGCGAAATTTCAACAATAAAATGTGGAATGCCCTCAAACTGGTGAAAATGTGGGAGGCCCGGCAAAGTGAAACCACAGAAATTAGGGATCAGCAATTTGCCATTTCGTGGTTTGGTAACAGGTTGGCCGAGGCTCACATGGAAGTGGATTCGCTAATCGAGCAGTTCCGTTTATCGGAAGCATTGAAGGTTATATATTCCCTGATTTGGGACGATTTCTGCTCCTGGTACCTCGAATGGGTAAAGCCCGGCTTCGAATTACCGGCCTCAGATCTAACTATAAAGGCCACACGAAAGTATTTCACTGAATTGATGCAATTGCTTCATCCCTTTATGCCTTTTATTTCGGAAGAAATTTACCATCACCTGGAGAAAAGGGAAATAGACCTTTGTGTAAAACAAGGGGAACCAATCGGTAATGCGGACTTAAATATTACCTATAAAGCGGAATTACTGAAACAGGCTATTTCCGGAATAAGGGATATCCGTAATAAATTACAATTAAAGCCAAAGGAACCGATTGAACTTTTCATCCAATCCGAAACAGCAGAAAATTACCAGGGCGTCCTGGATATCCTCCAAAAACAGGTTAACGCCTCCGCCATTCATTTTTATGAAGGCCCAAAGGGGTCGCATGCCGCCCTGATCGGAAAAGATAAATTCTATATTAAATCGGACCAGGTGGTAGATGCAGGCAAGCAAAAGGAAGAAATGCAAAAGGAACTCGATTACCTGAAAGGGTTCCTGGCTTCCGTTGAAAAAAAACTACTTAACGAAAAATTTGTTGCAAATGCCAGGCCGGAGGTAATTGCTTTAGAAAGAAAAAAACAATCGGATGCAAGGGCTAAAATCAGCATTATCGAGAACAGCCTGGACACCCTGTAATTGTTAAATATGCTTTCAAAAGTGCCTAGTTTCATTAGCTTCATGCCAAAATTCAGGAAATGAAAAATTGGGTGCACCTTTCTATCCTTTTCGTATTAATGATAACAGTAATTCCGGGGCAGGCACAGAAAACAAATGCTGAAAAATATAAGCCGCCCAGGCTATTTACCAAATGGGGCAATGGTATCGATTCTGCAAAAATGACGGTAGATGAAGCTAAAAAACTGATTCCACTTTCACTTGCCATATCCGACGCAGCCGGGAATAAATATGACATCAGTTCCTATAATTTTGTTTATAAGCGGGTAGCCTATATTGAAGATGAAAAAACCGGTAAGCCCATCCCCTCCTCTACGATGGTATCCTCTTTATTTCGTAACAGCCCGCTTCCTCCCATTTGGATAAAGCAGGTTTCTGAGGAATTGAAGCCGGGAGAAGAATTGTTTTTCTTTGATGTGTATGTAAAAGATGGGAAAGGGCGCATCCTGACTGCCCCCAACCTGCGTATCCTGGTAAGGTAAAACACCCCTGGTTATTTTTTTTAAATGGTTCCTCTAAATATGTTTTATCCTGTTAAACTTTTAAATATATTCCGCAACAGCCCTGCCACCACTGGTGGATATTTTTAAGAAGTCCTGAATTAAATTTTTATCTATTTCGAATAATTAAAATCCCTTCATAACCTTTAAAAAAAATAAAAATGAAAAAGAAATTCAATCCTTTCCTTTTTTTCATTTTCCTGTTACCGGTACTTTCCTGCCATACAAAAATGGAAACAGAAAGCGACATGCAAAAGCGAATAGACAATGAATCTGCTAAAGCAAAAGAAGCCATCATCCAAAATAATTTACAAATTGAAAAATGGTATAAAGCCAAGCAAATCGATTCTATTCTTAAATATATGGCGAATGATATTATCCAATTTCCTCCCAACAATAAACCCCTTATTGGGAAAGACAGTATTCGGAATAACTGGAACCAATTGTTTCAATTTGGGGCAGTTGATTTTTCACTTCAAACCCAGGATGTGAAAGCAAACGGGCCTTTGGCCATTGAATGGGGGAAATATACGCTGACATTTACACCGGCAGACAAATCCCCTATACCCGCTTTTTCGGATAGCGGGAATTATCTGGTGTATTGGAAGAAAATAAACAACGACTGGAAGGCTGTGTGGGATGCCCCAGTGAGTTCTATGCCATTACCCTCTAAATAGGGATTTAATTTCGATGGGTTTTTATTCTTTCCTTTATGTTTGGATCTGCTTCGGTTCAATGAGGGCCCTTTCTCCAATTCCGGGATATTGGCAAGGAAGTAAATTTTGTTACCAAAGTACCTGATGGGTTTGTTTGATAATACCCATCACAAAAACACTTTGCACGTTTCCCATATTCTCGATCTGACTAAGTTTATTTACATGAAAATTGTAGTAGCTATCCATGTTGGCTTCCACTACTTTCAACATGAAATCATATTCACCCGAAATATTGTAACATTCAATAACCTCCGGCAATTCGTTAAGTGCCTTAATAAATTTCGAACCTGCATTCCGGTTATGTTCTTTTAATGAAACATAACAGATGACCATTAACCCCCGGTTAACTTTTGTATGATCGAGCAGGGCGGCATATTGTTTTATTACCCCCGATTGCTCCAGGCGTTTAATCCTTTCGTGTACCGGCGTGGTACTCAAATGGACTCTTTGAGCAATTTCCTTAACCGTAGCCCGCGCATTCTGTTGCAGGATTTTTAAAATTTCCAGATCGGTTTTGTCAACTGGTTCAAATCGATTAGGGTTATCTTCCTTTTTTGCCTTCATAACTCACCGTTTTACAATATTTATCCTGTGAAATAAGATAATTTTTATCATTTATTCCATAATATAATATAAATGTAGGATTTAACAGTACAAGATTTACCTTTGGAGCCTAAAATAATAAATATGTCAACAATTGCCGAAAAAGGTATTGATTTTAACCTGGCCCATAAGGTTAAAGATATGAGCCTGGCCGAATGGGGTCGTAAAGAAATCAGATTAGCTGAGGCTGAAATGCCCGGACTGATGGCGATCCGTAAGGAATATGCTGCATCGCAACCGCTTAAGGGGGCGCGTATTGCAGGCTGCCTGCACATGACTATTCAAACTGCCGTTCTAATCGAAACCCTGGTAGCCCTGGGTGCAGAAGTAAAATGGAGCAGTTGCAATATCTTCTCTACCCAAGACCAGGCCGCTGCGGCTATTGCGGCAGCCGGTATCGGAGTGTATGCATGGAAAGGGCAATCGATTGAAGAAGCCGATTGGTGCATCGAACAAACTTTATTTTTCGGAAGTCCGGAACGCCCGTTAAATATGATTTTAGATGATGGGGGCGATCTCACCAATATAGTATTGGATAAATATCCGGAACTGGTTCCCAACATAAAGGGACTTAGCGAAGAAACTACCACCGGTGTTCATCGCCTTTACGAACGCATGGAAAAAGGAACCCTTCCTATGCCTGCCATTAATGTAAACGACTCTGTTACCAAATCTAAGTTCGATAATAAATACGGATGTAAAGAATCGCTGGTTGATGCCATTCGCCGCGCTACCGATGTAATGCTTGCCGGTAAAGTAGCGGTAGTTGGCGGTTATGGCGATGTGGGTAAAGGTTCTGCTGCCTCCCTTTCTGGTGCCGGTTGTCGTGTAATCGTTACCGAGATTGATCCAATTTGTGCCTTACAGGCTGCCATGGATGGTTTCGAAGTAAAGAAAATGGCAGATGCAGTTAAAGAAGCAGATATTGTTGTTACCGCAAGTGGTTGCCGGGATCTTATTACAGAAAAACATTTCCGTGCCATGAAAGATAAAGCCATTGTGTGCAACATCGGCCACTTTGATATTGAAATTGATATGGCCTGGCTGAATAAAAACTATGGCCATACAAAAGATACCATCAAACCGCAGGTTGACCTATATAGCATTGATGGGAAGGAAGTGATTGTACTGGCTGAAGGAAGACTCGTAAACCTCGGATGTGCCACCGGCCATCCAAGCTTTGTAATGAGTAATTCCTTTACAAACCAAACCCTGGCTCAAATTGAGTTATGGACAAACCACAGTAAGTACGAAAATAAAGTTTATGTATTGCCAAAGCACCTCGACGAGAAGGTGGCCCGTTTACACCTTTCTAAAATAGGGGTAGAACTGGATGTACTCTCCAACGAACAAGCTGCCTACCTTGGCATCCCTCAGGAAGGGCCATTTAAACCGGATATGTACCGCTATTAATATTTTAATTCGAACATTGAAAGGCAGGCCGGGTCCTGCCTTTTTTATTTCTCCAAAAACCAAATCCGAAATTTCAACCGCCCTGTAATTTCCATACCCTAAAAATTTAAAATGAACTGAACGCCCGGTAACTTTGTTCCTCCTTCAGTAACCCATATTGAAAAATTCAGAAGGTAAGAAGCACCATGACAAAACTTTCGGTTAATATCAATAAACTGGCTACTCTCCGCAATGCCCGCGGACATAATAACCCGGATATCATTAGGGCTGCCATCGATATTGAAAATTTTGGTGCAAATGGAATTACAGTGCATCCCCGCCCCGATGAAAGGCATATCCGGTATGAAGATGTACGTAACCTGAAGCAGGTTCTTCGTACAGAATTCAATATTGAAGGCAACCCTAAAGAACAAAAATTTATTGACCTTGTACTGGAAACAAAACCCAACCAGGTTACCCTGGTTCCTGATACAGAAGGACAAATTACCAGTAACCATGGATGGAATACCATCCAACATGCTACCTACTTAAAACAAACCGTTGGGCGGTTTAAAGAAGCAGGAATCCGGGTTTCCATTTTCATTGACCCCAATACTGAAATGATAAAAGCGGCAGCACAAACCGGTACCGACCGGGTGGAGCTATACACGGAGGCTTACGCTAACGGATATGCGAACAGTAATAAGGAATTAGCACTGGCCCCTTATAAAAAAGCCGCATGGGCGGCCAACGAAGCCGGCCTGGGAATTAACGCCGGGCATGACCTTGATTTGCATAACCTCAAATACTTTGCAGAAAATATTCCTGGCCTCCTTGAGGTTTCCATTGGTCACGCCCTTATCTGTGATGCCATTTATTTTGGTCTGGAAAATACGGTACAATTGTATAAACGACAGTTGGTACAAGCTGGCGCTATTTAATTGTATAATTACCGCCTATTTCGAAACCAAAGGGCAGGAGTAGTAACGGAGACAGTTTTGTTCATTCATTTCATCGTAATGGGGGGTTCTTTACACACAAAAAGATTTCATTTGCTTCGGTTCGTAAACCCCAAATTAGAATGGTTCTTCCCATGCATTGGTGGCTAAATAAATTTAAGCACTATTTAATTTAAATTAGTCAAAATTCTTTGTTCAAATTTTTCCCTCTCCTATTTTTACCCCCGGGGAGGGGGCAGCAAAGGGATTTAAAACTTTTTATTTTCAAATTTTCAATAACTAAAGTTGCATCCCCTCATTCCTAACTCATAAATCAAATTGAACGGATATTGATTGGAGGAGTCCCCTAACCTCCAAATTGATTCGATACGGAATTGCTACTTAAAATAAAACAATGGTAATATACCTGGCCAAGCTCGCATACTACGAACAGTGGCGGGGTTGGAATTTAATTCATCCATACATTAAATCTCCCCAGACATTTGCATACTAAACGGATACGGTTGCTGCAATTTGAGGCCTTATTAATCCCATTTTCAAATGCAGGGATCATGTATCTTAATTATAAATACAGCAATAATTTTACCTCCAATAGTTCGTGTGCCACAAACTTAGGATAAAAGCAAACTGCACAGATTCTGCCGCCAGCTCAATAAACTTTACTGAAATTAATACCCGAAAATACTGGCCAATTTAGCTTCCAGATCGGCGCCGCGAAGATTTTTACCAATTAATATACCGTTGGGGTCTATCAGGAAATTCTGGGGAATAGAAGTAATATTAAACTGCTGCCCCACTGCATTTGCCCATCCCTGTAGGTCGCTCACATGGGTCCAGGTAAGATTATCTTTCTTAATGGCGTCTAACCAGGGTTGTTTACTTTTATCAAACGATACCCCCAAAACGGTATAATTTTTATTTTTATACTTATTATAAGCGTTCACCACATTGGGGTTTTCCTGCCTGCAGGGGCCACACCAACTAGCCCAAAAATCAACTAACACATATTTACCACGGAAAGATTTTAAACTAACCGGCTTTCCGTCAGGATCATTCTGGGTAAAATCCGGTACTGTTTTTCCAATGGGGTTGCGCATTAATTCGCCCAGGGTCTTAGCAAGCGACTTTCCCAGTACAGCATCCTTCACAGGAGGTGAAACTTTTTCAAACAGGGAATCTGTTGCTATCGCATCCTGGCTTGCCTGGAAATACCGGAACAAAGCAAGTGGCGCCGTAAAGGAGGAATAATGTTTGCTTACATAATGAGCAATCTCCGATGCGGCCTGTTTCTTCATAGCCTCATCTGCATTTCCATCCTGAATAAAAACGGGAGAATATTTGTCCAGGATTTTAGCAAGGATCGCATATTCATCCTGCGACGCGGAGCCCTTTACACTTGCATTTTTAAAATCGTGACCTGTAAATTTTATTTCCAGGGGTCGGTTTTCCACAAAGAAGGTCAGGTAGGGTGGTTTATTATCCATCACGATTACCTTAGGTTCGGGTGTTGGTACCGATCCGGTAAAAGAAAATTTTTCACCTTGCACCGTGGTGGAGGATTCTGGCACTCCACTGGTGCCATTATATAGAGAGAGAGAAGTTCCATCTGCCACACCGAGGGCGATGCCACTAATTTCAAAATGACCGGAGACAGGTTTTTCTGCACTATTATTGGATTTCTGGGCAGAAGTTACAAAAGGAAAGAGAATTGCAAAAAAAAGCAGTCCCGACAGAAGTAAATTTTTTTTCATTGTTGTATTACTGTTGCAATTTACTTTTCTTTGGCCAGTTTTAAGCAGAGATAAAAAATTTAACAGCCTGCTTAAACCATCCGTAACCCTTCTCTAAACCGAAGGATGAGCGACATATCTTTTATTCCCGGTTTTTTATCAAACAGCCTGTCGAGCATGATTCCAAAGAAATCCGGATGCCTGAATTCTTTTAATTTCCTTGCATCTTCGGGTAAAAT
>CAZYKA010000038.1:0-20563 GCA_964647915.1 uncultured Ferruginibacter sp. | reverse complement strand
AATGCACGAAGAGGCTAACACAAATGAGGTAGAAATTTCAGGGGTTAATTTCCCAAATAATTTTGTGGCGAAATTGACTTCAGTTCTTTTTTAATGGCAGCAGGAATTTTTAAACCGTCGATAAATATATGAATCGCCTTTTTGTCAATACCAGCCTTCCCCCTTGTCAATTCTTTTAACGCCTCATACGGCTTAGGGTAATTTTCTCTTCGTAAAATAGTCTGAATGGCTTCGGCTATCACGGCCCAGTTTTGATCGAGATCTGCAATTAATTTCGGCTCATTGAGCACTAACTTTCCAAGCCCTTTTTCAATGGATTGAATGGCGATCAGGGTATGCCCCAGAGGCACTCCGGCATTTCGAAGCACGGTACTATCGGTTAAATCGCGCTGGAGCCGCGAAACGGGTAATTTGGCAGAAAGATGTTCATAAATGGCATTTGCCATTCCCAGGTTCCCTTCCGCATTTTCAAAATCGATAGGGTTCACTTTATGCGGCATGGCGCTGCTTCCCACTTCTCCCTTTTTAAGTTTTTGCTTGAAGTATTCCAGGCTGATGTATGTCCAGATATCCCGGCAAAAATCAATAAGGATGGTATTCATCCGTTTAATGGCATCAAAATGTGTTGTCAATCCATCGTAATGTTCGATCTGGGTGGTGTATTGTTGCCTTTGCAGACCCAGTTTATCTTCTAAAAAGCTATTGGCAAACTTTATCCAGTTTGTTTTTGGGAAAGCGGCTACATGCGCATTAAAATTACCGGTGGCTCCGCCAAATTTTGCGGAGAAAGGAATAAAACTGAAAAGCTGAATTTGGTTTTCGATGCGTTCAACAAACACCATCAGCTCCTTACCCAAACGGGTAGGGGAAGCGGGTTGGCCATGGGTGCGGGCAAGCATAGGTATAGATTTCCATTTCGTGGCAAGCGATTTAATTTGTGCCTGCAGGTTTAGCAGCGCCGGGAGGTATTCATACTCCATACAATCCTTCCAAAGCAGGGGAAAGGCTGTGTTGTTGATGTCCTGTGAGGTAAGTCCGAAGTGTATCCACTCAGCATATTGCCCGGCTCCCAATTCTTCCAATTTTTGTTTGAGAAAGTATTCCACTGCTTTTACGTCGTGGTTGGTAACCGATTCCAATTCTTTGATCCGGATGGCATCTTCTATATTAAACCCCGTGATTACTTCCCTGAATTTTCTTTTGATTTCGGAAGAAAGTTTGAAGAACCTGCTTTCTTCCAAGGCAAAAAAGTATTCCATTTCCACCACCACACGGTAACGGATAAGGGCGAATTCGGAAAAATAGGCCGAAAGATTTTGGGTTGATTTACGGTACCGGCCATCGATGGGGGAAATTGCCAAAAGGGGGTCAAGCTGCATTTGGCAAAGTTAGGATAGAAAAATGGATCAGCGTTTTGGCCTACGTCTCAGCCTGCCCCATATTTTTGTAGCCACGCTGTTAAAGTCGTCTGAAACGTTCATCCGCAGCATGGCAGGGATATAGATCCCGGCAAACAGCACTCCCCTGAAAATGGCATCAATATAAATATTACTCATTTGGGGAATCGCCCATACCAGCAGAAATATGATTAACCCTACCATTATTACTTTAAGGTGGGAAAAGCTATAAGGCTGCCATCCATATTTCCGGAAAATAAACAGAAACCGCACAAAATTGAATATACAAAGCGCCACCAGATTTGATATGGCCGCCCCTACAATGCCAAATTCTTTGATCATAAAAAAGTTCAGAGGGAATGCCATCAACGTAAGCAATACATTGGTCCAGAAATCGAATTTCCAATTAATGGATGTACCAATAATCAACCCGTTTACTCCGGTACCAAGGTCAATCAGTTTGGCTAATCCCATAATAGCTACAATAGTGGGCACTTCTTTCCATTCTTCTGCATCAAGAAAACTTACCAGATCGTGAATGCAGAGTAATACTCCAAAATAGATCAACAGTCCCGAAACCAGCAGGGTTACCGTGCTTTTGTGATATATGTTTTGGATCTGGTCGTACTTTTTTTCCTTCCAGGACTCCGCTAATACCGGAGTGGCAATTGCATTAATACTTCGCAACGGCAGATCCATGAAAGCCACCAGGTAGGAGGCAATGGTAAATACAGCGGTTTGCTCCAATCCTTTTAACCCGATAATCATAAAGGAATCAACCGTTTTGGAAGCAATATTTAAAAAGCTGGCTCCAAATACAAAAAGGCCAAAGGCAATCATCTTCGATTTAAACCGCCGGGTAACCTTACTGATCCTGAAATTAAATTTCCATTGCCGGCTGGAAACTAAAACAAGAAACAAAACCAGGACCGGGATCAGGTACAACAGGCTGAACAGGTTCATAAACATGCCGTGGCTGATAACATTAAACACCACTAATAAAATCAACAGGGTAGTAAGCACGCGAATACCGGTTTCCCGTAAAAAGTTGGTAGTTACCGTTTTTTTGAAACTCCATCCAAAAGACTCCATCCAGGCATAAGCCAGCATTAAAAAAGTGAACGGATAAATGAGGTCAAAATTTTCGGCAAACAAGGGCGATTTACCCAGTTTGCGAATAATAAAATCCCGGAAGATGTAACCCGTTAAACAAATCATGGCAAACCCAATCAGGCAAATTACAGCCGTAATAAAAGGCAGGTCATTTTCTTTCGGCCTGGTGTACGACCGGTAAAATGGATAGAACTTGTAAATGACAGGTAACGTGCCCAGGGTAGCCAGAGATGAAAGGATAGTGGCCGTATCAATTAAGGCCCGGGTTAAACCATATTCTGCCTGGCTAAACACTTTGGGAAAAAGAAAGACCGTGTTTATTGCGCCTATTATAAAGCCAATAAGCAGAAAAATGGACGATTTGGTTCCTTGTTGTTGGATTACTCCCATACGGGCATATCAGCTTTTCGTTCGTATTTTTGCAGCCCTAAAAATAACCTATTTAATTAAAAGCTTTTTGAAAGATAAGATTCGGGTAGGTAGTGTGAGCTATCTTAATGCCCTTCCTTTGCTTTACGGAATGCGTCGGGGAATGTTAAAAGAAGACGCCGAGTTAATCATCGATTATCCTTCGGCGATAGCGGCTGATTTAGTTGCTGGTAAAATTGATGTAGGTCTGGTGCCGGTGGCGGTGATCCCTCAGGTTAAAGAGGCACAAATTGTTACCCAATACGGGATTGGCTGCGATGGGGAAGTAGCTACCGTTTGCCTGTTTAGTGAGGTACCCTTAGAGGAAATAAAGGAGGTACTGCTCGACTATCAAAGCCGAAGCTCCGTGGCCCTTTTAAAAGTATTATTTCAAAATTATTGGAGGAGAAACCCCCAATGGATTCCAGCCTATCCCGGTTATGAAAATCGGATTTCGGGAACTACCGCTGGGTTGGTCATTGGCGACCGCGCCTTTCTTCAACGAAGGCATTCCAAATACATTTACGACCTGGGAACGGCATGGAAAGAATTCACCGGCCTTCCTTTTCTTTTTGCCGCATGGATTGCCAATAAAGAGTTACCGGCACCTTTTGTATCTGAATTTAATAAGGTGAACCAGTTTGGGTTGGATCATATCCCCGATATTGTTACAACCATTGGGTACACACACTACGATTTGCAATATTATTTTACTAAGAATATTGATTACTGTCTGGATAAGAACAAAGAAACGGCGTTGAAGCTGTTTTTAGAAATGATATCAACGAATTAATAAAACATTTCCCTTTTTATCAACCTTCCCGCAGGGGGTATCAGCGGTTAAGTGAAAGACATAATTTCCTGCCAGGGCACGTTTTCCTTTAAAATTTCCATCCCAGCACTGGTCTTTCGAGCGGGTTTCAAAAACGGTTTCTCCATACCGGTTAAAAATAATGAGATGGAATTTACTGGCCTGTCCCCAATACCTTACCCCAAAACAATCGTTCAGGTTATCGCCATTAGGGGTAAAGGAGTTTGGAATGTTGAATTGGAAATACGGCCCTCCTTTTACAAATACAGTAACCGTATCCCGGGCATTGCATCCGGAAGCATTGTAACCGGTAACTATATAGCTTGTTGTATGCAATGGCGTAGCAATGGGATTAGGGATATTTGCATCAGAAAGCCCGGCTGCAGGCGACCAGGAATAATTGGATGATCCACTGCTGTTCAGACTGGCAAATGAATGAAGGCAATCTATGTCATTCGATTTTGAAACTTGCAAATTGGGCCTGGGCAAAACATTTACAGGTATTGAGAAGGTTGAATCATACAAGCAAAAAGCATCGTGAATAGTGAGGGTATAGGTGGTTTGTAAAAGCGGCGAAACAACCGGATTATAAATATGGGCATTATTAATGGCAACTGCAGGCGACCAGGTGTAGGTATAGTTGTTTCCATTAAAGGCATTCAATTGTACCGGTGAACCGGCACATTGAGGTTGGGGCTGAGCCGGAGCATTAAATACCGGCTTTTCGCCGGTTGAAATGGTTACGCTGTCCTTCCCCTCACATCCATCCACCGAATATCCTGTTACATAAAATGTATAGTTTCCGGCAGAAGGCGAAGTGAAAACGGGCGAGGCGATATGCGGGTTATCCAGATTTGAAACCGGTTGCCATTGATAGGAAATTGCTCCGATAGTGGTTAAATTGAATGGCCCATTGGTACAGGAAGTAAAATTGTTGATGGTTTGTACCAGGGGTGATGCGGCAATCTGGATATTTACGGTGGCCGTATCAGCACAACCGGTGGATGATATGGTTCCAATTAGGGAAAGTGTTTCGGCATGATGAGATACAAATACCGGACTTAGTATGTTGGGAGATGAAACTGCATTAGCCGGTAACCAGGAAAATTGGTTGGCATCACTGATGGAGGAGAGATTTAGAACCGCGCCGTCGCAAACTGTTGTATCAGGAAGCGTAGCAACAAACGGAACCGGGTTGATGCTAATCCGAACCGAATCAGTTCCCACACATCCATTGGAATCTGTTCCCTGCACATGAAGTACCTGGTTAAAAGGATACGTACCGGTAAACTGGGGTGAAGCGATATTTGGGTTAGATAAATTTCCGGGTGGTGTCCAGCTATAATTTATTGCGCCCGTGGTTGCGAGCGAAAATGATGCCTGACCGCAGAAGCTGGTGTCGGCGATGGTTTGTACAAGAGGAAGTGGGTCAATAGTAATGTTTAGGGTATCGTAGGATAAACATCCGGCAGCAGATACAGCCGTAAGGATGAGTTGCGCCGATGCGTTGCCGTTAAATTGTGGGCTTAAAATTTGGGGATCGGTTACCGGGGCACCGGGGTTCCAAAACGCCTGGCCGGCATTGGTACTGCTGGATAATAGGAGAGGTGAACCCATGCAAATTGCAGTGTCTGGAATGGTTTGAACAAAAGGCAGGGCAGCAACCAATAACCGCACAGAATCAATACCTGTGCAATTCCCGGTGCTTGCTTGTAAATAGAAGGTGGTGGTGGTTGCTATGCTGGCAGTGGGAGTTAGGGTATTGCTATTGGTTAAATAAACAGCGGGCGACCAGGAGAAGGCGCCTGCATTGGTACTTGCATGGAGCATTATTTGCGCTGTCCCATTGCTGCAAATTGTAGAATCGGGTCCTGCATCTACCTGAATGCTGGTGGCAACTAGGGTAGTGGTGGCTGTATCCCGGCATCCTGTATGGTCTTCCCCATATAAGGTAACCTGGTAACTCCCTTCCGGATTATAGGTGTGGGATTCGGTTGCCTGACTTCCAAATGTTTGATCGCCAAAATCCCAGGTCCAGGTGTTAATGGGTGTATGTTGGGTATACCCAACTGCATTAAACTGAAAACTATTACAGTTAGATGATACCAGCGAGATTGCAATAGAATCTATATTTTTTACAAATGGGGCGCCTGCAAACGGAACGGTCCAGTTAAACCCGGCATTACCCATGGAACCCGATGTAGCGCCCCAGGCATCATTCGCAAAATTCCGGCAAACCCCATTGGCCCCTCCTGTGGTAGATAAAATTACAGCAGGAGGAAGGCTTGAATTGGAAACCATAAAGGAGCCGCCGCCACCACCACCACCTGGGCCGGCTTTACCAGGGCCGCCTGCCCATAGGTCTGCACCCTTTCCACCGTTTAAGGTAACAGGTAAGGGATTTTGGATGGTATTGGAAAGAAGGATAATGGTACCACCTGCACCTCCGCCTCCCGAGCCTACCAGGCAACCGGGATTATTATTACCACATTCGGGCGCATTTTCGCCATTCGAAATAAGGCTATGGCTGTTATTTATGAGAACGTCACATTTTATAATGGCAAGCCCGCCACCGGTTCCGCCATTTGCCTTAAAACCATTTTGAATATTTGAATGGCCTGCACCGCCGCCTCCGCCAAAACCAATTCTGTTTTCAGGTAAGGAAATGAGCGAACTGTAACCATCCAGGCCTCCATTTGTAAAGGGTACAGTGCCGTTGCATGGAGCCGATTCAAATTGCGATCCACCCACGCCGCCCGGGCCCCCATTACCGCCACCGCCGCCGCCCGACTTAAACGAATTGCCCCCACCACCGCCATTGGCAAAACGGCCTTTCCCCGATGCGTGATTGAATGGAACAGTGGCATATCCCTCGCCCTTCCCACCGGCAAGTGGAGAGTTGGCCGGATAGCTAAAATTGTTTTCATTACAATTAGGTGTAGCCAAATTAAATCCCGGATCCAGTCCTCCTCTGAATCCCTTGGCGCTCACATCAATATTGGCATTAAGTTTTAGGGTATCCCTTACGTTTAGTACCAAAATCCCACCGCTTTTGCCGTCCCATTCGGGGCAGGAGAGGGGAGAGCTTACATCGAACTTTGTAAAATATGGCACCCTGATTAATTGAACTTTTCCTTCGGGAGCCTCATATTGCCTGAGCAGGCTGTTTAATAAATGAACGCTGTTTCCACTTACCGATTGGATGATGTTAAATTCATAGTTTCCGGTATGTTGGTTTGAAACTACATTACCAAAAAGGGCAGAGTCAGACGTGTCGGCAATTGCCCCCTGCATTTGCATAATAAAAACCGTATCGCCTGCATGAAAGGCAGTTGCGTCTTCCACATTAAGGTTATTATTGCACATATCAATGCTGGTAACCGGGGTGTAATCGTTGATGATGTAGGGGGAATAGCGTTGACCGCAACTATCGGGATTATTTTCGCAATCTGGATTTGAACTATTGATGGCTGCGGTACCTCCCATTGTGCCATTCCATAATGGATTTCCCTGTTTGTTGGTTAAATTATTAAATTGATAATATGCCAGAAGCCCCGGTTGTGTTGAGGGAGAAGTGAGGGCGCCACTCATAAACGATCTAAGTTGCTCCTGGGTGCGTGCTACATTCCAAATTCTTACTTCGTTAATGTAACCGATTAAATTTTCGATAATTGTGCCGCTGTATAAACCAATTCGCGTTGGTAAATCACTTTGTATTAAATTTCCTGATGCGGGAGTAAAGCTCAGTAAAAACCCATCTCTGTAATATTTCAGGGTAGTTCCATCGTACACAAGGGCAACATGGTACGTTTGGTTTAGTTGTATTGGGCATGGATCGCCAGTTTGAAAGAAACCATTGTTGGTAGTTATATATGCATGATTCAAACGAAGTAGATAATTCACATTCGTAGGATCCCAATGCTTGGAAACGATATCTCCTTCATTCCCATCTCCCACACCTGGGTTATATGGGCCGGTTCGATTAACAAGAGCCTCAATAGTAATTTGGTTGCCAGGTATATCTAAATCGCCAATATCTACAAAGGATGGATAGGTGGGAAGGGAGAGCCATTGGGAGCAATCAAGTGAACCTGGGCCGGTTTGGCCATAGAGGGTACTAAAAAAAAACGTACAAAAAAATGAAATGATTGTCCTTAATCGCATTATTTTCCAAATCATTAAGATATAAAAAATAGTCCACGGTATTTATTTTTTATAAAAAAAAGGATTTTTCATCCGGTTATTATATCCATCTATAATCCCCTTAAATATCATCTTAAAGTATTTCCAACTTTCTTTTCCAAAAAACAAATGGTTCTTAATCCTGTGTAGCACGTCCTTTCTAAGAATACGTAAAGTAGCTGGGAAACGAGTTTTATACTTTTTGGATATATAGATACTATTCCTTACCATAAAATATAATCGTTTCGGTGAGTGAAAAACGCGATTGCTTTTACCTTTGAAAGGAATGTTAACCCATTTATTTTTTCCTAATTGGTGGCTAAGATGAATATCCATGCATTGAACTACCTTTATTCCCAATGACTTTGCATGGAAACAAAATTCATGATCTACACCATCAATGAACAATTGTTCATCAAATCCACTGGTAAGTTCAAATACTTTATTTTTAAATAAGCAACCGGAGGTTATCACGCTATCTTTTTCGAGCAAATGAACATCTGCCTCACTTAATAAACCGTCATGGTTTGGGCCAGCAATCCCAATGTTCTTATTTTCAAACTCCGGAATCCTGGCCAGGTAATTTTGGATTTCGGTCTTTTCGAAACTCGAGTCCTGGTCCATGGTTAGTATCCAGTTTGCACCCGCTTCAATAGCCATTTTTGTTCCCACATTCAATGCCCAGGCAATGCCCATATTTTTCCCGGGTCTTATCAGATGGAATTTTTTGCCAAATTTATCCCTCAAGTTAACCAGGTTGGGAACCGTTTTTTCGGAGTTGTCTACTACAATCAGGGAATCGGTATATTCTGCATAACTGATAATATTACTCTCAAAACCCGGTTCCGGATGATACAATACTACCACTGCTGCTATATCCATCAGGCCTCCCATAGTTTATCTGATGGAAATTTTTGATAAATGGGATGATTGGGATCTTTGAAGCGGTCGTTATTAGGATGAGTGCTCTTTTGCAGCAGGACGACAATATTGAATGGATTAAAGTGCTGAAGTTCGATAATTTGGTAGCTTAGATAATTGCTTAATTCAACCACCAGCGGAGTGTTAAATACGTGGTGGTGAGCACAACGGTTTTCAATATTTATTCTGGTTCTTGTAATGAGTTCCTCTTTTGTGGCAACCCCTTCATCCATTTGTATATCGTGGAGGGATATGATTTCCTCAAAATGGGTATTATCTGTTTCAAGAGTATTCCTTTCAAAATCATCCAAAAGGTGGGATAGCTTGGTAACCGGACGGTTATGGTCAAAGGTTTTGTCTTTATGCGGAACTACCAAAAGCATATACCCACTCTGTTTAAGTACCCTGTTCCATTCCGTCATGGCTTTAATGGGATTGGCGAAATGCTCGATGCTGTGGCAGGAGAGGACTACATCGTAGGTTCCATCTTTTATGCCAGATAAATCAGATCCATCGGTAATAAACTGGTAGCCCTTTTTATTCCCCCAGGTATAATTATTTCCTTCTTCCAATTTTCCTTCCCAAATAGTTTGGCTTCCAAAATTACATCCATCTAAATAGGCCAGCACATCATAAACCGGAAGAAATCCCTTGTCGGAAAATGAAGGACTGGGACCGCCAATTTCTAACCCCTTTTTCCCTTTTAAGGGGGTAAGGAATTTATGGGCATCCAATATGCGTTTTGGAAAATAAGTCCGAAATATCTTTTCCAGTTTATTTTTTAGATTCATCTCAGGTAGCTAACAATATTTTCTCCACAAACATAAGTTTCCCAGTTGTAATTGGCCATACTGGTAAAATATGCTTTACTGGATCCGGCTTTCAAATGGTCATGCAGTTCAACAATAATACAATCTGAATGGGCTATCCATTCTGTTGCAGAACTAAATACCTCCTTTTCTGCTCCCTCAATATCAATTTTTACAATGGAACAATTTTTAATACCATATTTCTTCATGATTCCATTTATGGTGAGACCCGGAATACCCGCTGCACTTGCTGATGGCTCAACCATATATCCTGCACTTAGTTGGGTTTTATTTCCGATTTCCAACGTTTCTTCCTTATCCCATAAAGCCGAGTGCAAGCAGGTAACTTGTGGATACCCGGAGGTATTTCTTTGTAAAAGGGTAAAATTATTTATATCCGGCTCAATGGCAATAATTTTTGCTGCTGGATATTTATTCGCAAAAAACAGGGTAGCCATACCAATATTTGCACCGGCATCAATTATCCATTGTACTGGTTGGGTAAATCGTTCAGGAAAGCGGTATTGCTGCTCGATGAATACCTGTTCAAAAATATACGGATCCGATTGGTGACTACGAAGGAATAATTTGTTCCTGAAATTTTTATCATTAATAACAAACTCACTTTTTCTTTTGCCGGTAAGTAATTGCCAGAAAATGTTAAAACCCGATACTAACCCAAAATACCGGATAAGGCTTATTAACCTGATTATTGACAATCCAAAATTCCGCATTAAAAAAAATTGAACCGCAAATTTAGCTGATTTAAAAGCTTTACTGAATATTTGCACATGCCATTTCTCTCCCTTTGTATCCCTGCCTATCTTCACCCCGAGTTTGTGGAGCGGTTGCTGCAATCGGTTCAAATACAGAAATTCCGTGATTTTGAGGTGATTGTTACCGACGACAGCCCGGGAAATGAGGTAGAACTGGTTTGCCAACGGTTTGCCGGTGAATTTCCGCTCCGGTATGTTCATAATTCCACCCCTCTGGGCTCTCCGGCTAACTGGAACAAAGCCATTTCCCTGGCAGAGGGAACATGGATTAAACTCATTCATGCCGACGACTGGCTGGCATCCGATACTTCCTTACAACAATTTGCGGAAACAGCAAATAATCACCCGGAAGGCGCTTTTATTTTTTCGGGATTCAATAAATATGAAGGCGAAGAAAAACTGTTCACTCAAATTCCGGGCAGGAGGGAAGAACAAGTATTGCAACTTTCACCCCTCAACCTGATTGCCCACAATTTTATTGGCCATCCCAGCGTAACCCTTATCCCTAACCGAAAATTGGAATGGTACGATGAGCAGGTGAAATGGGTGGTCGATTTTGAATATTACCTGCGGGAACTGAAAACCCTGCGTCCTGTGGCCATCCCTGCGGCCCTTATCCATATCGGAGTACACCCCGGCCAGGTTACCCAACAAAGTATTCGCCGGCCCGAAATTGAGTTGCCTGAACACCTTTACCTGATTCAAAAACTGGGAGCTGCCATTTTGAAAAATATCCGGGTGTACGACCATTACTGGCGCCTGTTTAGGAACCTGGGTTTCCGTAGTTTAGGGGATGCAGAGAAATTCGCGAACGGAAATGCCATCCCCCCAGAATTAGAAAAAATGTGGACCATGGAGGCCTGCTTTCCCCATTGGATGTTACGAATGGGGCCGGTTTCGAAAGTGGTGATGGGGGGGAGCTATTTATTTTACCGCTGATCTAACTCCAGGAGCCTCCGGTAATTTTTACAAAACGCCTCCCGGCTGAATTTCTGTATGGCTATCTCCCGGCTCTTTGCCCCTAACCGTTCCCGTAATTGATTATCGGATGCCAGTTTTTCAATTGCCTTTATCCCATCCGCCACAATCTCCTTTTCGGAACCGTTTTCAATTATTATCCCGTTTACATTATCAAAAATATAATCGGGTATGCCGCCCACCGGTGTGGAGACCACCACCTTCCCATGGGCCATCATTTGCATAATAACCACCGGAAGGCCCTCAAATGCAGAGGTCATAATCAATACATCTGCCTTTCGGTAGAGTTCCTGCATGCTGTCCTGACTCTTCACATTTCCATAGAACGTGCAAAAGGGTAATTTTTCCGGATCTATCACTTTTTCTACGTCTCCCACAAAACTAAAATCCACCGCCGCATTTTTTTGATGGAGGGTAGAAGCCATTTCAGCGATCAGCGGCACCCTTTTTTGCGGACTTCCCCGGCCAATATAAAATACCTGCAACCGCGAAGGATGGTTTTTGTATTCCCCGGGGAAATCAATGGCATTATCTAAAAAGAACAACCTCGAAAAATAGGATTGAGGAAGATTGTTTTCCCGGTATTGCGCTTCCACCTTTTGTTTCAGTTTTTCGGTACTGAAACAACGTTTATTTATTTTATCGATGAAACCAATAGAATAGGATAGCCAGGTATCGAGATGGCATAACTCCACAGTTAAAACATTCGTTTTAAAATGGGGAACCATCTTATAAAAGAACAACGATTCGCCGCCAAATACCACCGGTTGTTTCTGTTTATTGATCCAGGAGGCCAAAACTCCCCGAAAGAAAAAATTAATAAAATGCAGGAATTTTCTATCAATCCATTGATGCAAATCGAGCACTCTCACCCCAGGCAGGTTGTACATTTCCCGAAACTGGTTGTTAGATGGTTTTTTGGAAAAGATGATGATGGGCCGGGTATCGCTAATGCAATGGGTGAGGTCGATATTTACCTGTGGTGATCCGCCAATATCGCCATTGGGGAAGAATAAGAAAACCTGGTGCTGCGAGGATAAAGGAAATAGCCTCCCTGCAAGTTTCCCCAACCATACAAATGGAAACATGAAAACTTCCTCAATCTTTCTTTTGAGTAAAGCTTTCCTGTAGGTCATGGGTGAAATATTTTTTCAGAATTTTTTCGAGATAATCAGGTCCAAAACTAATATTTAAATCCCGGAACAGTTCCTCCATGGCCAATTTGTCGATATCAGGGCCACCGCCCCGTTCGGTAAAGTGGTAAATTCCTTTTTTTGAGAAGTGTTTTTCTATCGCTTCTACAATTTCGATTACAGCGTAATTGTTTGGATTGGCAATGGTAATAATTTCATTGCATCGGATGTGTAGATCGAGATAGTGTTTGCATGCCAGGAATAAATCATCGATATCGAGAATATTACGCCGGGCATTTTTCCAAATATCAAAAATTTTCCCTTCCAGTATATGGCGGATAAAGAAATTGAATACGGTATTCCGGTTTTGGGTAAACCCAATGGGGTTGCTTACCCTGAAAATGATATAAGATGGAAAGGATACTTTGATCAAATTCTCCATTTCCAGTTTGTGCAACACGTAGGGCGTGTTTAGCAGGCTCATATCGTAAATGCTGCAGGAGCTAAAATAAACCAGGGTTCTTTGCTTTGCAGGTTGTATATACGCTTTTAGCATATCCCGTTCTCTCAAAAAGGCTTCTGCCGAATTTGCGGATGAATCGGAAACCCCCGAGGCAAAAATGAGGTATCGGGAATTGTTTGCATACTCCTCAAACCTTTTTGCCAACATACCATTCCCTACAATCATCTTATTTTTTTACGAATTTAGATAAAAGCCCGGCAGCCCTGGCAGCTATATGTCCCCAATAGAAAAATTCAAAGAAGGAAGCCGGGGTATCGATACCAGGCCGGGCATTATTGATGGCCCTCAGATAACTTTCGGCGGTCTCTTCCTCCACCACCAGCAGTTTTTTACCCGCCACCTCAGCAGGAATTCCAATGGAACCATTTCGGCTACTCACTGCCGTGAGATTTGCAGCAAGGGCTTCCACCAGCTTGGTTTTAATTCCGCCACCATCAAATACCGGGTTAAGAAAAATATCGGATCCCAGGAAATATACGTCAATATCTTCCACAAAGCCGGCATAAATGACCCGCCGGTCTTGGAAAGCCTTTAATTCATCCATTTCGGGGGGAAGCCCTTTCCCGCAAATGAGGATGCGGTAATCCCAACCCTGTTTTTCTAACAACGGGTTCAATTGTTGCAGAATGAAATGTAATGCGGCCAGGTTGGGAGCATAATTTAACGTACCGTTGAACAGGAATATTTTTTCAGATCCGGTTAGTCCGTGCAGTTGGCACAACCTGCTCCTCGCCGTTATCCTCAATTCTTTATCTGGCGTATGGGCCATCTCCGAACCGTAGGGCACTACTTCGCATCTACTACTGTTGATTCGATAATTAGCAATCGCCCATGCTTTGTCTTCGGCAGTAATAAAGAAACTGAAATCAGCCAGGCGGTGTGTCCAGCCTTCATACCCCCGCATGATTTGCCACCACCATTTACCGGTAGTTTTAAACCTTACAGATTCTATATTGTGAGAATGAATTACAATTTGGATGCCGGCCCAGTTTTTCAACATCCATGCCAACCAGCCAAAATAAGGATGTTCAATAATCAAGGTAAAAATTTGATTCTCCCTTAGGTATTTTTTAATCCTAAAAAACAAGAAAGGGTTTATATATCTTAACCTGGATGGGAACAGGATACCATGGAAATAGGGGGCTGCTATATCGTCTGGCACCTGGCCTTTAACGCCCAGTAAGGCAACAGGAGTTTGTTGCACCAGATAGCGATAAAAAAATGCAATCCCTTTCTGCCCTCCCATTTTAGCAGGATAAACCGGGTAGGGGAGCAGGGCAGCAATTTTTTGTGTTGGTCCGTCCATCAGGCAGATTCTTCCTTTCTCAATTTTTTGAAATAAAGGAACAGGGAACCTGCCGTAAGCAGCACCACCAGCCAGCAAAAGATATTGCTTAGCGTTCGCCCAATAAAATAAACCGTTGGCTCAAATTTGAATTTGATTTCGTGTTTCCCTGCTGGAATATTCAGCCCGCGGAGCACATAATTGGCCTTAAAAATAGGCGCTGGTTTTCCATCAATATAGGCCTTCCAGTCTTTGTAAAAAATTTCGCTGAAGATGGCAATGCGGTTGCTGCTGCTGTTGCTTTCATAATCTATTTCATCATTATCAAATTTCACCTGCCGGATATAATCGGAACTGTCGCCCGCGGAATAAGTTCCCACTGCCGATTTAAAACTATCCTCCACAATTGCTGTATCAGCAGGGTGGAAGGAATCAAGCGCTTTCATTTCTGCCACCGGTCCGTTTACAAATTTCACCGCCTTTACAAACCATACATTTCCCAGCGCTCCCGGGTTTTGCAGCGCAATGGTTTTATTTCCCTGGTGCTGGATCACATATTTCACATTCAACATATCAATCACCCCGGGGTTAGGCCTTCCGTTGAGTTGGTAAGCCATCAGGTCGTCGTAAATGCCCAGTTTTGCCGGATGGTAACCACCAATTGATTTATGGTAATAGGAGGTCTTGCTTTCATCTAATCCGCCAGTATTGTAAACCCTGAAATTGGGGTCTTTATCGGCAAGTATTTGTTCATCTGCCTGACTCATAGGAAATTCAGAAGCCTCATAATTATCCTTACTCTGATAATTGGTGTTGTTGAGGAAATGGGTTCCAAATCCTATCAGGTCGATCGCGCTTAATACGCCCACCGCAATCAGCATAATAAGCCAGTTTATTTTCTTTTTGATATAGAGGGCAATGGCACCAATGGCGATAACAATAAATAGGAACGACCTGAATATATCTTTAATAAAGGCCGTGGCCCGGTCTTGCCGGATGGCCGAAACAAACGCCCTGGCTTCCTTCTGCGCATCCGGAACAGAGGCCAGGTTAGCCACCATCCCTTCGTATATCTGATTATCTCTCTCGGGTTGCATCGCATCACCCATATCATACAACTTTTGTTGCAGGGCCGGGTCTTTCTCCTGGAAAAGCTTATTGAACTCGTTGGTACGGGCCCTGTTTTCATTCGAAAAATCGCTCGAAGCATAAAATGCCAGCGCGGCGGCAAAGAGAATTGCCACAGGAATAAGTCCTTTTTTGAACGACTGCCATAAACGATTTTCCTCGTTGTTTAACCCGCTCAGGTACAATCCGGCCAGAATGGGCACTACCATTTGCGGGATGGTAAGCGCCATGGTGGGTACTCTGAATTTATTATAAAGAGGGAAGTAATCGAACATGAAATAATTGAAAGAAGGGAAATTATGCCCCCAGGAAAGTACAATCCCGAAAACAGTGGCGGTAAGGATCCACCACTTATGTTTTCCATCCAAATAAAACAGGCCTAAAATAAACAGTAGGCATATCACCGCGCCGAGATATACCGGACCTACGGTGAAGGGTTGTTTTCCCCAATATAAATTTGAGCTGGCAAAAGCAGAGGCCTGATCACCCACCCCAAATTTCTCGGTTAGCAATTGCACTGCTTTTGAGTCATCGCCTAATGAAGGGAATTGGTACACGTCGCCATCCCGTTCCGATTGGTGGTAGCCATAGCCCTGTACTCCGGGGAAAACCAGGGTAAATGTTTCGCCGATTCCATAGCTCCATTGGAATGCATAATCTTTGCTTAAGCCTTTGGTTTTGCCATCGGCCACTTTTTCCTTCGCATTCTTTTCATTCATCACTAACTGGCCACCACGTTTTGAAGCATTTGCATAATCGTAGGTGGTGAAGAGAATCATGGCATTGGCTAATACCCCAATAATCCCTGCAATCAGAATGAGGCCAAGACTCTTAAAGAAATGACCCAGTTCCGCCTTTTTCAGGCTTCGCACCAGGTAGGAGATCGTCATTAAGCCAAGTACTAAAAAGAGGTAATAACTAATTTGTTGATGGCCCTGCGCTATTTGTAATGCGGTGAACAGCCCGGCCAATGCAAAGCCCAAAAGATATTTTCGCTCGAAAACCAGGATAACAGCCCCAATTACGGCAGGGGCATAGCCCATCGCCAGCATCTGGGTGTTGTGGCCGGCGGCAATCATTATCGGCGAAAAACTGCAATAGGCATAACCCAATGCCGCTACTATGCCTGCATAAGGCCTTATCTTGAGGCAAAGACAGAGGAAGTAAAAACAAATGCAGGCTAAGAAGAAAAAGTTTACCGGTTGGGGTAATCCCAGTTGAAAAGTTTGATCTAGCAAACCCACCGGCGACCAGGCGCCCTGCATGGCAATCTGGTAACCGGGCATGCCGCTAAACATGCTGGTTACCCAAAGTGGGAAGTGCCCATGCTGTTCTTTGTAGGTGTACGACTGGTGGCTCATTCCCTGCCATCCCGAAATATCCGACTGTTTTAGAACTGTATCAGCCTGGAAGGCTGGCTTACAGAATGCAATAGCCACAATTAAAAAAATGCCTACTGCAATAAGGTGGGGAACCAGTCTTTTGAAATCGAAATTCTTCATTTGCCTATTGTTGAGGTGGCAAATTACTGTTTCGGGAATAAATAAAAAAGCCGTGTTTATTTGGGCATCCCAGGGTCGTAATTTTCACGGAAATTATCTTGGGTATAAAAAAACTGCCTCCCAGGCGAGAGGCAGTTTAATAATGTTTCCTATCTAATCAATTCGTTTTTACCAAATTGCTCTCAGCAATCATTTTGTCAACTGCCTTTACGGTTTCATTGATGTAAATATCCTCGCTCCTGACCTTCATCCATTGTTTATTCTTTTCAATTTTGTCTTTATCACCATTTATAGCTGGCAGATCCTGCGGAAGGGTTTGGAAATTCATTACGGTTTTGAGTTTATACAGGCTATCCACATTGTTTACCACTTTTTTCAGTTGGGCCTGGTCTGTTTTGTATTGGTTGATGTTAAGCGAATAGGATTTGTCGTATTGACTGCCCAGCCACTGCACATCGGTTTGAATTTCTTTGAAGGTACTGTCCTTACTAACTTCTGAATTGATTACCGAGGCCACTTCGGGCACGCTGTAATTGCTGACCCAGGGGCTGTAATTTGCTTTTTGGATTTCATCCCAGGGAAGTGCGTTGGGGTTGTCCTTTTCCCGGAATTTGAAATATTCGAGCCGGTCGGGTAAAACCACATCGGGAACTACTCCTTTAAGTTGCGTTGCACCTCCATTTATTCGATAGAACTTTTGAAGGGTAAGTTTTACCGATCCCATATCATCCGGATTTTTAGCTCCGAATAAGGCATCCTGTCCTTCCGGGTTCAGCGGAATATTTCGTTGAACGGTTCCTTTACCAAAGGTGGAAGTACTGCCAATGATAATTCCCCTTTTGTAATCCTGGATGGCAGCGGCAAAAATTTCAGAAGCAGAGGCGGAGGTTTCATCTACCAATACGGCGAGCGGCCCATCGTATTGAACGTTTTTATCGGTATCCCGCAGCACATTGGCTTTTTCATCGCGCCCCTGCACCTGAACTACCGGACCGTCTTTAATAAACAGGCCAACCATCTTCACCACATCATACAGGGAGCCTCCACCGTTACCCCTCAGGTCGAGGATTATTCCTTCTACCTTTTCAGCTTTTAATTTTTCAATTTCATTGGCTACATCCACATAACAACGGGGGCCATCCGGCCTTTCAAAATCGGCGTAAAATTCGGGGAGGTAAATATATCCAACTTTATGCTCGCCCTTGATAATAGCTGATTTAGCGTAGGTATCTTCCAATTTAATATCGTCCCTAAGCAGGCTGACTGTTTTGATGGTACCATCCATTTTCCGTATGGTAAGTACCACCTCAGAACCTTTTTTGGAACCACGGATAAGTTTAACGGCATCCGAAATGGCATACCCTGTTACATCCACGGGTTCTCCTTTTCCTTCGGCCACCTTGATGATTTCATCGTTTTCTTTTAACTCGCCGCTTTTCCATGCCGGGCCTCCGGATATCAGGCTGGCGATTTTTATCCGGCCATCCTCTTCCTTTAGTTGTGCCCCAATGCCAAAGAAATGCCCGCTCATCGATTCATTAAATGAACGGAGATCAACCGGTGGGAAATAAGTGGTATGCGGATCCATCTCGCTGGTGATGGCATTTACAAACGTGCTAAAATTTTCATCTCCGGTTTCGCGATTTTTCCGGGTAGAAAAAAAGCGGTCAACCTGTTTTTTAATGGCTTCCCTTGCTTCCCGCTCGAGGGTGGAATCGGGTTTTACTACAAAATCTTTTTTCTCTGCATTTTTCTCCCTTTCATTCTGCAAGTCAACAAATTTGCTGAGCGCCATATATTTCAGCCTTTTCCTCCAAACATCTTTCCGGTCGGCTTCGGTTTTGGGGTAATCAATTTTATCGGGGTCGGCAAGGTAGGTTTCATCTTTTGTAAAATCAAAGGGGTGTGCCAGTAAGGAAGGGTAAAAATTAGATACTTCGTTTAGGCGTTGCAGGTACAGTTTATTTACAGCATAAAAAGACTCTAACTCAGCACCATGGATCTCATCGTCTATACGGTTTCCAAATTTGGCAGTGAGGGAGGATACATCGGATGCCAGGAAAATATTTTTCTCCCCATCCAGGCCCTCAATAAAGGATTTAAATACGGCCTGGCTGAAGGCATCATCAATTTTTTTGGGGCTGTAATGGCCCTGTTCTAACAGGATACCCACATTGCGCAGGATTTTTTCATTACGGGCTTTCGGATTGTCATCGCCGGGGTTTCCCTGAGATCGGAAGGCGAAGAAAAAGCTGGTGGCAACCAAAACAAGGGCAACGGGTATAAATTTTTTGCTCATCATAAAGTCAGCAATTTTTTGCATCGGGTGAAATTACGAAAAATGCCTTGCGGCAATTTATAGAAAACGTACAAGTGGCAATAATGTTTTGTTAAACAGGAACTATGGAAAATACTGAAAATGAGGGGTCTAAAATTGAAATTTTTTAAAATACACAGAAAAGGAATTTTGGTTGGCACCAGTTTTTATATAATTTTGTCGCCCCTTACCAGGGTAATGGATTTTGAACATGGTGGGTGTAGCTCAGCTGGTTAGAGTATCAGATTGTGATTCTGAGGGTCGAGGGTTCGAGCCCCTTCATCCACCCAGGCCCCGAAAGTTGATATTACATGACTTTTGGGGCTCTTTATTTTTATGGAATTTAGCGGGCGCTTATGTTGGGATATTTCTTCATTATTATTGGTTTTTTGATCAGTGGTTTCCTGCTGTCAAGGGCCATACTGTATTTTCTATTTAAATACCAGGTGGGGGGAGGTGTGGAAGATGGATGGGCGGGCCACATGATTCGGCTGAGTTCTAATGAAGCCGGATTTAAAATAACCGATAGCATCCTACAGGATGATAAAATCAGGAAGTCCCTGGCCGGGGATGTCCTGCTTCAAAAAATACGTCCCGAAATCAGTACCCATATCGATCAATTCCTGGATGTAAAATTGAAAGCTGTTTTTCCATTGCTTTCGCAGTTTATGGGTGCCAAAACCCGCGATCAGTTAAAGGGCGCATTTATGGATGAGATGGATAGGCTTTTTCCGGAGCTGATGGAAAAACTTTATTCCGGGTTATTGAACCGGGAAAATATGGCGAAAATGCTGTCGGGGAAAATTAATTCCGTTAACCTGTCGGATAGTTCAATCCGGAGATGGATAAACAAAAATATCCGCCCCCGGCTCGATCTGTTTTGTAGTGCCTTTATGTTGATGGCAGGGGTAATTACCTGCACCCTTCATTCCCTGCTTATAGGGCAGTAAGGTAGCGTTCCTTTACAATTCGAATATGGTGATACGCATGCCCAAGGGTGATGTATCCCAATGCCAATACGGTTATTGGGTGATTATTGGCCAATCCGGATCTTCCCATGTCCGCATCAGAAAAACTATCGAATAACAATTTTGTCGTTTCCCTGACCACATCAAACTCTTTACAAAGGGATGCCCAACTTCTTCTGTTGGCGGCAGCCATTTGGGCATAGGGTTCATCATCAAAGCCCGGTAAAGATTTTTGTTCGCCGCGTGCGATGCAAAGCGCCCGGTAACAAAATATCCGTTCGCAATCTATCAGATGTTGCAATAAATCCTTGA
>CAZYKA010000037.1:7560-20752 GCA_964647915.1 uncultured Ferruginibacter sp. | reverse complement strand
TCCCCGCCCGTTTTCTGATTTATCAGCCCCCATATTTGATTGGGACCACCCCCCAAAAATATATCCTCCATCGGTGGTTTGCTTTAGAGAAAATAAAAATTCATGACCACCACCGCCAAATGTCTTATCCCACTGCTTTGCAGGTGGTGTATTTTGTGCGTTTGAAGCAATTGTTGAATAAAAAAACAATAGTGCTATCCATAAACTTGTTTTCATATTTGAAGTTTTTAGCTTTAAAAATTTTTTTTCAACATCAGGATCTTCCCATTTAATTTGAAGGGTTTGCAGTCAGTACCTTATAAACATTCATCCGATTAAAAAATACATGCCCCACTTCTTCTACTCTTTTGTGTTCAAAAAAAATCGACAGGTTTTTCTTTCAATATGCCCCAATCATACTTCGACAGCAAATATCCAAAACAAATATTAATAATATTCAATATAAATATAGGGGAAAGCAAGAAATAAAAAATGGGTGTTTTAACGGTATTTTAATCCTGGCTGGCGTAATTGTTTGGCGCCTGACTGGCCCAAGAGTTCGGCGCCAGTCGGCCACTGGCGCCAATATCTGGTGTATACACAGGAGCATTCACAAGTGCCCCCCAGCAGCATCAGGTTGCCGAAACCGAAGGGCTGCTGCCGGAACAACTGCTGATAAACGATTTGGTGCCGACAGCCCCCATTATTATTCCCGGTGAAATGGATGCCAGTTAAACATGGCCTGGTTCACCATCTATAACTTCCCCATTTAAAACAGCGTTCATTAACCTTCCTTACCGTTATTTTGCAAGGTGAAAAAAGCAATTGTAATTGGAGCAGGGTACGCCGGCATTTCGGCCGCCTCCTTCCTGGCAAAAGCCGGATGGGAAGTTACCGTTTTGGAAAAACTTTCGGGACCCGGTGGCAGGGCCCGCAACTTTAAAGCCGATGGATTTACTTTCGATATGGGCCCAAGCTGGTATTGGATGCCCGATGTATTTGAACGCTATTTTAGCTGCTTTGGAAAAAAGGTTTCTGATTATTACCAGCTCACCCGCTTAGACCCCTCCTACAGGGTATATTGGCCCGAAGCCACCTCCACCGATCTGCCTTCGCAATATGCACAATTAAGGCAAACTTTCGAAGATTTTGAGCCGGGAGCTGCCGCCATGCTGGATAAGTTTATGAAGGAAGCCGCCTACAAGTATGAAGTAGGAATCGGCAAACTGGTTTTTAAACCGGCCAGGTCGCTCACAGAATACATGGAGTGGGATGTGCTAAAAGGAATTTTAAAAATGGATGTTTTCTCCAACATGAAAAAACACATCCACCGGTATTTCAAAAACCCTAAACTGCGGCAGCTATTAGAATTTCCGGTTCTCTTCCTGGGAGCATTACCCAAAGATATCCCCGCACTGTACAGCCTCATGAATTATGCGGATATAAATTTCGGAACCTGGTACCCACACAAAGGCATGTACGAAATTGCAGATGGCATGTACCACCTCGCCGTTGAACTGGGTGTTAAATTTTGCTTTAATGCCAATGTTACCAGTCTGGATATAACAAATGGAAACATTACAGGGGTTAATACCGAAGATGGAAAATCGTATGCGGCCGATGTGGTTATTGGCGCGGCAGATTATGCCTTTATAGACCGAAACCTGCTCCCGGAAAAATACCGCCAATATTCTGAAAAGTACTGGGATAGCCGGGTAATGGCCCCCAGTTGCCTGCTCTATTATGTAGGGGTAAACAAACGGTTACAAAATATTAAACACCATTCCCTGTTTTTTGATACCGATTTCAATGTGCACGGCAGTGAAATCTATGAGTCGAAAACCTGGCCAAAGGAACCCCTGTTTTATACCTGTGCCCCATCCGTTACCGACCCCACCGTGGCCCCGCCAGGATGCGAAAACCTGTTTTTCCTGATTCCGATAAGCAGTGGGCTTACAGGAGATACAGAGGAACTCAGGGAAGCCTATTTTCAGAAAATCCTCACCCGATTTGAAGAAAAGACGGGAAATAACCTAAGAGAAAATATCCTATTTAAACGCAGTTATTCTGTATCCAACTTCCAAAACGACTATAATTCCTTCAAGGGAAATGCCTACGGCCTGGCCAATACCCTGCTGCAAACCGCCATTTTAAAACCCAGGTGCAAGAGTTCTAAAATAAATAACCTATTTTACACCGGGCAACTAACGGTTCCCGGACCCGGATTACCTCCTTCACTCATCAGCGGTGAGGTAGTGGCTTCCCTGATTCAAAAAGTTTTTAGCTGAACAAACAACAAAATCCTTACAGGAAAAGATTTTCCGACACATTAATTATTTGAAAGAATAAGGACCATGATTAAACTCTTTCACGAATTATCGGAATACTGCAGCAAATCGGCTACTGAAAAGTACAGCACTTCTTTCAGCAGCGCTATTCGCCTGTTGCACCACGACCTGCGCCAGCCCATCTATAATATATATGGTTTTGTCCGTTTTGCCGATGAAATTGTGGACACTTTTCACGATTACAATAAAGTAACCCTTCTCGCTGAATTTAAAAAGGATACTTACTATGCCATCGAAAGAGGTATCAGCCTAAACCCCATTTTGCATAGTTTCCAAAAAACGGTAAATGGTTTTAATATAGACCTCAGCCTTATTGAATCTTTTTTCCATAGTATGGAACTGGATTTAGATAAGACTGCCTATAATCCGGATGGCTATAAAGAATATATTTTCGGCAGCGCTGAGGTGGTTGGATTGATGTGTCTCTATGTATTTTGCGAAGGAAAGCACGATCTTTTTATTGAATTAAAACCCTCTGCGCAGGCCCTGGGCGCCGCTTTTCAAAAGGTGAATTTTCTGCGCGATGTAAAAGCCGATTTTAACCAGCTAAACCGGTCTTATTTCCCGGGGGTCGATTTCAACAATTTTACAGAACAAATGAAAAAAGATATCGAGGATGATATCACCCTCGATTTTAAACACGCTTATGAGGGTATTCTTAAATTACCCGCCAAATCGCGCTTCGGGGTTTTTGTTGCCTATAAATATTACCTTTCTTTATTCAAAAAAATAAAAAGAAAGACCCCCGATACCATTCTCGAAGAAAGAGTTCGCATCCCCAATATTGGCAAGGCGGTAATAGTTGCCAAAGCCGGTGTTCGTAACCAGTTCAATATTTATTAATTTAGGCATTATGGATTTGATTCTGGTTAATGAGGCGGATGAGCCTGTGGGCGCCATGGAAAAAATGGAAGTGCACCAAAAAGCTTTACTTCATCGTGCCTTTAGTATTTTTATTTTCAACAGTAAAAACGAACTCTTACTTCAACAAAGGGCATTGGATAAATACCATAGTGCAGGGTTATGGTCAAACACCTGTTGCAGTCATCCTTCCCCCGGCGAAGACACCGCTCTTGCAGCGGCAAGAAGGCTTAAGGAAGAGATGGGTATTGAAACACCACTCCAACACGCTTTCCATTTTATTTACTGTGCCGAATTTGAAAACCAACTCACCGAACACGAACTGGATCATGTATTTATTGGAAAATACGACGGGGAAGCAACTCCCAATCCCCAGGAAGTAAGTGGGATTTCTTATCAATCTATTGATCAGCTACTTTCTGAAATTAAGGACCATCCTCAAAAATTTACTATTTGGTTTAAATTGATTCTGCCCCGCCTCGCAAACCAGTTTAAAGAATCTGAAATATGAAACTTGCCCTCCATAAAAACGGCTGGGCCACCCTGATTGCTGTATTCTTCCACAGCATCGGGTTAATAGGTATCCTGTTTTTTGATCGCCGGTTTTTTGTAGAAGCAACCGTATTCAACCTTCTGATTTCGTTGTTGCTTTTATTTTGGACAGGGCCCTATAAACAAACCGGTTTCTGGCTATTCTTTATTGCCGCTGCCGTTATTGGCTTCGGCAGTGAAGCCATCGGAATAAATACAGGAAAACTCTTTGGGTTGTACCGATACACGCATGCCCTTGGACCCATGTGGCTGGGTGTTCCTTTAATTATTGCCGTTAACTGGTTTATAGTAACTTATGGTGTAGCGAGCATGATACATGCCCTGTTTAACAAATTAACATCCCGAATGCCACCCATGGCATCCAAAACTTCTCCCTGGTTAAAATTCACCTCAGTGGTAGTGGATGGGGCCACCCTGGCCATATTTTTCGACTGGATCATGGAACCGGTTGCCGTAAAACTCGGGTATTGGCAATGGCTGGAAAATGGAAATATTCCCGCATTTAACTACATCTCCTGGTTTGTAATCAGCATGACCATTCTCATCTGTTTTGAGTTGCTTCCATTCAACAGGCGTAATAAATTCGCCGTAAATTTACTGCTCATTCAAATCATGTTTTTTGTGCTATTGCGCACTTTTTTGGAATAACAATGCACTGGATTTTTTACATATTAATTGCGCTGGTAACCTTTGTTGCCATGGAGGGCTTCACCTGGTGGCTCCATAAATATGTGATGCACGGGTTTGGATGGTACCTGCATAAAGACCATCACCAGCAAAGCCCGGGTTTCTTCGAAAAAAATGACCTCTACTTTTTAATTTTTGCCATCCCAAGCTGGCTGCTTATAATGTTGGGGGTGATGTATAAGGTTTATTGGATGATCCCCATCGGCGCGGGCCTTACGCTTTATGGCATCGGCTATTTTATGGTGCACGAAGTCATCATCCACCAACGCATTAAATGGTTTACCCGTAGCAACAATACCTACATCAGGGCATTGCGCTGGGGGCATAAAATGCACCACAAACACCTCGAAAAAGAAGATGGCGAATGTTTTGGCATGCTTTGGGTACCCAAAAAATACTGGAACAAAGTAAAAGAAGATAAACGCCGATTAACCTCCCGGAAAGAAATTCCTGCATAACCATTCTTGAATAATCACTATACATACTTTCTTATTCTCGGCCTTTCGTTTGCCGGCCCGCTTTTGTTGAGTTTCGACAAAAAAGTGGCTTTTTATAAGGAATGGAAATATGTACTGCCGGCAAGCATTTTACCCGCTGTATTTTACATTGCCTGGGACATGCTTTTTACTTATAAAGGAGTATGGAATTTTAATCCGGACTATATTCAGGGTACGCATCTGGGTTATCTTCCCATAGAAGAAGTATTATTCTTCTTTATTGTTCCTTATTGCTGCGTTTTTATTTATGCCTGTATAAAAGCATATTTTCCAAAAGTTAAACGGAACAAGAATTCCGATACGGTTTTAATGACCCTGGCTATTTTCTTATTCATTGCCGGCATCTTCAATATCAGCCGGTGGTACACCGCTTCCACCTTTCTTCTTTCCGCCTTATTCATCTTTTTTGTTTTGAGACAAAAGAAGTTTTTCAAAAGTTTTGATTCTGCCCGATTTATGGTTTCTTATGCCGTCTGCCTGATTCCGTTCTTTGTGGTAAATGGTTTCCTTACTGCCATCCCGGTGGTAAACTACAACAATGCAGAAAACCTGGGTATCCGCATTTATACCATTCCGTTTGAAGATACTTTTTACGGAATGTTATTGATCATGATGAATATTGCCGGATACGAAAAACTGAAAAGCAGGCGTTAGTGCCTTTGTAGCTTCCCGGTTTTTGTCATGGGAAGTGACTCCACAACCTTTAAACGATGAGGGATTTTGAATGCAGAGAGCCGCTCCCGGCAAAAGGCGAGCACCTCCCCGGTATCAATGGTCATCCCATTTTTAGCCACCAGCTCCCCGATTATTATCTGCCCCAAAAGCGGATGCGGACTACTGCTGATGCGCGCCTGTTTTATACCGGGAATGGTTTCAAGTAAGGCTTCAATTTCTTCAGGAAAAACTTTTATTCCGGAAATATTAATGACCGATTTCGACCGGCCTTCAATCTTCACCAACCCTTCCGAATCCTTAGTGGCATAATCGGCCGTAAGGAAGTATCCATTTCTCAACACCTCACTTCTGGGAGTGGGAGGAAACAAATACGCATCAAACATCCCGGGGCCTTTGATCCCCAGGTACCCAACCCTTCCCGGCAGTAACGGGTGGTATTCATCGTCTAAAATATCTACGGTATAACCCGGCAGGGCAAATCCCACTGCATCCGGATGCTCTTCCGATTTTTCATCATTCAGCATTGGCAAACCAATTTCAATGATACCATAAGCCTGACTAACGGGGAGGCCAAATCGCTCTTTGAATTGAAGACAAACATCGTAACCAATCCCCGCAGAAGTAGATATAGCCCTTTTTAAGGAAGGCATCCGTTCTTCGCCTGCATCCGCGGCCAGTAATTTAATCTGGATGGGAGAGGCATATAATAAGGTGCCTCCGTATTTGTTGGTGATTTCAATAATATTGCGGGCAAGAAAATCTTTAACTACCGCAATGGCCGCTCCAAACCGGATATAGAGCACAATGGAAACAATAAAATGATAGGCCATGGGGAGCACCCATACCACGGCGTCGTTCGGCCCGAGCAACAATCCCAAATTGGCGGCTTCAATGCGTTCAATAACTGATTGATGTGATACTACCACCCCCTTTGATTTTCCGGTGGTGCCCGAAGTAAACCGAACAAAAGCCGGATTGCTTACGTGCGGAGCATACTCCATATGGGAGTCAGCACCGGTAAAACTGAACGCAAATTTGCCTGAAGGTGTATCTAAATATTGCTCTATCGAAAGGAATGGAGGAATACCACTCAAATCATCCAGTAAAACCTGGATCCCAGATTCGGAAAGAATCTCTTCCATCTCCGGCCTTTTTAACTGGTGCGCCATTGGCATCACCACCGCACCACATCCTATTCCGGCAAAAAGTCCAATAATAAAGGCCCTCCCGTTCCTTGCTTTAAGGGCCAGCCCCATCCCCTTCTTTAAACCCAATGCAGAGAGTTGCTTTTTTAATGCTTCTGTTTCTTTGTAAAGCGAATCGAAAGTAATAGTCCCCCATTCATCATAAACAGCAGGGCGCTGTGGCCATTGCCTGGCCGCATTTCTGAGCACGTCATACACATTGGCAGCCTGGCTGGGTTCCATACATCAAAGGTAATTCATTTGTTGGCGTTGTATATTTTCTATCGCCTCCTGCTCTGAAATTCCGGATGCTTTGGCAGCCGCCAACAGTCCGGCCGCATAGCCGGTTTGCAAACAGATGCCCATTACCCTGGCACTGGCAATGGCTTCTTTATCTGCGGAGATATTTCTTCCTGCCATAAAAAGGTTGTCTGCAGTTTCTGCAATCAGGCAATCGTGTGGAATTTCATAATACCCATATTCGGGGAGATAACTCATCCGTACCTTCCCGTCTTCCTCCCATTCTTCCACAGGCCAGGAACAAAGGGCTATCCCATTTTTAAAATGGGTACATTGTGCTACTTCACTTCCTCGCAATACCTTCTTCCCTTTCGTACGGGCAGCCACTCTAAAACCGGGTGTTGCGGCAATATGATCTATTTCTGCCTGTTTAAAGGCTTCCAGTTCCCTGATCAAACAATGAGCAACCTTTTCTACCAAAGACCTTGCCTTTTTTACCAAACGGGCATCCCTATCCGAAGTTTCATCAATCGTAAAGGGTAAGGCTATTTTAAATGATGCCATCCCGCTTTTTAATGAACCAGGAACCAGGTAGAGTTTTGGCATATTCCCGTCAATAGTAATATCGGTACCGGCCTTTGCAATAGCTTTAATCAACAGGAGAGAGAGCCTGTCCTCCCTTTCTTCTTCAATACCTTTCATAGTAAAGACCTGGGCAGCCGCCTGATACACCGGCTCACTGATTAAAGGAAGTCCGCCAAGTCTTGCTATCACACTATTTCCCGAGCAATCTATCAGCACAGTAGGAAAAATGGAAAGCGGCCCCATCCCTGCCGTTTCAACCGAAATGATCCGATTATCTTTCTTGTTCACTTTCTCAATCCGGCAATTATAAAAACATTCAATATTCCCGGAAGATAAATAGGTATTACCCAACTGTACAAAAGCGTTCACCCGGTAAGGTAAGTAATGCAGCCCGTCTTTGGTTGACATTGGCCGGGTTCCCGATAGCGACTGTAATTTTTCTGCAAACTCCCGGGCAAAACCCCGCACCAGAAATTCGGGCTTATCAAAACTGGTATGATACAGGCCGCAGACCGTTCCTACCTCGGCAGAAGTGGCATTTCCTCCTGAAAAATTATGGTTTTCTACCACTGTTACCCGATACCCGTTTCCTGCCGCGGCAACTGCTGCAGCTATACCGGCAGCGCCGGCCCCCACTACTAAAATATCCGTATATATTTTTTTCAAGAATGTAATAACAGTTCCTTAATTCCTGTGGCAACAAAGGTAAGTTCCTCGTTGCTGATCACCTCCGGCGAATAACTAATATGAAGATTCAGGCAATCATTAAATTTCAAAAAGTTGAAAGTAAATCCCGGCGGAAAGGTAAGGGCTGTTTCCATTCCAATTCCCGAAACAGGCTCACCCATGATCTCCTTCATATCCTTAAAATTATCGCCGGTGCTGGTATATAAAAAACTGGCAAATGTTCCTTCTCCCGTATGGCTAATAAGGAAATAATACAGCCAAAGCGGGAAATGCCGCATCATGGCCAGGAGCATATTGTATTTCTTTGGCATTCCTATGCGAATTTGCTCCGTCATCTGCCGGCTGAGTTCACTAACGGTAAAGGGTACCGTACTGAGTTGGTTAGTTTCTAACCGGTAAAAAATAAAGGATACTGCATTTGAAAATACGGGGGCAGTAGCACCCTTCAATCTCCCATCATAGGGAACCGGGATCCAGAGGGGGCCTATATCTCCTCGTCTGGCATTCAATTGATGCACGATGTGGGCACAACAGGCCAGGTAATAATGGGTAGGCCCGAATTTGGAGCCAGCCGCTATACCCATCCGGTGGATATTTTCCGTCTCTTCCTTAGAAAAGGGAACAACCAGCGCTTTACTGTTATCTGCGGAAGCGGATACCTTTTTTGGGGCAATGGAACTTACGGGCTTTCGGGAGGAGTTTTGTATAAAGGCCTTCACCGGATACATATTCCGGATATAGGGTAAAATCCCAACCTTCTTCCCTCGTTCAGGAAATAAGACGGAAGGTCCGTCCACCGACCCATTGAATATCCGGTTAAGGTGATCAAAAAACAAGGCCGAACCTCGGGCATCTAAAAGGATATGGTTCCAGGAAAATACTACTGCTGACTCTCCGTTTTGAAAAAATAATACATCTACCTCAATATATGCCTTTGACCCTATGGGCATTTCCCGTTTTAAAATTTCATCAGGCACCTTGCCGGCTTCCAGCACCTCATGAAGACGTATTTCTACTTTTCGATGCTCATTTTGATATTTCCAGTACGGTATTGAAAACAAGAATCCTCTTACCAACCGAATATTACATAACCAGTGAATGGCAGGTGACTGATAAAGGATGGATTTTAACTTTTCTTCGTTTATCCGATGGCGAAAGTTAAAAATCTTCCGCATCACATTCCCTCCCGTTCCATGCTTCCTGGCATGCCTATCTAACATCAAATGAAAACAATCAGGCCCGCTTAAATAAATTCTTTCCGGGAATTGATATTTGCTAAAATCTGCCATTGGCGCTATGCCGGTTTTAGTTCATAAACCAGGGCAGACAGGCTATACAGAGTTTCAAAATTTTCGGGGAGTAATTTATCATCGGGGATTGCCAGCCCAAACCGGTCTTCAATAAATAATATCATCTCTACCACAGAAAATGAATCTACCCCGGCTCCGCGCAAGTTAGTTTGCTCGTCAATCGCCTTGCCTCCGGCAAGTATTTCCGTTTGTACAAAATGCTGTAATGCTTTACTGATTTCCTCCCGGCTCATACCTCTAAGTTAATCTGCTTTTACGGTTCATAACAGAAGTAACCGACATGGTGCCAAAGAAAAACAAAATAAGTTTCAATATTTCGGGCCAGATTTTGGAAAAACCTCCACCCCGGAGGAATAATTCATAAAAGCCCGATAGCGACCAGTTCAACGGCGAATAAGAACTGATGGTGCGCATTGCGCCGGGCATCACATAACTCGGTACCCAAATCCCACCAAGGGCAGATAAAAGAATTATGGACAGGGAACCCATAATGGCACCCTGGTGTTCGGTTTTTGAAAGGGTGCCCACCATCACCCCATAACCGGTAGCTGCAAAAGAAGTGGCCAGTACCAGCATCAGGGTAGAGAAATAATGGCTGCCCATATCGAGGCGGGGAAGCTCCAGCATGGGTAAGAAAATCAGTCCCACCAGCATCATCAAATAAAACTGTATGGTGCACACTACCACATAAACAATAATCTTTCCATTCACCAGTAACAAATAGGGGCTGGGCATCGTGTTAAGGCGAAGGGAAGCTCCTTCTCCCTTTTCTTTGATGATACTGCTCGACAAGGGAATGGAAATAAAGAACATGGCAAATATCGTCCATGCAGGCACGTTATGCTGCACCGCATTGGGTATCAGTTTATCCTCAGAAACCGAAGCATAGGTTTCTTTATAGGTTATAAATTGAGATTGTTCGTAGGCGGTGGAGGGGGCGGTGGTTTTATCGGGAATTAGTTCATTCATTTGAACCGAAAACTCCTGAAACATAATTTTCGTCTTGATCTCAGAAATGAACTCCCGTAAAGTACTGGTAACCGATACGAGAAAAGATTTTTTTGCAATAGGATCAATCAGGATTTCTATTTGTACCGAATCCGTTGGCTTTTTGGCGGTAGAAAGTTCGGAAGAATCGGAGGCCATCACCTCATCCACCATAGCCGCCACATTATGCCGGATGGCGTTGGTGGCGTTTTTGGGTACCACAATACCCACCAGAAATTTTCCCTGAGAAACCGCATTACGCACATTTTCGGCGGTAGCGGGCTTGCCATTAATGGAATCATGAAGTTCAATCAGGTCGTTCTGCATCAATCCTTTCTTTATATCAAATCCCAGAGAATCCTGGTCTTCATTTACAAATACCACCGGGATTCCCTTTTCATTCATTGAACTGAAGGCCGCATCCTGGATGAGCGTCATTACAAAAATGAGCACCATGGGCATGATGAATAAAATAGACAGACCCACTTTATCGCGCAGGAGCAGCAATGTTTCCTTCCTAACTGTGGCTAATAGTTTACTGAGCATCAATCGCGAAGTTTTCTTTTAGTAAGCTGAAGAAATACTTTTTCGAGGGTATCGGCCCCGGGTACCGAAGCGATCAATTCAGCAGGCGTACCAACTGTCAAAATTTTTCCATAATCTATAATGGATACACGCGTACAAAATTGTTCTGCCTCCTCCATGTGGTGGGAGGTATAAATGATGGTGGTTCCCCTTTTATTCACCTCGGTGAGGTGGTTGATGATTACATTACGCGATTGTACATCTACCCCCACGGTAGGTTCGTCTAAAAATAAAATTTTGGGAGAATGCAGCAAGCCGGCTATCAGGTTCAGTCTGCGTTTCATTCCCCCTGAATAAGTCCCAACCTGTCTTTTTGCCGCAGCTTCCAATCCCAGGTTTTTCAACCAATCCGCAATTTTTTCCTTCAGTGCCTTACCCTTCAGCCCATACATATGTCCATAAAAATCCAGATTCTCCCAGGCATTGAGCGTAGGATAAAGGGCGATATCCTGGGGAACAATTCCTATTATTTTTTTTATTGCGCCCGGTTCATTTCGCATTAATTTGCCATAAATTTTTATAGCGCCGCTGGTGGGAGGAAATAAACCGCAAAGCATAGAAATAGTGGTTGTTTTCCCTGCTCCGTTGGGGCCGAGTAATCCAAAAATTTCATTCGGATAAATCTGCAGGTCGATGCCGTTTACTGCCGGTTCCTCATTACCACGAAACACTTTGGTAAGGCCTTGAATATCGATTATCGGGTTATGGGTCATGGCCATTACGGCTATTGGTTAGAGGCAGCAAAATTAGGTCAAATTTCTCCGGTATGAAGCAGATGCTTATTTAATAAGCCCGGTGGTAATTTTTGCAGATAGCAGGCACAAGGGGATGCTTGGCCCCGGGTGCACGCTCCCTCCACAGAAATACAGGTTTTTTATTTCCTTCGAAAAATTAGGATGACGGTTGAAGGCGGCAAATTTATTATTTGAACTATTCCCATAAATAGCTCCAAAAGCGCTGGATGTGCGCTTTTCGATTACCCTTGGATCGAAAACCATTTCTGTTTCTATCATAGGGCGGATATCCGTTTTCAACCTCCGGTTAATTTTTGTAATCATGGCTTCGCGGGCCTGGTTAATGAATGAATCCCAATCCTGGCCCGAATTATTGGGCACATTAATAAACGCGAACCAGTTTTCGCAACCCGGAGGAGCGTCAGCTTTTGTATGCTTACTCGTGATGTTCACATAAATAGTAGGATCGTTATAAATGGTTTTCTTTGAGAAAACAGTATCAAATTCTTCTTCATAATTTTTACTGAAGAAAATATTATGCAGGCCAAGCTCTTTAAAATCATGTTTAATACCCCAGTAAAAAATAATGCCTGAACTCGATTTAGGCTGGCTTAAGGTTTTTGCCGGTTTTTTGGCATTGGGTAATAACTTAGCGTAGCTGTTGTACACATCCATATTACTTATCACCACATCAAATGGAAATTCTTTGTCGGCAGTACGAATTCCGCAGGCACGCCTATTTTTTACAATGATCTCCAGAACAGGAGTAGAAAAATGATAGGTTACTCCAATATCCCTCCCCAGGGATAACATGCAATTGGCAATACTAAACATCCCTCCCTCCGGATAAAAGGCTCCTTTTGCAATTTCTACATGAGGAATAACATTCAGGGTTGCCGGCGCCAGGAAGGGGCTGGAGCCATTATAGGTGGCATACCTGTTGAACATCTGCACCAGCCTTGGGTCCTTAAATGCACGGCTGTTTGCCTGGTTCATGGTTTCGGAGGTGCCAATCTTGCTAAAGTTAATAATGCCCTTTAGCATGTGCCAGGTAAAATAATTACGCAGTTTATGCAATGAGTTCTTTAGAAATACATCTTCTGTTAACTCATACACCATTTTGGTGTGGTCGAGGAATTTTAATATATCTTCTTTGCTATCCAGGGTATGTTCACTCATCGCTTCTGCAAATGCTTCTGCACCAAATGGCGACTCCAGTGTTGTTCCATCTTCGAAGAAATATTTATACACCGGGTCGAGCTGCTCATAATTAAAATAATC
>CAZYKA010000037.1:1786-7460 GCA_964647915.1 uncultured Ferruginibacter sp. | reverse complement strand
CTGGCATTTAAAAATAAATGGGGGAGGGATTTATTACTGGGTTTGCTTTTGGGATTGGTTACATTTCTGGTTTCTATTTTTATTTCCGTGCAAATGAATTTTGAAAAACTGGAAAGCATTCAACCCCTCCAAGTATTCATAAATGCATTACCCTTAACCCTTCTCATGACTTTTTTTCCTTCCATCGCAGAAGATATTTTAACCAGGGGATATTTGTTCGGCCACCTCAAAACCCTGAGGCCAGGCACCTGGATCCTGTTATCTGCTACCCTTTATGTATTGAACCACATCTGGAGGTTGAACGATGGACTGCCGGTACTTTCGTATCTATTTCTTCTGGGTTTGGTTTTGGCCGTTTGTGTGATGGGTAGAAAATCTTTGTGGCTTGCTTTTGGCATTCACTGGGGTTCTAATATCGCGTTTACACTTTCCGGTAAGGGAATAAATTTAGAAACGACGGGGAACCCAACAGGACCTACCTGGGCCCTTGCTCTTTCCTGGGCTTTGCTGCTTATTTTTCTAATATGGTGGAATAAATCAATCCTTATACCTGTTAAGTAATAATAATACCCGCAATTCCCTTCTTCCATCCTTCTCATATTGGTAACTCCGCACAAAGATTTTCAGAAAAGCTATTTGGATCGGATTCTTTGGGACCAAAAAATCACTTAAAACATTTAAGTTTCGGCATCATCTTCAAATTCTTTGTGCTCATCAGGTTTATAATTTGTTTTTAATGTGCTGAGTTTTTTCTTTCCATAAGCTGATCTGGTAATCAACACAAATAAGACCGGCACCACAAAAATTGCCAGGGAGGTTGCTGCAAGCATCCCTCCACAAACCGTCCATCCAATAGTTCGCCGCGATTCTGATGCGGCACCTGTTGCAAAAGCCAGGGGCAATACTCCAAGAATAAAGGCAAAGGAAGTCATTAAAATAGGCCTCAACCTCAATTTTACGGCAGCAATAGTTGCTTTTATTAGATCCATTCCGGCATCCACCCGCTCTTTCGCAAACTCAACAATCAGGATGGCATTTTTTGCCGCCAGCCCAATTAACGTTATCAATCCTATCTGGGCATAAATATTATTGGAAATACTTGGGATTAGTGTCAGCGTTAATATAGAGCCAAAAGCGCCTATTGGCACTGCAAATAAAACCGAGAAAGGCACCGACCAGCTTTCGTATAATGCCGCCAGGAAGAGGAACACGAACACTATAGATATTGCAAAGATCATCAGGGTTTTATTCCCGGCTTTTAATTCCTCGGAACTCATTCCTGAAAACTCATATCCATAACCGTTAGGAAGGGATTTCTGTGCGGTTTCTTTTAAAGCTTCCAGTGCCTGACCGCTGCTATATCCCTGTGCGGCTGTCCCATTTATTTCAATGGAGCGATAAATATTATAATGTGATATTAGCGAGGGGCTTTCTACCATTTTGCTGGTAATTAATGATCCTAATGGAATCATATTTCCCTGGCTATTTTTTACATAATACTTCCCAATTTCGTTGAGAGACGACCGGTAGGTACTGTCGGCCTGGCTCACCACCCTGAAATTCCTTCCATACAAATTAAAATCGTTAATGTAACTGCTCCCTAAGTAGGAAGAAAGGGTTTGATATACATCAGCCACGCTTACGCCCAACTGTTTTGCTTTATCTCTGTCTACATCAACCTCGTAGGCCGGCGTATTCGCATTAAAGAATGTATAGGCGGAGCCAATTTCCGGCCGCTTATTCAATTGAGCTACAAAATCCTGGGCAACCTGTGCAAATTTATCAATGTTATCCGTACTGGTTGTTTGTTGCAATTCAAACGTAAAACCAGCGGTACGTCCTAGGCCTGGAACCGCAGGCGGGAGGATGGCCATAACTCGGGCTTCTTTAAACTTCGCCGTCTTTTGCTGAATTTTTGCTACAACCATTTGTGCTGTGTGTTCCTTCCCCTTACGTTCATCCCAGGGTTTAAGCATAATAAACATGGTGCCCACATTGGATTTATTTGAGAAACTGATAATGTTGAACCCGGCCAAACCTCCCACCACGCTTATTTCAGGAATAGTCAACAGAGAGTCAGACAATTCATTTACCATCTCTAAACTTCGTGTAGTTGAAGCCGCCTCCGGAAGTTCATAAGTTACATATAACCTTCCTTCATCTTCCAGCGGAATAAAGCCGGTAGGTTTTGTTTTGAAAAGAAAAAACAATCCAACAAACAATACTACCAGCATTACCAATACATAAGGTGTTCTTTTGATCCATCCGGCAACGCCTTTGGTATAAGAAAGATTTACCTTTCTGAACCCATTGTTAAAGGAAGAAAAGAATTTTTCAAGCCAGCCTTTTTTTGCCTTTTCATCCTTAGCGTGTCGAAGCATTAAAGAGCAAAGTGCGGGTGTAAGGGATAGTGCCACAAACGCAGAAATAATAACCGATACCGCAATGGTTATGGCGAATTGCTGATATAAGCGTCCCACAATCCCGGGAATAAACCCCACCGGGATAAATACCGATGCCAGTATCAGCGCAATAGCGATTACCGGGCCCGAAATATCTTTCATGGCCCTTCTGGTTGCTTCGGCGGGAGATAAATTATAGTGATCTATATTATGTTGTACCGCCTCCACCACAATAATAGCATCATCCACCACTATACCAATTGCCAGTACAAAGGCAAATAGGGTAAGGGTGTTTATCGTGAACCCAAATGGCACAAATAAAATGAAAGTTCCAATGAGTGAAACCGGAATAGCCAGCACCGGAATTAACGTGGCGCGCCAATTTTGAAGGAAAAGATAAACAACCAAAACCACCAGGAACAATGCTTCCAGTAGCGTGGTTACCACTTCCTTTATAGAAGTTTTCACCACCGAAACAGTTTCAGATGGAATTAGATAATCCAGGTCTTTGGGAAATGATTTTTTCATTTCCTGTAATGCATTTATTACCCCGGTATACGTTTCAATGGCATTGGCATCAGGGGTTTGAAATACCAGCATGAAGGAGGCGGGACTGCCATTAACCAAAGAGTTATGTGAGTAGGAGAACTGACCCAGCTCAACCCGGGCAATATCTTTCAGATAAACAATATTTCCTGTTAGCGGATTTGATTTTATGATGATGTTCTTAAACTGATCTACCGTATTAAGTCGGCTATTGGTAATTACCGTATATTCAAATGCCTGGTTTCCCGGCTGGGGTGTTCCACCAAGGGTACCTCCTGAAATTTGCAGGTTCTGTTCGTTTATCGCATTGGAAACATCAGCCGGGGTAATACCCAATGTGGCCAGTTTTTCGGGATTTAGCCACAACCGCATACTGAAGTCATTGCCAAAGGCCGTAATATCTCCCACCCCCTTTACTCTTTTCAGTGCATCCTGTACATAAATGTTTACATAATTATCAATGAAAGCAATATCGTGTGTTCCATGAGGAGAATAAAATGCAAGCACAGCAATATTGGTGGGATTACGCTTCCTAACGGTAACCCCTAATCGTTTCACGACATCCGGTAAAGTGGGCTGGGCAACGCTAACCCTATTTTGTACATCCAGCGCAGCAATATCAATATTGGTTCCTACTTCAAATGTTGCCGTAACAGAACTCTGGCCGCTTGCTGTACTGCTACCGGTAATATATTGCATTCCCGGGCTCCCGTTTATCTGGGTTTCCAGCGGAGTGGTTGTGGTTTCTTCCACTGTTTTTGCATCGGCTCCAATAAAATTAGCGCTTACAGAAACAGTAGGTGGAGAAATATCAGGATACTGGGCTACCGGAAGGTTCATCATAGAAATGATACCCACCATCACTATTACAATGGATATTACGATTGCCGTAACCGGCCTTTTAATAAATGTTTCTGCAATCATATATGGTTACTCCCCCTTTAGGATATGGTTAATATCCCTTTGCATCGGGAAGTTTTTTTTATTTGTATTCCAGGATTCCAAATCCAGAACATGAATTAATCTATTGGCTAATATTTACCTTTGTTCCCTCGCGCATATTCTGGATTCCCTTCACTACAATCCTGTCTCCCGATTTTACCCCTTCCGTAATAATAATACTATCGCCAATGGTTGCCCCCGGCAAAATTTTTTGTTGATGCACAATGGAACTATCCCCCACTACAAATACAGTAAACTCGCCCAACTGCTCACGAATAGCAATTCCCGGAATGATAGTGGCATTTGACGAGGCCGTATTTTTTACCCTGACTGTAGTATTCATTCCCGGTTTTAACATGCCCTTATTATTGGCAAAAGTTAAACGTATTTTTATGGTACCTGTTTGTGGATCAACTGCCCTGTCCATAACGCTGATCTCCCCCGGCACAGGATACACATCGTCTCCAAAGGCAATGGTAAAAATGGAGTCCTTCAGCACCTTCTTATCCTGTTGCAATTGGGAGAAATGATAAATATTTTTTTGATCTATCGTAAAATCAACTGCCACCGGATCATTGGTGGAAACTGTATTTAATACTGTTTGCCCGGCAACCACCATGGTTCCTTTTTTAACCAGCGATATCCCAATGGTACCGGTAAATGGTGCATAAATGCGGGTAAAAGCAACATTGGCACTTAGGCTGTTTACATTAGCCTTTGCAGCCGCAACTTGTTTTTTAGTAGCATCAAGGGTTGCATTGGCATAATCTACCTGTTGCTTTGCAATTGCATCCTGTTTCTCCAGTTCATTATACCTGTCGGCATCTTTCTGGGCCTTCACCAGGTTGGCTTCCTGCACCTGCAAATTAGCAACCGCCTGCTGGTAATTTGCCTGATAAATTTGAGCGTCTATGCTATATAGTAATTGACCTTTTTTTACCTGCTGGCCATCCTTAAAATATATTCCCGTAACATACCCGCTAACCTGGGAGGTCAAATTAATCTGATCCAGTGCATTGATGGTAGCAGGAAACGTCTCAAAATATGTAGCCTGTGTGGGAGTAACGGTTGCCACCGTAACCGGAACTGCAGGCGGGAGGCTCTGCCCAGGCTGGCTGCCCTTTCCGGCACAGGAATAAAAAAACAGGGAAACCCAAATTATGAAAAATATATTTTGAACGTGCTTCATACTTTTAGTATTAATAATTTAGAATGCCCAGTGCCTTTGATACATCAATCCGGCTCGATAAAACCAGGAACAATGCATTATAATAGTTTATTTGGGCCGTCCTTAAATCCGATTCGGCAGTAATCACATCCAGGTAGGTTTTTATCCCCGACCGGTATTGCAACTGAATAACATTATACACTTCATTGGCCAACAACATGTTTTCTTTTAAGCTGTTGTAATTATACAGGTTGCTTTTATATGCTGCCATTGCAGTTTCATATTGTGTTTGAATGGCATTCTGAGCACTTACAATTTCATTGTTCGTTTGGTCGATTTGCAATTTAGCCTGTTTAATTTGCTGGATTCTTTTCCCGCCCTGGAAAATTGGTATAGATAAGGTGAGGCCGGCAAAAGAATTTGGATATGCTTTTGCATAAAGTTTCGTGAACTTATTATCCAGGAAATTCAAATTATAATTCCCAAATGCATATACATTTGGCAGATAGCCCCACTGGTTATATTTGAGATTAAACTCAAGGAGCCGGCGTTGGGTTTGTAATTGCAGGATCTCCACCCTGCTATTATAATCTACCTGCTGTAAAGTATCCAGAAA
>CAZYKA010000037.1:0-1686 GCA_964647915.1 uncultured Ferruginibacter sp. | reverse complement strand
GTAGGCAACTGAAAATTATGTTGCAGAGAATAATTAAAATTTACCTGGGGGTACCAGTCGGCCAATTTGTTCTTTATCGTGGCTTCAGTGATGTCCTCATTAATCTTTGCATTCCGGATATCCGGGTTATGCTGAATGGCATACTCGATGCAATTCGGTAAACTTGCGGAGGATAGCTCGCCCAGGTCTTTGCCAACCTGCGAATAGGTATTACTGTAAGTGAAAAGTAAGAGAGCTAATAAGAGCGTATTTGAAATCACGCCTTTTGAATAATCTTTATCCTTCCGATCCATACAAATGAATTTATAACAGCCACTTCCCTTCTTTTGTTGAAACAACAAGGCTGCAAAGTTCATTATTTGGTTCAATACTTTTATTTTTTATGCAAGATGGAGCCAGCTCCGAATGTTAAAATTGAACCCTGCTCCAGTCCAAACAAAAAAAATTAATCCGTCTTTTTCATAAATTTTCCCCGCTCATATGGCCGCGGCCATTGAATTTCTTCCCCTAACTCATTCGCTGCCCTCAAAGGAAAATTAGGATCACGCAGACTTTCCCTTGCAATCAAAATCAAATCTGCATCCCCGTTTTTTAAAATTTGTTCTGCCTGAAATGCTCCTGTTATTAAACCAACAGCCGCTACCGGCATTTTGGCTTCATGCTTTATCCGGGCTGCAAAAGGGACCTGGTAACCGGGCTTCACTTCAATTTTCACATGAGGCACTACGGCTCCCGAACTACAATCTATTAAATCTACTCCCTCTGCTTTCAAAATTTTTGCCAGTTGAATACTGTCTTCAATACCCCACCCTCCATCCTTCCAGTCGACCGCAGAGATGCGAACAAACAGGGGTTTATGAGGTGGCCATATCGCCCTTACCGACTTGCAAACTGCCACCAGGAATCTTATCCTATTCTCAAAGCTGCCTCCATAATCATCTGTACGATTATTGCACAAAGGGGAAGTAAACTGGTTTAATAAATACCCGTGAGCAGCATGAATTTCCAACACATCATAACCAGCCATTTCGGCCCGATGGGTGGCACTAATAAAATCGTCAAGCACTTTTTTTATTCCCTCCAACGAAAGCGGCATAGGGGGAAGATCCGTTTCATGATATGGGATATTCCCCGATGAAAGGGTTTGCCAGCCATTCGGATCCTTTGGAGAAATCTGTTTCCCTCCTTTCCAAAATATTTCAGTGCTGGCTTTTCTTCCTGCATGGGCCAGTTGAATTCCGGCCAGTGAACCCTGGCTATGGATAAACGAAGTGATTTGATTGAACATTGCAATCTGTTCATCCTTCCATATCCCTAAGTCGCCATAAGAAATTCTTCCTTCAGGCGATATCGCTGTCGCTTCCTGCATTACCAGAGCAGCTCCGCCTACTGCGCGAGCGCCGAGATGAACAAGATGCCAGTTATTGGCAAAGCCATCCACTGCCGAATATTGGCACATAGGCGAAACCACAATCCGGTTTTTAAACAGCGCACCGCGTAATGGAAAGGGAGAGAATAAAGTATGCATCAGGAAAGGGTTGCCAGGTCTATCACAAAGCGGTACTTCACATCGCCTTTCAACATGCGCTCATAGGCTTCGTTGATGTAATTGATAGGTATCAACTCAATATCTGAAACTATTTGATGGTCAAAACAATAGTCCAGCATTTCCTGGGTTTCCGCAAT
>CAZYKA010000036.1:3495-22066 GCA_964647915.1 uncultured Ferruginibacter sp. | reverse complement strand
TGAAGTATTTTTAAAATTAAAAGGTAGTGTTGCACTTATCAGTTGAACACAGCATTTTCTATTATTATGAACTGCAACGATTTTTAGTGGACCATTAAATCATGGGCGGAACAACAATGAGTATTTGAATTTTTCGAAGTGAATTAGTTTGGAGAAGATTGATTTTACCTTAAGCCTGGGGCTTTTCATTCGTGCATTAGTGGCTAATCTATATTCATTGTTCGTAATTATTTTTTGAATTGTGAATTTATTTCTATTTTATGGGTAGTTCTCTATTCAGCTTCAAACGAAAAATTCATAAACCTAAACTGAATATTCATTCGCAAAATTCTTTTGTTCAAGTTTTTTCTGAACTTATTTTTGCCCCCGGGGTGGGGGCAGCAAATGGTCAAAAAAAATTATCTAAGTTTCCTAAACTGAGCAAGTAATGGAGCAGGAGTTTATTCTTGCATTCCTGTATTCAAATTTTCGCATTTGAAAAATCGCCGAAAAAAGAAATTAAATTTCATTCGTGACTTTGGTAAATTTTCTACGCTGCTTCAAACTAAATATTCATAAAGCTTAACGGAATATTCTTAAGCAAAATTCCTTTGTTCAATTTTTTTTTGACCTTATTTTTACCCCCGGGGCGGGGGCAGCAAAGTGTCTAAACTTTTTTCGGTTTCTCCCCTCTCCGGTCCGTGTTACACGAAACAAGAAGATACTGGATCAGCATCACAAATACTCAATCACTTCTGGCTTGGAAAGAGATAAGTCATCCTAAGAAAGACTTGTGCCAGATGAGCAAGATGAGGCGTTTCCCTGATTACAGTTCGTGAGACACGAACCGAGGCGGAGGTCATCCCGTGGAAGACTTGCGCCACATGGGAAGAATTGATTTCTACGGGCAATTCTTTACGCTGCTTCAAACTAAACATACATAAAGTCAAACTGAAATTCCTTTGCTCAATATCTTTGGTTTATGTTTTTTGTGCTGGTATTTTTACCCCCGGGGCGGGGGCAGCAAGATGCCGTATAATTTTTTCTTCCTTTTACTAAATCCGCCCTAACACGTACAATTTTTTATTGTATCCATTTTTCTATGAGTGGGGGCAGCAAGATGCCGTATAATTTTTTCTTCCTTTTACTAAATCCGCCCTAACACGTACAATTTTTTATTGTATCCATTTTTCTATGAGTGGAGGCCACAAGATGCCAGATTTTTCCTCAAATCAGATAATCGCAAACTGAAGTTTCATTTTCTTACGCTGCCTGATCATGCCTCGCGGAACAAGGCTGCCCGCCTGCAAAACACAGGGTCGCCTTTATTGTTGTCTTGGAGAAAGGAGTTGCATGGAAAGTGAAAAAAATACCCGGTATCAATTAACCTCCTCTTTATATTTTTTTATCTTCATAAATGAAATCCTGCCCGAGCTCCTTATATTCCTGACTAATTTGCTGTACCACCTGCCTTCTAAATATTCGTTACCCCCTTTTTCCTGGTAGGTAAGGATCATTCTTTGAAGACCAAGGGTATCGGAAACTGAGGCGCCAATTTCTTCAATTTCTAATCTTCTTCCTTTTTTTCGCAACACCTTCACCTTGCAAACCATAATGGAGTCTTTCTCATAGTCATCTTTATTAAGCGTATAACTCTTAATTTTAAGCGAACTGTCGGCATTTAATTCTATTTCTAAAACTATGGCAGTCTCATAGCTGGATGCGTCGTATGTAAAATTTCCACTCCAAATCCCGCTATAATCCTGTGCATGGGAAATGTGAGAAATGACAAAAAAAACAAAAAATAGAAATCCCCTCATTACAATTTTGATGATTATAAAATTAAAATATTGGCAGAACAGGTTAAGGTTGCTGCACTTCAAATTTATAGCCCACACCCTTTACTGTCGATATACAATCAATTCCCAGTTTTTGCCTTATTTTCCGAATATGTACATCAATAGTCCGGTTTCCCACAATTACCTCCGTACCCCAAATTTGGTTAAGGATTTCATCCCTTAAAAATACTTTACCCGGTTTCGAAGCCAGGAGGGCTAACAGTTCAAATTCTTTTCGAACCAGGGTGATGTCCTGGTTATTGTACCGCACACTGTAGGTTTCCCGGTTTATGTTAATACCCCCTGTTTCAATGATTCCTTTTTCTTCTTTTACCAGCCGGCGGAATAAAGAATTAATTTTTGAAACCAGCACCCTGGGGCTGATGGGTTTGCTGATATAATCATCTGAACCTGATTCCAACCCCCTGATTTCCGAATTCTCATCCGATAAAGCCGTAAGAAAAACGATAAGGGTTTGACTAAAAACGGGATCCTTTCTCAGAATATGACAAACCTCAATTCCGGTTTTTCCGGGCATCATTACATCCAGCAAAATAAGGTGCGGATGTACTTCTTTTGCTTTTTTAATGGCTTCATCACCATTGGCTGCACGGGTTACCTGATACCCCTGGGCGGAAAGGTTAAACTCGAGGATTTCCAGAATATCAGCCTCGTCATCAGCAATCAGAATTTTATATTCATGCATAAACTCGGCAAATGTAAACTTTACCCAGGTTATTGGTATTCGTTAATCCGACGTTATAATATTATATAATTGTTAATTGGAAATGGTTTAATAACCACTTAGCTTGTCATCTCAATTTCTAATTTATTACCTTGCAATAGAAGGGATAAGGACCTTATAACCTGCATGAAACCTTTTTATCTTTTTATTTTTTCTATTCTAGCCACCCTGCAGGCCTTTGCTTTGGGTGATACCACCATAGTAGTACCTATTCAACGCCGCCTCTGGCACGATAAAATCAATAATGAACTGAAACTTTTTGATAAAGCCGATGGAAAATTGGACAGTCAGTTACGTGTTGGGAAAAATGAAACCATTAACCTGCAATTGAACGACGCCCTTTTCAGAAGGGTGAAGGTAATGCAGGATTGGGTAGAGTTAAATCCGGATATTAAAACAAACAATGAAAAAATCAGATACCTCAATTATATAGAAAACATGCTCCGCGATTTTCGTTTAAGGTGGAGAAAACACGAGGTAACCCCGGTGGTCTTTCCCGACCTCATGAATGTTTTCGAAGATTGTATGCGGGTGCAATCAAAGCAGGAGAGCATTGTTCCACTTATATCCCCAGCGAATTACGAAATCGCAAAAATAATTACGGATGTTTTTGTTGAAAACCCTGCTATAAATGAAGCAAGGGACGTGGTTTACCTCAAATATTGCAAGGATAACCCGGATAAAATTTTGCAGACTATCCGGCCCTTTGCAGATAAGCCCTTCGCCGACAGCCTGATCGTAATTGCCGCAAAAACGAACCCGGTTCAGCTTTATACCTATGCACAATCCACTTCCTCGCCGGAAGGAAAACTCATTCACCGCAATGGAAACAAGCTGGTGAAAGCAGTTGCAGAATTGAGCCAAACACCACATGCCCTTTTTTATTTTCCATTTTTAGACAACCTGCTTTCGGGGAAACTGACCATCGATAGCATTAAAAAATTTGTAGGTACTTCCGATACCGATTACGATAGTGTTGGATATTATAAATTGTTGGTGAAAACGGAAATCGAATATTTTAAAAGAGTAGCCCCCCCGTTGCGCGATACTCCCGTGGCCATGTTTGGCCCCAATGGATTGAGGGAAACCCTGAAGAATAAAGCGATACAGCATTTCATCACCCCCATCAATAACCTGCACGAAGAGAATAACCTGGCCATCCGGATGCGCGCCATTCAGCCTTTATCGGCCCAGGGCTTGTATTATATGATGGTGATGGGAGAAAATGATATTTATACTTCCAGTTATAAACATAGTTTTAGCAGGCTGCTTGAGTTGATGGGGAGTAAACCCAGTGGCGATTCTTTATTACTCTCCGTTCATTTCGATTTTTTCCGGAAATTTTTGAAGATGGCCGCCAATTATAATAAGCTGGATACCTTTCTGAAAACGATGCCTCCGGCAAAATCAGAATTGATCATGAAAGCATTTGTGGCCCGGCTCGATGAAACCGGAAACCTGGAGGATGCGGTAGATGTAGCCGACTCGTATAGCAGCATTAATAATAAAAAGTTGCAAACCTCTATTCTCGGATATGTAATCGAAAACGAACAACAGGCAATTGCCCAGGGTAATTCCCGTGGTCAAATTATTTATGGATTACTGAAATCTATTTTTCTTTCCGCAGATACCAGTAACCATATAGATCTGACCAGCGTATTGGGCATACCATCCATTTTTGAGGTTACCAACAAAGAATTAAGGGATGAAAATGGAAAAGTGGTACAGCAGGTTTTCTGGTATGGCGATGAAGATGGGAAAACATTTTTCCCCGCTTTTATCGCCTCCTTTTCTCCCAAAGAATGGAAGATCACCCCAAAGAAGGAATGGTACGAAATCAATTCCCTGAAAGGGAATGTTTGGATTTTTGCCAACCGCCCGCTCGATAATGATTCCAACCTCGATGACAGCGCTCAAATCCATCTAAACAGATACCTGGAAGAGAATAACCTCCATCCATCTATAGTGGTTCACCGGGGTCATAGTTATTGGCTTCCCCGTACCATTAAACGGATGCCCGGCGATGCAAAAATAGTAGTGCTTGGTTCCTGTGGAGGATACAAAAATCTGAACGACATCATTGAAAATAATCCGGATGCACACATCATTTCCACCAAAGAAATTGGCGCCGGAGAAATTAACCGCCCCATTCTGAATTACCTGAACCAAACCATTGAATCGGGGCAACCCATTATTTGGAAAAACATGTGGTCATCCCTGGGGAAATTATTTTCTAACGATCCCAGCCGCGCCATCCGGGAAAGCTGGGAAGATTATATTCCACCCTATAAAAACCTCGGCGCTATTTTTATTAAAGCATACAATAAAAAGACAGAAGGGGAGTAAGCCATAACTTTGCAATATGAGTTCACCCGGGGAGGCAAAAAGGGTTTTTGATCTGGCGCTGCTGAAAAGAGTTTTCCGATTTGCCGCACCTTACAGAAGCCAGTTTTTTTTATCTCTGTTTTTGGCGGTATTTCTTGCACTACTTTCTCCTGTAAGGCCGTTTTTAATTCAGATATCCATCAATGTAGGACTTAATAAATCAACTACCGGTTATTTCTTTTCGGGCCCCGGTGCATTTTTATTGGAAATAACCATTTTACAGATTTTCCTTCTTTTGGTAGAAACTACGGCCCGTTTTTTTTTCAGTTTTATCACGGCTTCTCTGGGACAAAATGTGGTTCGGGATATGCGCGTATCTACCTACAAAAAAATTTTGGGACTAAACCTTTCTCAGTTTGATAAAACCCCCATTGGTACCCTCACTACCCGTACGATAAATGATATTGAATCGGTTAACGATATTTTCAGTAATGGGCTGATTCCCATTATTGCCGATCTCCTTTCGATTATTTCTATCCTGAGTTATATGTTTTGGGTAGATGCAAAACTCACACTCATTTGCCTTTCGCCATTTCCCATTTTGATTATTGCTACCTACCTGTTTAAAGAAAGTGTGAACAAGTCATTTATAAAAGTTCGAAATGCGGTGGCTGCCTTAAATGCATTTGTGCAGGAACACATTACCGGGATGTTCCTGGTGCAGGCTTTTGCTGCAGAAGAAAGGGAGGGGCGAAAATTTAAGGATATCAATAAGCAACACCGGAATGCTAATATCCGGGCAATTTTTGCCTATTCCGTTTTCTTCCCTGTGGTAGAATTGGTTTCTGCTTTTTCGATTGGGTTGTTGGTTTGGTGGGCTGCTAAAGAATCGTTGGGTGTTAGCCCCGAAGTGGCATCCAGGGCAGGAGGTATAATTACAGCCTTTATATTATGCATAAACTTATTATTCAGGCCGCTCAGGGTAATTGCAGATAAATTTAATGTGTTGCAAATGGGGATGATTGCCAGTGAAAGAGTGTTTGCGGTATTAGATAATCCGGATGTGACTCCGGATACGGGGAATTACCAGCCAAACACCCTCCAGGGCGAAGTAAGTTTTAACCAGGTTTGGTTCGGCTACAATCCGGCCCTACCGGTATTAAAAAATATAAGCTTTCATCTTAAACCCGGCGAAACACTAGCCCTGGTGGGCCATACCGGAAGTGGAAAAACATCCATTATCAGTTTAATTAACCGGATGTACCAGGTGCAACATGGACAAATCAAAATTGACGGAGAAGAAATCAATAATTATAAACTCGGGTTCCTGCGGTCAAAAATTGGGGTTGTTTTACAGGATGTTTACCTATTCAGTGGTTCGGTTCTGGATAATGTTACACTTCGCAATCCATTGATTACCAAAGAACAGGTTGAACATGCAGCCCGCCTCATCGGAATTCACGATTTTATAGAGAGGCTCCCCGGCGGGTACAATTTTAATGTGATGGAAAGAGGCGCCACCCTCTCTATGGGGCAGCGCCAGTTACTTTCCTTTGTAAGGGCCCTATTGTATGATCCGGCAATTTTAATTCTGGATGAAGCCACTTCATCTATTGACTCCGAAAGCGAGCAATTGATACAACAGGCAATCGATAAACTTATTGCAGGCCGCACCTCCATCATAATAGCACACCGCCTTAGTACTATCCGAAAAGCCAGCCAGATACTGGTACTCGATAAGGGAGAAATAATGGAACAGGGCACCCACGAAGAACTATTGGAAAAGGGAGGCCAGTATGCCCAATTGTATAAGATGCAATTCAGCTTTGAGAACAGTTCGGCAGGATAATCTTTTCAAATTTTCCAAATCAGCATTCACCCCTTATCTTTGCGGCAAATTTTGAGGAGTGATATGGCTTTAAAGTCTTTAAAATACTTACTGGTAGCGGTTTTCGGCATTTTTTTGACCATTTCTGCACCCCCCGTAAATGCCCAGGATTCCCATGGGCCTGAAGCAAATGAGCATGCCGATGTACCTGAAAAATACGAGCCTGCCAAAAATATCATCGACCACGTAAAGGATGGCCACGAATTTCACTTCTTTAGTATTGGAGATTTTCATGCCACCATCCACCTTCCGGTAATCCTTTATTCCCCCGAAAAAGGCTTTACTGTATTTTCCTCCAGTCGCTTTGGCCATCATGGAACCGATGAATACAATGGCTTTAAAATGGAAGAAGGAAAAATAGTAGCCACGGATGGTTCCAAGGTTTACGACTTTTCCATGACGCGCAATGTGGTTCAAATGATCATTGCACTCATTTTATTAGTACTCCTCATGAACGGAATTGCCAAAAAATACAAATCCGGAATTGGGGTAACTACGGCCCCCAAAGGATGGCAAAATGCGGTGGAACCCATCATTACATTTTTACGGGATGATGTTGCCAAGCCCAACCTTGGCAAAAAATGGCAAAAATATTTCCCCTATCTGCTTACGGTATTCTTTTTCATTCTAATCAATGCCTTTGTAGGGATGATTCCCACATCGGCTAATGTGGCAGGGAATACCGCCTTTACCCTGGTGCTGGGCGTGATATCGCTGCTCGTAATTGTGGCCAGTACTAACAGTCATTTTTGGGCCCATATTTTCTGGCCTCCCGGAGTGCCCATCCTGGTTAAGTTAATCCTGATACCCGTGGAACTGGCCGGGGTCTTAATCATCAAACCCGGAGCGCTAATCATTCGTCTTTTTGCGAACATGATTGCAGGGCACATCATCATCCTCAGTTTTATTTCACTGATCTTTATTTTCGGATCCATGAATAAAATCGCAGGATGGAGTTTCTCGCCCATATCCGTTTTGTTCACCGTATTTATTTACTTAATCGAAATATTGGTAATCTTCATTCAGGCATACATCTTTACGAATCTCACTGCGGTGTTTATCGGGCAATCGTTCGAAGGCGGACATCATGATGTAGACGGACATGCAGATGATGTGATACCAACCATATAAGTATTTTTTTAATCATCATAAAACAAGTATCATGACTTTGATGACTTTGTTGGCTGAAGTTGGATTTTCGCACATGGGTGGTGCTATTGGCGCCGGCCTTGCTGCTATTGGCGCCGGTATTGGTATCGGCCAGATCGGTAAAGGTGCGGTAGAAGCTATCGCCCGGCAACCGGAAGCAACCAACGACATCCGTGCAAACATGATCCTCACTGCCGCATTCGTAGAAGGGGTAGCCCTTTTTGCGGTAATTGCAGGATTGCTGGCTGTATTGAAAGCCTAATTGCACAATCGCTTTACTGCATCCAATGCAAAGGGCGGCGGATGCAGTAATATTTTTAAATTAAACTTCTTTAATATCAAATTTTATGGATCTGTTATTACCTCAACTGGGTTTAATTGTTTGGACGCTCCTCGCATTCCTGGTTGTTCTTTTTATCCTGAAAAAATTTGCCTGGGGGCCTATTCTGAAAGGGCTTAACGATCGCGAAACCAACATCGCAGAATCAATTGCCACTGCGGAGAAAGTGAAGGCGGAAATGGCCCAATTGAAAAATGACAATGAGGCTCTCCTTGCATCTGCCCGGGAAGAACGTTCGGCCATGTTAAAGGAAGCTAAAGAAATCAGGGATAAGATGATTAATGATGCTAAGGACGAAGCAAAAGTTCAGGCTTCCCGCATTATTTCAGATGCCCACAATTCAATTCATAACCAAAAGATGGCAGCCCTTACCGATATTAAAAATGAAGTAGGTAAAATGGTGGTTGAAATCTCCGAAAAGGTATTACGGAAGGAATTGGCAAATAAGGCCGACCAGGAAAATTATATCCGGGAACTGGCCGGGGATATTAATTTTAATTAACCTGCCCGGGCAGCAAAACTCAGATCTGAATTATGCATAATCCACGACTGGCAGGCAGGTACGCAAAAAGCCTTCTCGACCTGGCCATTGAACAAAACAAACTGGAAGAAACCTACGGCGATGTACGATTGCTTAAATCGATCATTACAGCAAATCCCGATTTTGGCAATATACTTCGCAGCCCGGTAATCAACTCCGATAAGAAAGAGCAAATCATCAATTCCATAATTAACGGAAGGGTAGGTCAGCTTACCGAATTATTTATTCAACTCCTGATCAGGAAGAACCGTGAAAGCAATCTTCCCGAAATCCTGGTAGCCCTAATTGAACAGTACAATAAGTTGAAGAATATTCTTCATGTAAAACTTACTACTGCTGTTCCTATCAGCAAAGAGGCAGAACAAATCCTGGTAAGCAAAGTAAAACAGCAATTGAAGGTTACTGAAATTGAATTGGAAACATTGATCGATGAAGATATTTTGGGAGGTTTTAAGTTGGAAGTTGAAGGGAAACTTGTTGATGCCAGCATTCAACGCGATCTCTATGATGTACGTAAGCAATTCCTGAGCAATATCTATATTCACCAGATCAGGTAATCTTCTCCTTTTTCATTCCTTATTATTTCCCTCCTATTGGAGGGTTTTTTGTGCTGATGTAGGTTCTGCTTATATGATGGTGGATCGGATCCCCGAGCCGTTTCACCTTAATTCCAGGCTTTCCCGGTTTCCCTTGTTTTTAAGATTGAAGAATTGCATTTGGATAAAATATTTCCAGGGGCATACTATTCTATTTCCCATTTTTAAAAATTAAAAAAAGGCAGCCCATACGAGCTGCCCTAAAAAATGTTGCGGATGTATTTTATAGTATGGTAACCTTTCCTTTTGCTACCACCTTTCCTTTATCATCCCGAAGAGTAACCATATAAACTCCATGGCTTAAGTGCGGTACCTGCATTTCTATTTTTGGATTACTCATATTCACCACCGCCTCTTTTACTATAACTTTTGCCCCTGCCGCATTATACATTACAACCTGGAAGCGTTGGTTGCCTGTCCCGTTTTTGGGAGGCGTAATGAGGAATTGCCCCTGATTGGGATTGGGATAAATAAATGAGATGCTAACCACTGAGTCGCCAATTGCCAATTGATTTGAAAACCCAGTACACCCATTTGCATCCGTAAACGATGCCACATAAGTACCCAGTCCGCTTTCATCTACCGTGATACTATGGGTAGTTTGACCTGGAACCGGGGAGCCATTTTTAGTCCAGCCATACACATCTCCAGGCTGATTGGCCACCGCGGTAATGGTAGTGGTTTGTCCCGAAAGCAGGTTCTGATATGGGCTTGCAGAAATAGTTACTACCGGCAATGGGTTCACTGTTATGGTTTGAGTAGCCGTTGAAACACATCCAGAAACCGTTGTTCCGGTGACCGTGAACGTGGTGGTTTGGCTGATGGGGAATGCCGTGTTGTTTTGTATCCCATTGTTCCAGGAATACGTTGCTGCACCGGTTCCGGAAAGCACCATATTTGTTCCTGCACAAACGATATCGGCGGGTTGCACGGTAATACCAATTACAGGGATGGGATTAACCACCAGGGCAGCGTTGGCTGAAGAAACCGGAGTACAGGGCGCTGCGGAAGAAATGACCACATGGTAAATGTTCCCATTTTGGGATAGTTGGAGGTTGTTAAGTACAAGCGAAGAACCGGTTGCGCCCGTTAGGTTTGTAAAACTGGTGCCACCGTCTGTACTCACTTGCCATTGATAACTGATACCTGTACCCGAAGCGGTTACCGAAAGGGTGAGGTTATCACCTACGCATTTTGCTCCGGCAGTGGGCTGGGTAGTAATGCTTGCCGGGCTGTTAACGATAAGTTGGGCGGCATTGGTATAAATGGGGTCCGGACCGCAACTGGTAACCGCCAGGCGGTATAAGTTATTGTTCATGGATACCGATACGGAAGGGAGCGAAAGGGCAGAGGTTGTTGCTCCCGAAATATCTGTATAAGTAGTTCCTCCATCGGTACTAACCTGCCACTGATAACTCACTCCGGTAGCGCTTGCCACAAAACTTACAGCAGATCCGGCGCAGACCGTTTGATTTACGGGTTGTGAACTGATATTCGCAGCAGTAGTAACTGAAAGGGTAACATTGTTTGATGTTTCGGTAGAAGGGCAGGCTGTTCCGGTTACCACTACATGGTATTGATAGCCGTTCATATTATTTGTTACCGAAGTAAGCACAAGAGCAGCGGATGTGGCCCCTGGTATATCCGTGAAGCCGGCCCCTCCATTGGTGCTTATCTGCCATTGGTAACTAACACCCGTACCCGAAGCCACCACGGTAATATTTGCGTTATTTCCGGAACATGCTGCTACGTTGGCTGGCTGTGTTGTGATGCTGGCCGCTGTGTTTACCGTAAGTGTAGCAGCAGATGAATTTAGAGGAACAGGGCTGCAACTGCTTATCGCCACCCGGTAAAGGTTATTGTTCATGGCGGCGGTAACCGGAGTTATGGTAAGAATGGCTGATGTAGCGCCTGTAATGTTGCTAAAAGTGGTACCACCATCGGCACTAACCTGCCATTGGTACGCATTGGATGTACCTGTGGCATTTACTGAAAAACTGGCGTCTAATCCTTCGCAAACGGTGATATTTTGAGGCTGCCCCGTAATCTGAGCAGGCAGGGTTACATTAAGCAGGGCACTCGAAGAGGTGGTGGAAGAAGGACAGGTATTGGATGCAATCACCCTATACCGGTTGTTGTTCATGGCTCCCGTTACACCGGTAAGGGTAAGGGTGGCCGAGGTTGCCCCATTAATATTATTAAAACTTGCACCACCATCGGTACTAACCTGCCATTGATATTGTACCGATGAGCCGGTGGAAGTTACTGTGAAACTGGCATCGGCTCCGGCACATACCGTTTGGTTTGCCGGCTGGTTTGCAATGGCGGCATCTGTACACCCCGGTGGTAAGATCAGCGTAACGGTATCGCTAAAACTTACCCTTGCTCCGGAGGGAGGATAGAGGCTGGATCGCATATTTACTACTGCCTGATGCTTCAGATTGATATCATCTACATACCAACCGGTACCGCCAGTTCCATCATCTGAACTGAATAACCACCTTAGCCGGATATTTTGCCCGGCGTAACCCGAAAGGTTGATGGCAGTTTTGATAAATCCTCCCGAGTTTCCTGTGAAGGCCTCTTTACCTGCCAGCACCGTGCCCGATGTGGCATCAATGGAAAGCTGGTAGGGATTTAAAATCATCTTATTTTTTAATCCCGTCCAGGTAGTCCCATCATTGGTGCTTATTTCTATCACCCCGCCATCGTATCCCGATTCGGTATTATATCGATGCATAAACGTTAGTGCCGACTGGTTAGCGGGCAAGCTTATTGAATTGGTAGTAGCCAGGGTTTGAACCGATACAACGGAAGTATCTTTCGTGAAAGCGGAAGAAGGAGGGCTTGCGCTTTGCGCATTGCTAATGCTCCATGTTGCAGGTGTGGTGGATGTAGCTGTAAAAATTGCAGGAATACTGGTTCCCGAAAAGGGCTCATTAATAATATCCGAAGGGTCATAATAAGCTCCTGCATTTACAGAAACGGTAAATGAATAAGCCTGGCTTCCTCCGGCAGCCAGCGTTACCGGGAAGCTCACCACCCGGGTTGCTGCATTGTAATTACCTCCCGATATATAAGTAACATTGGAAGGCAGGGTATCTGTAAGCAGGTAATTGTTTACGGCATTGCAGGTAGAAACAGTATTTGTATAAGTAACCTGGTTTCCTTCCTGAACTTCGTTTACGCTTTGTGTTAGTTCAACTTTTAATGCGGGACTAAAATCAGGCACCTGATCATTTACATTGTCGGATGATCCCTGCGACGCATTGGGCCCCATCCCTCTGCGGCGAAATGCCTCCCGGATAGCACAAAGATGTGCGCCTCCGTATAAATTAATATCTGCCTGGATGATGGCGTTTCTTCCGTCAATAAAACCGGGCTGGCAGGGCTGTAATTTTAAACCTTCCATTACCAGTTTATATGCAATTACATTCCCTCCGGTAGCATTGGCGTCAAAAAGATTTATGGAGATGCTTCCTACCTGGTTAATAATGTTCCAGGTCATGTCCCATAAAACGGCACACCAAATTTCTCCCCTGTCGTGGCTCTCTGCCGGGATGGAAGATGCATAAACTTTATTGTTCACCATCATATCGGTGCAATACTTTTGCGAGCGGATTCCACTACCATTGATAGATTGACCAATGGCATAGGTTCCCATCCCCCGGGGAGATCCAAAGCCATCTCCTAAAGTGCTAAACGCCCAGTTTTGGGTCATCATCAGGGCAAAATAATCGCTCCATCCTTCGCCCATATTTTCGGCATTACCCAGGCATCCGGATTGAGATGGGCCGCCTGTTAGCCTTCCACTTACCCCATGGGAGAATTCGTGGGTTACGATTCCGTTGTCTGCATCGCCATCAATAACGGCGGCACCCAGGGTTACATTCAGCCCCCCGGCAAGGGCGGCGCTTAAGGTTTGCCCATCATCCTGCGATACCATCACCGCAGGAATCGTAATGGTATTATCTGATCCACCCATTCTTATAGGATCGCCTGCTACATTGTTAATTACAATAACGCCTACCGCACCGGCAATTTGCGCGTTTTTTACTTTAACCGTAAAGTTGCAGGTACCCCGGTTGAGGAGGGCTATTTTCCCGGTTAGGGAGGTGGCAGAGGTACCGCAGGCTTCATGATCGAGGCCGGTGGTATTATCATTAAACCAGGCCACAGCGGCGGTTACGGGCCCCAGTGCGGCCAATTGGTTAGCTGAGCTAAATGCACTTTCCACAGCAGAATAGTTTCCGGCAATGGCGGCAGGGCTGTTTACCACCACTGAAGCGGCTGTATCCCATAAATACATTTGCATTCTTGGTTTGGCTCCATCAGCAGGGGTGGAGAAATTTGCATTCTGGGTTCCAGCACCATCCTGAGCGTCTGCAATTACATAATCATTTCCCAGGCCGCCTCTTCCCTGGTTGTTGGCCTGGAAATTTCCGGAGGCTTCATCAAATCCATATTGGTATGAAATATCGTGCAGCAGGTTATTCCAGTAAAAAAGATTGGTAATATTAAACTGTTGGTTTGGTACCGGCGTACGTTGGGTGGGCGCCACACCAAAATTGGGCGTGAAATTAAAAGTCAGCGGATCGGGATTGGTGGTTGAAGTGGCCACCTGCCCGGCCGAATTATTTGCGGCCGCCCTGTCTTCGGCAGCCCATACATTATTCCCCCGGGTAAAATTAAAATCAAGGGATCCGTTGTTATGCCATCTTAGCGAAGTGGCATTCCCCGGGGCATGAGTCCAAGGATTATTTACAGAAGCAGGGGCACCTCCCGGGTGCTTGGGGCTCTCGGCAGGGAACGGAACCACTATATAGGAAGCATTGTTTACGATATCGGGACTTCCTGCCGGCATTAAATCAACCTTAAATAGTTTGGTGAACGATAACTCCTTTTTTACTCCGGATTCTGCATTCTTTCGGTCAAGGATACCCGCAGAATAACGGGCATCTTTACTCCAGTTGCAGGAAACGGTAAGGTTGGTTTCATTTATTATCTGGCCCGTGATGGCATCCACGCGTATCAGCCAGTAATCCGAACTGTTTAATGGGGTAAGAAATACCTGCCAGGCAAGTTTTACTTCTTTGTTTTTGTTATAGGGAAGCCAGAGCAATTCGGCAGTAATATCTTCGGAACAGGCGCCGGCTTTGCCAAATGATAAGGTTTTTCCATTGGCTCCGGGTGTAGAGGTGAGGTATCCCACCGGAAAAATATTTTTTTCGGCCATGGCAATTTTAACCGCTTCTGCAGCGGTTTTTGCCGGGCTGTGAGGCTGCAGGGCTACCTTGTTTTCAAACCCTTTTAAGCGCCCTCCCGATTTGGATAAAAATTTTCCATCGCGGAATGCCAATACCATCAACTGGTTGTACACAGGGATTTGCGCATATGCCTGCTGCAAGTACACGATCGACTGGCCGTTACCTTTAGCGGGAATATAATCACTGACCAAACTGTTAGCAAGATCGGCATCTGAAATACCAATTTGATCCTGGTTTTGGGTAATGAGGCGGAAGGCTTCTTCATTATTTTTTTGGGCATAGGTAACTGCAATGCACAACTGCAATAAAAAAAACAGTAGAAATTTTTTCATTTTCCTTTGATGATTGATTTGGATGTTTTTCCGGGTTATGGAAAATTTTAGGTATAAATATTTAGAGGGCGAAAAAAATAGACATTGGGTTTAAACAAGCGGGCGGAAAATTAAACCAAAATCCTGATTTTAGGGGTATTTTTTGCTCCGATTTACTTCGGAAAGTTTCTTGCAAACCGGGTTTTTCTTTTCCGGTTGCCCATTTATATAGCCCTATCCGCAGAAACCCGTATAGGTTAGAAAATCCTACTGTTTTATACCAAATTTTTTGCCAATCAGAAGGGCAACCCCTACCTTTGCAGCCAATTTTTGAAGGGGGGATTCCCCAACCTATTTTAATTGCAATTTTTTAATATAAAAACATGGTAGAGATTAAACCAGATGAGATTTCGGCAATACTTCGCCAACAACTCAGCAACTTCAATGTAGGAGCCAGCCTCGAAGAGGTAGGTACCGTTTTACAGGTGGGGGATGGTATTGCCCGTGTATATGGGCTGAATAATGTCCGTTCAGGTGAACTGGTAGAGTTTGATAATGGAGTTAAAGCCATTGCCCTAAATCTGGAAGAAGACAATGTGGGTGTGGTATTAATGGGTGAAAGTTCAGGAATTAAAGAAGGAGATAAAGTTAAGCGCACCGGCCAGATTGCCTCTATCCGTGTTGGAGAAGGAATGTGCGGCCGGGTAATCAATACACTGGGTGAAACCATAGATGGCAAAGGGCCTCTTACCGGTGAACTTTATGAAATGCCTTTGGAACGTAAAGCACCCGGAGTAATTTTCCGTGAACCGGTTAAAGAACCACTCCAAACAGGGATTAAAGCCATTGATGCCATGATTCCCATTGGCCGTGGCCAGCGCGAGTTGATCATTGGCGATCGCCAGACCGGTAAAACGGCTATCGCCATTGACACCATCATCAATCAAAAAGAATTTTACGCCGCCGGAAAGCCGGTATATTGTATATATGTAGCCATCGGCCAGAAGGCCTCAACCATTGCAGGGATTATGAAAACCCTCGAAGACAACGGAGCAATGGCCTACACTACCATTGTATCCGCTTCTGCTTCCGATCCGGCCCCACTCCAGTTCTACGCTCCATTTGCGGGCGCTGCGATTGGCGAATTCTTTAGGGATACAGGACGTTCTGCCCTAATCATTTATGATGACCTTTCTAAACAGGCCGTTGCTTACCGTGAAGTATCGCTCCTTCTCCGCCGCCCACCGGGCCGTGAAGCTTATCCAGGAGACGTATTTTACCTGCATAGCCGCCTGCTGGAACGTGCCGCTAAAGTGGTTTCCAAGGACGAAATTGCCAGCCAGATGAACGACCTGCCCGAATCTATTAAAGGCATTGTGAAGGGAGGGGGGTCGTTAACTGCCCTGCCCATTATTGAAACCCAGGCTGGAGACGTATCCGCCTATATCCCCACCAATGTAATTTCCATCACCGATGGACAGATATTCCTGGAAAATAACTTGTTTAACTCAGGAATCCGTCCCGCCATTAACGTTGGTATATCGGTAAGCCGGGTGGGTGGTAATGCCCAAATCAAATCCATGAAGAAAGTGGCCGGCACCCTTAAACTCGATCAGGCCCTTTACCGCGAGTTGGAAGCCTTCTCCAAATTTGGGGGCGACCTGGATGCTGCCACCAAAAACGTAATTGAAAAAGGTGCCCGCAATGTGGAAATCCTCAAGCAACCCCAGTATACACCCTTTTCGGTTGAAAAACAGGTAGCCATCATTTACCTGGGTACGCAGGGTCTGTTAAAAAATGTTCCGGTAAAAAGAATTAAGGATTTTGAAGACCAGTTCCTCCTGGAAATGGAAAAGAAACACCCGGAAATTCTTGCTGAATTTAAGAAGGGCGCTTTGCCGGACGAAAGTTTGAAAAAAATGACAGAACTGGCATCACATATTGCCGGGCAGTTCAAATAAAAAGGGATATTAATTTATTAAAAGAGAAGTTTCGGCTTCTCTTTTTTTATTTCCGGCATTTTGGCAGTTGCCAGCCAATGGAAAGCTTTTTGATAGTTTTGAGAAAATATTTTTTATGACACTTGGGATTTTATTTGTCTCTGTAATTTTTATGGTGCTGGGGATGGTGGTGCAATACCGTCTTAAAAGCAAATTTGAAAAGTACAGCCAGGTGCCCACCAGTAGTGGAATGAGCGGAGCAGAAATTGCACAAAAAATGCTCCACGATAATGGTATATATGATGTAAAAATTACTTCGGTGGAAGGAAAACTAACCGACCATTATAACCCGATAGATAAAACCGTTAACCTGAGCGCCGATGTGTATGCCGGCCGAAGTGTTTCTGCTGCTGCCGTTGCGGCTCACGAATGCGGCCATGCGGTGCAACATGCCACGGCTTATTCGATGCTGATGCTGCGAAGCAAAATGGTTCCGGTAGTGCAAATCAGTTCAACCCTCTCGCAATGGATCATTATTGCCGGGTTGGGAATCCTTGGTTTTGGCGGAGGAAATTCTACCCTTCTATTGATTGGTATTGTACTGTTTGCCGTTACCACCCTGTTTACTATTGTCACCCTTCCGGTTGAATTCGATGCCTCTGCCAGGGCACTTCGGTGGCTTCAATCGGCCAATATTACCACCTCACCCGAATATCAGGATGCGAAAGATGCACTTAAATGGGCAGCGCTAACTTATGTTGTGGCGGCACTCGCCTCCATTGCCATGTTGGTTCAATATATCATGATCTTTTTGGGAAGGTCGCGGGATGATTAATTTACCCCGGGACTAATCAATTACTTAACTCACGTATATTGCAGAGATGCAAAAATTAAAATAACATAATACATGAATTACGGAAACGAATTTGAAAAGTATGCAGTGAAACATCGCGGCATTAGCAGCAATACACTTCACGGTTACATCAATCATAATATTACCAACCTGACCCCTAACATTATTGAGGAAAGGCCCATGAATGTAGCGGTGATGGATGTGTACAGCAGGCTCATGATGGACCGGATTATTTTTTTAGGCTATCCTATTAATGATGAGGTGGCGAATATTGTAACCGCCCAGTTGTTGTTTTTGGAAAGCACAGATCGGAGCCGGGATATCCAAATGTATATCAACAGCCCCGGCGGCAGTGTGTATGCCGGATTAGGAATGTATGATACCATGCAGTTCATCACACCCGACGTAGCCACAATCTGTACCGGCATGGCGGCCAGTATGGCCCAGGTGCTTATGTGTGCCGGTGCCAAAGGAAAAAGGACTGCTTTAAAACATAGCCGTATCATGATGCACCAACCCAGTGCCGGTGCGGTGGGACAGGCTACCGATATTGAAATTACAGTAAAAGAAATAAAAAAAATTAAACAGGAATTGTACGAAGTGATCGCATACCATGCTGAACAACCCGTAGAAAAAGTGGCAGTTGACTGTGACCGGGATTATTGGATGACTGCCCTCGAAGCCAAAGCGTATGGCCTGGTAGATGAAGTTTTATTAACCAATCCTAAAAAAGTAAAAAAAGATTAATACGTATATGAACCAGCTAATCTCTTTTAAGCCGAATAGAATGGATGACGAA
>CAZYKA010000036.1:0-3395 GCA_964647915.1 uncultured Ferruginibacter sp. | reverse complement strand
TAATACGTATATGAACCAGCTAATCTCTTTTAAGCCGAATAGAATGGATGACGAAGATACCCCACCGGAAATGCCCGAAAACCCGATGGAGAAAATGATGAGCGGATGGTTGTTCGATAAAAAATTCATTGAACAACGCAAGGTTTTTCTATGGGGTGCTGTGGATGATAAATCAGCAAAAGAAATAACCGACCGTCTTTTATACCTCGAGGCCATCGACCCGGGAAAAGAAATCAAATTTTATATCAACAGCCCCGGTGGTATGGTCACCAGCGGGATGGTTATTTATGATGTAATGCAGATGATCAGTTCGCCCGTTAGCACCATTTGCATGGGAATGGCTGCCAGTATGGGCAGTATTCTTCTGAGTGGAGGTGAAAAAGGAAGGCGATTTATTTTTCCGCATGGGGAAGTGATGATACACCAGCCCAGCGGCGGTGGCCGGGGTACCAGCGCAGATCTCGAAATTATGGCCCTGCAAATTTTGAAAACCAAACAATTGGGCGCAAAAATACTGGCCGATAATTGTGGTCAAACCCTGGAGAAGGTGATGAAAGATTTTGACCGGGATTATTGGATGGATGCCACAGAATCAATTACTTATGGTATAGTGGATGCGGTAATTGAAAAATTCTAATTCATCCGGAAATAATAATTAACAGCAATAACCTGCCTGGCTACTACCCGTTTCCTGGCAGGTTTTGTAACTTTGTAACCTTCCTTAACTGGAACTAAGATTATGCCCAAACAACAAGTTTTGCATTGTACATTTTGTGGCCGCAGAAGAGATGAAGTAAAAATCCTGATTGCGGGCCAGGATGGCCATATTTGTGAAAACTGCGTAGAACATGCGCAGGAAATTATTCTTCAGGAACTGGGCTCCTTGCCATCAGAAATCCGGCCTGCCAATAATACTACGCAGAAATTCACCATCAAGAAACCGGTCGAAATCAAAAAGTTTTTAGATGAGTATGTGATTGGACAAAACGATGCGAAGAAAACCCTCGCAGTGGCGGTTTATAACCACTACAAACGCATCAGCCAGAAAGTTGAAAACGATGTGGAGATTGAAAAAAGCAATATCGTAATGGTAGGTGAAACCGGTACCGGTAAAACCTTACTGGCAAAATCAATTGCCCGCATGTTGAATGTTCCTTTTGCCATTGTAGATGCTACCGTATTTACAGAAGCCGGCTATGTGGGCGAAGACGTGGAAAGTATGCTTACCCGGTTATTACAAGCATGTAACTACGATGTGGCGGCAGCAGAAAGGGGAATCGTGTATATTGACGAGATCGATAAAATTGCCCGGAAGAATGATAACCCTTCCATCACCCGCGATGTTAGTGGAGAAGGGGTTCAGCAGGGCCTCCTTAAATTGCTGGAAGGAAGTGAAGTGCTGGTTCCTCCCCAGGGCGGGCGCAAGCACCCCGAACAGAAACTGATAAAAGTAAACACCCAGAATATCCTTTTTATTTGTGGCGGCGCTTTTGATGGGATTGATCGCATCATTGCCCGCAGGGTGAATACAAATACCATCGGATTTAATGTAAATAAGGAATTACAGGAATATCAACATGATAACCTGTTACAATTTGTAAATGCAGTGGATCTTAAACATTTTGGACTTATTCCCGAATTGCTGGGAAGGCTCCCCGTTGTTACCTATCTGAATCCGCTCGATGCAAAAACCCTGAGATCCATCCTTACTGAACCCAAAAATGCACTCATCAAACAGTTTACCAAATTGTTTGAAATTGAAGGTATTGAACTTCATTTTGAACCCCGGGTTTTTGACTTCATGGTTGAAAAAGCACTTGAATATAAACTGGGAGCACGCGGCTTGCGGAGCATTTGTGAAAGCATCCTTACCGATGCGATGTATGAACTTCCCTCCGAAAAAGAAAAACGGTTTGAGGTGACCTACGAATATGCCCAACGAAAATTTGGCAATAGCAAATTGAGTATGTTGAAAGTTGCCTGATCATATTTATCCCCTGCATTTCAGCGGGGGATTTTTATGTATTCACAATTGTATTTTAAAACTATTAATCGGCTATTTTCGTAGCCAAATAATAAAACAAACCGAATGGTTGATGTTATTCTTGGCCTTCAATGGGGCGATGAAGGGAAAGGAAAAATTGTGGATTTCTTTGCCAAAGATTACGATGTGGTAGCCCGTTTTCAGGGCGGTCCTAATGCCGGGCATACCTTATATGTGAAAGAAAAGAAAGTGGTATTACACCAAATACCCAGCGGTATTTTTCATGAAAGCAAATTGAATATTATTGGAAGCGGCGTTGTGCTGGATCCTGTAACCCTGAAAAAAGAATGTGAAGCGGTGGCCGCAATGGGGGTTGATTTCCGTAAAAACTTATTTATTAGTGAACGTACCCACCTGATTTTGCCAACGCACCGTGCACTGGATAAGGCTAGCGAACTATCGAAAGGGCACGATAAAATTGGCAGCACCCTTAAAGGTATCGGTCCCGCCTATATGGATAAAACAGGACGCAATGGCTTGCGGGTGGGCGATATATTGGATAAGACCTTCACCACCCAATATATTAAGCTTCGCATGAAGCATCAACGGCTGCTCGATAATTTTAATTTCCAGGAAGATATTAGCGCATGGGAAGAAGAATTTTTTGAAGCGCTGGATTTTGTACGTGAGTTAAATATTGTAAATGGGGAATATTTTATTAATCAAGAGTTGGCTGCCGGTAAACGGATCCTGGCAGAAGGGGCGCAAGGCTCCATGCTTGATGTCGATTTTGGAACTTTCCCTTTTGTAACCAGCAGCAGCACCATATCAGCCGGAGTTTGTTCGGGATTGGGCGTAGCACCACAACGTATCCGGGAAGTAATAGGGATAACCAAAGCCTATTGTACCCGGGTTGGCTCGGGTCCTTTTCCCACCGAACTCCTGGATGATACCGGCGATAAACTCCGCAACGCCGGAAATGAATTTGGGAGTACTACCGGCCGCCCAAGACGTTGTGGCTGGATTGACCTGGTAGCGCTGCGTTTTGCCGGTATGATTAACGGGGTAACCAGCCTTGTAATGACTAAAGCAGATATCCTCGATGGCTTTCCAAACCTGAATGTTTGCACCTCATATCGGGTAAACGGAAAAGAACAAGATACAATTCCCTTCCAAATGAACCGCATGCAAATTGAGCCGGTTTACAAATCATTTCCCGGATGGATGCATCCTATCCATAATATTCATAATTACCAGGAATTGCCATCCCAAATGAAAACCTATATTCAATTTCTTAATGAATATCTTTCCGTTCCGGTAAAGTATATTAGTAATGGCCCGGGAAGGGAACAAATCATCACCGTTTAACTTTCGAAAAAAGAAACAAAAATATTTGGCGATTTGAAAAACT
>CAZYKA010000035.1:0-25544 GCA_964647915.1 uncultured Ferruginibacter sp. | reverse complement strand
GCTCCAAAAAAAGCCGCTAAGAAAGCCGCTCCAAAAAAAGCCGCTAAAAAAGCCGCTAAGAAAGCCGCAAAAAAGGCTTAATTCAGACGAACGAATGATAATGAGGTCCCGGATTCTTCCGGGACTTTTTTTGTGCTTAGTTTTACCATTTTATACTATGGACAATAGCCAGATTTCTGAAAACTTTTCCCTTCTATCGCAACTAATGGATATTCATGGCGAAAATAGTTTTCGCTCCAAATCCTATGCTGCTGCGGCTTTCGCCATTAAAAAAATGCCCATTCCACTTTCCCAGCTTTCCGATGATGAGATAAGCAGGCAAAAAGGGATCGGAAATTCCACTGCTCAAAAAATCAGGGAAATCCTCACTACGGGCACCCTTTCCTCGCTGGAAGATTTGCTTAAAAGGACACCTCCTGGTGTGGTGGAAATGCTCCACATAAAAGGTATCGGACCAAAAAAAATTAATACGATTTGGAGGGAAATGGGCATTGAAAATCCGGGCGAATTATTATACGCCTGTCGCGAAAACAGATTGAAACTTTATAAAGGATTCGGGGAAAAAACCCAACAAAACGTCATTGATTCTATCCTGTTTTATTTTAAAAACAAGGAATGGCACTTGTACGCCCAGGTAGAAATTGCGGAGCCACTTATCACCGGATTTCTCAAAAAGACATTCCCGGCATCAAAAATTTTCCTCACGGGGGCTTTTACCCGTCAAATGGAGATAATCAAAGAACTGGAATACGTTATTGCTGAAACACCCGAATTCATCCGCAATATTTTTTCTGCCACAGAAGGCTTTACCGAAATTGCTTCGGATGGGGATTCTCTATACTATAAAAACACGGCAGGAATAAATATAAAGCTTTATCCCACTGATGAAATCAGCCTGAAAAAAAAGAGAATTGAAACTTCCTGTTCGGTTGAATTTTTGACCCAACTCCAGACGACTTCGGATTATGCAAAGGCAGATTTTAAAAATGAAGAATCCTTTTTTTCTTCCCTTGGATTGCCAATTATTCCCCTTCCCTTACGAGAACTTGCCGAAACACCTGCCTGGGTAAAAACAAATGGGATCCCCAACCTGATTACAACAAATGATATCCGGGGAATTATACATTGCCATAGTAATTGGAGTGATGGAGAACCTTCCCTTGAAGAAATGGTGGTTGCCGCCAAAAATTTGGGGGTTGAATATCTTGTTTTATCAGATCACAGCCGGGCGGCCTTTTATGCAAACGGACTTTCCATCGAAAGGGTTAAAGAACAACATACCTATATTGATGAATTGAACCGGCGATTTGCCCCTTTTCGGATTTTTAAAAGTATTGAATCGGATATCTTACATGATGGGCAACTTGATTACCCCGATGAAATACTGGCGAATTTCGATATGGTAATTGCTTCCGTACACAGCAACCTGAAAATGCCAGAGGATAAAGCCATGAAACGATTGCTTACGGCCATCCAAAATCCTTTCACCACCATCCTGGGCCACCTGACGGGCCGGTTATTATTAACCAGGGAAGGATATCCTCTAAACATGGAAGAGATTATTGACGCCTGCCTGGAAAACCAGGTTACTATTGAATTAAATGCAAATCCCAACCGGCTTGATATCGACTGGCGGCATATCCGGCTCGCCCTTAACAAGGGTGTAAAAATATCTATTAATCCGGATGCTCACTATGTTGAAAGCTTTACCGACATTAAATACGGCGTGCTGGTGGCGCAAAAGGCAGGCCTAACCAGGGAAGAAAACCTCAGTTCCATGCCATTAGAGGAGTTTGAAAAATTCATATCCCGGCGAAAGTCTGAAAAAGCTATATAATTACGGAAATGGGTAGCCGCACAAAAAAACTGGTACCCTGTTCCCGTGGTTCAAACCAAATTTCGCCTTTTGCATGTTCCACAATTCGTTTACACATCGCCAGTCCGAGTCCGGTTCCCGATGTTTTAGTGGTAAAATTCGGAATGAATATTTTTTCCCGTATTTCTTCCGGTATGCCGCTTCCATTATCCGATATCCGGACAATAACACGGTCTTCCTCCATCGTTTCCACAATATCCACATTGGCCATTCTTTCCGCAGGGGTTGCCTGCAATGCATTCAGGATAAGGTTCGTAAACAGGCGGTTAATCTGTGTGCGGTCAGCTTCTATCATGATGCGGTTTGATAACAGGTTCTCTGAGATATGAAGTCTGTCATTCGATTCGTACAAATGGATTACCATGCGAATTGCTTCATTCAGGTCGAAGAATTCCTTCTTTGTATTCTCAATATTGGCAAACTGGCTGAATTCGCCGGCAATCTGATTCAGGTGGTCTATCTGTTCTATCAGGGTATTGGAAACACTGGCTGTTAGTTCCTTTATGTTTGGTTTATTGCTTTCTATTGATTTTTGAAGAAATTGCAGGCTGAGTTTCATAGGAGTGAGTGGATTTTTAATCTCATGTGCCACCTGCCTTGCCATTTCCCGCCAGGCTCCTTCCCTTTCTGTTTTTGCAAGGGCCAACACACTTTCATCGAGTTTGGCAACCATTTTATTATACTCGGCAATTAAAGCACCCAACTCATCATTCCGGTTCCAATCAATATATTCATTTCGCTTTTGCAGGTTTACCTGCTTCATTTTTTCAGAAATTACCCCAAACGAAGATGTAATCCGATTGGCAATGAACAGGGCCACAATACCGGCCAGGATAAAAATAAATGCATTCAGGTTGATGATGGTAACAACAAAATTGGAGATTTCATTCTTCAGGTTTACTTCTGAAGTGAAATAAGGGATATTCAAATAGGCATAATAATTTCCGGCAGCATCAATACCTGGGATATAGTCGCTTACATAGGAAATGCCTCCAATGCTTTCTTTCTGAAAATATTGAACCTCCCTGTTATGGTTCATGTGAAAAAAGGCCATAGGGTCCATCTTGGTGCTTAACACCCCTTTAATGTAAGGAAGGGGGAGAGATGAAACACTCAGGTTTCCATCCAAATCGTAAAGGTTCACATCAATACCATGGATTTCGGAAACCTTATTAACAATTTCATCGAGGTTGGATGCATTCATCGCATAAGGATTCTCCCCCAGGTTGCCCGGATGTTCTGTTGCATTAATACTTTTCATCACCTCATTGGCCATGATGTGAATGGTGCGGCTCAACTTTTCGCGATTGTTATTTTCGTACCGGTTAATAAAGAAATATATAGTGGTACCTCCAATCACAAAAAAGGACAGGACACTAATAAAGATCACCGTACCGTGAATCTGGTTCCGGATAGACAAATGCCAGAAATCCCGAAGTTTCATGGGATTAAGGCGCGATTGTACCAGCATATTTAATAGCCAGAATATGGCCGCCACCAATAGAAAGGAACAGAATAAATAAGAAAACAGGGTAACGGCCTCGAGAATTAAACTATTCTTCCGGGCAATCACAACCATTTTATTGGCCCCCGCCCGATACCATAATTCATCATGTGTTAACCCCTCCCTGATAAAAAACTGTTGCCGTGGAGGAAAATCCGACTTCCGTATTTGCGTGGCAAAGGGATAATCATTATGGCTATTGATCAGCTTTCCATTGTTGTATATGGCGAAAGCATATGCTGAAGAATTTTCGATGGAATTATCCTGCCCGCGGCTAAAAAGTTCAGGCGAAAAAGTATCGCTTTTGAACTTTTTGGGGGTGGCTAAAATAAATACATACCCCAGCAACTTTCCCGATTCGTTGCTGAGTGTTTTCTTACTGATGTAACTGAAGTGATCGAACGATTCGTCGTAATAATACAAATCGGGGATCCCTGTTGGTTTGGTTTGGGTTTTAAGGATTGTATTCAGGTCGTTATAATCTGCATTGTTGGTATTATACAAGGGCTGTTCCTCAGCATTATAGGAAAAAATGCGGGTATCGTATTTGTTCGTATAACCCGAAAAATTGCTATTGATGATGCTGTCTTTAAATTGTTGATTAGACTCAGGGCTCAGGAACCGGTAAAAATTCTTCACCAGGAAATCGTTCCTGAAATCGGTCAGCATGGAGTTTAACAGGTTCTCGTTAGACGGGTCGGCCTTGGTAGAAAGTATTTCTGCATAATGTTTCCGGTTGCGTAGTTCCTTATTTGTATTCTCTTCCAAAATAAGAAGTGAAATGGATACCGAGAAAAAGAAAAGCCAGAAGACCAGTTTGGAGGTAACAATCTTATTAGCAATAAAATTGAAATAGCGGCTATTCAATAAGAGTAGAAAAATAAGCAGCCAAATCAGAACAATAAACTCAAACTTGCTGGAAAGCCAAACCACCATAATACTCATGGCGGAGAAGCCCAATACTACCACAAATAAATAAAGTGGCGCCTGGCTTTTGGGAAAATATGGTTTAATAAAATCGACCAGTAATTGTACCAGGAGATAATATGAAATACAAAGGCAGCAAAGGATTAGAAAGCTGATGATGCTGTAAATATTGAGAGAAAAGAAATTGATAACTTCAAATGAAATTTGCGAATCTTCTACCAACGACCGGATGATATGACTTTCCACATAAGTTATCAATAAGAGCAGGGAACTCACCCCGGCAAGCAAGGCCCATCTACCCCATTTACTGCCGACTTTCAACTCAAGGTTCTTTTGTTGGATATGGTGCCTCACAAAAAGCACAAACCAGACAAACAGGGAAGCATTAATAAATAAATCGCCCAGGGAGCGTAGTATCTTACCGGATCCATAAATCGTAGGATCAAAAAGCGTGAATTGCCCTAAATCCATAGGCACAGCATAGAAATAACTGAGGGTGCGGAAGCCTACCACCAGGGTAACAAAAAAGACAATCCCAGCCCAAAAATTCCGCAAGGCCAGAAAATGAGCGCACAGGTGAATATAAAGCAGGATGAAAAGTACAGCCAGGCACCTCAGGATAATGGATGCCGCATTATTTTGAAAGCGATTTTGCCCTGAAACCTGGAATAAATTAAACAGCGTTTCTCCACTTAAGGATTTAATCCCAACTCCTTGTCTGTTATTGGAATTGATGTCGTAATTCTGGGATAAAGAAGGGTAAATAGCCAGGTCGTTACTAAGGTAATCGGTTGAAATATAATACCGCCATTTAATGGGTACCAGGGCCAATAATTTATGCCCGGGTTCTACTTTCTTAAACCATACATAGAATCCATTCTCGAGTTGGATAAACCCCTTACTTCCAGATTCGTATAAAAGGGAAGGAAAGGGTTGCACCTTTTGGGTATTCCAAAAAACCAGATCTTCCGTTCCACTGCTATCACTCTGATACGCAAAGAAAAAATATTTTTTATCAATAAATTGCCGGAGAAACTTCTCATCATAATTCCTATGCAGAATTTTTGAGAGTTGTGCCGTATCGTTGGTAATGGAATTAAAATCACTTTCCTGGGATTGCACGTACGCCGTAAATTTCTTTTGAACATTTTGAATGGAAGCATTGGCCGACCAGTAATTATCTACAATAAAGGAAAATGTGACCAGCCAGGCAGCAATCACCAACAGGTATGCATATTGGTATAAAAAGCGCTTAAAGGTGGTTTTTTGTGGCAATCAGCTAATACTTTTTAATGCGAATTTCTTTCCTCCATTTTCACTTTATTCCAGATTGCGTCCATTTCTGCCAGGTTGAGTTCGTGCACTTTTCGCCCCTGTATTTCTGCTTCTCTTTCGATGGCATTGAACCGCATCATAAATTTCCGGTTGGTCCTTTCGAGGGCATTTTCCGGATCCACATGCAAAAACCGGGCAAAGTTTACGATCGAAAATAGAAGATCGCCCAGTTCATCCTCCATGCTATCCTGATTTTCTGAAGCAACGGCCTCATTCAGTTCATTCATTTCTTCCTGTACCTTTTCCCAAACCTGCGATGCCCTGTCCCATTCAAAACCAACCTGCCTGGCCTTCTCCTGAAGCCGGATAGCTTTAACCAGTGCTGGTAAGGATTGAGGGACTCCACCAAGGACCGTCTTTTTCCCCTCCTTTAACTTTAGCTTTTCCCAATTCTGTTTTACTTCTTCTTCATTTTTAACCTGTACATCCCCATAAATATGCGGGTGCCGGTTAATTAGTTTCTCACATACCGCATTAATCATCTCCTGTATGGAGAACCGGTTTTGTTCTGTTGCAATTTTAGAGTAAAACACCAGGTGAAGCATTAGGTCGCCAAGTTCTTCCTTAATATTATTCCAATCCCCGGCGGTAATGGCATCGGCCAGTTCATAGGTTTCTTCTATAGTCAGGTTTCTCAGCGTTTGAATTGTTTGTTTTCTATCCCATGGGCATTGTTCTCTTAGTTCATCCATGATGGTGAGTAATCGCTGAAATGCTAGCTGGTTTGGATTGGGCTGGTTCATATTTACACAAAAAATAAATAAAATAAAATTGCGGAAACACCAAATATCAAGAGAAGGATAAATCCGATAAGGAGAAGAAGTAACAGGAAGCGCAGGATGGAGGCCCACCATCCCCTCTGGTAAAATCTCTTCAGGGCAAGGAGGGCATAAAGCCAAAACCAAAACCAAAGGCCCCTACTCAGCCAGGAGAAAAAAGTAACTCCCGCATTCGCGTCAAGTTTCTTCAGCAGGATATCAAATAACAATACAATGAAAAGGAATATATAAAGATGCAGACTGAAAATGAAATGGTCGGCATAAAAAAATTGCCGTTGCCGGTAGTACAACATTAATAAAAACAATGCGGTAAATGGCAGTGAAATGAAGATCAGTTGTGGGAGGCTATGCAAAAATTTATCCCGGATCACTTTTTCCAGGCTTTGGGTGTTATGCCCATATTTATTCCCCAGGTCAATTTCCCGGTATCTGAATTTTTTCTCTAGCCAACTGATATCCCGCTCACGGCCTGATGCAATGGCACTATCGAGTTCAGCCCGGGAATGATATTTAATGGTACCTGAAAAAATACCCGCACCTGTGGTGCTATCAATAAAACGTTGATAAGCTTCCCGGCTCATGGGCAGTTCCTGCCTACCTATTGACCGGTTTAATTCTTTTGTATAGTCTGCAAATTTTGTAGAATCCATCTCCATTACTGCATCTGGGCTCACTTGTGTCCCATTGGGCTGGATCTTCATGATATCTTCCTTATTTCGGCCTGAAAAAAATACAAAAAAGAATAGCGCCGAAGAAAAAATATACATTCGGATGGGGTTTAGGTGGGAGGCCCTTTTTCCCTTAATATACTCAACCGGCAAAAATCCAGGCCGGGAAACCAAATTCCAGGTACTGCTGAAAAATTTACCATCAAAATGGGTGAGGTCTTCAAAGTAATGCTTCAATAATTGCCAAAAACTCTGGTGTGGTTCAATATTCTCCTGGCCACAAGACTGGCAGAACTTACCGGCAACCTCGGTTCCGCAATTCAGGCAGTTTTTCTCCTTTCGTTCATGAAAATGGCTCAAGGCGGATAATTTTGTTAAAAATAACAAAGTTTCGCCGCAGCGCCTTACATAGGCTTTCACCTTTAATAACGAATGTTAGTATCTTGCCACCGATGAAAAATTACATATTCCTACTCTCCCTTATCCTCCTCTTTAATCAGGCAAAATCGCAATATTATTACCGGGATATTTTGAATACCGGGCAATTGCAAAAGGACATCCTGTTAATGAAGGAAAAAAATATCAGGGAGGTGTCCATAAAAAGTTTTGACAGCGATGGCACTCCAAGCGAGGGATTCTTTTGTGAAAAGAAAATTTCGAAAGACTTCAGGAGAACGGAATTGTTTACCCGCTCCGATATTTCATCTGCCTCCCTCCTAACCAGCCTGTTTGATGGCCAGGGAAGAATAGTTCAAATTACCGACAGTTCTAAAATATCAGTTTCATATACTCATTACAACTACAACAGCCTGGGTAAGATCAGCAGTATCCTTACCGAAGTTGTGTCTTCTGATGATGATTTTCATTCAGAAATGAAGGAGGAACATATCTATTTTTATGATGATAATGGATACCCTACTGAAATGAAACGGGTAAAAAATGGGAAAGACACTATCCTGATTCTTTTTAAAACCGATGATAAAGGCAAGGTTACTATTGAAAAAAACAGCCAGACCGGAAGTAAGTACTATTATTATTATAACGACAGGCAACTCCTTTCGGATGTGGTATTATCCAATGAATACAAAGATAAACTCGTTCCCCAATATTCTTTCGAATACAATAGCAACGGACAGGTAACCCAAATGTCTAACAGTGCCGAAGGAGGAGGCACTTACAATGTTTGGAAATATAAATATGATGACGGCTTACGCAGTGCAGAAAAATGTTACGCAAAGGGCCGAACATTGCTGGGGTCAGTTGAGTATAATTACAATCCCTGATATTCTTCGGGGTGTTTTTCCTTTCTTTTATCCATCCAGTCCTTTTCGGCGGGTAATGCCAACGCCTGCATAACCCCGATCAGAAAAATGCCGGCTACATTGGCAAAGAGAAACAGCAAATTAAAACTAAGATAGGGTTCCAGTTCGGTATGCCCCATTTGGAAGAAAAGCCTGATATCTAAAATGAAAACCACAATCCAGGCTATAAAGGCAATACAAAAAAAGGAAAGTGAAATCCATTTAACTATTGGCGAGGGATAGCGCAGGGTACGTTTAAAGAAAATTGCATAAACCGACATAAACAAAACGGACGGAAAGAGAAGAATCATCAACACATATAAATAGATGATCCATGGTATATAACTCAGCACACCAAAAAGTAGCCGGATCAGCAAAAAGACAACAACCAATGCAAGCAGCACTCCTATTATAGTAAAAAACAGGGTGCCAAATAACATGATAAAGTTACTGGTCCGGTTGCGCATATCAGAAATAACTTAGGTTCGTTTTGGGCGTTAGCTTAAGCAGGGTATTGAACATTAAACGGATCGTGTTTTCAATATCATTCTTATGCAACATTTCCACTGTGGTATGCATATACCTGAGCGGAATGGAGATCAGCACACTGGGACATCCATCATTGGCATAGGCGAATGAATCGGTATCAGTTCCGGTGCTACGGCTCACGGCCCTGAGTTGTACCGGGATTTTATTGGTAGATGCCACATCCTGCACTAAATTCAGCAGTTTATTATGAACCGCAGGGCCATAACAAAGGGCCGGTCCATTTCCACAGGAGCAGTCCCCTTCAATAAACTTGTTGATCATGGGCGTAGTGCTATCGTGGGTTACATCTGTAATTATTGCCACATCGGGTTTAATTCTTCGGGCAATCATTTCTGCACCGCGCAGGCCAATCTCTTCCTGAACCGCATTAACCACATAAAGGGCAAAAGGAAGTTTTTTCTTTTGTTCTTTCAGGAGCCTAGCCACTTCTGCAATCATAAATCCGCCTATCCGGTTATCGAAGGCGCGTCCAATGAGGAACCCATGGGCCAGTTCGTCGTAGCCATCTTCATAAGTAACCACCGATCCTATATGAATCCCCAAAGCTTCCACCTCTTTTTTGGAACGGGCTCCACAATCGAGAAACAGGTTATCCACCTTGGGTTGTGTATCCTTTGCATCGGCAGCGGCCATCCTTGTATGAATAGCGGGCCACCCGAAAACCGCTTTTACCTTACCTTTCTTTCCATGAATAACCACGCGCATGGAGGGTGCAATCTGATGATCCACTCCTCCATTTCGTTTCAGATAAATCAATCCCTCATTGGTAATATAATTTACAAACCAGCTAATTTCATCGGCATGGGCTTCTATCACCACCTTAAAATTGGCTTTAGGGTTAACAACGCCAACCGCCGTACCGTAAGGATCGGTAAACATTTCATCCACATTGGGCCTCAGATAATCCATCCATAACCGCTGTCCACTCGATTCGAAACCGGTTGGAGAAGGGTTATTGATGTAATTGCGAAGAAATTGATACGATGATTCCGGTAGCAATGATTTCCTTACTGCCCTTGCCATATAATTTAAATTTTGGAGTGGCAAATTAAAGAATAGTTGCCAGATATGCGGAGAGGGATGAAAAAAGCATTAAGCCATCCACTACAAAGTAATAATAAAAATATCCTTTCTCCCTTTGCGACCCGAGGTAGACAAGGAGCGTAACAACGCCCACAACCAGAAAAGCAATGGTTTGGGGTATATCATTAAACACAGAACGAAAAACAAGTCCCACCAACATATAAAGGGCAAATGTTATAAACATCAATATTTTTATGGCAGTCGGATTCAGATCGGTGGCCAGGGTCTTCAGGGAATGAATCCGGTCTATTTGTGCATCCCGGGAGTCGAACATGATGCAAAGCATCAGCATAAATAAAAAGCGAGTTAGGAAAATCATCCATACACGAAAATCATCGCCTGCTTCATTCAGGCTTGCCGGAATAAACACGGTGGTATATGCCCAGGCAAGGGCCAGTAGAAAGGTTTTGAGGAACCCTACTTCTTTAAGCCCAAAGGGTATTTTCACCGGCCAGAGAGGGAGGCTGTAAAACAGGGTTAAGATAACGGAACCGGTAAGCCAGGGCCAAATTTGGGGAATAAACAAAAAGCTCACCAGGGTGCCTATGGATGCAAGGCATAGAATCACCAGGTTCGATAACCCATCCTTCAACGCCTCTTTTGGGTTTCGTCTGTTAAACTTCCACCGGCTCAGGAGCCAGTAGAGGTTGTAACTGGCGAGTGTGGAAAAAAAGATCAATAAATACAGGTACACATTACCGTTATCGCCAAGCAGGAGTATGGTTTGATAGCAAAGCGCCATACTGCAAAGCGAAACAAATATGGAGTGGGAGAAAATGAAGCTTAGCCACTTCATTATTATTGGCATTCGTAATAAAATGGATCGGGGGTTACAATTACATTGCTCTTATTGCGGGCAAAATCGCGCACGTAAATTTCAAAGAAAAATGTGTCGATTGAAGGGCGGGTAGACTGGGTGCAGGTGAGCATATTAAAAAGGTTGACCCGGAGTTCGGCATCAAACTTTTTTCCTGCGGCGCCATTCAGATGTGGGAAAGGAAAGGAATCACTCAGGTAGGGTGCCTGGAGATTTGTAATATACACAAAGGCCGTATCCCTATCTGTAAATCCCAGGTCGCCTTCTTTATCGGTAATATTCAAAATAACATCCGGAGCGCTAAAAAAATTGGTGCTGGTGCTGCGGTTGCTGGTAAGCGACTTATACCTCAACTGTGGGCTTGTGGTAAATTTGTCCTTGGAGCAGGATATTACTGTAAAAGAAATAATAAATAATAAAAGGGCGGTGCGCATTGCAAGAAAAAAATGTTTCATCAAATTTACTGATAAGGGAATAAAAATAAGCAGGATTGGATGCAACTTTGCTAAGGCAATTGATAATTAACATAGGATGGTAAAAATAACCGGGATATTCGATATAAAAGAAGAGGAATTTAACTCCCTGGCTTTGGAAATTTTCAGGTATCAGTATAACCAGATCCCGGTTTACCGGGAGTTTGCCAATCTCACCGGCCGGCTTCCAAAGCAGGTACAAAATATAAATTCCATTCCATTTTTGCCGGTAGGTTTCTTTAAATCAAAGAAAATTTCGGCCCCCCGGCAAAAGGCGCCCGTCGTTTTTGAAAGCAGCGGCACCACCGGAATGGAAGTAAGCCGGCATTTTGTTACAGATCCCGGCCTTTATAAAAAAAGCTTTTTGTCGTCCTTTCAGAAGTTTTATGGAACGCCATCTTCCTACTGCATCCTGGGCCTTCTCCCCTCTTACCTGGAAAGGGGTGCCTCTTCCCTGGTATATATGGTGGATGAATTGATACGACAAAGCAATCATGCCAATAGTGGATTTTACTTATATAACTACGATGAGTTATTTCAGGTGTTGCTGGCCAATGAAGAAAACCAACAACCCACCCTGCTCATTGGGGTTACTTATGCCCTGCTCGATTTTTTCGAAATGTATAAAATGAATCTCCAATATACTACCCTGGTAGAAACCGGTGGAATGAAAGGAAGGAGGATGGAACTTACCCGTACCGAAGTACATACGGCCCTCAAACTGGCAACGGGCTTATCCTGCATTCATTCCGAGTATGGCATGACGGAGCTACTTTCGCAAGCCTGGGCCGCCTGTGATGGAGTTTTTCGATGTCCGCCATGGATGAAGGTTGGTATTCGGGCGGAAGACGATCCGTTTGAGGTAAAATTTCAGAAAGCCCTAAAAAGCCCCTCCAATGGGGTTGCAAACATCATTGATTTAGCGAATATAAACAGTTGCTCTTTTCTTGCCATTGATGACCTCACCCGACTGAACCCGGATGGCAGTTTCGAAATCCTGGGAAGATTAGATAATGCCGATATCAGGGGCTGTAGCCTGTTGTATACGACCTAATCACAAAAGGTTGGGCATTTTTTCTCTTTCAAACAAAGAACGAAGGCTATATCCTCCGATTAAGATTTACGATCATTTAAAGTCCGGTTTAATTAATAACCAATTCCTGCCTTAGTAAAAGGAGAGGCAATCGGAAGCAGCTTTGATGATTAAAATCAGTAATATCCGGCTCCCTTTTACGTTTAACTAATTGGTTATGCATTAGTGGAGCTTTACCAATAATTTTGCAAATGTGCATTTATAAGGAGTATTCATGTCGGATTTAAGAAAAACGTATTTCATCACGGCGGCAGTGGCCATTCTCGTATGGGTTTCGGTTCTAAGCTTCGGCACCAGTAATTCGGCCCCTGTAAACAACGATTACCACAATTTATATTTCAGGAAGGCGGATGAAATAGCCCAACGATTCCAAAAGCTTAAAGGAGAATTTGAAAAGTGCAATTTGAATGATTCTGCGTCAAGAGAGAAATTATTAGGAGAAATAAAGAGAATGAGACCGCTTTTAAAATCGGCGGATATATGGTACCGTTATCTTGAACCGAATGCATACCGGAAATTAAACGGGCCACTTCCCGTAGAGTGGGAAAATGAAGTATTTGAGAAATTTGAACCTCCTTACCGGAGGGTAGGAAGCGGGTTGAGCCTGATGGAGACCTATATTGAAGAAGGGGCAAACCGCGATTCCCTTATTCGTATGGCTGATTCGTCCCTGCTTGGAATGGATGTATTCAGAGCCGATTCCATCACGCATTTCCTGGATAAACCGGATCACTTCTTCTATGCAAACCGGTTGTTTCTCCTTAACCTTGGTGCCATTTACAACACGGGGTTCGAATGTCCGGATAAGGAAAACATTATTCCTGAATTGAGGGGAATGCTGTCTGCTACGGATGAAATTTACCGGGTATTTAATTCCAGTTTCCCCAACTTTTCAATATCCGGAAAATACCTTTCCCTTTTTCAACAACTGATCGAATTCACAAACCGGCAACCCTCTTCTATAAACGACTTTGATCATTTCCACCTTCTGAAAAATTATGTAAACCCCTTGTTTAAATTAAACCAGGAAATGATCCGAAACTACAGGGCCAGGTCGGCAAACTTCAACGATTTTACCCTGAGCAATACGGTGAATAGTATTTTTGATAAAGGGCTATACGAAGGACAAAATGTGAAAGGAATATTTCTTCCTGTGGATGACAGTGCCACCCTTTCTGAAATTGCAGGAGTTGGAAGGCTTTTATTTTACGACCCTATCCTATCGGGGAATATCAAACGAAGTTGCTTTTCCTGCCATAAACCGGATCAATATTTCACTGAAACCAAAAATGCAACCAGCCTCTCCATTGATGGGCGAAATTTCCTTACCCGCAACACGCCCAGCCTCATCAACGTAGCATTTCAGCACCTGATTATGCTGGATGGTAAACATTATTCTCTCCTTAACCAGGGGAAGGATGTGGTTATTAACCCAAATGAAATGGGAGGCGAAACCCAAAGCATTGTGAATAATGTTTTGAGTTGTAAGGAATACGAACAGGCATTTAAGCGGTTTGTAAAGCTTACCCCCAACTCACCCAAAATTAAAATAGACCATATTATTTCGGCCATCATGCTGTATTATACCCAATTCAGCCAGGGGTATTCCCTGTTCGATAGCGGTATCAACCTTCAGGTTCCGCTTGCCCAGGATGTAATAAAAGGGTATAATTTATTTATGGGTAAGGCGCAATGCGGCACCTGCCATTTCCCACCCCAATTTAATGGAGTGAAACCTCCATATATTGGGAGCGAATTTGAAGTGTTAGGAGTGCCAAAGGATACAACCTATGCTGCACTTAGCCCCGATAGTGGGAGGGCCATAATCAATCCGGCACCCGAAACCCTGCATGCTTTCCGCACTTCCACCGTCAGAAATATTTTCCATACAGGGCCCTATATGCACAATGGGGTGTTTACGGATGTGGATCAGATCATTGAATTTTACAACCAGGGTGGCGGCATAGGTCACAAACTTAAAGTTCCCAACCAAACACTTTCTTCTGATTCGCTTCACCTGACCGCTAATGAGAAAAATCAGCTAAAGGCATTTATGCGTGCTCTGGATGAAGGCATTATCTTTGATACCCCACCGGTGCGCTTACCCGATTCTAAGAAGAAGGAATTAAAGGGAAGGTTGGTTGGCGGGGAATACTAATGAAGAAAATAATAAGCATCACTGCCTCATTTTTTATTGCCACGTTTCTCTTTCAATGTTCCGGAAGTAAAAAAATAGAATATAACATTCCGGCCTATTTTAAAGGGGATCGAAAAACGGAATTACTCAGTAATCTGAAAAAAGGAAGTATCCTTTACAAGAACAATTGCAGTGAATGCCATGGGATATATGGCAAAGGAAAGGAGGGAATGCCCAATTTCACCAACAACGAAATTCAAAATTACATTACGGCATACCAAACCAATGATGTTACGAACCATGCCGTGATGAAGAAACTCCTCCCCGAAGAGTTATCCATGATTGTCACTTTCCTGCAAATGAGGAAAATAGACAGTATCCCCGGCCATCGTCATTGATTATTATTGTTTCACCAGCTTCACTTTACGGACTTCACCACCCTGGGAAATTTCAAGGAAATAAACTCCATTCGCCAGGACTTGTAGATCCTCCAAATTGAATGTATTAAAACCCGCATTAACCTGCTTCAATAATTTCTTCACCACAACACCCTTTGCATCTACAAACCTCAATTCCACCGTTCCTTCTTTTGCAAAATCGGCTGCAACAAAAATATCGCTTGTAAATGGATTAGGTGAAACTGTAATGTCGTTTGATTTTCCTTTCCCGGAGAACACTCTTACAATAAAGGAATAAGCATACTGGTTGTCGGCATCCACCATTTTTAAGCGGTAATACACATACCCATCCAGAAAATCGGAGTCGTTGAATCCGTATGAAGAAGCATTTTGGTTGTGGTTGGCCTCTACCCTTCCAATTTTTGAAAAGGTATTTCCATTATAGCTTCTTTCCACATCAAAGTGAGAGACATTGTTCTCCTCTGCAGTTGTCCAACTCAGGGCATTTACTTTTCCGTTTCCTTTCACCGAAAAGCTAAGCAATTTTAGCGGGAGCGGGCCACCACAATACGGTATTATCCTGGAAGAATCAATAGTTCTTAAACCGGCGGCATCAGTAACGGAAAGGGTTACCAGCCAATAGTAGGAATCTCCGTTGCATCCAATCCGGGATATCACGGCGGAAGTGATCTTGTTGGTATCGATAGCTTCCGGGTGTTGATGGGTATTATGCCTTAAGAAGGTTTGCCATTGGTAGAACAATTGATCGGGGCCCTGTTCTGCATCTGTAACATTTGCCTGGAGGGTATAGGTGGTATCCGGGCCTGGTACATAAAGTGAATTATCTACCGGGCTAATGATATCTACCGTAGGCGGGGTATTATTTGCAGAAATTATCAGGCTATCGATAGAAACCCCTCCGTTGATATCAGTTACGGTAAGTTTTACTACAAACTTATGCGGATTCGCATCCGGGGCAGAAAAACTATGCGATGGATCGGCAGAGGTACTTAGTGGGCTTCCATCGCCAAAATCCCAACTGTAAGTGATGGCATCGCCATCCGGATCGTATGAATTATGCCCGGTAAAGTTGACACTAAATGGAGATGGGGCATAGTACAGGTCGGCACTCATTTCCACTACCGGATTCCGGTTCCCTCCATAATCGAGGCGGCGAATGGCATCGCCCCCCATATCGATGATATAGAGGAGTGAATCTTTGGGGCATTCACTAATTTGAATCACCGCACCAAAGCCCGTGCTAAAATCGGAGATAGCCTTCACCCGGTTGGTGAATTGCACCTGCATATTTTTTATCCAGCTTCCAGACAGGTCTGCAAAGAAATAGGTATTCTTATATTGTGCCGGATATTTATCATATCTATACCAGCAGCCTCCGCTGGAGCAGAATCCGCTAAAGGGAGTTCCAGTAACATCCGATTGCGGGCTGCCAATTTCTTCGGGAGTATAGGTTACAGCACCAAAAACAGGGACCCTGGCGCTTACAGCGCTATGGTTCCAATCAATTGCCGGTGGGTAATGGGAAAAACGGACCGGGTTGCCACTAACAATGGGGCTGCCATCGCAAGGGTTGTAGACCGTATTGTCGCCACTGGTAAGTGCATCTTTAATCAGGTCCTTAAATTTGAAATATTGCTGGGTACATCCATTAATTCCATATTGAGGATTGGGTTCATCTTTATTAAGTGTATTGAGGGAACTATAACTTGTATTTGGTTCCATACCTTCCCAAAAAGGCCAACCTGCATTTTGACCCGGGTTTTTGATAATATCCACTTCTTCCACATCGCTCCAACCCACATCCGATACATAAATTTCTCCAATATCGCCGGCTGCCGGGTTGGTGGAACCGCTATTGGGTTTAATATAAAAACGAAATGGATTTCTAAACCCAAGCGCCCAAACCCTCGATTGTGGTGCACGCGGATCGGCAGGATTAAAGAAAGGGTTACTGCTCACTCCATTTCCATTGGTGGGATCGAGCCGTAAAATTTTCCCATTAAAACAATTGAGTAACTGACTTCTGAAAGCGCCTACATTTTCGGCCGGCCGGATGATGTGATCAGTATTCAACGCCTGGTTCCAATAGGTTCCGGTAAAGCTTCCGGCATCCGTTCCGTCATAACTTGCTGCATCGCCACAAGAGGCAAGGAGGGTTCCATCAGCCGCAAAGGCAAGAGTACCCACCCCATGCGATTCGTGCAAAATAGGAATACCCGTAGTTTTAGTTTCCCCCAATAGAATGGTTCGCGAAGGAAGGCTTGCCACCAGGTTGCTTCCACTCATGATTGTCTGATAGCGGGTGATACGCCCAATGGTAGCTGCAAAATAGGTGTTAGAGTTAGCATTGTATCCCGGCTTGCCATAATTCAGGAGGTAATACCGGTCAACCACATACAGTAAATAAATCAGGCCATTGGTATCGAAATTAGGATCCACGGCAAAGCCAAGCAGGCCGTGATCGCGCCAGTTACCTACTTCTTCGCTGATATTTAATACCGGGGTCGTTTGTTTTATGTAAGTATGCGTTGCATTATCCCAATTGCAAACAAATACCTGTCCCCTTTTTTCCCAAACAAACATTTTAGAGCCGGAGCTGTTGAAGGCCGTACCTACCGGCTCCGTCCAACTACCGGAGGCAATATCCGTAAGACTAAAGCCATCAGGCAGTGTTTGAGCACCCGAAGAAAATGCCATTATTACAATAATGCTGAATAGAAAAAATTTCTTAGACATCGTTTTCATTTTAGAAAATAATCCGAAATAGCAGGGGACATAATGAGGGAAAATCTTGTCCGGATTTATTTGATTCACGGGCAGATCCTGGTTCAGGGTATTGGATAGGGCATTATATCCAATGCAAAATAACTCAAAAAAGTAAGTTTCCCAATGGGAAAAATACAAAGTAAAAATACTAAATCAAATGGTACCCTTTCACTAACCAGGAGCAGGATGAATTAAAACAAGGATGCAATAGCCGGTAAAAAATTAATGGGATTAAAAAAAGATCTGAATTTGAATAACGGCCTGTTAATAAATCCCATTTTCACTTACATATTCTTTAAGAAAGGAAATGGAATACAATGATCAAAATCAATTTTGTAATCCAATGATTTCACAATTTTTATTTTGAATGTTATAACATTAAGTAGATTAAAGAACAAAAAAAGGCTGCCAAAAGCGGCAGCCGTAATAAATTAAAGGTTGAAAACAGGCAGTTAGTAATTGGTTACTGTCATTTCCACCCTGCGGTTTTTAGCTCTGCCTGCGGCCGTTTTATTATCGGCAACGGGTTTAGTTTCGCCATAACCGGTAAAGTTTGTTCTTGCTTCCGGAACCCCTTTGCTAACGAGGTAATCTCTTACTGCCTTCGCCCGGTTTTGTGAAAGAATTTGATTCTTGGCATCATCGCCCTGGGAATCGGTATGCCCGTCAATTTGAATTTTTAATAAATCGTCGCTCTTCAAAATGTCTGCTACCTCATTTAATGATTTGTAAGATTTGGGAAGCAGTTTATAACTACCTGTTGCAAAGAATACATTCTTCGCCGCAATATTAACCTTTTCGATCACTTCCTTTTTGATTTCGGGGCAACCCTGGTTGCTTGCCGGGCCCGGGCGGTTAGGACATTTATCTTCTTCATCATTCACGCCATCTCCATCCGAATCGGGAATGGGGCAACCCTGGTAGCGGGCATATCCCTTTTCGTTGGGGCATTTATCTTCTTCATCGTTAATGCCATCTCCATCCGAATCTGGAATTGGGCAACCTTTATATTTTGCAAGCCCAGGTACATCGGGGCAGGCATCATCGCCATCAGCAATTCCATCGCCATCTTTATCGGGACATCCCTGAAGAGCAGCAACACCGGGTACATCAGGGCATTTATCATCTACATCAGGTATTCCATCTTTATCCCGGTCGAGGACAGGCGGAGGAGGGGGAGGCGCCACTACCACCGGCGCAGGAGCAGGGCGGTCTTTAAGCGGTGCCACTATTCCGGCTGAATAATACAGGTGATAAGCACCGGCTTCTGTGATGGGCATCCGGTACTGGGAATTGATGTGCAGGAAAACATCAGGCACCAATTTAAACTGCAACCCAACTCCTACCGGAATAAAGGCAGAGAAGGTTGATTTGTATAAAGATGCCCCAACACCTGCCGTCAAATAGGGGTTTATGAAAAACTCATCGGTCAGCAGTTTCAGGTTGCCTGTTACAGCGCCTTCCAACAAAAATTGATCGCGGTACTGCGGTTGTCCGCCTCCGGGTGTGTACCGTACAAAAGAAGCCGAGAGCGTAGCGGCAACATCAAAATTTGGATGGAAGCCCTGGAGATAGCTCACTGCGAGCCCAGGAGCCATCCGTTTTAGTTTTGAATATTGATTCTCACGAACAACATTAGACAGTCCTTTGTTTCGAATATCTGCAGCAGTTTGAAAATCATCAAAAAAGAAATGTATTCCCAAGGAAGGGAGTTTAACCTGCCGGGATTGCGCAAAAGCGGCGCCTGTAAATAGCAGGAAAATGAATAAGAAACTAAATTTCTTCATATAGTTAGGTTTAGTAACCCCGCAAAAATAGCCGCTTCAATTCAAATACTAAAATATTTGATTGTATAAAACGTAGAAAAATATTAATATATAGCTTTCATTTTCAGCAAATTAGGCTTTCAATAGCATTTTTGCCGGAAAATGGATCAAAGTACTTCTATTTTAACCCGGGTTAATCCTCTTTTAATAAAACCCAGGGTATTGGCTGCCCGAAAGGTCAAATCAATCAATCTTTTTGTTTTCTTATTGAGCCTGTCGTTAACAGTTACAACCACCGATTTTTTATTGCGCAGGTTGGTTACCCTTACCCGGGTGCCAATGGGAAGTACATTACAGGCTGCAGTTAATTTTTGCTGATTAAAGACATGGCCGCTTGCGGTTTTTCTTCCATGAAATTTTTGGTGATAATAACTAGCCTGGCCATACAGGATTTTTTTTACTCCTTGTTTTTTAGAAGCCCCAACCCGGGAAGATACCTTCCTGTTTGCTTTCGCTTTTTTATTTTGTGCATTCCCACAAACGGGGGCAATTAATACAAAAGAAATAGAAAACAAAATGGCGTGCAGGAAAGTAACTAATCGTTTCAATTAATACGTAATTGTCGGTTTTGAAAATACTTTTCATTCAGGCGTTTGTCATCATCGTACACATCCTCAAAAAAATGGATCTTTCCATTTTGGGCCACACAGGAAAAATACCGGATAAATAAAGGTAACTTGTTTTTTACCTTAATTACATGCCGTTCCTTTTTTTCTATCCAGGTATTTATGGAATCACCGGTGTAACGAACGGTATCTTTTGCGGAAAGTTTCAGGCTATCGTTTCGGGCAATAAAGCTGGCAAGTTGTTCCCATTGCTCTACTCGCACACACCCATGGCTAAGGGCACGCATCAGTTTCTTAAAGAGATAGCGCTGGTTGGTATCGTGCAGGTAAACATCAAAAGGATTGAAAAAATTAAATTTTATAACCCCGAGGGCATTATCATTTCCGCTACCCTGCATTACCCGGTATGGAATCCCATTTTTGTATTTATCCCAATTCAGGGTGGATGGATCAATCCATTCATCCTTATTGTTGTAAAGAGACAATCCCTTTCGTTTCAGGTAACCCGGGTCGCGCTTCATCCCGGGGATAATTTCCTTTTTTATTATACTGGTGGGAACCGTCCAGGTTGGCAGGGTAATAATCTGGGAAATGGCGCCGGATAAAAATGGAGTTGGAGTAGCCGGTTTTCCGCAAATTACCCGGGAAGTAAAGGCAATGGTATCTGCATCGTAAACCCAAAGCTGGAAAGCAGGGATATTCACCAAAATGAATTGTTCCGGAATTACGGCAGGCATAATTTTATAACGATCAAGTGTAATCGCAATTCGGTTAAACCGGATACGGTCGGTAAGGTTTAGCATGTTAATAAGGGTCGAATTCAACTTCCCTGTTTCCTGAGTTCCCCGTTGATGCTGGTAGGATTTCAGGAGTGTGCTTAGCGATAAGGAATCCGGCTGACCAACTACCTGAATACCCGATTCGCCCAGCCGGGCCAACAGATTCTTAATAAATTTCAAGGAGTCATTCTCATCCCCCTTCCTGAAAGGGTAATTCAAATAGGTGTAATGCTGGGTATCCATATCATTCACAAAATCCTTCAGCAAAAGATGCAGGCTATCATAGCCTGGAAATACAGGTTGCAGGTGAAAAAAGATCGAGTCCAGTTTTTCGCCCCTGAAAAATGAATCCATTCGCTGATAAAAAAATGAAAAATTCTCATCGGGCAAATTACTCATAGAGAGGCTGTCGGGTTGTAATCTTCCCTGTTTCAGATCCTGCAAAACATGCAGGAAACCATCCGTTAGCGCCATATCGTATTTGGCCCATAAAAGGGCATCATGCTGTTTTGCCGTATCCTCCAGATTCAGGCGCCAGGTTATAATGGAATCATAATGATAATCATTTCGAAAAAGCCCATCGTATGCCGCATCCTTTAAATAGGATTGAAAAATACCGGATTGAGGTCTGATCTTTAATCCATCGAGCCAAATCGGTTTAAAATCGTTTCGGGAATAAATTCTGTTCATTACCAGGAAGCTGGGAAATTTAGTTCCCTTTACAAAGTGCGGGTTTTCGGAAAGATTATCCAGGATTGTTTCAATCTGATTTTTTATGGCCAGGGGAACTTCATGGATATCCGTAACGATATCCTGAGGAGGTAATACAGATTCCTTTTTTCGGTTACAGGAAACACAGAGCATCCAAATTCCTCCAATTAATAAAGGGAAGATTATTCTAAGGCGCCCCATAGGCCTATTTAATTTTTAGAACCAAATTGGTATAATAAATATAACCCCCTTTTTTCAATTTTTCTACTTCCCTGTTTTAGCAATCCTTCATTGGAAAAAAACTTACTCAAGAAAAAGAGTGGCCTGGTCAGACAATTGGCTTCATTCGCCAAATCGGAGAATCCATCTTTATTAAATATTGTCATTTCCATTTTTCAAACAATCCATAAGGAAGCATAGCTTTGCAGGCGATGAAATATTACCTAATTGCAGGAGAAGCCAGTGGCGATTTACATGGTGGCAACCTGGTAAAATATTTGCTCAAAAATGACCCGAATGCGGAAATCAGGGCATGGGGTGGCGATCTGATGAAGGCGGCGGGAGCAACCCTGGTGAAGCATTACCGCGACCTTGCCTTCATGGGATTTACAGAAGTGGTGCTGAACCTGCGTACTATTTTACGAAATATATCATTTTGCAAAACGGATATAGAGGTATTCAATCCGGATGCCGTTATTTTCATTGATTATCCGGGGTTCAATTTACGGATATCGAAATGGGCAAAACAGAAAGGGTTTAAAACCATTTACTACATATCGCCCCAGGTTTGGGCCTGGAAGGAAAACAGGGTAAAAACCATTAAGCAGTCGGTTGATAAAATGCTCGTCATCCTTCCCTTCGAAAAACCCTTTTATAAAAAGTGGGGTTATGAAGTGGAATACGTAGGCCACCCGCTTGTTTCAGTGATTGACGAGTACCGCGCACTGCACCCGGCCATGGTTAAGGGGCTGAGAAAAAAGGTAGGCTTACTCCCGGGAAGCCGAAAACAGGAAATAATAATTAAACTTCCCATTATGATGGAGGTGGCCGGTAAGTTTCCTGAAGTAGATTTTATTGTGGCAAAGGCTCCGGGTATTGAGGAACAATTTTACTTACCCCTGATCGCACAACATCCCAATGTGCAGGTAAGGGCCAACCGTACCTATGAAATTTTGAATGAAGTGGATGCCGCTCTTGTAACCAGCGGTACCGCCACGCTGGAAACAGCGTTATTTCAAGTTCCACAAATTATATGTTATAAAGGAAGCCGGATTTCTTATGAAATTGCCAGGAGGCTTATTAAAATTAAATACATCGGACTGGTAAATCTAATCATGGATAAACCGGTGGTGAAGGAACTGATCCAGGGGGAATTAAATGCAAATAATTTAAAAACTGAATTAAACAAAATACTGTTTCAGGAAAATGAGATCCTTCGGATAAAGCAGGACTACCAGCAATTGAAAAAATTATTAAGCAGGGAAGGCAATGCCTCAGAAAATGCAGCCGAAATTATTTCTACCTGGATGAATAAAGGTTAATGCCAGAACAGTTTAATCAGAACAATGATCAGCCCAATCAATGCCAGGATAATAGATAACCGGTTAATGCCGTGCATATACTTCAGCCATTGGCTGGAGGGTGCATCCGGGTCTCTCTTTTTCAGATAGAGGTATTCAGCAATTTGTCTTAAAACGCCCATATTCAATTTATACAAAATTAGGAATATAGTTTATCACGATATAGAAATACATTCTTTTGGATATAACATTCATTAAATCCGGAAGTTCATTTCGTTGTTCAATTTTCGGTGCTATGATACATTATTTCAAATAACCCGTTTACTTTATATTCAATTATCTTTGGAAACAATTTGATACCTATGACAAGGGAAGAAAGATTTATGTCAGAAGCCATTCAATTGGCGAACCGGGGGATATCCCATAAGGAGGGAGGCCCTTTTGGTTGTGTAATTGTAAAAGGAGATGAGATTGTTGGCAGGGGCAATAACCAGGTTACCTCCACCAACGACCCGACTGCCCATGCCGAGGTAGTTGCCATTCGTAATGCCTGCAAAAATTTAAATAGTTTCCAATTAGAAGACTGTGAAATTTACACCAGTTGTGAGCCATGCCCAATGTGCCTTGGCGCCATTTACTGGGCAAGGCCGAAGGTTATCTATTATGCGGGAACCCGGGCTGATGCAGCAGATGCTGGTTTTGACGACTCCCTGATTTACGAAGAAATGGATCGAAGCCTGGCTGATCGCCTTATTCCGATTAAATCGATTGGCAGAGAACAGGCATTAAAAGTTTTTGAAACATGGAAAAATAATCCGGATAAAACAACCTATTAGTAATTCGAATATTTAATGCCTCAGCAAAAAGATTCCAGTTGTTTTAAAATCGTGGCTGCTGGCACCACCCCCATTTGCCTCCACAAAATTTCTCCCTTTCTAAAAATGATAAGTGTAGGGATGGATTGAATGTTGTAGCGCGAAGCATAGGCCGGGTTCTTATCAATATCCATTTTTAAAACGATTGCTCTCTCCCCTATTTTTTGTTTTACATCAACAATAGATGGCGCCATCATTTTACAGGGGCCACACCAATCGGCATAAAAATCAACCAAAACCGGTTTGTTACCTTGGATAAGTTGTTCGAATTTATTCATGGTGGAATTTTAATTTGTTTAACCAGGAAAAAATTACTTCTCAAACAGCCACCGGGAAGGGCCTTTTAAAGGAGCAGGGGTAAGCCCAAATTGGGAAATGGCATCCTGAATATGTTTTGTGGCTTCATCAATGGAATCGGTAAACAGGCAGAGCTTCATATCATCGGCAGAAATGGTACCGGCGGCTTTCATTTTTTCGATATGTTCGATGATATCTTTATGGTATTCCTTATCGAAAATCACGATGGGGAAATCACTTACTTTCCGGGTTTGGATGAGGGTAAGGGTTTCAAAATATTCATCCAGCGTACCAAAACCTCCTGGCATCACTACAAAGGCATAGGAATATTTGATGAGCAGGTTTTTCCGGACAAAGAAATAACGAATGTTTACCCATTTATCCAGGTAAGGATTGGGGCTTTGTTCTTTGGGCAACACAATATTACACCCCACGCTTCTACCGCCTACTTCCTTTGCGCCCCGGTTGGCGGCTTCCATAATACCAGGCCCTCCGCCCGTCATGATGGTAAATCCCAATTTGGCAATCCGGCCCGAAAGAACCTTTGCCTTTTCATAAGCGGGATGACCTTCTTTAAACCGGGCTGATCCAAAAACAGTAACACAAGGCCCTACAAAATGCAATGCACGGAATCCCCTGATAAACTCAAGCATTACATTAAAAGTAAATTTGAAATCGCTCCACCTTTTTTGTGGGCCTTCTAAAAATCGAATCTCAGATTTTGTCATGGTGATTGGCTTATCATCAAACTTACAAAAAGCAGGGCGGATTAGTTCATTATACTTTCAACGCTTTGCCATGACCCGCCATTAATCACCTTGAACCCTTTGCCTTCTAATATTTTTTTTGCGGCATGGCTCCTAATGCCACTTGCACAAACAGTGATTATTATCTTATTGGTACCGGATAAACTTTTCAAGGAGCCGGAAAGTTGTTGAAGGGGCATATTTTTTGATCCTTTAATATGCCCGGATGAAAATTCACCGGGAGTACGCACATCCACAATCAGCGCACCTGCATCCAATGCTTCTTTAATCTTCGTATCTTTTTTTCCGAATAAAATACTTAGTACACCCATATAAAAAAATTGAATGAAAAAAATGAATTTGTAAAATATTTCCTACGTTTTTAATTGACTAAATCATCCATTAAGAAAATGGACGAAATAAATCAAAGGCAAATTTCGGAAATAGCTGCTTTTGAGCCGTGACAAAAATCACTTTAGGATTTTCAAATCAGGGAT
>CAZYKA010000034.1:20137-25920 GCA_964647915.1 uncultured Ferruginibacter sp. | reverse complement strand
TTCAGTCCTTTTCCGCCTGTGGCGGATACCGCACCTAATATTTTCAGTCCTTTTCTGCCTGTGGCGGATACTGCACTAATATTTTCAACACCCATAATTCCAGGAAGGTTGGGGATCGAAATTATTGCGGGGAGCAAAAATAAGGGGATTATTTGAGATAAAAGCAATCCACAGGAAAAATACCCTTAGTTCCCATATTCACTTAAGAACTTGATCCGCATAATTTTAAGTTGCTCCCAATTAAAATTGCTTTCGGATAATTCTTCCTGGGCTACCTGCAACGAGGAGGTTTGGCAATTCTTGAAATACTCAATAATCTCTTCCTGTTCATATTCATCCACCATATCATTAATGGCATAGTTGAGGTTTAGTCTGGTTCCGCTAGCTACAATAGTTTCCATTTCTTCGAGTAATTCCTCAATTTTAAGGTCTTTGTTTTTAGCGATGGTTTCGAGGGGTATTTTTTTATCTACATTTTGAATTATGAACACCTTGTTATTACTCCTGTTTACCACACTTTTCATCACAAAATCATCGGGTCGGATAACGTCATTATCTTCTACATATTTCTTAATGATTTCGAGAAAAGGCTTACCATAGCGCAAGGCCTTCCCCTTACTCACCCCGCTGATCTTTTCCAACTCTGCCATAGTAGTAGGGTACATGGTTGCCATGTCTTCGAGGGAACTTTCCAGGAAAATCACGAAAGGTGGAAGCTTTTTTTCCGAGGCTACTTTTTTTCGAAGATCCTTCAGCATATTCAATAAGGCTTCATCTGCAGCACCCTCACCTATAGAAGAACTTTCAGATTCCTCATCATCCGCAAAGGCATCTTCAAAACTATTGTTTAATACTATTTTAAACGACACAGGCTTCTTAATAAATGCATGACCTTTTTTGGTGATTTTTAATAATCCATATTCAACAATATCTTTTTCCAACAGGTTATTCAATAGCATTTGTCTGATCAGGCTATTCCAAAAATGAATATCCTTGAAGTTCCCGCTTCCAAACACTTCACGCTCATCGTGCCTGAACATTTTAACCTGTTGCGTAGCATTCCCTAACAAAACCTGGACTACATAATCGAGAATAAAATGCTCTCCTAAATCCTTAATTGCCTGGAGCGCAATTACTGTTTCTGCTTTGGCTTCAATTTTTTCCTTTGGATGAAGGCAATTGTCGCAATGCCCACAACTCTTCGAATCGTCGTACTCTTCTCCGAAGTAATACAACAAGGTCTTCCTTCTGCAAATACTGCTTTCGGCATAGGAAATAGTTTCGTTTATCAACTGGGCTCCCACTTCTCTTTCACTTAAAGGCTTATCCCGCATCAAATGCTCGAGTTTAGAAACGTCTTTATGCGAATAATACAGGATGCATTTTCCCTCCATACCATCCCGTCCGGCCCGGCCAGTTTCCTGGTAATAATTTTCGATGGATTTCGGAATGTTGTAATGGATTACAAAACGAACATCCGGTTTGTCAATACCCATTCCAAAAGCAATTGTGGCAACAATTACCTGTACATCCTCGTTCAGGAACTGATCCTGCCTGTCTGACCGGATTTTGGCATCAAACCCGGCATGGTAGGGAACCGACTTTATACCATTGGCCACCAGCATGGTTGCCAGGTCTTCGGTGGTTTTACGGTTAAGAGCATAAATAATCCCGCTCTTATTTTTGTGTTGTTTGATGAAACGGACAATACTTTCGTTGGTTTGCTTCAGGTTAACTTTTGGCTGGATTTCATAATAAAGGTTAGGCCGGTTGAAGGAAGAAATAAAAATAGCCGGATCTTTTAACCCGAGATTTTTTACAATATCGCTTTGTACTTTTGGTGTAGCCGTAGCCGTTAGTGCAATTATGGGTACATCGGGTTTAGTGGCATCTACCATTTCCCGCAACCTGCGGTATTCGGGCCTGAAATCATGCCCCCATTCCGAAATGCAATGCGCTTCATCCACCGCAAAAAATGAAATAGGAAGTTCTCCAAAAAATTCAATATTATCCTCCCGCGTTAAGGTTTCGGGTGCCACATAAAGGAGTTTTGTTTTTCCCGAGAGCAGGTCGTCTTTTACCTTCTTTTGTTGTGTTTTATTAAGCGAACTGTTTAAAAAGTGCGCCACATCATCGTTGCTACTATAACTGCGAACCAGATCAACCTGGTTTTTCATCAGTGCAATGAGCGGCGAAACAATTATGGCCACCCCGTCCAGTATGAGTGCCGGAAGTTGATAGCACAAACTCTTCCCCCCACCGGTAGGCATAATTACAAATGTATCTTTTCCACTGAGCAGGCTATTAATAATTGTTTCCTGCTGGCCTTTGAATTTATTGAATCCAAAATTCCTTTCCAGCTCGGCATAAAGCGAACTTTTAGAAATGGAGTGTTTTGGGATTCTATTCTCTACTGCCGGAGTTTTGATTTTTGAAGAAACCGTTGATTTGGGTTTTGCTGTTGCCATATTGGGTTTTGCGCAGATATTTCCTAAAAAGGTAGGGCTAACGGTTGTAAATAAAACCGGAAGGGCGGCAAAGTTAGTTTCCTTCCTGCGCATTTACAAGGAAGAAAACTAAATAATAACCTCCAGCCAATTTTTTAACCCTGCTTTAAGGTAACGAATTTGACTGAATATTTTTGCTCTGGTTAAATATTTAAGAAATCCCGTTTATTGGTTTTGGAGCCCGGGCCTTCTTTGCATTGTGACGGATTTAAAGTAGGTTTGCCGCGCAATTTTTATGGACAGAGCAGGCATTAAAATATCGGCATTACAAACCCTCGCCCTTGAGAAACAGGCAATTGAAGGGATGGCAGGATTTATTAATGATGACTTTGTTTCCGCAGTAGAAATGATAGCTGCAATCCGCGGAAGGTTAATTGTAAGCGGAGTAGGAAAAAGCGCCATTATTGCCCAAAAAATTGTAGCTACTCTCAATAGTACCGGTACGCCATCCCTGTTCATGCATGCTGCGGATGCCATCCACGGTGACCTGGGTATGATTCGAAACGAAGATGCTGTATTACTCATCAGTAAAAGTGGCAACAGCCCGGAGATTAAAGTGCTGGTTCCCCTTATTAAAGGCTTTGGTAATAAACTTATTGGGATGGTAGGGAATACCCACTCCTTCCTGGCAACGAACGCAGACCTCATGTTAAACACATCCGTGTTAAAGGAGGCTTGTCCTAATAATCTGGCCCCTACTACCAGCACAACTGCACAGGTGGTTATGGGCGATGCCCTGGCAGTTTGTCTTATGGAATTAAAGGGATTTAACAGCGAAGATTTTGCAAAATACCATCCCGGGGGTACGCTGGGCAAAAAATTATATTTAAGAGTTTTAGATCTAACGGCTCAGAATGCAAAGCCTTCCGTGCGAAAAGACACGGGTATATCGGGGGTGATCATGGAGATTACCAGGAGTCGGTTGGGAGCGGTTGCCGTGGTGGATAGTCAGAATTTTTTAGAAGGAATTATTACCGATGGAGATATTCGCCGGATGTTGGAAAAAACTACCCGAATTGATTCGTTGTGTGCTGTGGATATTATGTCGGGATCTCCCAAAACAATAGAAGCAGAAAGGCTTGCAGTGGATGCGCTGGAAATAATGCGAAGTAATAATATAAGCCAGTTGCTGGTCGTTAATAACGGCAAATATGCCGGAGTGGTCCATTTGCACGACCTGGTTCGGGAAGGACTTATTTAAAATGCATTATTTATTTTGAAATGAACAGGAATCATTATGTCGCCATCATGGCAGGAGGAATCGGTAGTCGGTTTTGGCCTATGAGCAGAACGGAATACCCCAAACAGTTTTTAGATATCCTGAATACGGGCAGGACTCTCATCCAGGCTACCTTCGATCGGTTTGCCGAATTTATTCCGACCGAAAACATATTCGTTGTAACAGCAGAGAATTATAAATCGATTGTAATAAGCCAGTTACCCAGGCTGAATGAAGCCAATATTTTGTGCGAACCATCGCGAAAAAATACCGCTCCCTGCATTGCCTATGTTTCTTATAAACTGCACGAGCTAAACCCCGAAGCCAACCTGATTTGTGCACCGGCCGACCATCTGATAACAGACCAGGAAAAATTTAAGTCGGTTTGCCAGGAGGCCCTCAATTTTACTGCACACATCAAGGCTTTACTTACACTGGGTATAAAGCCCATTAACCCCAATACCGGGTATGGATACATCCAGTTTGAACCTTTTGCAGTTGGTGAAAATATTTTTAAGGTGAAAACATTCACTGAAAAACCAGACAAAGAGCTGGCGAAGGCATTTATTTCCAGTGGCGATTTCCTTTGGAATGCGGGCATTTTTGTATGGCAGGTAAAGAGTATCATTCAGGCTTTCGAAAAACTATTACCCGAGATTCACGAAATGTTTTTTGCTGAAAGATCCAACTTCAATACCCCCTTAGAAAAGGAAGCCATAGAACGGATTTATCCGCAATGTGTAAATATTTCAATCGATTACGGCATTATGGAAAAGGCCGATAATGTATATGTAATCCCCTCCTCATTTGGCTGGAGCGACCTGGGAACCTGGGCAAGCGCCTATGAAACCCTGGAGAAAGACTATCTCGAAAATGCGGTAGCAGGAAACAATGTGGTGGTAATAGACGCCCAACGAAATATGGTGCATGTAAATAATGAAAAGCTGGTTTTATTACAAGGCCTGGAAGATTTTGTAATTGTTGACACTGATGATGTGTTGTTGATTTGCAAAAAGGACAAGGAACAGGATATAAAACAATATGTGGCCGAAATAAAACGGAATAAGGGCGACAAATTCTTGTAATTCCTGTTAAGAATATTTTATTTCAACCCATCTCCACCCGAACCATACAATAGCCTGCCCGAAAATTCGTTGGTAATAAATGCACCTGATGCATTTATAGCCATACATGAAAACCAATATCCTGCTGGCAGCCTTTACCTTGTTATTAATTGTGCCCAATTTTTTGGATTGGGATATTAATGATCGGGAAGCATACAACCACAAAGAAAGATACTTTCCCGCATTGCAGGCTGTAACCAATATTAACAGCCTGGAACAGTATATTAATCAGGAAGCGGCCACAAAAGGAATTCGCCCCACTGATCCCGAATATCCACTTCTCGTTTCTTATACTATTTCCTGCAAATTTTTTCATGGATTTTCTCATTGGACCCTGGCTCAAAACTGGATTGCAGCGATGGGTCAAAAAATTACCGGAATTGGACTTGCCTGCAAGGTTCAGCCGGAGGCCATTATGAAAGATAATTATGCCGGTTGTTCCCAACAGGTACTGGTGATGATGGAAATCTTAAAGAGAAAGCAAATTAACTACCGCAAGGTGGGTTTCCCCCACCATTATACATTACTCGCCGAATCGGCGGGTAAGTGGTATTATTTTGATCCGGATATGGAACCGGCTATGAACCTTTCGCAAAGGGCGTATTCTTCCTGGGAAGGAAAAGCGGGTAACCTGAAGCCCTTTTATGCAACGAAAGCAACCCTCAGTGAAATCGATTTCCATTTTGGCAGCAATACCCAAATGGCTACGCTTGGCCCCATTAATGAGATTCCCGCACAAAACCTCCGGTTCTTCCAAAACAGCACAGCCCTGCTATCAAAAATTCTATTCCTGTTTCCCTTGTTGATGCTTTACTATCGTACAAGGTTCTTCACAGCATTTGAGAAACCCTCTTTGGAAACGCGTAATTTCAGGCTTATTCCCGCCTGATCTTCTTTACATTTGAATGGATAAAACCATTCCACTTTGAGTCC
>CAZYKA010000034.1:0-20037 GCA_964647915.1 uncultured Ferruginibacter sp. | reverse complement strand
GATGAAATAACGGTAACGCCCGGGGGCACATATGCTATTTATAATGCGCTCACTTCAATTATTTTACCCGGAGATGAGGTAATCGTATTTGAGCCTGCCTATGACAGCTATATCCCCAATATTGAAATCAATGGTGGGAAAGTCATTCCCATCCCGCTCAATAAGGAAGATTTCTCCATCAACTGGGAGGCAGTAAAAGCGGTATTCAATAAATCAACGAAGGCCATCATCCTTAACTCTCCCCATAATCCGAGTGGAAAACTGTTAACTGAAACGGATATTAAACAGGTAACCCAACTGGCCCGCACATTTGATTTTTATATCGTTAGTGATGAGGTTTACGAGCACCTGGTTTTTGACGGCCAACCGCATTTGTCGTTATTGAAATTCCCTGAATTGCGCAGCAGGGCATTTTGTTGCTATTCGTTTGGAAAAGTGTACCACTGTACCGGGTGGAAAATGGGTTATTGCATTGCTCCCGCCACCCTAATGGCTGAATTTCGGAAAGTGCACCAATACAATTGTTTTTCAACGAACACCCCCGCACAGGTTGCCCTGGCGGCCTATTTGATGAATAAAGAGGCATACCTTGGATTGGGAAAGTATCTGCAACATAAACGCGATTTTTTACAAACTGAATTAAAAGGTACGCCTCTGGAACCCTTGCCTTCGGGAGGAAGTTATTTTCAATTATACAGTTACCGTAATATAAGCGGAGAACCGGAGTTGGCATTTGCAAAAAAGCTGGTTGTGGAGGCGGGAGTTGCCAGCATTCCGGTGTCGGCATTTTACACACAGGCACAAAACAACCAACTGCTTCGATTTTGCTTTGCAAAAAAAGAAGACACCCTTCGGGAGGCAGCAGAAAGGTTAAGAAAGTATTTTTCAGCCGGTTAATATATTTATCAACGGGCAATCATTTTTTCCCTCCGGGCTTTTCATGAGGCAATAAAAATCCTGGATATAGAGGTCATCATTATACTCCAAATTGCCTGAAATGATGGTCGAGGTGCTTGTAGTTCATCATGCCCCACTGTTCTTTGGTAAACTTTCCAAATACCGGGTGTGGAAATATGCCCACCTTCTCCGGCCCCCGGGTAAGAAACGCATCCAGGGTTGTGTTCAATACAATCTTTTCCTGATCAAAGTTCAATGAATCGGTAACCCGGAGCCGGGAGGCCGTAGGAAGCCCCTGCTTCCAGGGCTTATCATCATATAATTGTTTTTTTACGGCCCATCCAATCAGTAATCCTAAAAAAGTTCGGGGGTGCGGCTCGGAGCTCAACGCATAATCAAATGTGCGGTTACAATGCTGAAGCATTTGCGCCACCGTCATTTTTCCCCACTTAGGTTGAGAAGTTTCAGTTAATAATTGCAACCGCCCTTTAATAGACTGATAGGTTTCTGGGTTAAATAAATTATCCATAGTTTAATTATAAGAAGTTGTGTTTTCAGGAAAATTGTCGCATTCGTAGCCACAATTTTGACATTGGTAAACCTTTTGAGGTGCAATCGCATAACTCCCGAGAAACCAGGTTAAAATTGCCGTTATCATATTCCCGGGGGCCTGTTTGGTTACCAGGTCAATTTTTTGGGAACCGCATTTAGGACACAGTGCTGTTGCCATCCTTTCTTTTTCCAACAACCGCAGAAATTCCATTGCCTGTTCGGCAAAGTCGGCTCTCACGGCGAGCTTAATACCTCCGATAGCGTTGGAGAGAATGGGGTCTAAGGTAACGGTAACCTCATCTAATAAGGCAGCAGGGATACCGGCATCCCGAATCCGGGAAAGGGTAATATTTGCTGAAATATAATTGTTGAACCTGTGGATTACCACCATTTCCATACCCCAAAGATAAACCTGTAACAGGTGCCGGAGAAACCGGTGAAAGGGGAAGAAGACCGCCCAAAGAATTAATTGTCATCTAAAAAACAGAAGAAAAAAATTATTGGATTTATCAAAATCGACGTATAATTGCAGCGGAATTAACGGACCAGGCAATATCCCAGGCAATATTCCACTACCGAACAGCACTTCCATCAGATTAAATTTTCGATCCCCAAGACCAGCCACTCTGGATTTTTGATAAAGTTTTTTATTGATACTATTATATGTATAAAGCCTCCCAGTTGCACGACTTGCTCGTTCCTGAATTACATGACATTGCAGAGCAACTTAAGATTCCCCAGTATAAGAAGCTAAATAAACAAGACCTGATAGACACCATTATGGAAAAACAATCGCTAAGGGAAACAGAGAAGAAAAACCCTTCAGATGAAAAACCTAAAAGAAAGAGAATTGTAAAAGGCGAGGCTCCCGCTCCGCCCCCCTCCGGAGAAATAAAAAAAGACCTCAACCCTCCCCGCACCCGGAAAACAGAAATCGAAAAGAAAACACCCAGGAAGTTATTTGAAGATAATGAGAGCCCGGAATTGTCGCCCGCTGCTGATGAGGAAATTCTTCCTATTTCAGACGGAGAAAGCACTATTCCGCCCGCTATTGCTCAGATGTTGCACGAATCAGACGATCAGCAGGCCGAAGCCGCTCCCGAAGAAGCGATTAAACCTAACCGTGATGTGAAACCTGCACCACCACGCCGCGACCAATTATCATTTAATATTGAATTTGATGGAGTTGTACTGGGCGAAGGGGTGCTGGAAATGATGCCCGATGGATATGGTTTCCTGCGCAGCAGCGATTATAACTACCTTTCCTCACCCGATGATATTTATGTTTCCCCCTCCCAGATAAAACTCTTCGGCCTTAAAACCGGAGATACGGTTTACGGGTCGGTTCGGCCACCCAAAGAAGGCGAAAAATATTTTGCTCTCCTTAAAGTGGAAACCATCAATGGCAAAACCGCCGAAGAGGTGCGCGACCGGGTTCCGTTCGATTATCTTACACCGTTATTCCCATACGAAAAACTGGAATTGGCTACCCGTGCCGATAATTACAGTACCCGTATCATGGACCTGTTTACCCCTATTGGTAAAGGGCAGCGCGGGTTGATTGTGGCTCAACCCAAAACGGGTAAGACCATGTTGTTGAAAGAACTGGCTAATGCCATCGCCGAAAACCATCCGGAATGTTACCTGATGATTGTACTGGTAGATGAAAGGCCCGAAGAAGTTACCGATATGGAACGCAGTGTAAAAGCAGAAGTAATCGCTTCCACCTTCGATGAGCCTGCCGAAAAACACGTTAAAGTAAGCAGCATGGCTCTGCAAAAGGCAAAACGCCTTGTAGAATGCGGCCACGATGTGGTAATCCTGCTCGATTCTATTACCCGCCTTGCCCGGGCTCACAATACGGTTGCCCCATCCTCAGGAAAAGTTCTTTCCGGTGGTGTGGAAGCCAATGCGATGCAAAAGCCAAAACAGTTTTTTGGGGCCGCCCGCAAAATTGAAAATGGCGGGTCGCTTACCATCATTGCAACTGCGTTGGTAGATACCGGTAGTAAAATGGATGAAGTGATTTTTGAAGAGTTTAAAGGAACCGGTAATATGGAATTACAACTCGACCGGAAACTATCTAACCGCCGTATCTTCCCGGCAATTGATATTGTGGCTTCCTCTACCCGCCGAGACGACCTGTTGCACGATCGCGATACATTCCAACGCATGTGGGTACTCCGCAAACACATTGCCGATATGAACGAAGAAGAAGCGATTAATACCCTCTTAAAAAATATGAAAGGAACCAAAGACAATGCCGAGTTCCTTACTTCTATGAATGGGTAGCACGCACAGTTTGTAACATAGAAGAAATATTTTAGGGGCTGCGGGCATTCAAAATACGTATCAATAACGGTACCGGCTGCACGCTCTTACGATGCCGTTGAAAGTTCTGCTATTATTAATGTTTTAACCTTTGGCATAGTGCCGCTCCCTGCCTGGTCAGCCTGGCGGGCATACGGCAGCGCATCAGCGGCCATTCTATTGTCAACGGCATTTTCGGTGTAATTATCGCTTTCGCCGAAACCGGATGGCAGAATTTTTTTGATAATCGCCACTGAACCGTACTTCGTAAATACTTTTTCCATCGTGTATCACCAACAATCCGGTATTTGGAGGGATCTTTCCCAGGTTTTCGGCATATAATACCAATACCACCTCATCCCTTTCCGGTTCAATATAAATGGTTTTCCGGATGGCCGTGGTGCTTAACCCCTGGCGGGCAAGTAATACCTCCCCATCCATCAAAACGGAAACCGTATCCCCATCCACCTCTCCGTTATCATAAAGCGAAAGCTGTAAACTGTCGCGGCTGAATTCTACCGTTTGTTCCAGGATGGTTACCCGTTCAAATGCGTGAGCCGCCGGTGGTTCATTAATAGGGATGCGATTTACAGAAGATATTGTTACCGGATGCACCGCCGTTGTGTTTAACGCAGCAATATTCCTAAAATCCTTTTGGAGGATTTTATCTTCCTCCGGAATGGCATTTTTTTCAAAAGTAGAAAGTTGGGATGAAGAGGTATCCCTAACCACGCTTTTCAATTCATTTCGAGTTTCGACTTGTGTACCCACTGCTACGGGAAGAACAGCGCTAACCGGTTTTCGGGGTAAGGGTTTGTATATATGGATGACTTTATCAGCATCTATATTTTGATCGGGATTGGTTTTAGAATCTGGTTTTACAAAGGAAAGGGATTGAACTTCTCCCAGTTCCTGCAGGTGTGGAATAAGTGCCGATTTCCAGTAGTCATTTTTTCGTTCCAGTTTAACGTATCCGGTTACGGCATGGTAAGTTTTGGTTTGGTTGGTGGAGTAAGGCCCTTCCAGAATCATTATACTGTCTTTTCTTTCCAGGGTAAGTATATTGGTTTGTTTTACTCCTTTGGCCGGCGCTTCGGGGTAATTATTTGCAATCAGGCCATCATCCCGTATAATCACCTTCCCCAGGTCATTAATATGAATGTTCAGCTTTTTTACTCCGAAGTATTCCTTATCATCCTGTAAAAAATAGGTATGCGAAAACCCGCTATACTTATTCTTTTCATAGCTGATCCCGATCTCATATTTATAAAATAGGCCGGTTGTATCGTTATACATGGTTCCCTTCCATAAACCGGTAAAATCGGTTTGCTGTGCATGAAGTAAATATCCGGAAAGAAAGAGAAGGATAAAGAATACAATGTTTTTCACCCGGATATAACGCTTTTTGCCCCGTTTTATGCGAAGAGGTGGAGCACGCTCTGGCTTTTTTATCATTTTACAATAGTTTATCAACCAGTTATGATTTTTAAAAAAAATTGCTTCGAAATTTGCCTCTATGAGGTTAATTATAGCCCTTGGTTTATGGTGGTTAGCTTCGGGTACAATAAAAGCTCAGCCAATTCATATTTTATCTGCCGCAGAAGCAAACCAGCTTTTGAATCATGAATCGGTTAAACTAAATGAGGGCGTTTATTGCCTCCCGGTAGATTTTACCCTGACGGTAACCAGCGAAAACTACAGCCTGGAGGGAATTCCCGGTAAAACAACCATCACCAGTTATAACCCGGCTGATCCAAAAACCGATTTCCAGGTTAAATTGCTCGATACCAACCAACCCGATCTTTTTGAAGACGGGACCTATGTGGTAGCCAATAATCCCTATTATAGTTTTGGGGGCGGGTTTGCCCATCTTGACCTGCCCTATAAAACAGCCGGTGAGAAAATTTCATATACCCAGGGCACCATCCTGGTGAAGAAGAATGGATTATGGAAGCGACATTTTACCGGTTCCGGCTTCCATGTAAGAGGCAGCCTGAGGGTTAGAAATCTACGGTTCGAAAATTGCCAGTTTTACTTATTCAGCCCATTCGGCAAAACGATATCAGATGAGTTTTCCATCTCCCACTGCCGGTTTAATAATGTGGCCAGGGTGTTATCCAGTTCCTTGTATGGGGGTAAGGCGGAAGAGAACTGGTTTAATTCATTGTTGCTGTATCCCGTGGATGGCAGCTACCGGTTTAAGAAAATGGTTATTGATCAGAATGAATTTTCTCAAATTCATACCAGCATTATTTGGGGTTGCCCCCCTGTTGGAAATGTTCGAATAACCGGTAACGTTATAAAAGACTGCCCCAGTACCATTGCCTTTTTTAATTTATATCAAAAGGACTATGCCGATGAAGATTATTTCGCAAACCGGAACCGGGAATTAATTGCCAATAATGTTTTTGAGAATATTGTGCAAGGCGTAAACCGCTGGACGGTTTCCCTGACACGCACCTCGGGGAGGGCCGTGGTAAGAGATAATAAATACAATAACTGCAATGTGCAGGTATTATTATTATATGGAGGCAATTCCACCTTTTGCCGCAACCAGGTAACCTCTACCTTATACAGCAATAAACAGCCAATGCCTTTAATCCTGGTTAAAAACATCGACCACCCTACGCATAAAATTTCAGGGAACAATATTATTGCTCCCGCCTCCCTGCTTATATCTGTGGAAGGAAGATCCAATATATCCATTACTAAAAACAACCTCGAAGTAGGAACCGTTTATTCTAAGAATAACCCGATTTTCGATCCGGGCCAATGGGTGGATATTGAGAACAATACGATAAAGGCAGAAACCCTGGTACACATCAGCGACCGGGATACCGTTCAATTTGGACAGGTAAAGATTAAAAGGAATGAAATTTTGCAGCTTAATAATCTACATACCGGAAAAAGCCATATTGGCTCAATGAGCATCAGGAAAAACCGGCTCTACAAAAAGGGAGTGAAAAACTTTCCCCTGGAAGGGAATAAAGTGGAATTACAAAAGTGAAACACCTCAACCCCCCGATTATTTTCAATTGGGAAACTAACGGGAAGTAAATAATTCATCTATCTTTTGCGACAACTGCCTGTCTCTTTCTGTAATAATACCTCCTGCATCGTGCGAGCAGAGCCAGATTTCCACTTTATTGTAAACATTTTTCCACTCGGGGTGGTGATCCATTTTTTCGGCCACCAACGCTACTGCCGTCATAAACGAAAAGGCAGCGGTAAAATCTTTGAATTCGAAATGCCGGTAAAGTTTGTTTGATATTTCCTGCCACATGGTTATTGCTTTTCTAAAGAATTAAATTTTGCTTGTTTTTTATTTTTTCGGGCAATAGTTCGGATACCAGTTGAACTCCGGGAATGGGGCGTAATCTTGAAATCAGATCGGAAACTTCACTTTCCCCGATTTCGCTGTCTTTGATCAGCCATAAAAAGTCGAGGTTTCTAAATTCAGGGAGGAGGAATTCACCATCATATTGATTGTTGTATAAATAATGAAGCCGGTCTTTCCCGGGTTTATAATATTCAAAAACCGGGAAATAGTATTTCCTGTCCTTTTTCTTAAGTGGAATTTCCAGGCTATTGTTGATCCGGAAGTTAAACCCCAGCCACTGGTTTACACTCCAGGAAAACTGATAATATTTGAGGGGTGCAACAATACCCAGCAGCCGGGCATCTTCAAAAAAATCGTTGGCAAGGGCCTCATTATCTATTTTGAGTTTTAGCATTTTTAAAAGGTTACCATTACCTGTTTTGTTTCCCCGTTTCTGATAAAAGTAAGCTTGGTGCTGTCTCCTTTTTGAAATTTACTCAAAGCCGTCATATACGATTCAATTTCCTGGAAAGGATAATCGCCTAACTGAATTAGTACGTCGCCGGTTTTGATTCCTGCTTTCTCAGCGGGTTTCCCGGGGCTTACCCCATCCACATGAATGCCTACGCCGGCAAAGGTATAATCAGGCATAATACCCAGGGTTACCTTGAAATTTTTTGCTCCTCCGGTGGATGTTTCCCGGGTCTTTAAAAATGCCAGCTTGGGTTCTGATAGGGTGGATTTAACAAGGCCGAAAATAAAGTTCACGATTTTCAGTTCGGCTTTATAATTGATTTTGTCGGCATCGTCTTCGGGCCGGTGGTAATCGGGATGTGTGCCGGTAAAGAAAAATAACACCGGGATATTTTTAAGATAAAAGGAGGTGTGATCGCTCGGCCCGGTACCGCTGCTATCAATATGGATATTAAACTCGCCGTTGTTCCGGTTCAAAAGGGTGGCCCAGGAGGGGGAAGTTCCGTATCCCCCAACGGTAAGTATCCTGGTGCTGTCGTTAAAGCGACCAATCATATCCATGTTTATCATGTAATCAACATGTTGAAGATCGAGGTATGGGTTTTCGGTGAATGCCTTCGAGCCATAAAGCCCCAGCTCTTCTCCCGAAAAAGCAATAAATTCAAAATTGTATTCTTTGGTTTTCACCGCTTTCAGCATCCTCGAAAGTTCTATCAGCCCGGCTACCCCGCTTGCATTATCGTCGGCTCCATTGTGAATGGTAAGGGTGTCATCCAGGTACCTCGAATTATGATCCTGCCCCCGGCCAAGATGGTCGTAATGCGCACCTAAAATTATCGTTTGTGCAGCGCCGTTATCAATTCTGGCAATTACATTATGACCGGTACGATGTTTTTCAATTATATCTACCTGTAATGACAGGCTGGTTTTCCCGGTTTCATCAAACAGGTATTTGTTTTTAGCCTCCCGGGTAAGGTAAATAACCGGGATCTTTACGGTTGGAATTCGTGATTTTGAATTGAAAACAAGATCATCTTTGGTAGCAGAGCTATTATAAACCACAACTCCGGTTGCCCCCAGCAGGCTGTATTTTTTTACCTGGTCGAGGATATAATCAAGCGGATCCCAATGCGGGTTTTGGGATTGGTGGGCAATCTCATCTGCTAAATCGAGCCCCCAAATTTCACCGGCTTCTTTTAAGGAGAGGTACACATCACAGGCAGCCTTCCCGTTTGCAGAAAATGCCAGCGGGAAATAATCTGTTCCCTGTTGCAATGTTTTTCCGTTTACCTCAAAATGGGTTCCGGGTGCCACAAACCGCCCGTCATTTACATCAAAGGGCTGCAGGTAACTTCCGTTTTCCGCCCCGCCCCCAATTTTGTTCTTCTGAAAGGCAGCAATAATATATTCATAGGCCTTGCGCTCCCCTTCCGTTCCTGTTCTCCGGCCTTCCAATGCATCCGAAGCAAGGTATTCAATATGGGTTTTGAGGTTCGATAAGGTCTTTTTATCAGATTTCGACAACCGTTGCCCATAAACGCCGGTACTAAGAAGCAGGGCAAATAATAAAATTCGGATCATAATAACTAAATATCTGTAAAGGTAAAAAAGCCCACCCAACCCCCGAGTCGCTTTTCGTAATGGTTTTGTAAAATTTGAAGGTATTAATGTTTCTGAATTCGTAATGCCAATAGGCCAATCCACGCTACCTTTGCCAACTTCCCGAATTTCTGGCAGGTGGAAAATAAAATACATATTGCCCTTATTGGAAATCCCAACAGTGGGAAGTCATCCTTATTTAACGCCCTCACGGGCCTCAACCAGAAGGTGGGCAATTTCCCCGGGGTTACAGTTGATAAAAAAACAGGACATTCCCCCATTTCAGGAAACCTTTCTGCCGAAATAGTTGACCTCCCCGGCACCTACAGTCTTTATCCCCGAAGGGGTGATGAGTGGGTATCTTACAAATACCTGATGCAACAGGATGGATCAAAACAGCCCGACCTGCTGGTGGTAGTGGCCGATGCCAGTAACCTGCGCCGCAATCTTTTGTTTTGTTCCCAAATCATCGACCTGAAGATCCCGGTAATTATTGCATTAACCATGATGGACCTCGCCCGAAATAAGGGTACCCAGGTTGATGTTTCGGGGTTGGAAAGAGAATTGGGAGTTCCCATTGTGGCGGTAAACCCAAGGAAGAACAAAGGGATTTCCGCTTTAAAGAAAGTGATTCATTCGGTTTGGGAATCAGGGGGCAAATTGCCGGTGAGGGAATTTATTGAATCCGGTAAATTGGCACAAAATGCCGTTTCCGAAATAAGCAGCCTGGTTCCCGGGCTGAGTAATTATGCGGCCATCCATCACCTCATCAACCACGAACAGTTTAACTTTTCGGCCAGCCTCCAGGAATCTATAGAGCAAATAGAAACAAAAAATGCATTTAACCCGACGCGGGTGCAGGCAGATGAAATAATGCAACGGTATGCAAAAATCAGGCATATCATGCAGCAGACGGTTGTTGAAGCCGACCCATTGGAAAAAACGCTGTTTACAGAAAGGCTCGATGATATCTTTCTCCATCGCTTTTGGGGTTATTTCATTTTACTGGTTGTGTTGTTCTTTTTGTTTCAATGCATCTTTGTTTTGGCCCAGTTCCCGATGGAAGGAATCGAATGGAGCTTTAGTAAATTAGGGGGATGGCTTGGCAACCTGCTGCCGGTAAACTGGTTCAGCGATTTACTGATAAACGGAATCATTGCCGGATTAAGCGGCATCATGGTTTTTATTCCGCAGATTATGATCTTATTTGGCCTTATCACCCTGCTTGAAGACACCGGGTATATGGCACGGATCAGCTTCCTCACGGATAAGCTTATGCGCAAAGTGGGGCTGAACGGGAAAAGTGTAATGCCCATGATCAGCGGTCTGGCCTGTGCCGTTCCGGCCATCATGAGCGCCCGCAATATTGAAAATAAAAAGGAAAGGCTGCTTACCATTTTGGTTACGCCACTCATGAGCTGTAGCGCCCGGTTGCCGGTGTACACCATCCTAATTGCTTTGGTAATTCCACAAACCTTTTTCTTAGGGTTCATAAGCTTACAAGGGTTGGTTATGATGGGGCTTTATTTTTTGGGAACGATCATGGCGCTGGTTGTTTCCTGGGTATTTAACTGGTTTATTAAATCGGCCGAACGGAGCTATTTTATTTTGGAGTTACCCATGTACCGGGGGCCCCGGTGGAAGAATATCCTCACTACCATGGTAGAGAAAGCCAAAATATTTGTGGTGGATGCCGGGAAAGTCATCATGATTATTAGCCTCATTCTTTGGGCGCTGAGCAGCTACGGGCCACCTTCCCGTATGCATCAGGTAACTGCTGCGTTTGAGCAAAAGGCGAAAGTTGAAAATATTGATCCCTCGCTGTTGGAAAAGGAGAAACAGGCTACCCTGCTCGAAAATTCGTATGCAGGTATTTTAGGAAAGGCCATATCTCCGGTAATTGCACCCCTGGGTTACGATTGGAAAATCGGCATCGCCCTTATTACCTCCTTTGCCGCCAGGGAAGTTTTTGTAGGTACCATGGCCACCCTTTACAGCGTAGGTGGAAATAACGATGACGATGAAACGCTCCGCCAAAAAATGCAGGCTGCCAAAAGACCGGATGGCACCCCGGTTTATACCCTTGCCACCGGACTTTCCCTCATGGTTTTTTATGTATTGGCTATGCAGTGCATGAGCACCCTGGTTATTGTAAAGCGGGAAACCGGTACCTGGAAGTGGCCCATCATTCAATTGTTGTACATGACCGGACTTGCTTATTTATTTAGCCTGCTTGTGTACCAGCTATTCAAATAGTTTTTCTTATCCTTTTGTTGATTTTGGCGCACGGCGCCCAATCAGTTAAATCCGATTTCAAATTAATAGTTCTGGGAATGCGATCTATGGGTTCTCAACCCCACAATCTCATCACCAGGATACAGAATTGGTCAGGTAACTTTTAACCTGCGGATATATTTTCTTATACAATTCCTCCAGTAAATAATCCCGCTGCGGCTGGTGGTACACGTTGTTTATCAATTCCCAGTCGGAAGCGCTCAATGCCCGGCTGTCGCCGCTGTACGTTGCCCGTTCGCTTTGCCAGCGGTATTCTTCCTGAAATGTTCGCCTGCGTATCGATTGGTTATTGTTAAGGTCGTCGATTCTCACTTCCATTTCCGCCCTGGCAATCATGGTGCTTCGGGTAATGTTTAGTGTAGCATAAACGGTTCGGTACACGGGCCTGCCCGCTGTGTCTTTACCAATTTCAATTTGTGCACTGCGGTCTTTTTTATAGCGGTAATCTGAAGGGTTATAAGGCATGATTATATTTCGCATCACCAGATCAACCGCCCAATCGGGCCGTATGTTTTGCGAGCGGGCATCCCAATCGGTATAGAATGCAGAGGGATAATAGTTTCGGTTTAAAGCGTTCAGATCGCGCACCAGCGACCGTTGGAAGTAGTCGTTCGAATAGGAAAGCCCGTTAGACCAGGTTTGATTTGAAAAATAGGAATTATCGCGCACGGGGTTAATCACTATATTAATGAGGGCATTCTCGTACGCCTGTTCTTTTAAGGCGCGGGCGTCTTTATAATTAGTTACAAATTTTTCGGCTTTGCCAAAATAGGTAAATGCTTTTTTGGAGGCCTCCCGGCTTCCTTTGTTTAGCTCCTGTTTACCAGCCTGGTAATACGACTCGGCCGCTTCCTGTTGGGTTTCAAAAATTTGAGAACTGTAACTTACCGGGCTCAGCAGCCGGAATGCAGATGGGGTACTTATGATGGCCTGGTAGGCATCCTGTAGCTCGTTATATAGAAGAAGGGTTTTATCAAATTTTCCAAGGTCGGGCGATGCGCTGAGATCCTTAATTTGTTTCAGCTTGTTTTCCTGCACCTGTTTGTATAAAACCGGTACGGCTTCCAGCGCTTTTTCGTCGGAAGTGTTTTTCGAAAGTTGAGCAACGGCATCGAGTAAAGCCTTGTATTCGTTGCTTCGTTCGAGGTAGGGCTTGCTGGACCGGCAGCTAAAAAGACCCGCCAGAAGAAAAGGGATGCTGAAAAGGAGTATATATTTCTTCATAATGCTTTTTCTGCCAGACGGCCGGTAGTTGCAAGAGTTACTAGCACCAACACGAAAAACTATTTTTTTTGATTCTGTTAACGGTACAACCAGGCTGCCACCAGGCGGCTGACTGCACCTGCGTAATTTAAAGGTACAAAACTTTACCAGCCACATTGGGCTAATCCCCCAGTTTAAAGCGGCCTCAATTTTAACGAGTTGAATTTTCGATGATGGCAATTTCTTCTTCGGTTAAATCGTAAAGCTCATAAATCAATTTGTCCAAATTATTTTCAATTTCAGTAGTGTCAATGTTGAAATTATTTGTCTTTATCTCAATGATTTTCTTTACTTTTTCTTCAACTACGGCAGCATCATTAAATATTTTGCAAGGGAAAAGTTTACAATTTTCTATAAGGATCTTTTGAAATAATTCCTTTTCTATATCTAAGAATAGATACTTGTGATAGAAATTCATTAACTTACTATTAAGCAAGGCGGTTAGTTCAAAAACATTGATTTCTGTTTTTGGAATTATAGAAAAACCAATTTGGGTAAAATAAAGTGGTTTATCTGTGTAACCTGCATAAATTTTTGGTGGCTTTCCTGAAACTATTTGCCGAACAATTACTCTAGGTTCTGTGAAAAACTTTTCTTCTCTTGGTGCGCCAAGCCAAGGACCATATTTAATGTAGCCATTTTTTGATTCTTCAACATAATATGGGACAATGTTCTCACCCTTAATAAGAGGTTTGTATTCATTAGATAGCTTCACTTCTGAATGAAACTCCTTGTTTTCAATTATTTCCTTTGTATGACCTTTATATTTATCGTATGGCGTAATGCCAAGTGCAAATTCTGCAATTTCTCCTAATCGCGTTCCTTGACCATGAATTTTACTTAATGGGGTTAATATTTCTTTAGAAATATAAATGTTGAATTTTGGTTCATCGTAAATTTCCCAAGATTTCTTAGGAACAATATATTTTAGGTCTTCTTCTATTTCAGCTACTTTATCGTCCTTTTTGTATGCAATTATTTTGCAATTTTCAAAATCTCCCTTTCTCTTAAGCTCAATTATTACTGTTTCAACTGTTGCATCCTCAAAAACTCTGTCCGGCAATTTTATAATTCCGTATATATTATTTTTAATATAGCTTCTTAAATTTTGATAAGACGAGCTCATTAAAATAGAATTAGGGATTATGAAAGAAAAGTACCCGCCTGATTTGAGTAATGAAAATGCCTTTTCAACAAAGGTTGAATATAAGTTGACACGATTTGAGGAAGTTTGATAATTTTCAAAAATGAACTTAATGTAGTTGTTAACTAATTCTTTTAAATCTACATACGGAGGATTTCCAATCACCACATCAAAGCCCACAAAATCGCCTTCGTTGTTTAGCACTTCTGGAAATTCAAAGCGCCATTCAAAAGCATTTTCATAAATCTTGTTGGCTTTTATGGCTTCAATTTCCTCTTCCAGGTTTTTAATGTCGGCAGTGAGTTGGTTTACTTTTTTATTCCAGACAGCGATTTCTTTTTTGCTTCTGTTGAACAGGGTGGTTTGTTGGGTGAGGTTTCCCAATTCGCCCCTCAATTTCTGAAGCTTTTTATTTTTGGGGTCGTTGGTAGAAATTTCGCTTCTGAAATCCGATTTAATGTTGGCAATCAGTTGTTCCATTTCTCTTTTCTGTTCCTTGCTTTTCGCATTTCTGTAGCTGTCCACCGCTATACGGTAGCTGTCAATCGTCCATGTGAATTTATTTTTCTGTGCTTGTTTCAGGTCGGCATCAATTGCAAAGCGGCTAACCAAAGAGTTTCCGCATTTAATATTGATATCAATGTTTGGAAGCGTTTCCAATTCTGTTGTGGTTTTATAAAACGCATTTTTCAATAACTCAATCCACAAACGCAGGCGGCAAATTTTTACGGAATTGGAATTGATATCCACACCAAAAAGACAATTTTCAATAAGGGTTTGCTTTTCAAAAAAAAGGGTTTCCTGTATGCGCTGGCTTTCTTTGTTGGTTGGGTGGTATTCAAAAAGTTCCCCTTCTTCGTCGGTAACTATCAGTTCATCATTTACCACCTCTATCTGGTATTCCTTGAGGCGCTTCCCATCCCGGTCCTGCAGAATTTTGAGGTCGTTTTTTACGGCGATCATTTCATTGAGAGCCGAAACTAAAAAGTGTCCCGAGCCCACCGCCGGGTCGCAAATTTTAATACTGTTTACAATGGTATTGGCTTCCTGTCGGTCTTCAATTTTATCGTAAAGATCTTCGGGGGTTTTGCAGTTCCAATTTTTGATTTCATTGAATTTCTGAACCACCGCTTTGCGGATGGTTTCGCGGCACATATACATGGTGATGAATCCCGGAGTGAAAAAGGACCCGTCTTTATAGCCGTTTATTTTCTCAAAAATCAATCCGAGTACGGAGGCGTTGATCAGGGTTTTGTTTTCTTCCTGAATTTCTTCACCCGCTTCGGCGCCAAAATCATAAGCATCTAAAAATGAAAACAGATATTGAAGCGCGGAGATACTGCCTCTCCGTTTATTGCCATGCTGGTCTTTTAGTACGGTTTGCGATAATAGGGGAATGGTCTTATCATCTTGCAGGTTGCTGATAAACAAGGTAGCGTGCTCCAGGTTGGTAGGCTCAAAAAGGGATGAATTGAGGTAAGGAACTTTTTCGAATGCAGTTTTCACGGCTTCGTTCCGCTCTTCGTGCCTGCGTGCCAACACCTGGAAAAACAGGCTGTTTAGGTCGTCGTAGGTCTTTATTTTATCCGGGTTGAGAAAGGCGTACGCCTTGTCGCCTTTGTGATACGATATGAGTTGGGCTTCGAGTAATTTTAGAAACAATATCCGGTTAATCCAGGTTATGGAAAGTTCCAGGGCTACATTAAAAAGTTTTTCATCCCTTGTATCTCCGAATTGAGAAGGCTTTGGGAGGCGGCTGAGTTTATCTAAACTGTCGATCTGGACGATGGCGTCTTCCAACAGCGTTCCGGGGTGCCGCTCTCCTTCTTTGTTTCGTCCAATGAGTTTTTTGCTTCCTTCTTTCGTTTCGGCCAGTCCGATAATGTGCAGCAGCTCGATGTAGAATCGTTTATCGAGGTTATTGCTATCGTTGGAGAAAGGTAGTTTTAAGAGATGCTCGGGCGATAAAAGTTTGAATAAGGCAATAAGCGAATGATCGTCCGTTTTGTCTGTATTTTGTAATGCCTTTTGGTAGTCCTTTAAATTGAAATAAGTGTATTCAATTTCGGCGGTAATATGATCAATAAAAGGCGCGGCAATTTGTTTGTAAAAAAAATCAGTTCTTCCGTCTGCCAAACGCCCGGATTCAAAGTTGTTGAATTGATTAACCAGATTTGAATTTTGAGCAAAGAGCCGCTCGAACAGGGTCGCATCAAAAATAAACCATTCGTTGATGTTGGTAGCCACCAGGTGTTTTACAGCGAGGTTTTTGTGAGTAATCCTTTCCCTCAGGTAATACAATACCAATTCCTGAAATGCTTTTACATTCAGTTTTGAAATTCGTTGTTTCGGGCTATCCCCTTCCGCCACCGATTTTATCATTTCAGCTTTGTTGGTAGGCTTTTTGGTTTCGAGAATCACCCCAACCGTTGAGGTTGCATTTTGTCCATTATGGATTACAAGGTCGTTCCGGCCCTTGGTATTTATAAAATGATGCGGGCTATAGTATGTGTCTTTGAGAAAATCGGAGACCAGGTTTTTATGAAACTCCTCCGTTTCTGTGTCGTTGGTCCGGTTGCATAAAGTTTGGAGATTGGTTTTGAATTTTTCAATATCAATCCGGTATGGTTTTACTTTTAAAAAGGCTTTGTTCAGCGCTTTTTTTGGCTTTAATTCTTGCAAAATCATCTACAAATTCAATTTCTTTTTTCTGATGGGTTAAGGTAAGTTTTTAAGTCGATAGCGGGTTGCTGTACAGGGGGTAAATGGCAGGTAAAGTTTTTTGAATGCCCTGCATTCGTTATAATGAAAATCAAAAGGGGTACTTGCAGGCGGGTATTTACCTGCGAAAATCCGTTTGAAAATGCGGTTATGGAGGTCAAAAAACAGGAGCCCGAAACACCCAAAACTTCGAAATTTCCTGCCACTCATCCATACATATTTGCCGGTCAAACAAAATCAAATAAAATAAATTCTATATAATAATGGTGATTATCAGCACATTACACAAAGTCTTATGCAAGCTATCTTTATAAGGCAGGTATTTTGTTTTGCATAGTACTAAAAAATGTTTTTATCTTTGACTTGTCAAACGGAGTTGTTTTTGGGAACAGCGAAGGGCGGCAGGAGTATAGCCATGATTTTTCTTTGAAAGCCATGAAAAAAGGAAAAATAACGAGCCGGGTTCATTAACTGACAAATTAATTCATTTAAAGCCATGAACATTGAAAACACAGCCAGTCAGATGCGAAAGGGGGTTTTGGAGTTTTGCATTTTGTCGGTCATCAGGCAGGGGGAAGCCTATCCCTCCGATATCATCGATAAAATGAAGGAAGCTAACCTGAACATCTTCGAAGGGACATTGTACCCCTTGCTAACCCGATTGAAGAATGCCGAATTGCTTTCTTACCGTTGGGTGGAAAGCAGCAGCGGGCCTCCGCGTAAATATTTCGCACTTACCGAAAAAGGAGCTACGTTTTACAGTGAACTGGAGGCCACCTGGAACGAACTCGCCAATGCGGTAAAGGCGGTAACAACGCAACAAACAGAGTCAACCAACACCCCATAAAGCATAGCCGTGTATTTGTGGGTCAACAAAAGCGATCAAAAACAAATTCAGCCCTTAACAAGGCAACACTGAAAAGATAAGCCATGAAACAAGTAATTAACATCAATTTTCAGGGAAGGGTGGTTCCCATTGAGGCGTCGGCATTCGACAAGCTCAAGGAATATACCGAAAGCCTCAGCCGATATTTTGAAGGAGAAGAGGGTAAGGATGAAATCATTAATGATATTGAAAACCGGATAGGCGAATTATTCCAGGAACGATTAAAGGCGGGCGCCACCTGTATAACCGAAGAGGATGTGCAGGCCATTATCCGGAATATGGGCCGGCCCGAAGATTTTGAAAGCGATGAGGGTGCCGCCGATACGGCAGGCGCACAAAATTCTTCCCAGGCTAAAAAAGAGGAGTCTCATTTTAATCATCAGACAGGCCCCAAAAAATTATTTCGGGATGAAAATGATAAAGTAATTGGCGGGGTTTGTAGCGGACTGGCCAATTATTTTGGAATTGATGTAGTGGTGGTGCGAATCATTTTTGTAATACTGGCCATTTCTTTTGGATTTGGCATAATACCCTACCTGGTTTTATGGATTGCAGTACCGAGTTCTGCCACAACCGAAATCGGAAGCCTGCGGAAAAAACTTTACCGCGATAACGATAATAAACTGGTAGCGGGTGTTTGCTCGGGGTTGGGAAATTATTTTGGAATCAATGCCTGGATCCCGCGGGTTTTGTTCCTCCTTCCTTTTTTAAGTTTTGCCCTGCACGACAGCGATTTTCATTTTTTCCGGTTTGGATTCAGTCCGGGCGCTCTCATTGTGTATATCATCCTGTGGATGGTTCTTCCGGAAGCCATTACCACATCGGAGAAATTAGAAATGAAAGGAGAAAAGGTGGATATGAACTCCATTAAAAATTCTATCCGCGAAGAGATGCAGGGCTTGCACGAGAGGGTTCAAAAGTTTGGAAAAGAAGCCGGGGAATATGCCCAGGAAAAGGGAAAATCCATGGGCGCCGAAATGAGTACCGCCGCACGCAGAGGAGGAAATTCTTTTGGCAACATCATTTCGCTGTTGTTTAAAATTGTAGTTTATTTCATCCTGGGATGTGTAGGATTTGGGGTTCTGGTTGCGTTATTTGCCCTTGCTATTTTTTCAATCGGGATTTTTCCATTGAAAGATTTTGTATTAACCGATGGCTGGCAGAATATCCTGGCATGGGGAACACTCCTGTTTTTTATCGCGGTTCCAATTATCGGGATACTAACCTGGGTGATTAGACGAATTGCCAGAGCCCGCCGGAATAATAAACTGTTGTCGGGATCTTTTGTCGCATTATGGGTTGTGGGTTGGATTTGTTTCTTCGCCCTGATCTCCCTGGTTGGGCGGGATTTCAGTTCTCTGAATCATTATAAAGAACAAAATTTCCAACTGGCAAACCCGATGGTTCAAAAATTAGAAATTACTGCGGTAAATCCCGAAACAAGGATCTTTAAAAATTCCTGGCTTCGCTTCGAGCCCTTTGAAGGAATTTCGGAGGATACGGTTTATGTAAAAAACATCGATGTTCAAATCGCCAAATCTCCCAACGACAGTTTTAAGGTAACGATGGTGAAACTGGCAAGGGGGAACAGCAGGCGAAACGCCGATTTACTGGCACAAAAAATTGAATTGAATATCCATCAGCAGGACTCGTTATTCATTTTAGACCGTGGAATTGAAATCAATAAGCATGATAAATTCAGGAATCAAAAAGTGATACTGACCATCTTCGTACCGGTGGGTAAAATAATCCGGGTGGATAAAAGCATTGGCTGGTCGAACAACATCCGTTTTGAAGGCCCCTGGAATAGCGATTGGGATGTAGATGTGGATGATGTGGAATCGGACTGGGATGTGGATAAGGATTATATCATGAGGGCGGATGGGTTATATGAACTAAATGGACAGCCGGCCCGGAACCGAAAAAATAACCGCCACAATTGGAATCATAATCCCGACTGGGATAACCAGGAAACCCCGAACCCGGCGGATGAAAACGAAACCAATGTAAATGCTGCACCCGGCGGCGGCTCCGTGAATGAACCCAAGGGCCCGCAACCGGTTCTGCCTCCCTCGCCCCCGGTAAAACCGGATTTAAATAAAGTGAAGGATTCATTACAAAAAGAGAAAGAAAAAATTGATAAGCAAATACAGCAACTCGGGGAAGACAGGAATAGATCCCGATCGGTTCTCCTTTATTCCCTGGCAGCCTATAACCCACTTTTAATGAGATAAAAGATCTTGTTTTGATAGCGGCGTTGACGTTGATGTAAAAAGTCCTGCCTTTGGGCAGGATTTTTCTTTTATCCGGCTAACCATTCAGCCCTGCTTTCAGTTAATTTTGCAGACAAATTTTTTTCATGAAACAAACCCCCTTCACCGGCAAGCATATTGCACTGGGTGCGAAAATGGCGCCCTTTGCAGGCTTTAATATGCCCATTTCCTATACCGGGATAAATGAGGAACACCTCGCGGTAAGAAAACACGCCGGGGTGTTTGATGTAAGCCACATGGGCGAATTTTTAGTGAAAGGCCCCAATGCCCTGGGGCTTATACAAAAAGTAACCAGTAACGATGC
>CAZYKA010000033.1:22147-27542 GCA_964647915.1 uncultured Ferruginibacter sp. | reverse complement strand
AAAGGGCAATCGGTTATTCTGAAAGACCATCCCATTACCAAAGCCGATGTGATGACCGAAATAAACAGGCTGGTTGACAGTTTCACAAATAATGGGTATTATAAATTCACCGCAGCAGAATTAAAAATGCGGGGCGATACCACCATTGAAGCATTAACAACTATTACAGACGACCCTTTTGAACAGCTCCGCCTTCTGGCCGAAGCGCAAAAGCAAATTGATTCTCCCAAAATAAGGCTGGCCCTGGTTTTAAATCCTCCAACCGATACATCCCGGCTGATAAAATATTATCTCCGAAACATTACGGTACTGCCCGATTTCAGGCCCACCGATTCTCCCTTTGATACCGTCAATTTTTTCCATCGAAAAACAAGAAATTTTATTTTCAGATATCGAAATCCAACGGTCAGGTTGGGATACCTTATCCGAAATATCCCATTACAAAAGGGCGCCCTTTACCGGGAGCGGGATTTTGACCAGACCATTAACAACCTTTCTGCTTCCGGTGTTTGGGAAAGAGTGGGAATAACCACAACGGAGGTTCCCGGCAAAGATTCCCTCGATCTGAATATTGAATTACTTCCGGCAAAAAAACTGGGTTTTGAGGCAGCCATTGAAGCCAGCTACTCCGCCAGCATTGGGTCTTCCATTATTACAGGCGGCAACCTATTCGGGCTTTCGGGTAACCTTTCACTCACCAACCGCAATGTAAGGCGGGAAGCCATTCGTATGACCCACAAACTCAGGGCCGGGATCGAATTGAATAATAACAGCACCGGCTCATCCGGATTCATAAATTCAACAGAGTTCAGTTATAATAACAATATCGTTTTTCCAAGGCTTATCCCCTCCATTGGAAAATCGGGGAACCGGGGAAGGAACTATGTGAACAGCCGTAAAGGAGAAACCTATTTCAATACAAATCTCCAGTACACCAACCGACTCAACTTATTTACCCTCCAGGCAGCAAATTTTTATGCCGGCTGGAGTTGGACCAACAAAAAGAATTTGAAAATTTTGTTGAAGCCGCTGAATCTGGAATTTAATTATCTGAATAAAACCGACAGCTTTAACACCATCCTGGCCAACAACCCGTTTTTAAAATATTCCTATAATACGGCTTTTGTAATGGGAGTGAGCGGGGGAATATCCAAATCATATTTCAACCCCTGGCATCCAAACAGCCAGCAGAAAGAGCGTAACATAAACCTTCATTTTGAGGAATCAGGGTTAACCTGGGCCAACCTGGGCCTTCTAAAAAAATACCTGCGCCGGTACATAAAATTTGATGCAGAATATAAATATACCATAACCTATCAAAAAACGGCAATTGCATTTCGTTTATACGGTGGCGTTGGTATCCCTTTATTGGGGAGCGATACGAACCGTACCCTGCCTTTCTTTAAACAATTTATTGGAGGGGGTAGTAACAGTATGCGAGGTTGGCCCATCCGGGGCATTGGAGTGGGTGGGCAACCCCTTGCCCCTTACAAATCCGGAACCTTGTTTAACGACCGAACCGGGGATATGCAATTGGAAGGGAACATTGAATACCGGTATGAAATTGCCCGTATCATACCCAATACGTTAACGCTCCGTGGCGCCTTGTTTGTGGATGTAGGGAATATTTGGAATGTAAGAAATTCGAAAAGGGATGGTAGCGAGGATACGGCCCAGTTTAAAATAAAAAATCTGTATAAACAATTGGGAGTTTCAGCAGGAACAGGGTTCAGGCTCGATTTCAATTATTTTGTACTTCGCCTTGATTTGGGATTCCGATTTAAGCGGCCCGAATTATTTTATCAGAATGATGGCTGGAAGGCTCCAGCCATTGGGTTTGATGATTTCCTGAAAAAAATATTTACCCGGGGCGCCAACGATGCATACCGCAAATGGAGATATGAAAATTTCAATTTCACCATTGGAATTGGTGTCCCGTTTTAACCCTCTGTTGATTCTCTTCCTTGTTCTTCTTCCAAGGCTTTTAACCATTGGGTGAATTGGGTGATATCCATGGAATCCTCCACCCGGCAATCGCCTATTGCAGTTCTTCGCAACTCGGAAAGGTACCCCCCACAGCCTAACGCCTGACCAAAATCGTGGGCCACACTTCGTATATACGTTCCCGTTGAACAATCAATTTTAAATCCAATATCGGGTAAGTTGAAGGAAGTGATTTCGAATCTGTAAATTTGAACCGGACGGGGTTCCGGTTCCACATCCTTACCCCGCCTTGCCAATTCATACAGAGCCACCCCTTCCTTCTTAATGGCGGAATAGACCGGAGGTACCTGCATTTGCAAACCCAGGAACGAATCTGCAACCTCCTTCACTTTTTGGGGAGTTACATGAGAAAAAGGCGCTTCGTTTTCCGGTATACTTTCCAGGTCGTAGGTAGGCGTGGTGGCACCTACTGTAAATACCCCGGTATAGGTTTTAGGTTGTGCCATAAAATCCGTAATCTGCTTCGTTTTTTTTCCGGTACAGACAATGAGCAGTCCGGTGGCAAGTGGATCGAGGGTGCCGGCGTGGCCCACTTTTTTAATCCGTAGCATCCCCCTGATTTTACGTACTACATCAAAGGATGTCCAATGGATAGGCTTATTGATAAGCAATACTTTCCCTTCCTCAAAAATTTCTCTGGCTGCCTGAGGCAAATCAATTGAAACTCTGGGTGAGCGGGCAGGGCGCTCCCCTTCTTCCTGACGGGCTAAATATTTTTTTAAATATGAACCTTTCTTTCCCAATTCGAATTTTGAGGAACGAAGAAAGCCAATTATGGGGAGAATGCCAATACAAGTGTAGTATTTATATTGCCTGCCTCGATTTTAATTCGATATATTTATTAACAGCCTGGATAGTAAGATTTTGGGGTGCAGTAAGTATAGAGAGAATTCCATGATTAGAAAGTTCTTTCACGATAAGCTTTTTTTCATACAAAAACTTATCGGCCACAGTTTGAACATAGATATCTTCTACTGTATCTGCCTTTGCATTTGCCACCAGTTTAAGTTCCGTATTTTCGAAGAAGACAACCAGTAATAAATGATATTTGGCAATTGACTGCAAATACGGAATTTGCCTCCTTGCCCCCTGCAGGGTTTCAAAATTGGTAAATAATATTAGCAGGCTGCGTTGGCGGATACGTTGCCTAACCTGCATATACAACATCTCAAAATCGGGTTCCAGGAATTCTGTTTGTTGTTTATACAACGCATTCAGTATGTTTTCCTGTTGAATTGGATTTCGGTCGGCAGGTATAAAACTTCCCATTTTTTCGGCGAAACTTATAAGACCAATCCGGTCTTGTTTCTGCAGGCACACGTGGGTAATTACCAAGGTACTATTAATCGCATAATCGAGTAAACTCAATCCATCAAAGGGCATTTTCATCAGCCTGCCTTTATCTATAAGGCAATAAATCTGTTGCGATTTTTCTTCTGAATAAGAATTCACCATCAGCCCACCCTTCCGGGCTGTAGCTTTCCAATTTACGGTGCGTACATCATCTCCGGGTACATATTCTTTGATTTGTTCAAACTCCATACTCTGGCCCAGTTTTCTCATTCTTCCTAACCCCGTGGATACCGGTTCTATTCCCCGCATCAAAAGCTGCAGGTTATGTAATTGCTGGTAGGATGGAAAAACGGGCACATCACAACCGTTTAAAAAAGTAAATCGTCTGGCCATCATCCCCAGAGAAGAGGAAAGGTAAACATGTGTACTCCCGAAACTGTACAAGCCCCTGTTATAAGGAGTCAGAAGATATTCCAAATTAACAGTAGCCAAAGCAGGGATGTACCTTATAATGGCAAAGTCGCGAACCTGGAATTGTTCGGGGAGTTCATCTATAACTTCAATCCGAATCCTGGAATTCATTCGGTTTCGGATTGAAATCTTCACCGGGTTAGGGTCGCCATTACTGAACCGGGAAGATAAGGTACGGTGCAATTGAGGTGCGCGAGTGAAGAAAAACAGATTTACATAATCAACCAACACAACCATCCCGCATACTATGGAGCCGGCAATTGCCCATGGATACAGCCCCTTTACGAAAAAGGCCAGCAGAAAAATCAACACACAAAAACTGCCCGCCAGGAAAAACCGGGCAGAGAAAAAAAGGTCGGTGAAATAATTTACCCGTTTCATGGTTACCGGGGAATTTCAACTGTCTTCAGCATATTCTCAATCAAAAGGTCGGCTGTCAACCCCTCCATCTCCTTTTCCGGGGTAAGAATTATCCGGTGCCGCAAAACAGGAAAGGCCATTTCCTTAATATCCTCAGGGATTACAAAATCACGGTTACGCATAGCGGCCATGACCTTTGCGGATTTCAACAGTGCCAGCGAGGCCCGGGTGGAAGCGCCGAGGTATAAATTGGGGTTATTCCGGGTTTCATTTACTATCCGGGCAATATACTCCACCAGTTTCGAATCAATTAATACCTGTTGCACAATTTGGCGGCAATGGATAAGGGTATCAATTGAAATTACGGGCTCCATTTCCAGGAGCAGTTCGTTTTGGGGCTGTTGCTGGTGTTGAAGGAGAATAGCGATTTCTTCTTCCAACCCCGGGTATCCTACCTGAATTTTAAAAAGGAACCGGTCAAGTTGTGCTTCCGGCAGGCGGTAAGTTCCCTCCTGTTCAATTGGGTTTTGTGTAGCCAATACCATAAAGGGAAATTCCATTTTATGAGTAACTCCATCAATGGTAATTTGCCTCTCCTCCATTACTTCGAAAAGGGCAGATTGGGTTTTGGCCGGGGCCCTGTTAATTTCATCTATCAATATAAGATTCCCAAAAATGGGGCCGGCTCTAAAATGAAACCGGGCTTCTGCCGGGTTAAAAATTGCGGTACCAATTACATCTCCAGGCATCAGATCGGGCGTAAATTGAATCCGGGAGAACTTAGCCCGAACCAGTTTTGCCATCAATTTTGCCGCCAGTGTTTTTGCCACTCCGGGTACCCCTTCAATCAATAAATGGCCATCCGCCAGGAGGCTGATCAACATGAGTTCCACCATTTTCTCCTGGCCTACGATTACTTTTCTGATTTCGTCTTTTAATTTTTCAACCGATACAGAAAGTTCGTTTATAGGTATCCGTTGTGTGCTTTCAAAATTTTCTGTCATTTCCTGTTATTGTAAAATTCCTGCATTTGGCTATGCAGCTTGAATAATTCACTATCCGTAACTTCCCGGGCCATTGCCAGTTTATCAATTGCAACAAACAAGGACCTGGTATCATCTTCACTTACTCCGGATTTCCTGCTTAATGCCAAAACCAAATCATGCCGGTTGATATTCGCATCAAGATAATAGTTTGTTTTCAGAAATTCCTGGAAATGAGTCACCATTTTAAGTGCAATAGCCTTATGGTTTCCTTCCTGCATATA
>CAZYKA010000033.1:0-22047 GCA_964647915.1 uncultured Ferruginibacter sp. | reverse complement strand
GGAAATGAGTCACCATTTTAAGTGCAATAGCCTTATGGTTTCCTTCCTGCATATATAGCCGGGCAATAGTCTCCGAAAATGCGACCGAACTATTCATATTCGGCGCAATGACGCGTATCTCCCGTTGTTTCCGCTTACCATTAAAAAGCACATACGCTGCCAACAATGCGGCAAGCAGGTAGAAAGCCCAGGCAAGCGGCGGTTGTTTCAGGAATTCATTCAGGGTACCGCCTCCGTTATTGGCGGCGGGTTTCCGGGTCAGCGTCCGATAATAATCATCCCAGTAAACATGGCCTGGCGAATCACCCAATACCTGTAGGATATTCTCCATATACCGGTAATTATTCCGGGTCAGTAAAAAATAATTACTAAAAGCCCGGGGCTCGGAGTGCAACATCAACTTTCCCTTCCCCCAAAAGATAACAATAAAGTTAGGGTATCCCTCGCCGTTGTAACCCAGAATTCTTCCATAGCTGGGGTTAATAGTTGAAAAATAATGCCGGAACGGCCTGTAAAAATAACCAAATGTGGAATCGTTCCCCTTCCCCAAATCAGCAATCAATCTTACTCTGGCATCTGTATATAAGTTAGTATTAGAAACCGGGAAAGCCGTTTCAGAAACCCGGCAATTGATAGTATTCATCAAGCTGGTATCGAAATAAGCGGAACTAAAAAAGAAAGTATTTCCTTCGTACACCCTGTTTAAAATGGTTTGCACATCTTCATCCTCCAGGAACAGATGCCGGGAAATACTGAAAAAGACTGCATTTGCATCCGATTTCAGCATGGAATTCTTTGAAACGGCATGGTTGGTTTTTACTACATAATAGGAGGCATAATATTGATTAAAAAGCTGATTGGCCACCATACCTCCGAATGGTTTTGCATCGGTTGCTGAAAAAGTTTCGCGCAGGTCAATCCCTTCTTGCTTTGAACAGGAGAATACCCCTATCACATATAATATTATGAGAATTCGCTTTCCCACCCTATGTTTGAAATTGATTAAACCGGTTGGAAATTTCAGCATAACGATCTGCCGAAACAGGCATATACCCATACCAGCAATGTTCATATATTTTTACCAAGTCCGAAAAATCGGCACGGTAAAGAGGATTAATCTCCCGGATATAAAGGGCATTGGTTTTTCCTCTTGCAGGCTGAATTAACTCTTTATCTGCGAGCGTTTGCAACAATAAGAGAAAATGGTACCGTATAGCCATTCTAAATTCCTCCTTTTCCTCTGCATTTTTTATTAGCCCGGGGTAACCCGAATTACCTGAATAAAAATCCAAATCTTCCGCTTCTGCCTCTGCCCCTGTAGCAACTTTTCTATTATTACTTCTTACAAAAACGCTGCGTGATTTAATCAGATTAAATAGCAAAACCAATAATAAAACTCCCGCACCTGTTCCCAATATTATCCGGAAGGTGGGCGACAAGCGAAACCGTTCTTCGGGAGCACTGCCAGGATATAAATCGTTCCCTATTACCTTTCTTTCTCCTGCATTCCCGCCTTCAGCGTGCGCCGTATTTTCATTACGGAGCAAACTGTCTATCCGGGTCATATATTCAAATTTTCCGGATTGTTTCCAGGATATAATGGAATCAGGGGATATGCTATGGCTGGAAATATACAAAGCCGTATCGGGAAGAGGGTGGCCTATTACATCTGGTTTACCCAGCCCGATATTTGCCTGGGGGGATAATAGCGAATCCTGCTTTTGCGCATTCACCTGATTCATCCCGAGGAGGACCACTAAACAAAAAGATAAAAAGGATTTAGGCATCTTTCAGCTTAATTCGTTGAAGCAAACTTAGGGTGGATTGAAACTTTCCTCTTCTATTTAATTGTATGGGCCAAATAACAAAATACCAAAAGATCAGAAACAGAGAGGAGGCTAAAATAAGGATACCCACCCAAACAGGGAGTCCGGTTGAACTTTCGGTGGAATAAGTATTGCTCATGAGGTGTGTTACATAACTTTCTAAGAATGCCGCAAGCAGGAAAAAGGGAACCAGGCAAATCATAATCTTAACTGCATCCCGTGCTGCGTGTTTAAAGGATTGAAGCCGGGAATAGGTGCCAGGGAACAGAATTCCCCGGGCCATAACCAGGCCAGCCGTACCGGCAATTACAATCGAGGAAATTTCGATGGTGCCGTGAATCCAAATAACCAGGATAGATTGCATACCCACATTATTTGCAAAGAAGATTTCTTCGAAGCTTCCCAACATAACTCCATTATGCCACAGGAGATAAATTGTTCCCAACCCGGCAGTAAGTCCACCGAGGAAAATGGTGAATGCAACCCGGATATTATTTAAAGCAATGGTTACAAACATAGAAAACGGGTTTTCATCGTTATAAACTCCAAATGGCTCACCACGTGCTATATTCGCCTCTGTCATATCAACATACCTGTCGCCAAGGATGGAACGAATAAAATCCGGGTTTTGTTTATTGGCAAAATAGCCCATCAAAACCGAAACAAGGAAAAGGCAAGCAGTGAACAGAAAAACAGCATGATACTTCCTGAACAGAAAAGGAAGTTCATATTTCCAAAAATGGTATATGCGTCCGAATTTTTCTTTCCGGTTCCGGTACACATTCTGATAGATGGAAGCCGTAATGCCGTTAATCCATGTAGTTACCCTGCTACGGGGATAAAAAGTGCGGGCATAGGAAAGGTCATCAATCAGCTCCAAAAAACGCCCGGCGGTTTCTTCTGCTGAAGGAGAATTCTCATGCTGATACTTTTTCCACTTTTCAGCATTTCGTTTAATAAAGAGTGCTTCTCTCAATGGGTAATAGGTTTAGTGGGATAACTCCTTACAAGTTGATAAAAAATTCAGGAATCACAAAATTAGTTTGGCCTGCAAAGGAAAGAACAAACAGGAATCGTAAATTGTGATATGGGTGTAGTAAGGATCACAACTGCGTTTAACCTAGATCTGGAATTTGAAATTGCTGGTATGCACAGAAGATTACTGGCGTACCTGATTGATTTTGCCCTGATGATTTGCTATCTATATCTGATGAAGAACCTGTTGTATAAGGTAATTGCCGCTCCGATGGAGGCAACAATTGGGATAGACATCCTGGTTATCAGCCTTCCTATGCTATTATATTCTCTGGTTTCAGAAATTTCGATGAATGGCCAAACACTTGGGAAAAAATTAATGGCGATCCGGGTAATTAGCCTGGAGGGCGGAGAGCCCACGATTGGTCAATACATTACCCGATGGATTACAAAATTTTTTGAGTGGCCCTTGTTGTTTGGATATATCCTGGTACGGGATTTTAATTCCATTTTTGTTTTTTTAATGAGTACCGGAATGCTGGGAATAGCAGTAGTTATTATTGTTTCAGTAACTCCCAGGAATCAGCGGCTGGGTGATATAGCTGCCGGCACAGCGGTAGTAGATGCAAAATCAGACCTGGGCGTAATCGATACTGTTTTCATGCAGGTGAGTCAGGAAAATTATACGGTCCTGTTTCCGGAGGTAATGCGGTTATCGGATAATGACATTAACACCATCAACCTGGTTCTCAACCTGGCAAAGAAGAACAATAATTATGATACCTGTATTCGGGTAGAAGCAAAAGTGAAGCAGGTACTGGGAATACAAACCCATTTACATACGACACACTTTTTAGAAAAATTAATGGAGGATTACAATTACCTCGCAACCCGGGAATGAAGGCATTAATAGGCTCTTGCAAATAAAACTCTTTGTTCACTTTGTTTTCCGCTGAGGATACAATTTCCAACTTCCTTTTTATTACCTAATGGGATACAACGGATCGTTGCTTTGGTAAGTTCTTTAATTTTTTCTTCTGTTTCGGAGCTACCATCCCAATGAGCGGAAATAAATCCGCCTTTATTATCCAAAAGACTTACAAACTCATCCCATGAGTCTGCTTTCCGAATGTTTTCATTTCGAAATACCAATGCCCGTTTGAACAGATTTTGTTGAATTTCTTCGAGCAACTGGCTAAGATTTTGCGCAATGCCATCAATAGCTACCGATTGTTTCTCTTTTGTGTCTCTCCGTGCCACTTCCACAACATTGTTTTCCAAATCCCGCATTCCCATTGCCACCCGGATAGGCACTCCCTGCAATTCGTACTCTGCAAATTTCCATCCTGGTCGAGAATTATCACTATTATCGTATTTAACCCGAATACCCAGGGTCTTTAAGGATTTGACAATTTCGTTAACCCGGGCATCGATGACCGGTTTACTGTCATTGCCCTTATAAATAGGAACAATTACAACCTGCAATGGAGCAATCCGGGGAGGGAGTACAAGTCCCTGGTCATCGCTATGGGCCATAATCAGGGCACCTATAAGACGAGTAGAAACACCCCAGCTTGTGGCCCATACATATTCCTGTTTATTTTCCTTATTTAAAAATTGCACTTCAAACGCCTTTGCAAAATTTTGCCCCAGAAAATGAGAGGTACCTGCCTGTAAGGCTTTTCCATCCTGCATCAGCGCCTCGATGCAATACGTATCTACGGCCCCGGCGAATCGTTCATTGGCAGATTTTACTCCTTTAATAACCGGTACTGCCATATACTCTTCCACAAAGGAAGCATAGACATCCAACATTCTTTCCGTTTCTTCCACTGCCTCCAAGGCAGTTGCATGGGCCGTATGGCCTTCCTGCCACAGGAATTCTGCGGTTCGAAGAAATAAGCGGGTACGCATTTCCCACCTTACTACATTCGCCCACTGATTAATCAGCAGGGGAAGATCCCGGTAAGATTGAATCCAATCTTTATAGGTATTCCAGATTATAGTTTCGGAAGTGGGGCGTACAATAAGTTCTTCTTCCAGCTTTGCGTCAGGATCCACTACAATGCCATTTCCATCTGGATCATTTTTCAGGCGATAATGAGTTACAACCGCACATTCCTTGGCAAACCCTTCTACATGCGCAGCCTCCTTACTTAAGAAACTCTTAGGAATAAATAAAGGGAAATAAGCATTTACATGACCTGTATCTTTAAACATACGATCCAACTGATCCCGCATATTTTCCCATAATGCAAAACCATACGGTTTAATAACCATACAACCGCGTACAGCCGAATAATCGGCCAGTCCGCCTTTAAGCACTAAATCGTTATACCACTGGGCATAATCCGTTTCTCGGGAAGTAAGTTCTTTACTCATAGAATCCAAACCTGTTATTAAAAATTAAATTCGTTCAATGGCCTCATTTGGAAGACTTTTAACAATCATTTCAAAAGAAATCCAGCCTTCAAAAAGATTGAAAATCTAAACTTTGCCTTAACATCACCAACCGCGCAAAAGTACTAACTTCATACTATAATTTTTTTAACCAATTTGACATGAAATTTCAATTTTTACTCATCATAGCCCTTGGGGCAATTCTAACCAGTTGCAGTAGTACTTACCGGACCGGCCAAACTCCGGACGATGTGTATTATTCGCCAGCCCGTCCGGTAGAGGAAAATTACCAGGTACGCACAAACGAAAAGCCCAGAGAAGAATACAACGACCGATCCATCCGGATGGCCATTTACGACCCACGCTGGCGTTATTGGAATGATGATTACGATGCCTATTACAGTCCATATTATTATGGTTATAATTATGGATATTATTACAACCCCTATTATTATTCTTACCCCGTATATTATGGGAACATAACTATCCGAAATCCCAAAAACACGACTCCACGTATGACCTACTTAGGGGGGTACAACAATAATAATTACAAGGTTCCCAATATCAGGTCGGCGAAGCCTGATTTTAATGCGACTCCCAAAAATTATTACAACAACAGTAACAAGTCTTCTATTACACGCGAACGGCTATATACCCCCAGGAACAATCGAAATAATGATGACAACTATGATGGCGGGAGCAGAGGATACAGTCCATCGTCCAATTCTTCTTCCGGATCGGGAAGTTCTTCTTCGGGATCCGGTATTTCCAGGCCCGGGCGTGGAAATTAAACCCTTATTATTAATAATAACCGATTCGTTACAACCCTTCGCAACCCCCTGCTATGCGTTATCCTATTGTTTGTATTCTATTATTTATTTCTGCCGCTATTTCAGCCCAGGTGCCTGAGGATGCCATACGATACAGTTGGTATAATCAATTTGGCACTGCCCGGAATATGGCAATTGGTGGCGCTGCAGGATCTCTTGGCGGCGATATTACCTCAGTTTTTGTAAATCCGGCCGGCATTGGATTTTATAAGACTACTGAATTTGTAATTACGCCCTCTGTATTCAATTCCAAATCCGGAGCTGATTACCGAAATATCAATTCCCGGGAAAAGCGGGGTGGCTTTGGTTTAGGTACAACGGGAATGGTTTGGGGATCTGTAAACAGGCGTAATCCGCAAAATAGTTCTGCCTTTTCCATTGCCATAAATGAGGTGGCTAATTTCAATAATAAGACAGGTTACGGAGCTTTAAATAATTATAGTTCGTTTTCAGAACAGTTTGCTGAAGAATTTTCGAGGAGCGGATACTCAATTAATGATGTATTAAATTCGAACTCCCCCCTTCCCTATACGGCCGCAGTTGGGCTTTATACTTACCTTATTGATACGGTTACACAGGATGGGAACCTAATAGTAAAGGCCGCTCCCGAATACCTGCTCGATTCGGGTTACGCCCTAAAGCAGCAATATACACTAAGTACGGGTGGGGGCATTTACGATCTTTCCTTTGCCTATGGGGCAAACATCAAAGACAAATTATACTGGGGAATCACAGTTGGGGTACCTCTTATTTTCTACAGGAGTAACATGCAATACAGTGAGGAAGACACTTCCTCCAATGCATTTAATCATTTTAAATCCTTTTCTTACAACGACCGGTTTTCCACCAATGGGATTGGAATAAACATTAAGTTGGGGGCTATATATAAGCCTATGGAACATTTGCGTATAGGCCTTGCCGTGCATACTCCTTCCTATTTATTCCTGACCGATACGCACACGGCCGAGTTGGGTACTGTTTTGGAAACACCTTCGGGTCAAACAGAATCCTTCCATGTAAATTCTGAAATATTCACCAATAACCAGGAAGGGGAAGCAAAATATACCCAAAGTGCCCCCTGGAAAGTTATCCTGAGCGGCGCATTTGTTTTCAGAGAGGTAGAGAATGTTAGGAAGCAACGAGGGTTCATCACAGCCGATATTGAATATGTACGCCATACGGCAAGCCGGTTTAGTTCAGATAATGAAGCCCCTACTGCCGATGAAAAAGCGTATTATAAATCGCTAAACAACGTAATTAAAAATTATTACAAGGGAGCGTTCAATTTCAGGGTGGGGGGCGAGATGAAATTCAATACCATAATGGCCAGGCTCGGCTTTGGTTTTTATGGAAATCCATATAAAGATGCCACATTAAAAGCAAGCCAGGTATTGCTGAGCGGCGGACTGGGTTACCGGAATAAAGGATACTTTGTTGATGTGGCTTATGTTCATCGGGTAAAAAAAGATGTGAGTTTTCCCTATCGGTTAGAGGACCGTGCCAATACATTTGCCAGTTTAAAGCAAACATCAGGGAATGTAGTGGTTACGGTGGGTATGAAATTTTAAAGGCAGAATATCCGGGGAAATCCTCATTTAGGCAATCCCTGTTTTTTCTTTAATAAAATTGAAAACCAGGTCTGATTTTGGGGCCATCCAATTAATTTCTGTATCTCGCTTAAACCAGGTTAGCTGGCGTTTAGCGTAATGCCGGGTATGCTGCATGATAAGTTCCACGGCGCGGGGAAGTTGTATTTTACCATCGAAGCATTCAAAAAGTTCACGGTATCCAACGGTTTGCAATGCATTCAAATGCCGGTGGGCCAACAATCCCTGAGCCTCTCTCTCCAACCCTCCGGCCATCATCTCTTCAACGCGGCTGTTAATCCGTTGATATAATAATTCCCTGGGCAATTCGAGCCCGATCTTCAACAGCTCAAAAGGTCGTTTCTTCTTTAAGCCCTGTTGAAGAGAAAGGATTCCTTTTCCGGTTTGTCGCACTACTTCGAGTGCACGCATACAACGATGCGGATTCAGCATCTCTCCTTTTTCAGCAAACAGGGGATCCTCTTTTTTCAATTTTTCGTGCAACCAGAGAATACCTCCGTTTTCATATCCGCCCGCCACTTCCTGTCTTATGATTTCAGTTACCGGGGGGATATCATCTAATCCTTCAAGAAAGGCTTTCACATACAAACCCGTACCCCCGGCGAGAATAATAACCTTAGACTGATTAATACAATTATTAGAAAAAACCAATGCTCCCTGCTCGAAGGTGGCAGCCGTTACTTCATCCCAAATATGATGGGAATTAATAAAAAAATGTTCCGTTTCTGCCAACTCCTTAGCGGAAGGTTTAGCAACACCAATATTTAATTCCTTAAAGCATTGACGGCTATCGGCGGAAATGATAGAAGTGGAAAAGTGTTGCGCTAATTGAAGGGCAATTTCTGTTTTACCAACTGCCGTTGGCCCAACAATTGAAATACACAAATTACGCATGCCGATGATTCGTTGCTGGAAAACTAGAATCCATCACTTGATTCTTCCGAGGAATTATCTGCTTCCTGTCCATCCGTAAGGGAGTCTTCCTCGCCCTCTTCACTAAACCCATCGGCCATGGCTTCGGGGCGGAGGTCGTATTTTTCTTCCATTTCTGCGAGGCGGCTATCTACAAGGCCCTTGGTCCCATATTGTGAAGGGGCCAGACCTTCGGTACGAACACAAGCCGGATAGGCCAGCTTTGCATTTTCTTCCTTCTCTACATTAATAAGTTCCAGCATAAAATGCCAGTTCTTATTAAAGTCGTACTCATAAATAAATTTTTGATTGGGATCTTTCACTTCGCTACCGAGGGTAACATCTGCCATTAATAATGGCTCCACCTTATAGGCTTTGTCGTATTTCTCAAGCGAAATCTCACGTCCTCTTTGCCAGTTGTCGTTACTGCGGTAAAAGGTTGCTTTATGTTTATTATCGAACTCAAAACTTTTTAAAATTGCAAGATGAAAATCGAAGAAAGATTGGGTATGCCGGATACAAATATCCCGGTATGTACTTTCATCGTCTTCCCAATAAACCCTGAATCTGAATATAGCCATAATTCAAAAATAAGGTTTTTTTGTGGGGTGGCATAGCTAATGCGGGGGGGCTTCAAAGATTCCCAAACCCGCAGCAATTTTTAACATAAGCGCATGCGCATCCTGATATTCATTAGGTATTTTCCCATCCAGGATGGCTTCCCTGATGGCATTTTTGATGACCCCTACTTCCCTACCAGAAGGAATTCCAAAGGTTTCCATAATCATTTCCCCTGAAATGGGTGGCTGCCAATTACGGATATGATCCTTTTCTTCAACCTCTTTGCAACGGAGGAGTACCAGCTCAAAATTTTGGAGGTAACGCTTCACCTTTTGTTTATTCTTCGAGGTAATATCGGCACGGCAGAGGATCATCAGGGGCTCAAGGTCTTCTCCTGCATCAAAAAGCAGTCTTCGTATAGCGGAATCCGTTATATTCTCTTTAGTAAGGCTGATAGGGCGCAGGTGCATTTCCACCAATTTTTGTACGAACCGCATTTTTTCATTCAGGGGCAATTTCAATTTGGCAAAAATTTTGGGTACCATTTTCCCCCCCAGCACTTCATGTCCGTGAAAAGTCCAGCCATGTCCTTCTTCAAATTTTTTTGTAGCAGGTTTTGCAATATCGTGAAGTACGGCGGCCCATCGCAACCAAAGGTCATCCGATTGGGAGGCAACATTATCAATCACTTGCAACGTGTGGTGAAAATTATCCTTATGCCCCATACCGTCGATGTATTCGGCACCCGCCAGTGCCACCATTTGAGGGAAAATTTCATGCAGGATACCCGTATTGAACAGGAGGTTAAACCCAACAGAAGGTTTTGGACAAAGCAGGATTTTATTTAATTCATCTGCCACGCGTTCACCGCTAACTATGTGAATCCGGCTGGCATTTTGAGCGATAGCTTTTAGGGTTTCGGGATGGATTTTAAAGTTAAGTTGTGCGGCAAAACGGATGGTGCGCATTATACGGAGGGGGTCATCACTAAACGTCTGACTCGGTTCCAGTGGAGTTCGCAAAACCATCTCCTTCAAATCGGAAAGTCCGTGAAATGGATCGATTAGCTTTCCAAAGTTTTCAGGATTAAGGCTGATGGCCAGTGCATTGATAGTCAGGTCGCGGCGCTTTTGATCATCTTCCACCGTTCCGGATGAAACCTGCGGTTTTCGGCTATTTTGAGAATAGGATTCTTTACGAGCCCCTACGAATTCCACTTCAAAGGTGGCTTCGGGTTCGAGTAGGGGAAGTTGCTGGAATCCTAGTTTTACCTGAGCTGTACCGAAATTTTTAAATATTACCAGTTGTGCTTTATGGGAAAAGCTTTGGGCAAAGGTTTCTGCCAGCAGGATACCATCTCCCGTACATACAATATCTAAATCCTTAGTAGGTCGGTTTAAGATTTTATCACGTACAAAACCGCCAATTAGAAAGGCTTCCATACCCAAAGAATTTGCGGCAGCTGCAATTTTTTCAATCATGAAGGCTTCTATGTCGGAACAAGAGATATCCATGCCGCAAAAATAGAAGAAATGGAATTTAGTAAGTCATCAAAACAGGATGTTGAAAAGAAAATCGCATGGTAAACACTGGCTTTAACCTCTCAATAGAGAGTAAGAATTTACGACCTGCCTGTAGGCCGGTCTGATTAGAAAAATGCAAACAGCCTCCAAATTAATCAGATAAAAACCTATCGGAAATTCAAATTTTTGAAGGATAAAGGATAATATCTGCTAAATTGAATACTCACAAATGAAAATAAGATTCAAAAAAGCAATTCAAAATTTAGCTGAAGAACATCGGATCCAAAAAGGCCGGGCAATCCTAAATCAGACCTTAAACGGGATTAGCCAGATAATGCTCCAGGAAAACCGGATTACCGGTCTGTTGTTTCTTACCGGAGTTACTTTGGGATCTTTCAAAATGGGGTTAGCAATGCTTATAGGCACGGGTACCGGAATTGCCACTGCCCGGTTATTCAAACTCAATTCGGAAAATATAAACAAAGGGCTGTACGGATTTAATGCGGCCCTGGTAGGAGTTGCCGGTATTTTGTTTTTAAAATCTACCATATTAACGTGGCTGCTTATAGTTTTGGGGGCTTCGATTGCTACAATTATTCAACATTTCTTCTTGCAACAAAAAATTCAGGTATTCACTTTTCCCTTTGTATTGGCAACCTGGGGAATTCTGTTTTTAGTGAACCAAAATTTCAACTACCTGCAAAGTGAAGTCGGGTTTGGGCCTGTTTCCAGTTCGAATTACTTAAATATAGGTTTAAAAGGATTTGGCCAGGTGATTTTTCAGGATAAACTGATATCAGGTGTTTTATTTTTTATTGGAGTAGCCTTCAGTGCACCGGTAGCAGCCGTATTTGGGATAACCGCCTCCATTTCAGCCGCGATATTTTCGCTGTACCTGCCAGTACCATTTATTACTATTCAAATGGGATTATTCAGTTTTAATGCAGTGTTATGCGCCATTGTATTTGCCGGAATGAGCCTGAAAAATGTTTTATGGACGATAATTGCAGTGGTGATTTCTCTATTAATAAGTTTGATCATGCTAAGACATAATCTTCCACAACTTACCTTCCCCTTTGTAGCAGCCAGTTTTATTACTTTATTCATAAAGAAGTGGGCTCAATAGGAACTTGATCCCTGAAATTTGGGGGAACAGGAAGTTGGGACAAAAGTTTGGAAAAAAAATTAACAGCAACAAATAAGAAAGCCAAAACCGTTGAAAAAAAATCTAATGAATGGTATCCGTTTTTTCTAAAAGGGGTAAATACCTTTCATATCCATCTCTTTTCATTTCCTCCTTTGGAATAAACCGGAGTGAAGCGCTGTTGATGCAGAACCTAAGCCCGCCTTTATCTTTGGGGCCATCGTTGAAAACATGGCCAAGATGTGCATTACCTGATTTGCTTCTTACCTCAATGCGCGACATGCCGTGTGAGTCATCATCCAGTTCCTTTATTAAATCGGGGCTTATGGGTTTAGAGAAGCTGGGCCAGCCACATCCTGATTTAAATTTATCTGCAGATACGAATAAGGGTTCTCCGGTAGTGATATCTACATAAATCCCATCCCGGAATTCATTATTGTATTCGTTTTGAAAAGGGCTTTCAGTAGCTGCATGTTGGGTAACCTCATACTGAAGTGGTGTAAGCTTTTTCTTCAGGGTGGCGTCATCCGGCTTAACATAGGAATTGGCCGGTAATGCATTCGCATTTTTTGCATATTCAAATAAGTCCCTGGGTATATGACAATAACCTCCTGGATTTTTATCGAGATAATCCTGGTGATATTCTTCTGCTGCAAAATAATTTTTAAGAGGCAGATTTTCCACCACAATGGGTTCTGCATATTTTATTCGGAGTTCCAGTAATTTCTGGGCAATGATGTCCGAATCTGCAGCATCTGAAAAATATATCCCGGTCCGGTATTGCGTACCCCTGTCATTTCCCTGGCGGTTAAGACTGGTTGGGTCAATAATTTTAAAATACAAATCAATCAATTTCCCAAGGCTGATTTGGCTGGGGTCGTAAACAACTTTAACGGTTTCGGCAAAACCCGTATTCTTACTACAAACATCCTCATAAGTAGGATTAACGGTATTCCCGTTTGCGTATCCGGCTTCTGAACTCACTACGCCTCTAATTTGCTCAAAAAAATGTTCAGTCCCCCAAAAACAACCACCTGCAAAATAAATTACTTTGGTATTGCCGGAAATTCCGTTTGTATTCATACTAATTTTCAAATTTTGACTAGATGAATTGCCCCTCCACTTGTTTTTGCTTCCATGGTAGGTACTAAAAAATAAAATTATGGTACCCAATATTGCAATAATAAAAATGGAAAAGAATTTCATCCTAGGGTTTAAAAAGAGTTTAATTTCCTGATTCAATTTCAAGGTATCCCGGAAATGTGTATAAACAAGCCCGATTCATCAACCAATTAATAAAAATTCGTCAGAAGAACCATGGTATTAACAACCAAATTATCAAATTGTGCGATTACAATTTGTTAATGAGGTGTAAATCTGTCCTGAAAAAGGCTGATTGTTACAGGAAAATGTATTGGCTCAATAAGGAGTTAAATAGAAATTACCCGGTTCCAAAATAAGGAATTTTAAAAGCCGCCATTGAAATAATTGCAAAATATATAGTTCCAATATAATAGTGCTGTGGAAAGCAATTAAAGGCTGGGCATTTGTAAGTGGCAGAAAAACGTAATGCCGAATGAAATCACCGAATTATTGGCATATATCCGGATAAAAACCCATAGACCAAATCTTTCAGGAAACGCTTGTGTGGGCAGGAGATGCATGTTCCACTTTTATAATCCATCCTCGCAAAGGTCAGACCAATGTAGTTCCCCTAATATTCAACATATAAATTTCAATAACAAAATTTGCATTTGAGAGGGTAAATAATTTAAATGAATTTATTCATCCAATCATAAATGGAAGAAGAAATTTAAAAATCACCTTTCTTCCAAAATATATGAGACAGCGTAATACCATCTTTTCATGAATAATTAGATATACCATAAACTTGCAGCTTACTTCTTCTACATGAAAAATAAGTTGATAATTCTCGTGGCAACTTCTTTCATCCATACTATTGGGATGGCCCAGTTGCAGTGGCTTGGTCCCGGGAAAAGAGTTGATCCCTTTCACTACGCACAAAAAAAGGCAGGTAGCTTTTCAATGATGGCTATCGCATCAGCACATCCGTTGGCAAGCTCAGTGGGAGCAGAAATTATGAAGGAAGGGGGCAATGCATTTGACGCAGCCATTGCCGTTCAATTAGTATTGGCAGTTGTATATCCTGATGCGGGGAATTTAGGAGGCGGCGGATTATTATTAGGCAGGAATAAATCCGGGGATAATATTGCAATTGATTTTCGGGAATCGGCCCCAGGCCTTGCAACAGAAGATATGTTTTTAGATAAAAATGGAGACCCTCAACACGAATTATCCATAAATGGGCATCTATCTGTTGGGATTCCCGGCACCGTTGCAGGATTATTCAAGACCCTCCCCTTTGCCAAATTAACGTTTGAAAAATTAATTGAACCTGCAATCGAACTGGCAGAAAAGGGCTTTGCCATTACTGAGCTCCAGGCAAAAGATTTCAATGAACTGAAACCTGAATTTTTAAAATATAATACGCAACCAATTGCATTTATAAAAAATTCGGATTGGAAGGCGGGGGATATTTTGGTTCAACCTGAATTGGCAGAAACCCTAAAAAGGATTCAACTTTATGGGCTAAAAGGATTTTATGAGGGTAAAACAGCCGAATTCATTGTTGCTGAAATAAAAAGGGGAAATGGAATCATTTCGCTTACAGACTTAAAAAATTATAGGGCAAAAATGAGGGTAGCAATTTCATCAGAATACAGGGGGTATACTGTTTTAGGGTTTCCTCCACCCAGCAGCGGAGGAATAATAGTTAGCCAGTTGCTAACTATGGTTGAACCATACCCTTTGAAAAAATACGGTTATGGTACTATTCAATCTATGCACCTAATGATTGAGGCTGAGCGCCGTGCATTTGCAGACCGCGCAAAATATATGGGTGATCCTGACTTTTGGAAAGTGCCGCAAAAGACCCTGTTAAGTAAAGCCTACCTGAATAATCGAATGAAAGATTTTGATCCGCTTAAAGCATCACAAAGTAAAAATATACAACCAGGAGAAATACCTGAAAGCGACCAGACCACCCATATTAGCATAATGGATGCAGAAGGGAATATGGTTTCTATTACCACCACCTTAAACAACCGGTATGGCAGCAAAACGGTAGTGGGAGGCGCAGGCTTTTTCTTGAATGATGAAATGGATGATTTCAGTATGAAACCGGGAGTCCCTAATTTATATGGAGCTGTTGGTGGTGCTGCCAATGCCATTGCTCCCGGAAAAAGAATGCTTAGCTCAATGGCACCTACATTGATATTGAAAAATGGAAACCCATACAGTGTGCTTGGTACGCCAGGGGGAACCACTATTCCTACTTCCGTTTTCCAAATGATTGTGGATATGATTGACTTTGATATGAATGCAACAGATGCGGTAAATAAACCAAAATTTCACCATCAATGGTTACCAGATGAGGTAAAGATCGAAAAAGGATTTTCGGCTGAACTTGAACAGGGGCTTGAAAACATGGGGTATAAATTGCACCGTGTTGGAGGAATTGGCAGGTCGGAATTAATAAAAGTTTTACCAGATGGGAAATTTGAGGTAGCAGCTGACCGAAGGGGTGATGATAGTGTTGCCGGGTATTAAACCACCCAATTTACCTTTTGGCAATTTGAATATCAACTTTAAAATCCAGCCACTCAAATTCTGCCAGGCATCAGCAAAAAAAACAATTCTTCGGGATACCAAAAAGAACAAAGGATCATTTTGCAATTGGGGGGCCTATTAAAAGATCTAAATTATGCCCTTCAACAAAACTTATATTCAGCAGTTTAAGTTCAGTAATTTGAAAAGATAATATTAGAAAACAATACTTAAAAATATGGTTCGTGTATATTTTGTAAACATGGGGCAAATTTTTGAATATTAAATTAAGGTATATTTATATTTGTTTTTCCACATTTTTTATACCGGGTATTCCGTTCAAATGGTAAACCCTCAAATTCCCAGGGTCTTTCAATAAAAAGGTTTTTTGGGAAAAGGGTTTAATAGAAAAGCTGAAAAAGCTGTTTTCTATTGCTTTGAGGCAGGTAAAAGCAATCAATCTGGCGCTCTAAATTGGCATTCCACTGAAGAATTGTCGCATGAACTACAAATGGCACTGTCATTGCCATTTATTCATACCCATTTAAAATTTCTTTCTTTTATTTGCGACTTATCCCAAAATACGAATGACAAATAAGCTTTACTTGAATAACACCGAAGAAGAACTTGAGTTTATGCCCATGATCCCATTGAATGACGATGAGGATGATGCTACAGATAACCAACAGGTTCCCGACACAATCCCGATTCTTGCCCTGCGCAATACCGTCCTTTTTCCCGGTGTGGTTATTCCCATTACCGTAGGGAGGGATAAAAGCATTAAAGCTGTTTCGGATGCCTATAAAGGAGATAAACTGGTAGGTGTAGTGGCCCAAAAGGATAGTAATATTGAGGAGCCTTCTGTTGCCGATTTACAGGATATAGGCACCCTCGCCCGCATTGTAAAACTGATTAAAATGCCAGATGGGGGTACCACCATCATTATACAGGGGAAACGGCGCTTAAAAATTGAGGAAATCGTTTCGGAAGACCCCTATTTTAAGGCAAGGGTAAAAATCCTGGAAGAAACCCCCAAAAAGGGCGACCCCGATTTTGATGCCATGGTAAGCAGCATTAAAGACCTTGCCAGCCAGATTGTGGGCCTATCCCCCAACCTTCCCAGCGAAGCAGCCATCATCCTAAAGAATATTGAAAATCCATCCTTCCTTATTCATTTTGTAAGCAGCAACCTGAGTAGCGATATTAAACAAAAGCAACAACTCCTTGAGATTAATGATCTGAAAGCAAGGGCCGAACTTTTATTGAGCCTGCTTCATACCGAACTGCAATATGTTGAACTCAAAAACAAGGTAACTTCTAAAACCCGTGCTGAGTTGGATAAACAGCAACGCGAATATTTCCTTCAGCAGCAAATGAAAGCCATCAAGGACGAACTGGGTGGGGAAAATTCTGCCGAAGTGAAGGAAATGATGAAGCGTGCGGAAAATAAAAAATGGCCTAAAGCTGCAAAGGAAATGTTTACCAAGGGTATTGAGAAGTTGGACCGTATGCATCCATCCACGCCCGATTATTCGGTGGTTTATAATCACCTTGACTTAATGCTCGATCTCCCCTGGGAAGAGTTTACCGAAGACTCCTACGATTTAAAAAAAGCCAAAAAGATTTTGGACCACGACCATTATGGCATGAACAAAATCAAGGAACGTATTCTTGAATACCTCGCCGTTCTAAAACTTAAGGGCGATATGAAAAGCCCCATTCTTTGTTTTGTAGGCCCTCCCGGGATTGGGAAAACCAGTCTTGGAAAGAGTATTGCTTCGGCCATTGCCCGAAAATATGTACGGGTAAGCCTGGGAGGGTTACACGATGAAAGTGAAATCAGGGGACACCGTAAAACCTATATTGGGGCAATGCCGGGCCGAATACTGCAATCGTTACGTAAAGTAAAGTCGGGAAACCCGGTGATGATTTTGGATGAAATAGATAAAATTGGGCAGGATCATCGCGGCGATCCCTCTTCGGCCTTGTTGGAAGTGTTGGATCCGGAGCAGAACAATACATTTTACGATAATTATCTCGAACTGGAATATGACCTGAGCAAGGTACTATTTATTGCAACTGCCAATTCGTTATCCAGCATTCAACCAGCATTAAGAGACCGGCTTGAAATTATTGAACTAAGCGGTTATGCCATTGAAGAAAAAATTGAAATCGCCAAAACACACCTGGTTCCCAAGCAAAAAGAAATGCACGGACTGGTTCAGGGGAATGGCACAAAAATCCCATCCTTTAAAATGAGTGATGCGGTTTTGGAAAAGATAATCACCGATTATACGCGCGAAAGCGGAGTGAGAGAATTGGACCGCCAATTAGCCAGTATCATGCGCTACCAGGCAAAAGAAATGGTATTAAAAGGAAAGCTTAAACCCACCTTAACCGCAAACGACATTGAAAAAATACTCGGAAAGCCAAAATACAATAATGAGCTTTACAAAACAGCCAGCATGCCCGGTGTGGCCGTTGGGCTTGCCTGGACCTATGTTGGCGGTGATATATTATTTATTGAAGCCCAGCTTAGTGATGGCAAAGGCGAATTAAAACTTACAGGCAACCTGGGAAATGTGATGAAAGAAAGTGCCGCCACCGCCTATAGCTGGCTTGCCGGCAACGCAAAAAAACTAGGTATCGATCCCGAGTTGTTTAACCGGAAAAATGTGCATATCCATATTCCGGAGGGCGCCGTACCCAAAGATGGCCCCAGTGCCGGCATTACTATGATGACGGCGCTGGCAAGCGCATACACCGGAAAAAAAATTAAACCGTACCTCGCAATGACAGGTGAGATTACATTACGCGGCCAGGTACTTCCGGTGGGAGGTATTAAAGAAAAGGTTCTGGCTGCCAAACGATCGGGGATCCGGGAAATCATCATGTGCTGGATGAATGAAAAGGATGTATTGGATATTAATCCTCAATTTATTAAGGGGATAAAATTCCATTACGTGAAATCACTTACCCAGGTACTGGATATTGCCCTTGGATAAATTTTGAATTTTCCTCCATTAGCTGATTTGTGGGCAACTAACTTGTTGCCCATTCCTATTCTTCATTCCATATTTCAATTTCTTTTTAACGAAGTTGTTAAAAACGGCTGTTCATTTTGCCAATTAAACCCATAATTTTGCGAAAATTTTTAAAGCAAAATGGTAGCTACAAACAACTTTACAGAAATCATTACAGCCTCCGTTAAGAAGGCCCAACAGGAAACCCTGGAATTTGAAGAAATTTATTCAAACTCCGAATCACCGGTTGGGAAAAATGAATTCCTGTTTTTCATCAAACCCGAAATTACCCTCGCTTCAGATAAAATTAATCTGCATAGCATATTAAATCTGGTTCAAAAAAAGATTGATTCGTTTGGGTTAACCATCCACAACATCAAAATACTTTCAGCTAAATACCTGGATGAATATAATATCATTGCCCAGCATTACGGCGTGATTAACAAAATTTCCGCTCATGCTGTGCAGGGAATGTCGGAATCTGCTAAAGAGAAATTTAAAGATCTTTATGGATCGGCGATAACCGAATTAAATGTGCTGGGCGGTTCTGAATTTTTAGCCAAGAATAATAACTTTAACGCCTACTCGCTCGACTATCTCTGGCAGAACCTTGAAAATAAAAAACTGGCTGGAGGTACTTATTGTGAAAAAGTTAAAATAGATGATGGATTTGTTTACCTGGTAAACGGTTTCCATCCCCGTCAATTAAAACATTTCACCGAAAAAGGCAGGTCTATCATTGTAATGACTTTATCGGGAGATATTGCGTGGAGCGATGCACGTAGCAATTTTATTGGAGCCACCGATCCCACAAAAGCAAATCAGGGCAGCCTTCGCAGAGAATTCCTGGAACAAAAAGAGGCCCTTGGATTGGCAGAAGTATCGCAAGGGGTTAACGGGGTGCACCTTTCTGCCGGGCCGGTAGAAGCCCTTGTGGAATTGAAAAGGTACAACTCGAACTTTTCAGATAATAATTCCATTACAGATTTTTCGGATTTTTCATTTGGAAAAACACTGAAAGAAAATTTTAATAAAGAACAATTTGATCAAATTGTGAACAATGTAAACATAACAAAAGATGGAAAATCGGTTTCAATTTTCGACCTGACAGAGGAAAAAGATGCAGTTGATGCCATTGAAATTTTGAAACAGGTTCTTTAGAAGATCTTTAAAGTATACGTTTTCCCCGGTAATGAATTATTTGCCGGGGATTTTTTTGTACAATAGGCCTGCCAGGAAATGCGAAGGCAAAATTGGACGTAGCAAGTTATTCACTTTCACCTGCCAGGAATACCAACATATACCTTTGCATTAAGATGCCGGCAAAAACTTATCCATACCAGAAATGGATTGTTTGCGCTCGTTTCTTATAATGGAGTTCATAATTCTTTAAATTGTATTATAATTATCTATTTCTATAAAAAAATATTTTACTGAGGTAAATAATGTACATGGTTACGAAAATTACTTTATTAATTATTGGCTCCATCGTGGGATTCTTATCAGGCCTTTTGGGGAAGGGCGGTAGTTCCATAACTACCCCTGCCTTACAAATTTTTACCGGGATGAACCCTTTTTACGCGCTTGCATCCCCTCTCCCCGCCACGCTTCCAACCACCATTTCTGCCTCCTTAGTTTACCGTAAAAAGGAACTGATTAACCAAAGAGTGGTGGTTTACTGCATCTTGTTAGGCATACCCGCAACCTGGGCAGGATCTTTATTTAGTCATTGGCTTGGGGGGCATGTATTAATGATTCTTACTGCTATTTTTGTGGCAAGCCTCGGGCTTTCCTTTTTTATTTTTACAGATAAGAATAAGGATTCGGGCAATGGCCCAATTCCCTTCTGGAAAATAGCATTGGTGGCGCTTCCGGTTGGATTTCTTTCGGGTTTATTGGCTAACAGTGGTGGCGTAATGTTTGGCCCACTATTTATCCGGTTTTTAAAAATGCCCACGAAGGCAGCCTTGGCATCAAGCCTGATTGTTGCCGCTGGCTTGTCCATCCCTGGGACAATAGCTCATTGGTATCTCGGTCATATTGACTGGTATGTGGTACTTATGCTATCTATCAGTTCCATCCCCTTTTCCTATTTGGGGGCTAACCTAGCTTTGCGGATTAACAACAAATTATTGGAAAGGATTTTTGGCGGCACACTGATATTATTTGGAAGTTTTGATCTTTGGTATAGCATAACCCACTAATAACCAACATTCTAAAATTCATTCCCTTTCCCTAATCCCATTTAAGAAGGATTGTAAACCGCTAAATAAATATTGATCTTACGGAATGCCAGGCTCCATTTCTACTAAATTTAAACAAATATTTTACCCCTAATTTCAAACTACCATAAAACAAAATATACAGCATTTGAAACTTTCAATATTACTTATCCTAATTCCCATTTTTGCACCGAGCATTCAAGTAAGAGCCCAATCCAAAGAGATATATGGAAACAATCCTGCCCATGCAAAAAGAATATTTTCCAGAGGCGTAAATTTTTATACCGAAGAATATGGGAAAGGAGACCCTGTAATTTTACTTCACGGCAATGGGGGAAATATTTCCTCTTTTACTTCCGTCATTCCATTGTTGGAGAAACAATTCCGTGTTATAGCCATTGATAGCCGGGCCCATGGAAAATCAATAGACAATGGTGATTCCCTGAGTTTCGAAATGATGGCCGATGATGTATCTGCTATCATTGATTCATTAAAATTGAAAAGAGTATTTTTAATTGGATGGAGCGATGGTGGGATTGTAGGTATTGAGATGGCATTAAGACATCCAAAGCAACTAAGAAAAATTGCATTTACCGGGGCAAACCTTTGGCCCGATTCAACTGCTTTGGAACCCCAAGTTTGGAAGGAAGAGGAGGAATATTTTAATAAAAATAAGGGCTTATTTAAAACCACCACCAGAGAAAAAAACGACTGGAAGATATTTTTGCTTGACTGGTACCAGCCCAACATCACCCTGAAAGAATTATCGCAGATCACCACCCCTACGCTGGTTATTGCAGGCGACCGCGACCTAATAAGGCCCGGCCATACGCAGGAAATATTTCAACATATCCCTAATGCCGGGTTGTGGATAGTTCCCTTCTCGGGCCATGGCACATTAATTGAACATCCGAAAGAATTCTGTGAAGTGATCACTTCATTTTTCATTAGAAAGAAAGGGAGGTAAATCACCAAAAGAATTTTTATTTATTATCTCTAAACATTGTGATTCCGTATTATGGGAACTCAATAAAGGTTTGTGTACCATTATTCAAAAAATTTTGAAAGGATTCATCTGGCCCACGACTAAATAAGAAGAACAATCTTTCATTTCACAAATACGGTAATTGGAAATCCAATAAAAATGAATAATTGAGTTCTTCTCTTACAATAAAAATCGGGAAAACTAATTTGATCGTAATAATCTAATTATTTCCATTCTTCATTTTTGGAAGAAATTTTAAGGGGGCAAAATGGAAATAAAATAATATTATTCGGAAATAAGGAATAAAATAAACAAAAACTAAATTTTCTTCAGCCTCATTTTTTGGACCCGGTTTTCAATTTTCCTATCTTGATATCAGGGGGAACCGGGGCGTAGCCCCGGGGGGGGAAAA
>CAZYKA010000032.1:5597-29615 GCA_964647915.1 uncultured Ferruginibacter sp. | reverse complement strand
ACTTTTAATTCACAAATGAATTTAAAATTTGCGTATGAAATCACGTTTTAAAAGGTTGACTTATGAGCAACGGGTTATCATTACAAAGCTTATTCAACTTGGGTATACCCAGACCCGAATTGTACCATGACATTGTGTTATGCAGTGGATGGGCAGTTTTAGCCATTTATGAGCCTTTGTGCAGTTTGGGCATGTTTAGGCTCCCCAAAAATCTTGTTCTCAGCCTACTTCAAAATTTGTGGGATTTAAAAATTCTGCATCCGCATCAATGGCATCCCAACCGGCATATTCCCCTGTTTTCCTCCTCCACCGTCTCCAAATTTGTTTAGCCGGTAGGTTGCACTTACCATAAAATATCGTTGAAGTCGATTTGCTCTTATATCCGTGATGGAATTGGCCGTAACAGATCTCGATAGGTTCTTATTCTGATTTAATAAATCCAGGCCTTGGAACTTTACGGATAGCTTTTCATTTTTAAGAAACGCTTTTTCAATCCCGGCATTAATAATAAACGGTTCGGCTTTCACTGAATTGGCATACCCAGAATTAAGATCCTTTTCAAGATCATAATTAATTCGAAAATTCTTAGGCAAAAAGATGCGGGTTGTATTGGTTATCGTCCACCCAATGGTCTGGCTGTTTAAAGATTTCTGTATTTTATAATGCGAACTATTGAGGTTGAAATTCACTCCGACGGTTGTTTCGAGCCATTTCTTCACCATAATATCAGTTGATAATCGCTGACCTACAACCCAATTTGTGCCCTTGTTTCGTTTATCTTGAAGGTAAGATATATTGTTATTATAGATGATGTTTCCACCATAATTGAGCACATACTTTCTGTTTCGCCAAGGCTTAGAGTAATTATAAAATCCAGTCACCGTATAGTATCCGTTAGTGTTCAGGTACCGTGTTTCCTGTACGCCAAAGCCCCGGTTAAAAACATTGTTTACAATTTTATCTTTTGTAAAGGAAAAACTAATTAAGGAAAAGAAAACATCCCCGGTTATAAAGTCAAAATTGTTATACCTCAGACTAAACGAATTATTAAACTCGGGTTTTAGATTGGGGTTGCCCACCGTTATATACTGTGGATTGCTATAATCCGTAACTGGCTGCAATTGCTGGTATCCTGGCTGGTTGGTATTTCCACTATAATTCATACTCAACGACCTGCTTCTAGAGAAATTATAGGCAAATCGGATGACAGGATAGAAATTCAAGAGGTGCTGGGTGTAAGCATATTTTCCGGTTTCTGAATTACTCTTAATTATCGCCGGTTGTACACCCATACCAATCGCATAATTAAATTTTTTCTCCACCGTACGGAAGTTCAATCCAAAGCGATGGGTATAATAATTATTTTCGTAAATATTACTAAGGCTGTCAAGGTAGGTCCTGGCTTGCCCAGGCATATCTACATTATAGGTTCTTTTGTCGTTGGAAGTATATTGATGCGAGTAGGCATAATTAATCTCGAGGCTCCTCTTTTTATCAAGAGGCTCGATGTAAGACCCTTTTATATTGTAACTGGAGGCCCTATTTTCCTGTTGCGTAAACTGATTTAGGCTGGTATCAATGGTTACTCCAATTTGAGTATAAATGCTGGCATTATTCATATAGTCGGTACCGTTATCTGTGGCATTGGTATTCCCATATCCATTTAAACTCAGGTACCGGCCTTTCTTCCTAAAACGATGGTTGTACAGAACACTTCCCGAATAGCCGGGCGAATTATTTGAAATATCCTGAAATGTTTTTCCATCGTTTGTTTTCCTACCCAAGCTATCGAAATAACTAAACTTGTTGTTGCTGGTTTCATCCCCGTCATTATATGTAAACCCCGGACTAATTTTCAGATAATTAAATGAATCAATCCGGTATTCGAGGTTCAGGTTTACCCTGTGATTGTTGTTCCCTGTATTATCTACCAGGTCCTGGTGGTTGATATTTGAAGATTGTGCATAGAAATTTTGTTGAGAAATCTGTTGCTCGGAATAGGTAGTTTTATGAGAAAAACTATAACTTCCATAAAAGGATATTCTTTTACCCCATTCATCCCTGTAATTCAACCCAATTGATTTATTGGTTGAAATTCCATCGGTATTTCCAAATCCCGATAAAGGAGAACCGGGCCCACCCATTCCAAAACTGCGGATAGCGCCACCCACCATTCTTGCCATCGAAGGGCTTAGACCCATACTCCCAAAATTAAAGGTATTGGCATTGGTATTATTCAAATTGCCTATCAATGAGATTTGCCGGCTGTTTTTGAAAAGGTTAAAGGAAGTATTAACAAGGTAACGGTCTTCCGTACCCGCCCCCGCTGTAATATTTCCAAAATACCCTTTATTCTTATCCTTTTTAAGCTGGATATTCAGGGTTTTAGGCGCGTCTCCTTCCTTTATCCCGGTGAAGGCTGCCTGGTCTCCATAATCATCAATTATCTGAATCCGGTCTACCATATCGGCATTAATCTGCCGGGTGGCTGTGGTTACGTCTCCATTAAAGAAATCTTTCCCGTTTACCTTTACCTTGGTTACCTGTTTTCCCTGTGCTGTTACGGTCCCATCCTTATCTACCGTAACACCCGGTAGTTTTTTTAAGACTTCCTCCACATTATCATTCTTACGGTACATGGTGCTGTCCACAATATACGAAACCGTATCCTCCCTTATTTGAATTTTATTGGATTCTATAGTTAGATTTTCTAACAATCCATCTTTAGAAAAGAGTTTAAAAACAACCGGTAATTTTTTTATGCTGTCGGTATTTATATGGGAAATTAGGGTGGAATACCCTACATAACTAATGATGAGCTTTCCGGTACCCAGGGAGTGCGTTGAAGAAAAATTAAAAATACCTTCCTGGTTTGTGGTGCTTCTTAAACTATCCTGATTCATCCTTCCGAATAAAACGGTGGCACCTTTTAATGGCTTTCCTTCATTAGATAGTACCACTCCCGAAAAAATATAGTCCTGTGCATATAAAAAATTACTAATTGCCATTAGACCCAGCAACCACATAGCGTTCTTAAAGAACCTTTTTCCCATAAAAAATTTATAAAATTTCGGCATGGCTGCGAAACTACGATGAATTACGAAAAGTTTAGTAGATTAGAAAGATTTTAATTTTCCTGCATACGGGCTAAATCATGCCCGGTGGTTGGAAACCGACGAATAAAGGAAACAAAGTATTCTCTGAATTCCGGTTCCTGGTTAAATAAGATTGCATGACTCACGCTCAATACATGCAAAGGATAATGGGAAAGCTCGATGGCATATTTTACAAGGCGAACCGCATCTTTTTCGGTGGTTAAAATAATCTTGTTTGATGATTCAATCGAATCAAAGTTTTCACAAATGGTTCTGAGGTCTTCTGTTTTAAAAATATAATGATCGCTGTATTTTAATGTCCTGACAGTCCGAACTGTTTCTTTAAGGTATCTCAATAAAGGATTCGGGTTGGCAATGCCGCAAATTAATAAAACATCCGTTTGTGAAGTCAGAGGCAATTCCCGGTAGGTAAATAGGTGATATGGGGTACGGTATTTCAGGCAGGTAAAAAATAATTTTTGTTCTTTTTGAGGGTTAATTTGTTTTCGAATTTTATCGGCTTCCGATGCTGAAATTTGTGGATCGCATTTGGTAATCACTATTAATTGAGCACGGGAGGCACTTTGGGGAATGTCTCTAAGGTCGCCGGCAGGAAACATATTGTCACTTGTAAATAAATTTTCCTGTTCGGTTAAAAGTATATTAATACCTGCTTTTACGGAACGGTGTTGGAAGGCATCATCCAGAATTATGACATCTGTTTTTGGCCGTAGTTGCAAAATTTGAGGAATAGCCACCAACCGTTCTTCTCCTACCGCAACGGTAATATGGGGGAATTTCAGATGGAACTGCATTGGCTCATCGCCAATTTCAATGGCGCTGGTACTTTCATTTGCTATGGCAAACCCCTTTGTTTTTCTTTTATATCCCCGGCTCAGGGTAGCCACATCAAATTCATCTTTCAACAAGGTAACCAGCAATTCAACCATGGGGGTTTTCCCTGTTCCTCCTAATGCCAGGTTACCCACACAAATTAGTGGGAAATTGAAAGAGGAAGATTTAAAAATTCCTTTATCAAAGAACCAATTCCTCAGGGTAACAATAATTTGATGAACCCATGCAATTGGAAGAAATAAGAATCTGAGCTTTTTCAACGATCAAATATTTGGATCCTGCCTATTGATAAAAATTGAAAAAATGGTGGTGCCATAATTTCTTTCTGTTCGATAAAAATCAAATTTACGATAATCATTTTTAGGGGTATGTTCCAAAATAAACCAACCTTCTTCTTTTAGCAGTTCATTCTTAAAAATTTCTATTGGAATTTCATCAATACTTGACAGTGCATAAGGAGGGCCGGCAAAAATCAGATCATATTTTTTACCACCTTCACGAATAAAGCGAAACACGTCAGATTTTACCACTTTTAGGTGAGGTAGATTGAGTTCGCTTATTGTCCTTTTTATAAATGCAAACATTTCAGGATCTTTTTCCACAATGGTGAGGTCGGCCGCTCCCCTGCTGGCGAGTTCATAACTTATAGAACCTGTTCCTCCAAAAAGATCGAGTGTAACAAGCCCGTCAATTTCCAAATTATTCTCAATGATATTAAATAATCCTTCTTTTGCTATATCCGTAGTAGGCCTGGTATATGGCATTTTGGAAGGCGGCGTAATCCTCCTTCCTCCCATCGATCCGCCTATGATACGCATGAAATTTGAATGGAATGGTGGCAAAAAAAATGATTCGGATAAAATCGAATTCGCTCCTGCATTTCGAAATTATCAATTTCAGAAATAAAGGAAACTATTCCAAAATATTTGTATACCTCATTATAAAGAATCGAATATTCATCAACCATCCCACATAGCTTTAGGGGAATGTTTTCAGGGTCCAACTGATAGGTTTCGCAAACTTTCAACAGGTAATACACTACATCCACCGGTTTTGTGAATGAAAGAATCCCGCAAAATTGGAAGGAGCCATCCTGACAAGCAATTATCTTTATTGCATTGTGGTAAATGATGCAGGTTATAGAGCTCTCTTTACCCCAATATTTAATTTCATTTAGAGCGGCATGAAGCATTACCATATTCGGATAATGAAATTGAAAAAAATCGTATAGTTCCTTTCTAACTCCATAAACTATAAAAATTTTTTCTTCCTTCAGCACATCTGTATTAATTGCAAATTCAGGCCCCGACTGAAATGTGCGGGAAAATAATTCCCTGGCATTTACAGGATTGTAATATTCACCTGGTATCAGAATAAATTCAGGAAAGTTGATGCAAACACGGATTGATTGATGTGGCATCCCCAATACGGGATAGTTGCGATAAATAGAATTCAACGAACTAATCCATTCAGATGGGGTAAGGATATTATCGAAATTAAATACAAGGATTCCCTCCAAAAAATCGGGAGTTTTTCTATACCATGAAAAGTTTATTCCATAATTACCCGCCTCAATCAATAAATTAAGGTCCTTTTCTTCTCCTGGAGAGGGTGAAATATTAAATGCTGGTTTCATACGAATGAAGGAGCAAAATAAGATAATTTTGCCTGATTTTATGGAAGCAATAGGTTCAACAAATGATCTTCGAGTAGAAATTAGCTATAAGCAAATATTCCATATTGCATTACCAATTACCCTGGCAATCCTTGTACCGCAGGTGAATTTTGTGGTTAACACCATTTTCCTCGGACATTTAAACGAGGAATCTTTGGGCAACGCAGGGATTACGGGGGTCTACTATCTAATTTTTGCCCTTGCCGCTAACGGGTTAAACAGTGCCATGCAAACCGTTTTCTCCCGTTTTGCAGGAAGTGGGGATATCGGAATGTTCAGGTATACCATAGCTCAGGGAATTCGTCTCTCCCTTATCTTTTCTGCCATTTGCATTTTGTTTACCTGGCTGGCGGCACCCTATATATTAAGTGCAGTGGCCGATAAAAAGGCATTCCCGGTAGAGATGGGATTCTTGCGAATTCGCATTTTGGGAATCGTCTTTTTATTCATTTTTCAAATTTGTAATGCTTTTCTGGTAGCAAGTTTAAATAGCCGGCTATTGATTACTGCCTTTATTGTGGAAACAGTTTTAAATATTATCCTTGATTATGGGTTAATTTTTGGAAAACTGGGCATGCCAAAATTGGGATTTAATGGCGCCGCATATGCTTCTGTAATTGCCGAATTATCTGGAATGATAACTGTGGTTGCCGTAATTTATAAATCCGGACTACAAAAGAAATATCAACTTTTTTCAAATTTTAAATACCATCGAAATCTAAGCCGTGAAATTGTTCGGGTTGCCCTCCCACTTGTTTCACAATTTATGATTAGCGCTACTACCTGGCTGGCCTTTTTTCTCCTTATAGAACCTCGTGGAGAGCAGGCGAAGGCAATCAGTAATGTAATGCGAATTGTTTATGGGATAACCGGTATTTTTATTTGGGCCCTGTCTGGCACCACCAATGTAATGGTAAGTAACCTAATGGGGCAACACCGACAGCAGGATATATTTCCACTGTTGAAGAAAATTGTGATCCTAAGTGTTTCCTGTTGTCTGTTTATATGTCTCCTTATAAACCTCTTTCCTGCTCAATTTTTTAATTTATTTGGCCAGGATGAATCGTTCGTGGTAGCCGGAATTCCCGTGATCCGGGTTGTATCATTGGGAATTCTCCTGTTGGGAATAGCAAACCCGTTTTTAAATGCTGTAACAGGTACCGGCAAAACAAAAGTGAATCTTGGCATTGAAGTTATTGCAATCGCCATTTATATGGTTTACACCTGGTATTTTATGGTTATTGATTACCGGTCGCTGGCCATGGGGTGGACCAATGAATTTGTGTATTGGACAACCATTTTCCTTTTTTCTTTCTTTTATATGCGTTCAGGAAAATGGAAAACTTCAAAAATTTATGGTGAATAATTACCTTGACTGCCAGGAATTATTCTTTCGATTTTCATCGGGGAACAATCGGTTTGAATCAATAACCAATGAAATAATGGGCTCATCAGCCGGTATGAATGCATGAAATTCATCGGTATTTGTCCATATTTCAACCGGTAAAATCAGCGATTTACTAATACCCGATTTAAGGGTATAATTAAGTAAAACCGGCATGGCCATTTGCTGGTTGTTTTTCAATATCACCGTATTTCCTTTTAAAGCACTATTGTATGATACGGATTCAACCGATTGATCGAGCGTGTAATTTTCATAAAACCAGGATTTCCAAAACCACTGGAGGTCTTCCCCGGTTACATTTTCGATGCAACTGAAAAAATCGTTAGGGCATGGGTGTTTATATGCCCACCGGTTGATGTAGGTTCTAAATGCTTTGTCGAACCGCTCTTCCCCCACAATTACATTTCTCAACAAGGTTAAGGCATATGCCGGCTTATAATACACGGCTTCGCCGATATTGGCTTCCTTCATTCCCTGCGGTGTATTAAAAACAGACTCTGTACCTGGAGCAAATGATACCAGGCTGAGGGTTTCATAAGAGGGAGTGGAATTCTTAAATTCTCCATTATTTACATCATTCGCAGAAATGAAATTAATGAACTCATTAAAGCCTTCATCCATCCAGGCATATTTCCGCTCATTGCTGCCCACAATCATGGGGAACCAGGTGTGACCGAATTCATGGTCGGTAACTCCAAACAAACTCTCTCCTGCAGACTTTGTATTACAAAATACAATACCGGGATATTCCATTCCCCTGATATTTCCCGCTACATTAACCGCAACCGGGTATGGATATTCCATCCATCTGCGGCTGTAATTTTCGATGCTGCCTTTAATAAATTCCGTACTTCTGCCCCAGGCCTTATTCCCTTTCACAGATGCAGGATAAACACTCATCGCCAATATTTTCTTACCGGATGGAAGATTAATTTTTGCGGCATCCCACAGAAAAGCTGAAGAGGCTGCCCAGGAAAAATCCCGGGAATTTTTGAGCTGGTATTTCCAGGTGGTGGTTCCCCCCTTTTTTGCAGCTTCTTTCATTTGGTCTTCATCCCTGATCATGATAGTGCTGTTGCTCTTTTCCGCCTTTTCCAACTGTGCGAGATCTGAGGCAGAAAATGTCTCCTTTTTATTGGTTTGCTCGCCGCCCGCCATTACAAGCAACGATGAAGGGGCGGTGATTTCCACATCGAAATCGCCATATTCCAGGTAAAATTCTCCGGGTCCCAGATAAGGATCTGTATCCCAACCCTGCAAATCATCGAAAACGCACATTCTGGGGTACCATTGTGCCACGGAAAAAATCTTGCCATCCGGAGTTTGTAATATCCCACACCGGTCGGCCCCCTCTTCAGGTAACGTAAAGGCGTATTCTATTTTTAGTTTAACAGACTGACCTTTATCTTTTAAAGTTGCAGGTAACCATACCTGCATTCGGGTATCCGAAATAATGTATTTCACCGCAACCCCACCTACCGTAACACTGCTTATATCAAAACCGCCCTGGAAATCGGAAGAAGCATTGCCATACCGGCTGGGCTCACCCGCTTCAAACCTGCTTTGGCCACGGCTTCCCGATTTAAACAGGTTTTGGTCCAATTGCAGCCAGAGAAAATCAAGTGAAACAGGACTGTTATTCGTATATGTCAATTCTTCCCATCCGGAGATGCGGTTTGTTTTATCGTTAAGAGAAACCCGAATTTTATAATCTGCCCGGTTTTGCCAGTAATTTGGGGCTGGCTCACCGGAAGGAAGCCGGTAAATGGAGTGGGTTACCGGTACGGAAGGAGCAAACAAAGTGTGGGAATTGTACTGGGCGTATAATGCCGAATTAAACAAAACACAGAAAAAGAGGGTTATATTTTTCATATCCATGGGGGTTAAAATACTTTATCGAGGGTAACTCCTACCGTGCCCGAAAATTGGGAAATAGGTGGGTTATTCTTTTTTATGCGGATAGAAATCTTATGAATACGATTATCCAATTGCCGGATATCGGCAACGATTTGTTCGGCAAGAGTTTCGAGAAGCCTGGTTGGGTGTTCCATTCTTTTTTTTAACAACGCATACACTTCCACGTAATTGATGGTATCCGCCAATTCCTGCACTGGAAAGTGAGGAAGAAAAGAAACGGAAATATCTACCTCAAATCCATTCCCTGCCAGGGTTTCTTCTTCATGTAGCCCATGATGAGCGAAGAAATGCATATTATTAAGATGAATGGTAAACATCAGTGGTGTCCTTTTTCGCCTAAATAACGTTCCGCATCCAACGCGGCCATACATCCGCTACCAGCAGCGGTAACTGCCTGCCGGTAAATTTTATCCTGCACGTCACCGGCTGCAAAAACCCCTTCTATATTGGTTTTGGAGGAGCCTGGAATCGTTTTCAAATATCCTGCTTCATCCATATCGAGCCAGCCTTTAAATATTTCACTATTGGGCTGATGGCCAATTGCCACAAAAAGAGCACTTACGGGAATTTCATTTCTTGAATTTTCTTTGTGATTGACAATTTTGACGGCATCCACTTTATTATCGCCAACCACTTCTTCCACTTCTGTATTCCAGTAAACCGTAATATTACCTGTATTTTTAACCCGGTCCTGCATCACTTTGCTGGCTCTCATTTCATTCCTCCGAACCATCATGTGCACGTGGCTGCAAATTTTTGAGAGATAAAGCGCTTCTTCACAAGCGGTATCTCCCGCACCTACAATGGCTACCTCCTTTCCCCGAAAAAAGAAACCATCGCATACGGCACATGCGCTAACACCATACCCATTTAAGCGTTGTTCACTCTCAATGCCCAACCATTTTGCGGAGGCGCCTGTGGAAATAATTACAGTATGGGCTTGTACCCATTTTTCATCGTCAATCTGAACCTTCAACGGTCGGGCGCTAAAATCTACGTTGGTAGCGGTTCCATATCGCAAATCGGCTCCCATCCTGGCAGCCTGTTTTTCGAAATGAATCATCATTTCAGGCCCCTGGATTCCATCCGGATATCCCGGGTAATTTTCTACCTCCGTAGTTATGGTTAGCTGCCCCCCCGGTTGTATTCCCTGGTAGAGTACCGGTTTTAAATTAGCCCTCGATGCATAGATGGCTGCGGTATAACCAGCAGGCCCCGAACCGATAATCAGGCAGTTAATAATTTCATTTGGGTTGTTCTGTTCCATACTAAATGTTGATTCTTTAATGCACGATTTGTGTATTATACCAGGCAGCATATCCGCAAAAAGCGCCTAACGCTCCATTGGAAATATTTCCTATTACTTTATTTGGTTGTGAAAAAGGATTCCCCATACTCTGGAAGGCAAATTCCCATGTATTCCAAAATTGATAGGTAGCCTTGTTGATGTTGCAAAATTTCAAGGTAACGGTATCGCCTATATGATAAAAGTTGCTATCGGCCTTGGGTGGGTCATTTCTATCAATCCCCTGGGGGAAAGATACTTCGTATGTGGTGCCATCCAGTATTTCATCGTTATAGGTTGAGTTTTCTCCGGGATAAAATGGAAGATTGCCTCTTTTCGTAAAATACCGGATATAGTTTCCCAGCCCCACGGGGTCATGAACTCTAACCATCATTTTCCGCAAGGTAGTATCATCTATAAATGGAACCTGCTTGTAGAATACAGAATCTGGTACCACATTTAATGCAGGAATTTGGGTTTGTGAAGTGAATTCTTTCCCTTCAATAACAATCCGGAGTTGGTAACCCGTATTTAATTCTCCCAGAAAGGCAGTAGCCAGGTTGCTTGAATCGATGGAGTATAAATAGGCCGAATAACCCGGAACTAAAGGGATGGAATATTCCTTCAATTTATGGGTAAGGGTTCCATTAGATATATAAACATCTGCCCCATGCACAAATGAATTGGCAAGTATGGTTGGGTTTATCTGTGCAAAAAATGACAGGCTTTTGGTTAATACCACCTGTGGAGGTTTCCCGTTTTCAATTTGGGCATCCACCACCAAAACCGGCGGGGCCTCCTCTAAATTAAAATGAATGTTCTTCTCGCAGCCAGAAAGGATAATAAAGAAAAAAAAGAACAGCAAAATTCGCATTTGCAAATATAAAAAGAAGGGCACAATCAAATGCCCTTCTGTTTATCCTCAATTTCAAAATACTATTGTAAAATTATTTTCCCGGTAGCATTTATCCCTTCGGAAACCGCTTGTATTAAGTAAACTCCTTTGGGATACCCACTCAGGTTGAAGAATTTCCGGGAAGACTGGAAACCTGAATTTATCTTTTCCTGCAAAATGACCACTCCTCGGCTATCGCAAATATTTATGATCAATTTTTCCTGGTTATTGAATCCAGTTAAAGCTATTTCGAATTTTCCTGTACTGGGATTGGGGTAACAAATTATTCCGGATGCCACAGGCTGGTTGAATAATATAACCCGGGCAGGAGTATAAGAATAACTGCCATCCAAATCCACCATTTTCAAACGATAAAAATTATAGCCCTTTTCCGGGGTTAAATCCACAAATGAATATTCTTTAGGTTGACTGCTTGTACCTGTAGCCGCAACCCTGCCGATGTACTCAAAATTTACCGCATCTACAGCGCGTTCTACCTCAAACCAGGCGCTGTTTTGTTCAGATGAGGTTTGCCACTTTAGCAATCCCTGGGAATTATTTTTTTTCTGGGCCGTGAATGACAGCAGGTGAACCGGCAAGGGCCCCATTGGCCGGTAAGTGCTGCTCCAGCCGTCGCCTATGCCTCCCAAAAAAATATTATTGCCCGGTTGCGCATAGGAAATTTTATCCCACCCGTCACCTACCCCTCCAAAGAATATGCTATTCCCTGGCTGTGCAAATCCGGCGCTATCCCAACCATCTCCAATTCCCCCTGCAAATATTGCATTGGAAGGTTGGTTGAAGGCAAAGGCGCTCCATCCATCCGCATTACCTCCAGTAAAAATAGAATTAGCTGGTTGCGAATAAACGGCATTGGCCCATCCATCTGCCACCCCTCCATTAAACACCGGATTATTCTGGGCTTTCATTTCAGTATTCCCCAAAAGGAAAAGGAGAAAAATAATTATTCTATGCATAATTAATTTTTATGGAGCGGTGCGTACCAAACGGCCACCATTGTCATTTAAAACAGCATCATTCCCATAATAAGTCTGAAAAAAAGTGGAATAGACTCTGTTGGAAATGGCACAAAGACTTATGGCATCGCTTACCGACCCTCCTTTGACTCCATAGGCAATAAAATTGGTATTGGCAACGATATCTGAATTCCCGCCTGCATTTAAATTTCCATCTCCATTAATATTTCCATTGAAACTTAAGCCACTTGTATTTCCTGCGGAAATAACAATCTCTTTCACATTATCTCCAAGATTCATAATTCCATAATAGGATGCCCCGGAAAGTTCCCGCGTTGAGCCTGCCGTGCGGGCAAAAATTCCTGTTCGTACCAGCGTAGGAAAATATCCACCCGCATTTGCATTCGCATTAGACGGAGCTGCAACCGCCTCGTTCGCCAGCCCCGGATCGGTTGATCCGGTAATAGGATAAATAGAGGTGCTACCCCAGGCATATTCATTTGGTACCGGAACAATATTCCCTCCCCGGCATGCCTTTTCAAATTCCATTTCAGTACAGGGGCGAAGTCCCGACCAGTCAGCCAGGGCTGCCAGCCTTCCACTGTTTAATTTGCCCAGAGCCCTTTCGGGGCTGGGAGCTACAAGGTTTGGATGGGTACCGGTGAAGATACCTGGAGTATTATTTGCATTTGCACGGGCGAGATCCAGATGATTTAGAAAATCTACAAATTGTTGCTCGCTTATCTCGTATTTCATCATCCAAAAGGCATTATACCCCGTTGGGTATTCTGGGGGAACTGTACCCGTTACCAGGCCCATCCCATTGGAATTTAAATCGGATCCGCTTGTTCCCCAGGTGATGCCGGCATTGGTAACAAGGTAAGGATTGGTAGTAGCCCCTGTTTTAAAACCATATTGCTCCGTTCCTCCGCTTCCAAGATAAAAGGATCCGGTAGGGACGTAAACCATTTCCACAGCAAAAACACGGATTTCCACCGTTTCATTATCCAGAACACCATCTATCCCATAATTCCACCGGATCGAGTTTGCAGTAAAGTTTACATTTCCAATTCCATTGGCATTGCGAAAAATATACAATCCTTTTCCATCAGAAGGGACGGAAATGGATGATCCGGTTGCTGCCGTGAAGCCAGTGGTATTAATGGTTGCATGCCGCCAATCCAGGGTTCCGTTTTTTCGAAATTTCACAAAAACCCAGGCGCCGTCATAATTGCTTTCATTGGTGGATGTGCGCCAACTATTCTCCCAGGAAACATCAAATCCTATCATGGAATAGTGGCTGCCCACATTCTGGCCGGATATTTGAGCATTTGAAACCAGGATATTATTGGCAAATCCTGCGGTTGCCAGGCCTGATAAAGCCAATAATTGAAAAATGATTTTTTTCATGTTCTATTTGTATAAGTATATACAAATATGAATAGCCTACTAACACCAACCAATACTCTAAATCGACTATTTATAAAAAAGCCCCGCAATTTGCAGGGCATTATATGAATGAGATCAGGAAAGAAAATTATCCAAGATAGGCTTTCAGCGTGCAACTGTAACGAGCCTTTTGAAGGCGTTTGATGGCCCGTTCTTTAATTTGACGGATACGTTCTTTTGTAAGGTCGTATTTCTGGCCAATTTGTTCGATCGTTACTCCGTTTTCACCATCCAGGCCGAAGTAGGCGTTTACAATTTCAGCTTCCCTGGGACTAAGCGATTTCAATACTCTGCGGATTTCATTTTTCAGAGAATCGTGCATCACGTCTTCATCGGTTTCTGCGCCGCCTTTCAATAGGTCGCCCATGGCCACATCTTCTGCTTCATGCACGGGGGCATCCAAAGAAGTATGCCGGGTGTTCGATTGAAAAATATTATTGATTTCGGTTTCACTCATTTCAAGGAGTTCTGCCAACTCTTCAGTTGATGGTTCCCTTTCGTGTTCCTGTTCGAAAGCCATATATGCTTTATTGGCTTTATTGTAGGTGCCAATCTTGTTTTGAGGAAGGCGAACCAGGCGGCCTTGTTCGGCCAAAGCCTGAAGAATGGATTGGCGGATCCACCAAACGGCATAAGAGATAAATTTGAAACCCTTGGTTTCATCGAAACGTTGCGCGGCTTTAATCAAACCGAGATTCCCTTCATTAATAAGGTCACTAAGAGAAAGGCCCTGGTGTTGGTATTGCTTTGCTACCGAAACCACAAAACGAAGGTTAGCCTGTACCAGCTTATCGAGCGCACGCTGATCTCCCATTTTGATTTTTTGCGCGAGCACGGTTTCTTCTTCGGGGGTGATCATCGAAATTTTAGAAATCTCCTGGAGGTATTTTTCAACTGCCTGGGAGTCTCTGTTGGTAATTTGCGTTGCAATTTTAAGTTGCCTCATGTGTAATTGGTTAAGCTGAAAGAATAACAGTAATAGGACACATTTTGTTGAAAATGTGTTGCATGGCAGGGCTATGCAAGTAAAATTCTACAAAAGCGCCTGCAAACTTAGTGTGCGAAAATGGCAATTCATAATGAAAACCAGGAAAAATTGTTCCAGAATGAAAAAAAACTGTGGATATCTTATAATTTAGATATTAATATCAATTTAAATATAAACTCATACAGGCCGAATTTCATAAACAATTCGATTCACCATTTGTTACATTTGCCCCATGATTGATTTAAGATCCGACACGGTTACACGCCCTACTCAGCCTATGTTGGAAGCCATGATGGCTGCCCGGGTTGGGGATGATGTATTTGGTGAAGATCCTTCAGTAAATGAATTAGAGGCTGAGGTTGCAAAACAATTTGGAAAGGATGCAGCGTTGTTTTGCGCGAGTGGCACCATGGCCAATCAGATTGCGATTAAATGCCATACAAGACCTGGAGATGAGGTAATTTGCGAGACAAATAGCCACGTTTATATCTATGAAGGGGGTGGAATTTCATTTAATAGTGGATGCCAGGTTAAGCCTTTACCCGGAGTTCGGGGCCTGATCAATGCTCAGCAGGTTGTAGAAGCTATAAACCCGGATGATATTCATAAGCCGATAAGCCGCCTCGTTTGCCTGGAAAACAGCTCAAACAGGGGAGGCGGAAGTGTTTATCAATTATCTGATATAGAGGATATAAGGGCAATTTGTTTACAAAATAATTTGAAGTTACATCTGGATGGAGCCCGACTCTGGAATGCTTTGATTGCCCGGGGGGAAACAGCCATCCTTCACGGAAAACAATTTGATAGTATTTCTGTTTGTTTTTCAAAAGGTTTAGGGGCACCGGTTGGAAGTGTATTAATTGGAAATGCCGATTTTATCCACCAGGCAAGGAGGGTTAGGAAGGTCTTTGGCGGTGGAATGCGGCAGGCCGGGTATCTTGCCGCTGCCTGCCTATATGCGCTTGATCATAATGTGGCTCGTCTCGAATCAGATCACAACCACGCTAAATACATAGCATCCCAACTTATTAAAAAGGATTTCGTGGGAAAAATGCTACCCGTGGAAACCAATATGATAATTTTTGAGGTGCATGGCAGGTTTACACCCAAAACATTTGTAGAAAAACTCGCCGGGAATGGAATAAAATGCCTGGCCATCTCCCCTACTCAGGTCCGAATAGTTACTCATCTCGATATTCTTCCACCCATGGTGGAACAATTTGCCCACGTTATTGAACACATATAAAGAACAAAATAATTATGTTTCCGACCATCAATCCAACCACAACACCGGCATGGAAATTACTTGCCGATTTATACAAACAAAGTAATCAGAAAAAAATTCATGAATATTTCAATGAAGATCCTGACCGGTTTAATAAATATTCCATTTCGGATGGTGATATATTTTTCGATTACAGTAAAAACAATTTCAATGATAAAATCTTAGCCGCTTTATTTTCTCTGGCTAACCAATCGGGGCTAATAGAAGCACGGGATGCCATGTTTAAGGCGGAGAAAATAAACCAAACTGAAAACCGGGCAGTTCTTCATACTGCCTTACGTAATTTTTCGGGCAGCCCCGTTATCCTGGATGGCAAAGACGTAATGGAGGAGGTAAAGGCGGTGCTCAATCAGATGAAAAAATTCTGCTCCGGGGTTCATAACGGTGAATGGAAAGGATATTCGGGAAAGAAAATAAAATACATTGTAAATATAGGCATTGGCGGTAGCGACCTGGGTCCTGTGATGGTTACGGAAGCTCTCCGACCCTATTGGAAAGAAGGAATGCAAGCCCATTTTGTGAGTAATATTGATGGCACCCACATTGTAGAAACCTTTAAACAAATTACCGCAGAAGAAACCCTATTCTTGATAGCCAGTAAAACCTTTACCACCCAGGAAACCATGACCAACGCCCATACGGCGCGCAGCTGGTTTCTTCAAAATGGCGGTTCCGAAAAAGATATAGCCAAACATTTTGTGGCGTTGAGCACCAATAAAGAAGAGGTAGAAAAATTTGGAATTGATACTGCCAATATGTTTGTCTTCTGGGATTGGGTGGGCGGTCGCTATAGCCTTTGGAGCGCCATCGGGCTTTCTATTGCGCTGATGATTGGGTACGACCATTTCGAAGAGTTGTTGAAAGGCGGCCACCATACCGATATGCATTTTAAGGAAACTCCTTTAGAAAAAAACATCCCGGTAATTATGGCATTGGTGGGCATCTGGTACCGCAATTTTTATGGTACTGCCACGGAAGCTATTCTTCCCTACGATCAATATATGCACCGTTTCCCCGCCTATTTTCAGCAGGGTAATATGGAAAGTAACGGGAAGTATGTGGGCCGGGATGGCAAGCCCATTCAATGGCAAAGCGGCCCGGTGATCTGGGGAGAACCGGGCACCAATGGCCAGCATGCCTTTTACCAGCTCATCCACCAGGGTACCCAAATCATTCCCTGCGATTTTATAGTAGCTGCACAATCACATAACCCCATCGGCGACCACCAGCAAAAGCTCATCAGCAATTTCTTTGCCCAGACAGAAGCTTTGATGAACGGCAAAACACATGAGAATCCCTACCGGGTATTTACAGGAAACAGGCCCACCAATTCGTTCCTGGTAAAAAAGATTACTCCGTTTACCCTGGGGCAACTCATTGCCTATTACGAACATAAAATTTTCACGCAGGGTGTAATCTGGAACATTTTCAGCTTCGACCAATGGGGGGTTGAATTAGGAAAACAACTTGCCAATAACATCCTTCCCGAATTAAAGGATGAGAAACCCGTGAGTAACCACGACAGTTCCACCAATGGCTTAATCAATCAATATAAAGCCTGGCGGTAATTCGTTAGTTATATGCCATTTAAAAAACACAACTAAATAATTTGAATATGATTGACAACAATAAGAAAATTTGCATTTTGGGAGCTGGTGGATTCGGCAGAGAAGTGCTATGTTGCTTGATAGACGGAATTAAAACAACAAATCATAAAATTGAAGAAATCGCTTGCTTTATGGTAAATGACGAGAATTTTAAAGAGAAAAAAATAATGGGAGTTGATGTAATTCCACAATCAAAGTTTGACCCTGGACTATACAATGTAGTAGTTGCGATTGGAGACCCTTCAGCAAGGAAAAGTGTAGTTGCTAGTTTACCCAAGCAAACAACATACACTTCCATTATTCACCCAAGTGTAGTAATTTCTGAATGGGTAGAAATAGGTGAAGGGAGTATAATTACAGCTGGAACGATTTTAACCTGCAATATAAAGATTGGTAAACACGCCCATTTAAACCTGCACACAACCATCGGACACGATTGTATAATGGGAGATTTTTTCACAACAGCACCAGCAGCGAACATAAGTGGCAATTGCCATTTTGGAGATTGTGTATATTTTGGGACAAGTTCAGCCATAAGAAAAAGAGTGAAAATTTGTGACAATGTAACAATTGGAATGGGTGGAGTTGTAGTAAAAGATATCACTGAAGAAGGCGTTTATATTGGTAACCCATTAAAAAAACTTGAAAAGAAATAGCAAAACGGCATATAACAGGCGTTTGGCTCAATTGTGGTTGACGTGGTGAATTGAACATTCTATCTCGCATCAACTTTTGGGGTGTATTGGCAGTTTTGTTCTCCGAAATCCGCCACTGCGACAAGCACCAAAACGAAGGTAAAAAGGAAAGCTATTGTTACTTTGTATCCATTTATACCTCTGATACCGGTAAGGGTGAATAATCAATTCGTCATTTGTAGAAAAATAAATATCAGCCGAACTAAATTTTCTTTAGTTCATTTTCTTGGTTCAATTTTTTTCCAGTCATATTTTTACCCCCGGGGAGGGGCAGCAAACGGTTTAATATTTTTCTGAATCCTCATTTTCGATTCATTAAAGGGACATCTTTTCCCTTTTGGTGCATGCACACCTGATTTTCCAATTATTTGTAAGTATGAATTCAATAACCTTTGGAGGCAGGAGAATAATTATACGGAAACAATCCGTTTGCATTCAAAGGATATCATAGGTCATCATGGAGAATACTTGCGCCAGAGTATAGAGAAATCCATTCGTGCATTCGTGGCTAAATAAACTTCAACAACACTAAATAAACTTCAGTTAAAATTTTTTGTTCAAATTTTTTCAACACCTATTTTTACCCCCGGGGAGGGGGCAGCAAATTGCCCCAAATTTTATAATAAAACAGATGGTTTTCGTCAGGGGTATTTTCTAAAATAATTTTAATTCTGTAAAAGGAAAATTTACTCCCATCCACTTGCCAAAACATCGGCGAGGTGCATGGTTTTAATATTGAAATTATTTTTATTGATATAACCCTGAATTTGCATAAGGCAACTCATATCGGTAGAGATAATATATTCTGCGCCGGTAGCCAATGCGTTTTTCACTTTCTGATCGGCCATGGCTAGGGAAATGGGCTCGTATTTTACAGAAAAAGTGCCCCCAAAACCACAGCAGGTTTCCGTATCATCCATTTCAATCAACTCCAGCCCTTTTACATAAGAAAGCAGCTTCCTGGGGCCACTTTTAATTTTAATTTCGCGAAGCCCCGAGCAACTATCGTGGTAAGTCGCTTTTGCATTGAGGGTGGCATTAAAATTTTCAACTTTTAATACATCAATTAAAAATTCACTGAACTCATACATCCTTTTCCCGAGCCCTTTTACCCGATTGTGCAGGGTACCGTTCTCAAAAAGTCCGGGGTAATAATTCCTCACAAATCCCACACAACTGGCGCTTGGCCCCACAATGCAACCCGGGCCTTCAAAATCATTAATAAACTTAGTGCCAACTTCGCGGGCTTCATTGGCGAACCCGGCATTAAATGCGGGTTGGCCACAACAGGTTTGATTGGTATTATAATGTACCCCACACCCTGCCCTTTCCAATACTTTAATCATATTGAAAGCGGTTTGCGGATAAAGCTGATCAATAAAACAAGGCACAAAAATCTCTACCTGCATGGGCGTTATTTTCGTCGTTTGTTGAATTGAGATATGGCCATCATTTTAATAGCGGTGATAGCCGCCTCACATCCCTTATGCCCATGGATACCTCCGGTACGTTCATCGGCCTGGGCCTGGGTATTGACGGTTAATATCCCAAAAATAGTAGGTACAGGTAACCATAAATTCAATTGCAATACGCCATCTGTAACGGCTTTCGCAACAAAATCAAAATGCGGGGTATCTCCTTTGATGATACAACCCAGTGCAATATAGGCAGATGGCTTTTTCTTTCGGGAGGAATCCCAATCATTTTTAATAGCAAATGGGATTTCAAAAGCACCGGGAACATCAATCACCTTATAACTAATTTTTTCATCCCGGAGAACGCGGATACATCCATCCAGCAGTACCTGGGTAACCTGTGCATTCCATTCAGTTCGTACAATTACAACACAGGCACCCTTTTTTATCCGGATGCCTGTAGTATTAAGAAATTCTTTTGGAGTAAATGCCATACTGCGGTACCCGGTTTAATTAAGGACACCAAGTTTTGCGAGATGCTTATCCACATCGCCGGAAGAAACAGCCGAACTCTTAGGAAAATTATCGCGCAGTTTAGTGTAAAGGGTTATGGCATCCTTTGTTTTGCCCATAGCATCGGCATAGGATGCGGCAATAAATAAAGCATTGGAAACGGTGGCTTCATCCTTGTCGTTGCCATCGGCAGCCTTCTTATAATAACTCAGGGCCTCCTCGGTATTTTTTTTCTCGGCATAAGCATGCCCCAGCATCAGGTTAGCCTTGCTTTGAATTTGTGATGCCCCATGGGCGTTAAATTCCTTCAGGTATTTAATGGCTTTATCATAATCATGAATTTGGAGGTAAGAAGCACCGGCGATGTATTTTGCCCGGTTGGCAGTTTCTGAGCCATCATATTCACTAATCACTTTCAGCACACCGGTTACCTTATGTCCCTCCAGGTTACCGCCATTTAAAACGATGGCAACAGAATCGCCATTGAACCCATTGGTTGCCATTTTCCCAAACAGGTTCTCGGCCCTGAAAATAACTTCTGAGGCTTTCTTTTCTTTAGGCTCCACAATAAGTTTTCTGTATCCAAGCCAGGCACCACCTAACACAATGATAGCTCCGCAAATTATTATTATAGGTTTGCTAAACCTTGCCCAAACATCTTTTGCTTTTTCGAGGGCTTCATTTTTTTCCATTGCCGGTTTTACTTTAACGGGCTCTTTTTCTTTTGACATGTAAATTCCTGGGTATTAAATAATGGTTCAATTGCAATTGCAATTTCTTTAATCGGTAATAAAGGGATAATCTGTTTGAATATAAACGTCTTTAAGCAATTCGTCATCCAAGGGCCAGGGGCTTTCTTCGGCAAAATTTACCGACTCCTCTACCTCCAGGTTCACCCTTTCGGTAATGGCTTCAATTTCTGCCTCCGGCACTTTAAATTCTTTCTTAAGTTTCTCGAGCACTTTTTCGATAGGGTCCTGTTCTTTATAACTTTCCAATTCCTCTTTGGTGCGGTATTTTTGGGGATCCGACATACTATGCCCTTTATACCGGTAGGTTTTTATTTCCAATAAGGATGGGCCTCCGTTTTCTCTTGCCCGGTTAGCCGCCCTGAGTACGGCATTGTGCACCGTTTCGGGGTTCATGCCATCCACACTATCGGCAGGCATTTCGTAGGCGTCTGCCAACTTATATATATCGAGCACTTTACTGGTTCGGGCTACTGAAGTACCCATTGCGTAATGGTTATTTTCGCAAATAAAAATTACTGGCAGTTCCCACAACATAGCCATGTTGAAGGTTTCGTGCAACATACCCTGGCGGGCGGCTCCATCACCAAAAAAACAAAGCACCACATTTTTGGTATTGCGGTATTTTTCGGCAAAGGCCATACCGGCTCCGGTCCCAATTTGTGCACCAACAATTCCATGCCCTCCAAAGAAATTTTCTTTCACGCCAAAAAAGTGCATACTGCCTCCTTTACCCTTGCTGCATCCGGTGGCTTTCCCATACAGTTCGGCCATACAAGATTTTGCAGAAACCCCTTTGGCAATAGCCAAACCATGATCGCGGTAGGCTGTAATAAATTTATCTTCGGGGTTAGTGGCCGTCATGCAACCGGCAGCCACCGCTTCCTGGCCGATATACAGGTGGCAAAAGCCCCTGATTTTTTGCATGCCGTATAACTGGCCCGTCTTTTCCTCAAAACGACGAAGCAACAGCATGAGTTCGTACCAGTATAAATAAGTTTCTTTAGAAAACTTTGTAGCCAATGGTCCTGATTTTGGCGGCAAAGATAAGGGAGAATTCTCAGAATATGGAACCAATTTCGGAGAGAGGATGCTTTTGATAATCAGGGCAATCTGCAGGTTTTGGGGCGGAAAAGGTATTCCGGTTCTGCAAGTCGTATCTTGCAAACCAGATGCTTACTCTGAACCGGATAAGGTTAACGCAATATAAAAATTACGCACTGCGGGAATTCGAATTCAATCATAACGTAGTGGCCATAACCGGCCTCAATGGCAAGGGCAAAACAAACCTCCTTGATGCCATTCATTATTGTTGCCTGGCAAAAAGTTATTTTAGTCCCAGTTCTCAATTATCAACCATGTTTGGAACGGATGGGTTCCGGATTGAAGGATATTTTAATAGTGATGAAAAGGCGCTAAATGTTGTTTGTGTTACCCGGGGTAACAAAAAGGAGCTCTCTTTAAATGCAATCCCTTACGAAAAATTTTCCCAACACATTGGGATTTTACCCATCGTGATGATTGCCCCGGATGATATTGAACTAATAACCGGCGCAGCAGAACTTAGAAGAAATTTTGTGGATACCCTTTTATGCCAGCTTAAACCTGGTTATATTCAGGAATTGATAAAGTACAATAAGTTGCTTCAACAACGAAATAGCCAATTGCGGTTAATGGCTTCTGAGAGCGCTGTATCTTCTGAAGTTTTGGACATACTGGATGAACAAATTGCACCGGTAGGACTTGCGCTTTATAAAAGCAGGAAGGAATTGTTAGATAAACTGCTACCGCTTGCCGCAACGTTTTATCGCCGGATTTCGGGAACGGATGAAAATGTATTCCTCGTCTATCAAAGCCAGTTGGAAAATGAAGATTTTCATTCTTTACTCTTCAAAGGAAGGGAAAAGGATCTTATTACCCAACGAAGTAATTGGGGTATTCACCGCGATGATTTAATATTTCAGTTGGAATCAAAATTATTTCGGCTGGTGGCTTCCCAGGGGCAAAGAAAAAGCCTTTTGTTTGCCTTAAAACTTGCTGAATTTGAAATAATCAAAGAAAGGAAGGGCTTTTCACCCATGCTGTTAATGGATGATGTATTTGAAAAATTAGATGGCCACCGAATGAATCATCTTTTGCAGTGGGTATGCACAGATAATGAGGGCCAGGTTTTTATTACCGATACCCATCGGGAAAGGTTGGAAGAAGCTTTCGACTCGGTGGATATTACCTACCAGATGATTGAACTGGAATAAACTATTTTTGCCATTATGGGTGAGTTATCAATGGAAGATGCAATGAACCAGTTTCTTAAAGGAAGCAGGTTAAAGAGTGGCATTCAATCTGTGCGAATCGAAGCGGTATGGGAAGAGCTGATGGGGAAAACCATTGCCAAATACACGGATAAGATTCAAATCATTGGCCAAACGCTTTTCATCGAGTCGGCAGTGGCTCCATTAAAAAATGAATTACTTTTCCAGAAAGACCTCATCATCCAACGGGTGAATGAAGCAATGGGTGAAAAACTGATCAAAGAGGTAGTGATTCGATAGCTTTAGTACACCATACTAAACAGACATCTCAAATGTTTTGGAACTGACTATATTAATTTTATTTAATTTCGGGACAAGCCGAAAACCCTTTAGAGCAGCCATTAAATATTGACGCAATGAAAAAACTATTTCAATTTGTTGTAATTGGCATTTTAAGCCTTACACTAATAGTGTGTTGTACAAATACCGTCAAACCAAAACCTGACTCGGCAGTTGACAATACAGAAATTTCAAAGAAAGAAGTAGAAAGTGCATTCAAGAGAATGTGGGAAAATGTTACTTTAACAAATCTTGCCGCCTATATGAAAACTGACGTTGCTGATGATTTTTTCACAATTGATGCAGACGGCGTAGCCGCGAATATGGAGCAAACTCTTGCGGACACAACACGGCTAAAAATGTTGGAATCTTTGAAGTTTAAATTCTTCGACCAGAAAATAAAAGTGTACGACAATGTAGCAATTATTAACGGCAGAGTTCAAGCATTTGCAGATGACAATTATGTTGCAGAAATTCTTTACACAGCAATTTTTGTTAAACTTAATGGGGTTTGGAAGTACAAAAATTGGCAGGGAACCTGGTCAAAAGGCTCACCACCGCCACCTTCATTTGTCGGCCAGAAGTAAAGAGCAAAGATGTACAGCCTACAACAGGTGCATTG
>CAZYKA010000032.1:0-5497 GCA_964647915.1 uncultured Ferruginibacter sp. | reverse complement strand
ACGGTTTTCAAATGCCCAGCCATCGCCAATGCTTTACCGTTATTTATCTCCTATTTATTTTGAACCGGCCTTACGGTGAACCCTTTTTTTCGCAACAATTCCAGCACTCCCCTATCGCCTGGAAGATGACCGGCTCCAACTGCAATAAAGACTGATTTTTCTTTCATAATTTTATCCAGTTGATCTACCCAGTTGCGATTCCTTTTATATAACATAATCTCCATATCACCTGCCCCTCCATAACTGGTATCATTCATCATATTGCCGATTTTGGTGAGTTGCTGAGATTTGTACACAGTTAACATACTATCAAAAAATATCCTATATGCCTGCATACTATCTAAGTTCTTCAGCAGTTCTTTAGCTTGTACAGCATACGGAATACTATCGAAAATGGAAGACTGAAACTGAATGGTTTCAAATCCTTTAATCTCCTTTTTTTCTTTCTTTGCCAGTTGCATCAATTCCTGTTCTATGCCGCTCATGTTTTTGCAAGGCATTAATTTGGGATAGATTAGGGCCCCCAGCATCATCGGCTTCATCCGTTGCAACAAGGCAATGGGCGTTTTTAAACTATCCTTGAAAAAGGTAGCTACTCTCCTATACTCTTCCGGAGAGAGTAAATCGGCCAGGGTAGTATCTCCATTCATATTCATATAAAAGATTCCTCCAAGGGTATTTGCCGGATCATCGAGGTCCATTTCAAAATATACTTCATCGCTTTTGCGGAGTGCCGTTAGGAGATTGTTGGAAAAGTGGATATCCTCTTTGCACATAAGGTGAAAGGTTCCAAAAATGTATGAGGTTTTTCCCCCGTTTTTACCAGAAATTTCCCAGAGGAGGCTATTGTCATCCGTAGAAATGGGAAGGGGCGCGGGTTTTTGCGCATTGCAGGATAATAAAAGAAGGGGAAAAACAGCAAAAAATAGTTGTTTCAATTTTTGGTAATTTATCGGATAAAGATATTATTTAAATTTACCCAAACGAACTGCTATATGAAAAAGTGTTTTCCTGTAATGTTGGCAATTCTATTTTCATATCCCCTTTTGGCACAACATTCAGAAGAAAAATTTGGAGTTTACACAGAGAGCAATAAAAACCTCACCAAAGTAGATTACGACGACGGTGCCGGTGCGGTTTGCATTTTTAACATAGGGAAGAGTTACTGCACTTACAGGATTACTAATTCTACCAGTATTTCAGTCATTATGACCCGGCACGTACGCATTAAAATTTTAGAAAAGAAAGGACTCCCGGAGGCCGACATTAAATTTCAATACGCCATAGGCCCCAACGGGCAAACGGTAAATAAGCTTCATGCTCAAACGGCCAATTTGAATAGCCAGGGCGAATGGGTTATTTCTAAGGTGGAGAAAAGCATGATATATGATAAGAAGAAAACCAAAAGGATAAATGAAATTACACTCGCATTTCCTGAGGTTCGCATCGGCAGTATCCTTGAATATGAATATGAAATCGAATCAAACGGTTTATATCTTTCTCCCTGGTATTTTCAAACGAACATTCCGGTTGAATACAGCAAATTCACGCTTGATTTTCCGTTTGAATTAAATATTACCGCAAAGCCCTTGGGGATTTACGAGGTAAAGCAAGACAGCAAATCATCCGGATCGAGGTACCAGAAAACATTTACCATTGAACATATTCCGGGGCTCAGGAATGAAATCTACATCTCCAGTCCAATAGATTACCTGCAAAAAGTAATTCCCATATTATACTCCCTGGATATTCCCGGTCAGCCAGTGATCCGGTTATTAAAGCCATGGGATGAAATGGTAAAAGAACTGCTTACGGATGAAGATTTTGGCTCACAATTGAAGAAAAATATTCCCCATACAACCGATCTCGACAACCAACTTAAAGGAGTAACCGATGAGTTTGTGAAAATGAATACCATTTATAAATATGTACGAACCAATATGCATCCGGATGAGCTTTCGGGAATTTGGGCTGATAAGGGAATAAAGGCAGCATGGAAAGAAAAGAAAGGAACACCCGGCGAGATAAATATGATCCTGATTAACTTATTGAAAAGCGCCGGAATAAATGCCTCTCCTATCTTAGTCAGTACACACGAAAACGGCATGGCCAATCCTACTGTAATTTCTATGAGCCAATTTAATGCCGTGATGGCTTATGTTCAAATTTCCAACCAGGCTTATGTTTTGGATGCCACCGAAAAATATACCCCGGCAAGTTTATGCCCCGAATCCGTTCTGTTTTCCCAGGGACTTGTTATCGAAGATCCGGATTCCAATAAATGGGGATGGAAGCAAATAACCGACAATATTTATGGGTACAGCACAGATGTTAATGTGCAGGCAATTATCGACCAAAATGGATTAATGAAAGGCAAGGCCGTAGTAAGGACCGATGATTACGAAAGAATAGGAAGAACTCAGGATTTGAATTCGGATAGCAGCCAATATGCCAGCACTTACCTAAAAATAAACGATGTAAATGCAGAAATTGACAGCCTCACCACCGAAAATTTAGATAAGGAAGATTTTTCATTGATACATCAATTTAATTTTAAAAGCTCCATTGCAAGCACAGGCGATTATCATTTTATCCCTGTAAATATGTTTGGCAATATTGATAAGAATGAATTTTTAAGCAACGAACGAATTTCGGATATCCTCTTTAAAGCAAAGAAGACCTTTATTTTTAATGAATTGTTTACTATTCCTGAAGGATATTACTTTGATGACCTTCCAAAGAACATTTTAATGCGTACGCCAGATTCGGGAATTGTATTTAAAAGGATCTCCTCCGCAAAGGGCAACATCCTAAGTATAAAAATTGAAATTAATTTCTTAAAACCCATTTATGCCTATGATGAATATGAATCCTTCTCCGAATTTTATAAAAAAATGTTTGGGTTTTTGAATGAGCAATTTATTTATAAAAAGGATGGTTAACCATCTCACCCTGAAATGGTTTAGTACACATTTCTTCCTGAATTTATAATTTATCATCCAAATTTTATGGTTAGGTTTTTGCCAGTTAAACTAACAAAATGAAAAAAATATTGTCCGTGATGCTGTTGTTCCAATTCCAGGTAGCCTATTGCCAGAACTGGGATGTGGCAGGTATTCCCGAAGCGATGAAAAAGGGAGCCAATGTAGTAGTACGGGAGGAAAGGCAGGAATTGGAAATCAAATCAATTAGCGAAGCCCGTTTCAAAAGCCATGAAGTTTATACCATATTGAACGAAAACGGCAAGGAAAGGCTTCACCTAATAGAGGTAACAGATCCTTTTCATTCCCTCGAAGAATTTTCGGTAAAAATGTTTGATGCAAGCGGGAAACTGTTGAATAAATACAATAAAAAAGATTTGCAGTATGTTTTTGCAGGGGATGGATTGATTACAGATACAAAATACAATATCCTTCATCTGCAAACGTCGGTTTACCCTGTTACTGTAGAGTATAGTAACGAAATATTATACAAAGGTTCCCTTCAATACCCTTCCTATTTGCTCCAATCTCCGGAACAGTCCCTGATTCATGGCGAATATGCTGTTTCGGTTCCGGCCGATTTGGATATAAGATTCAAAAGCCAGAATACGGATATCAAACCCGAAATTAAAACAGAAGGGAATTTTAAAAGGTATAAGTGGACGGCAGATTTGATGCCTGCCCTTAAATACGAAGAAATGGCGGTAAGCCAGGAAAGCAGGTATCCCATGATTATCGTTATTCCAAATAAATTTGTGTTGGATGGTGTAGCTGGCGATATGAGAACCTGGAATGACTTTGGAAAATGGTATGGAGGACTGGCAAAATCTACATTAAATCTGGATGAAGAAAAAAAAGCATTCTTCAGAAACCTGGTAAGAGACGCAAAAACAGATAGAGAAAAGGCTGCCATTATTTATCATTACCTGCAGGAGAATTTCAGGTATGTAAGCATCCAATTGGGCATTGGAGGCTTCCGTCCTTTTCCGGCAATGGTAACCGATAAAAACAAATACGGCGATTGCAAAGCTTTAACGAACTACACGCAGGCATCGCTTGGTGCAGTGGGAATAGAAAGCTATCAGGCCTTAATTAATGCAGGCCAAAACAAAATGGCTATTGACCCTTTGGTGCCCAGAAACGGTTTTAATCATGTGATTCTTTGTGTCCCTAATCATAAAGATACTTTCTGGCTGGAATGCACAAGTAACAGCAACGATTTTGGAGTTTTAGGAAGTTTTACTGAAAACCGAAATGCATTGTTGATTACAGAAGAGGGAGGGAAATTGGTTCAAACACCCAAAAGCGTATCCGGGGAAAACAGGTTGAGTTCGAAATCAATCGTTACCCTTTCACCGGATGGAAGTGCATCCACCGAAATTTTTATTTCTACAACCGGAGAATATAAAGGGATTCAGTTAACAAAAGAGAAAAAGGACTACCAGAAAATGATTTTGTTTCATTACTTCGGATTTCCACAACCCGACCAGTTTGAGGTGACAGATGGCAATCAAAAAGGAGCATATCATATCAGGATGGAAATAGAAAAACTTCCGTCTGTCATGACCAATGGGAAAATGTTTCTCGACCCCAGGTTATACCGGATTTGGAAGGCCAACCTGCCCCCTGCAGAAAATCGTACCCAGGATGTATATTTTCCAAACCCGTTTGTAAAATCAGACAGTACCATATACAAATTACCGGTTGGTTTTAAACCAGAAACCCTGCCCGCTGCTCAGATGTTGAAAATAAAATCGGGAACCTTTTCAACCAATTTTTCATTTAATGAAACCACCGGGGAACTCCTCTCCGTTAGTACCCTGGAACTAAAAAATCATATTGTTCCGGTGGCAGAATATGCGGAAACAAAGGCCTTTTTTGATGCGGTGGCCAAAGAATTTAATGCAAAAATTGTGGTTAGATCCGAGGAATAATCAAATTCTCCCCTGCAGGCTTCCTCCGGGTAAAAACAATTTGTTGATTCTGTTTTCCACCTCCGGATCTTTTTGTAACAGCGGGGCATGAAACGGTTTTATTCGTGCATCCAAAATTACCGGCCCGGTGCAACCCCAATGTTTGAATTGTATAGTCTCATTCACTCCATATACATCATGGGAAGGGTTTGTCCGTGTAAAACTAATCCACAGAAAATTATTTATTGAAGCTGCCACCTCCCCACCCTCATCGGCCACAATGATCATGGCTACCCTATCCTTCATTGTGCCACCAATATCTTTAAACAGTAGTTCAAACTCCGATATTTCCCTGGATGCATGATCGTAACTGCTAAAAGGCTTTAGGGTTACAGCCAATACCCCCGGCATTACCCAATGGAATCCTTTCTCCGGAAAATTTGATTGTAGAAAATCTTCTCTATTTATCAGTTGCCTTTTGGGTTCGCCGCAGGCAGCCAGGATAAGTTTACTTCCCCGGTTTAGCCCCTCTCCCGAATAATCGAGCGTATCGATGCTGGTTTGGGTTTGAAAATGAAGATCCCTGTTAAAATCAATTCTTTC
>CAZYKA010000031.1:0-30981 GCA_964647915.1 uncultured Ferruginibacter sp. | reverse complement strand
AGTCGCCGGCAAACCCAACAAACCTGGTAAAAGCATATTTAAATGTGTTATTTTTAGAAGCCTGTGCGCCGTGGCGGAAACAGTTTAACTTTGTATGCCAGCAAAGCCAGTTTTACCCGCTTAATACGGTAGGAAGTGCGCAGCATTTTTATTTACTGGGTGGCAACAGCATTATCGTACCCGCAAATGGTTATGCGTATATTTATGTGAGCAACGAGAGCGACGAGGAGCTGTTCTTTGACAATTTCCAAATTACCCATACCCCAGGGAGGATAGTGGAAGAAACAAGTTATTATCCGTTCGGACTGACGATGGCGGGGATATCATCCAAAGCATTGGCGTTCGGAGGGCCTGAAAATAAATACAAGTACAATGGTAAAGAAGAACAACGGCAAGAGTTCTCTGATGGTTCAGGTATTGAATGGTTAGATTATGGGGCAAGAATGTATGATAATCAGATCGGAAGGTGGATGGTTATTGACCCAAAGTCTGAATTAATGCGCCGCTACTCACCTTACAATTATGCTTTTGATAACCCATTAAGATATATTGATCCGGATGGAATGGGACCAGAAGATTGGATAAAGTATATCGATGCAGATGGTGTAAGTCGTGTAAAATAGGTAGAAGAAGCTCATGATCAAGCTTCAGCAGAGGCTTGGGCTCATAGCCCTGAACAAAATCCTAATGGGGCTAAAGATTTAAATGGAAATTATAAGAATTCTGATGTAAAATATATTGGAAAAACAGGTGTTGAATATGGACATGATGATAAAGGAAATGGCACAGGAAATTATAATTTAAACCCAGATGGAACTGCTTCATTAATAGGAAAAGATGGAATGAATGAGAACGTCACTGTTACGTCAAAACGACCAGTGACAAAAGGTGATCCTGCCAACAGTGAACCATCACCTGGAGGAAATGCGGGTAGTGGAGATAAAGTAAAAGAATTTACTGATCCATTATCTGTAGCGACCAATGCCACAACAGGAATGGAAGCTCTTAAAAAGAATGTTGTTGGAGAAGCTAAATTTATAGAAGACGTTGGAGAAAATGTTGCCAAAAATTTTGGAAGGGTTGCAAAAGTTATGTCTGCATTAGATGTATCGTCGAGTATTATCAATTATACTTCAGGTAATATTAGTGGTGCACATTTGGGAGTAAATCTTGTAATGTCTGGAATAGGGATGGCGTTTCCAGTTGTAGGAGTTTTATGGGGAATAATTGATGCTACATTGGGAGAAGAAATTTTTCATGATGGCAAAAAGTAAAATAGGATGAGTAATATTTATTACTTCTTTTTTTACAGCGTAGCGATGTTTGTAAAAAAAATAAACAAAAATGATTCAGATTATGCATTTTCCAGTGTTGTTTTTATATCATCATGCATGATATGTAATGTTTTATCCATAGTGCTTTTAATTAACAAATATCAATCTGCGGGATTGAATCCGACACTTACATCAATTTTAATAGGACTGCCTTTAATAGCTCTAAATTGGTATCTGCTTATGTCAAATGCAAAAGCAGAAACAATTGTTGCATTATATGATGAGAAATATCAAAACAAAAGCTACAGCCCGTTGAGTTTATTTTTTGTAATTCTTTATATTGTTTTTTCCTACGGCTCCTGTATTTTTATTGCTTATCTCTTGCGAAATCATTTATTATAAAGGAATCATTATTGTCCGACTAAAACCGGGTTAAAAAAGGCTGTATCCCTTTGTGATGAAGGTTTACAAGCGTAAAAATAGTTGTTTCAATTTCCCACTGCCCCGGTTCGTGTCTGCACGAACCGATATCAGGAAACAACCCATCTGGCGCAAGTTTTCCGAAGGATGAATAGTGCCGTTTCAAGATTGAAGCGATTGTGCATTTGTGAGTTTGATCCTCCCTATTTGGTTCGTGCAGACACGAACCAAGGCGGAATGAAACGGGGCATGATGACAAGACAAAGACTTATGAGAATGGATTTGTGTATGAGGATGGTCAGTTGAGCTATATAGGGCATGAGGAGGGAAGGATACGCCCGAATGTGAATAATACGCCGAACAATGCGCCGTTTCTTTATGATTATTATCTAAAAGATCATCTGGGAAATGTCCGATCTTTAATAACGGAGGAGCAGCGGGTGGACAAATACCCAAGCGCTACTTTAGAGCAACAAACGGTGGCTACAGAAGCACAATACTATGATATTGTTACAGCAAACATTGCAACGAACCCACCGGGAATAACGGCTTATACCAATAATGCAAACGGGATAGGCAATGTTCCCTCAGATCCGGGCTTTGAAAGTTCCAACAGCCAAAAAATGTATAAATTGAACGGTAATGGAGCAAAAACTGGCCTGGGAATAACATTAAAGGTGATGGCAGGTGATAAAATTGATGTGTTTGGAATATCTTATTATTTGCTAAATTGTGGCAGCAATCCCGGTCCGGGCAATGCGGTAACGATAATTGATATCCTCAATGGGTTTTTAGGCAGCCCTGCTGCAGCAACTGCTGTACATGGAATAGATAATGCTTCAGTTATTTACAATTCTGCTTCCACTGATCTGATGACGAATACGCTGGCTCAGCAGGGGCAGCAGAATAGTAACAATCCATCAAAGCCACGAGCCTATATCAATGTGATCTTTTTTGATGAGCAGTTTAGGGCTGTGAATTTTGAGTACAGCGCAGTTGATGCAAACGGCACAGTAGAAGAGCATCATGGAGATCTTTCACAGATTGCTGTTCCTAAGAACGGATATGTCTATATTTATTGCAGTAATGAATCTGCGATTGATGTGTATTTTGATAACCTGCAGGTGGTGCACACACGTGGAGCTTTGTTAGAAGAAAATTCCTACTACCCCTTCGGGTTAGTTATGTGTGGCATATCCAGTAAAGCCGCCGGTATACTTCAAAACCAGAATAAGTACAATGGTAAGGAAGAGCAGAGACAAGAGTTCTCTGACGGTTCAGGTTTAGATTGGTTGGATTACGGAGCAAGAATGTATGATATCCAAATAGGAAGATGGATGGTTATAGACCCACTCGCAAGTAAAATGCCCGCCTGGTCGCTGTACTCTGCATTCTTTAATAACCCAATACGATACACCGACCCGACGGGTGCTGAACCTTTACCGCCTGATGAGTTCGATCAGAATGGAAATAAGATAAGTAATCTTGGGGGCAATAAAATAGATTTTTATCATCAAAAAAACGGAGATACCAAAATTGTTGATAGACAAACAGGGGCATCAAATATTATTAAAAACGGCGAATCTTTAATCAGGGGGTATACCCAAAGAGATGAAAATATTAGCTGGTCAACTATTTTTAAGGAATTCAGACAAGGTACAGGACCAACGAAAAGCCTGATTTCTGATTTTGACAATTCTAATGAAGGCGCTTTTGGCTTGTTGCATTCCTATCTTTCTTCTTATTCTACTTTAGCAAGAAAAGCTTCTTTGACATCTATCAACTCCAAGGGGTTAGTGAAGATGGATTATGGAAACGCCAATCCATTTGTAGCCCAAGATATGTGGGAGCAAATGATAGGAAGATCGGATGTTTCGTGGTATAAACTTGGCGATAAGACATTATTCCTAATGACCGATTCAAAATCGAGACAATCTCTTTATTATCGCCGCAATGTTCAAAATTGGGAAAGAAGCGAGCATCTGCAATATGGCAATACTTACCAAACTTACATCTGGATAGAAAGCAATACTGATATACAGAAAAAGGTCTATCAAAATAACGCTTATTATCAAAACCAAATTGATCAGTTACAGCAAGAAATCAAACTTCAAAATTTTTAACCATGAGAAAGTTTATATTTTGCGGGGTTGTAAGTTTGCTTATCTCATCCTGCGATAATAGCTATACAGAAAAAGAATTGTACGGGAGCTATTCGTCGGTTGGATATAAAAACACATTTGATACGATTGAATTAAAGCCCCAAAACATTTATCACCGGAAAGTTTATGACAAAAACAATAAGATGGTTTTGGAAATGAACGGTAAGTGGGTGATGAAAAGTACTGATAAGGTTCAGTTTTCTTCTTTTTTCTTTAATCTTGACAGAGATGTTTCAAAGTTCCCAGAATTACTAACTGATACAGACATGAGCGTAGAGACTTTTTTTGAAACTCGAAAAGGGGTAATAGGATTTTGCACGGGGTATTATCAAGACAGCAATTGCTATCGGAAAGTAAAGTGAAAACAAAGCAGTTTTATTCAGGCACGAGCTTCAAAAGTTCATTTAGTTCTTTATCGGGAAGGTTTTCTTTTTCGGATTTATCGTAGATAGAGAGCAGGTAAACGGTAGCTTCGGCAATAATAAAATTTGTAATCACCCTTGCGCCGTCGCTTTTGCCCTACGCCCCGGTTCGTGTCTGCACGAACCTTAATCAGGGAAACGGCTCATCTTGCTCATCTGGCGCAAGTTTTCCGAAGGATGAATAGTGCCGTTTCAAGATTGAAGCGATTGTGCATTTGTGAGTTTGATCCTCCCTATTTGGTTCGTGCGATGCGAACCTAGGCGGGGAGAAATCGAAAAAAATTTGGGGCGCTTTGCTGCCCCCGCCCCGGGGGTAAAAATAGGGCTGGAAAAAATTCGAACAAAGAAATAAGGATAAAGAAAATTCAGCCTGGAAATAAATCTCATTAGTTAAAGGGATGAGAATTTTATCTAATTCCTTTTACCAAAAGCTTGAGTAATTCAAACCATTTAATAACCCCAGGAAGTTTCTCTGAATAAATTTTTAGAGAGAAAAAATAGCCAATATTTGATCCTAATAAACTTAATTCATTCTTTTTTGGCACTTGGGGATCCAATTTCCTACTATGGGTTTATTTCACCAACTCATCAAAAAGCCGGGTGAAGGTTTCATCCAAATCATTTGTCATGCCTGGATGCGGGCAAGAAGTTTGGATTACAGCACTTCTAACTGCAGTTAGCCACCGAAACCTTTCAGCTATCTCCATTTTGGCTAAAGGACCGGAAGATTCTTCCCCTTTTGCTACATGTTTAAATGCTTTCAGATTATTATCTATCTCCTCAAAGTCGAGTTCATGTTTCAAAACAGAAAGTTTCTTTTTATCAATCATATACTCAACCCTGATATAATCAGCCTTTTTTGAAAATAAAATAAGCCCAATATTGAAAAATTCTTCTCTTTCAACTTTAGGCACCAGGCGAATTACTGCATATTCATAAAGTTTGTTTTCTGGCATTCAGGGCTTCATTTAGAAAGATTTCAGAATGGGCGAGTCTTGAAGATAAAAATTCAAAATAAACCTTTTTTATTTCTTTAGGGGTCATTTCAGTGTCTTTCCATTGCAACCAATCGTCGGGAATTGCCTGGACGATTTCATCGAAAAATACTTCATCCAAGAATTGATGCGCAAACTCATCTGCTTCCTTTAAAAGGCTGGCTTGCGAAAGCAACACATGATCTTTTATATATTTGAAAGGGTTTTTAGAAGCACTGTCAAATTCCTGCCAATTATAATGGAAATAAAAAGCAGCTCCATTATCAATAACCCAAAGTTCTTTTTGCCACCAAAGGAGATTATTATTTTTAAAAGTGCGATCGATATTAGTAATGAAAGCATCCAGCCATACAATCTTCGATGCTAAAAATGGATCTAAAATTATGGTTGGATCATAAGAGATCGCACCCGACAGGTAATGAATACCCAGGTTGAGCCCTTCAGAAAATTTCAACAAGTCCTGGATTTCTTCATCTGGCTCGGTTCTTCCAAAATCAACATCTAAACCAGCAAATACAATTTCGGGAATTTTCAATTGTATTTTTTTTGCAATCAGGCCCCCAAGAAGTTCTGCAATAAGCATTTTTGGGCCCTGGCCGGCACCGCTAAATTTAAGAACATACTTAAAATTATCATCCGCCTCTGCCAGTGCCGGAAGGGATCCTCCTTCACGTAGAGGCAAAATGTAACGCATCACCTTAACAGTTCGAATAGGATTAATAGCCATATTCAGAGAAATTATATAAAATTAGATAAATACGGGTGATTATTTTTATTATCGTCTCCTGGCTTTGATGCTTTTTGAAAATATCAGGTCTACTAAATCTGCCACAAATATTTATGGGCTAACCGGGACAACAGTTTAATGAATTAAAAAGTTGGGATAGTTCGGTATCAAGGAAAACGAAGATGATGTCAAAGTAAATTGAATTCAATATTTGAAACTTCTGAGGTCATTAAAGTTATTTATTTAAAAAAAATCTCAGGCCCTTTGCTGCCCCCACCCCGGGGGTAAAAATAATACCGGAAAAAAAATTGAACAAAATAATAAGGCTAAATAAAATTAAGCTTCACTGCATCTCATTTCAGCAGAAAATATTAGCATTAATTCTAATTCACAAACCACCATTTAATCCCCAACCTCAACATAAAGCCCTGGGTAGGATAATGAGGCGCCGCAAAATTATTATTTGTAAAACTAAACCCATCTGCAAAATTAACGGTATTCAAATTCTCTCCCCTAACATAAAGGGTAAACGCTTTAATACGGAAATGCACAAACGCAGCAATATCCGGAAGGTTCTTAATGGTTACCTGGTTCTGGGGAAAGAACTGAGCTGTGATGGGGGAGAAATTATTGGCCTTAAAAGGGGTAAAGTACCGGAGTTCAATCCCCGTACTGATTAGCAGGTTTTTAAAATAGGTACCTTCAAATGCCAGACTGTTGCGGGTATAAAGCAGGGGAACGTGAATAGGCGCCGCACCATCGGTTTGCTGGAAAGTGAGGGTGCTGTACCAATACCAGCGTTTGGAAATACGGATTTTTTTTGAAGCACTGATTTGAATAAGATTGATTGGTTTGTTGTATTGGTCTTTATGTATATAGTCTGTGAAATAAGAATAGTTATTGATGAGGTGGTTGGTGAAACTAAGTGTGGCAAATTTATTTTCTGAAACGGCTCCAAAAGAAATAATATTTTCTTTCTTTAATGAGATGGTATCACTTAAATTAAATCCCGACTCTCCATCAAATACAAAGGAAGGCGTTCGATTGGTATTCCTGAAAAAGATACTGATGTTACCCAACCCCTTATTGAGATACCGGTTGATTTTACCATAAGCCATATAATCCCCACTGTATGACCCTCCTAAATAAAACTCGCCTTTTAATAATACATCCCAAAGCCGGTTTCGGGTGCGGTTACGATATTCGCCATGAACCATCAGGTTATTGATTTGCATTTTAGAAGCCGAATCAGATTTTGTGCCTCTAATTTGCTCTGTGGTAACACCCACTCGTATAAATTGAGTGGGGTTTCTTGTTTCAGGAAATGAATAAAGAGAAAAGTCATTACTCAGGAGCACCCAGTCTTCCTGCCTGAGATAGGTATTGCGTACTGTATCAAACTGAATATGGAACCAATCGTGGTACAACGCTGAATCGGCAAACTGATCAGTAAACCGGTAATTGAATGTACCCAGCCGAAACGTATGTTGGATGCGCAGTTTTGAATAGAATAAATATTCAGTGGTACTATCATTGATGATTAGTGAATCCTTCTTTCCCAGGTCGTAGCTATTGCGGAATAGCAGGTTGAAGTCTTTATATATATTGCCAGTGTTCACTTTCGTGGAGAACGGGTTTGCAGAATAATTGCTGCGGTTGGCAAGGTTTACGTCAATACTAAACCGGTCTTTATGGTTAATATCCCGTAGTAAACTATCGTTAATGATTCCTCCATTTTGTGATGCCCGGATGCTATTTCCAACTATTATCAGGCTGCTGTTGAATCGCTTTTTCTTTCCCTGGTAGGTGGCATAAAGGCGATAGCTGTTGTGGTTGTTGTTTTGGGAGATGAAGAACCCCGGTGCGGAAATCATACGATAATCGAATCCAAAATTCAGATTGGGTTTAGGATTCTGGGTATGGATAGCTTTTATCATTTGCTCTTTACCGGAAGCAAGTTGATAATCGAGTTCGCTGAAGGGCCGCGTGGTTCGATACAATTTGGTTCCTTCAATAGTAGACCGGTAAATATCAAAGGCATGAAAACCAGGATCCCAACCAGGCTGGTAATTAGGTTGAAAAATCAGGGGATATGCCGCTGCCCCATTGTTTCCCAGATATAAATAATTAGAAGGAACTGAAAAATAGGTGTCAAAATCATTAACGGATGAATCGATATGCCTCCTGTTGGTAGAATCGAAATAGGTGAAATAAATAGTGATAGAGTCTTTCCGGTCGTCGCGCCTCTTGAATCCGGAACTGGAATCTTTAGAACCGGTATTTATCTGCCCTATGGATTTTAACCTGCCCGACAGCTCGCCGGTGAGGTTCCGCTTTATTTGTGCACTCGCCATGGCAGGAGCCATTGCCATCAGCAGCATAACCAATAACCATTTAACGGGGAAACAATGCATCATTAAACCGGCAAATTTACAATGATGGAAGCAAAACCGGAAAGGTATAACCGCATTGGATCAGAAACCCAAACCGAAGGCTTCCCGGGGATCAAATGCCTTTTTAATTATCTTCGCGAAAATTTTTTCCCGATGAATTTACATGAATACCAGGCCAAGCAACTGTTAAAAAAATACAATGTACCGGTTCAGGAAGGTATCCCGGCAAGTACCCCTGCCGAAGTGGAAGAAGCCTACCGGCAAATCCATACTCAGTTTGGAGGCAAATTTACAGTGGTAAAAGCCCAGATTCATGCTGGTGGCCGTGGTAAAGGAACCATCGTGGGAAAAGACCAGCGCGGTGTTGCAGTGGGTAAAGGAGCTGAGGATGTGATGCGGATTGCCACCAATATCCTGGGTGGCACTTTAGTTACCATTCAAACGGGGCCCGCAGGAAAAGTGGTGAACAAAGTGCTGATTGCGCAGGATGTTTACTACGAAGGACCTAACCCGGTAAAAGAATTTTATCTTTCTATCCTGCTCGACCGTAGCAAGGGGCAAAATGTAATTATGTACAGTACCGAAGGCGGTATGAGCATTGAAGATGTGGCCCACGATACCCCCGAAAAGATTTTTAAAGAATGGGTGTACCCTGCCTCCGGCTTACAACCCTTCCAGGCACGAAAAATTGCTTTTAACCTGGGGTTAAGCGGCGAAGCCCTGAAGAACTGTGTGAAGTTTGTAACCAATCTTTATAATGCTTACGTAAGCCTCGATTGCGGCATGATTGAGATTAACCCGATGTTTAAAACCAGCGATGAAAAAATTATTGCGGTAGATTGTAAGATGAACATTGATGATAATGCTTTGATGCGTCATGCGGATGTAGCTTCCCTGAGAGATATTACCGAAGAAGACCCCACCGAAGTGGAAGCGGCAAAATACAACCTCAACTTTGTTAAACTGGATGGCAATGTAGGTTGCATGGTAAATGGTGCCGGATTAGCAATGGCCACAATGGATATGATCAAACTGAGTGGTGGCGACCCGGCAAATTTTCTGGATGTGGGGGGAACAGCCAATGCGCAAACTGTAGAAGCGGGTTTCCGAATTATTTTAAAAGATCCCAAAGTAAACGCCATCCTGATCAATATTTTTGGAGGGATTGTGCGTTGCGACCGGGTGGCACAGGGGGTAATTGATGCCTATAAATCCATTGGGAATATCAATATCCCGATTATTGTCCGCCTCCAGGGTACCAATGCCGATATTGCTAAAAAATTAATTGATGAGAGCGGGCTGAAAGTACAGAGCGCCATCTTATTGAGTGAGGCGGCCAGCCTGGTTAACAAAGCGGTTGCATAAATAATTAATTGAAATGCGCACTTTAAATGTTGACTTCTCCGTATTTCCGGTGTTGAAATCGGAACGTTTGCTGTTTCGAAAACTGGAAGATGCGGATGAAGCCGTATTTCATCGTATGCGCTCAGAACCACTCATTATCCGTTACCTGGACCGGGCGCCTGATGCGGATTTGGAAGCCACCCGTATGCATATGCACCGGATAAATACCGATCAGGGAAACAATATGGCTATCTTTTGGATGCTGGAGTTGCGAAACAATCCCGGAGTGGCTATCGGAAACATTGCCTATTGGCGAATGGAAAAAGAAAATTTCAGAACCGAAGTGGGTTATACTCTTCTCCCGGAATATTGGAAAAAGGGAATCATGAAAGAAGCTTTACAAAAAACTTCCGATTTCATTTTTAATACCTGTGGATTCCATAGTGTTTTGGCGAACATCAATCCCGACAACCAGGCTTCCGCTTCCCTGCTTAAGTCTTGCGGGTTTAAACGAGAAGCGTACCATCGGCAAAACCTGTATTATAACGGAAAATTTATTGACTCGGAAATCTATGGCTTATTAGCCACCGATTAATCAGGTGAAAATATCCGGAATGAAGCTGTTTTCCGGAATTAATAATCGTTTGTTGATTTTACCGGCGGCTTTCTCCCTTCCTGATTTTTTCCGGAGGGCATTTGAGCCCCGGGCTTTAATTCTTCCTTCTTTGGATTATTCTTTTTTGACGTGTCGTGCTTCTTTTCAGGAATTGCATAATCTTCCGAACCCAAATCACCAAAGAAATCGCCCGCGTCTGCATCGTTATTCATATCCGTCAGGCTGTCGCCACTATTGGCAAGGTTTAAAAAATTTGCATTGGCATAAATAGGATCATCCCTGAATTGAGCCGGTTCATCAAACTTGGTTTGCTTCCCATAACCCAATTTTTTATCCGCATAAACCCGCTTCATAAACTCACCCCAGTTGGGTGCCGACATTTCAGCACCTCCCCCATTATTCTGGTATATTGGAATGAAAGGATCTTCGCAACCTACCCAGGTTCCGGCGAGCAGTTCGGGGCTGTATCCAATAAACCACCCATCAGTATTTCCATTGGTAGTACCGGTTTTACCCGCAATTTCGGTGGGGATGTTATAACTGTTCAAGCGCCTTGCCGTACCAATGGCGATAACCCCTTCCATCATCTTCACCATGGTATAAGCATCGGCCTCGCTAATAACCTGTTTGCTTTGTGCTACTTTAAATTCTTCAATCAGGTTTCCATTCTTATCCTCAATTCTCGTTAAATAAACCGGAGGCGTATTGTATCCTTTATTAGGGAACATCGTGAAGGATTGCAACATCTGCAGCATGGGAATTTCGGCAGCACCAAGCGCTATGGAAGGATAAGGAGGAAGGGTAACGGTAATACCGCATTGTTTAGCAAACTCGATGGTACGCTTTACTCCAATTACAGCCATTAAATGCCAGGCAGCACCATTTACCGACCAGGCGAGGCAATTAGCCATAGTGCCGCCGCGGGTATTTATCGTTTTACCACCCAAAGTAAGTGGCCCGCCCTCAATATAAGTAGCGGGGGTATAACCTGCATCCGTAACGGCAAGGGTATAAAGCAACGGTTTAAAGGTAGATCCTACCTGCCTGTTGGCCGTGACGTGATCAAATTTGAACCATTTAAAATTAATTCCTCCTACCCAGGCCTTGATTTCGCCGGTAATGGGATCCATTGCCGCAAAGGAGGTTTGCAGGAGTTGTTTGTGATATTTAATGGAATCATAAGGAGTCATCACTGTATCCTTCTCGTGTTTGTCGTTTCCCGACCAGGAAAAAATTTTCATCTTCACCGGAATCTTAAACGACTTTTTGATATCCGCCTCTGCTACTCCATCTTCTTTCATTTTCTTCCACCGGTCGGTATATTTCATAGCGGCCTCAATCACGTTATCGTGGCCTTTCCAAATTTTATCTCCCCGTACCTTAAAGTACCCATCCAGTTTCTTCTGTACAACTGGCATGTGTTTCTCCACTGCGTCTTCGGCTATGGCCTGCATCCTGGAATCAATAGTGGTGTAAATTTTCAGGCCATCCCGGTAAATATTATAGGGATCTCCGGTTTTGGGGTTCTTATGTGTTTTTGCCCAGTCTTTAAGCTGGCCGGCGAGCACTGCTCTGAAATAGGGAGCAATCCCCAGGTTTTCATCTATTATTTTATAATTTGTGATGAGAGGTTTCGCTTTCAGCTTAGCCGCCATTTCCCGGCTCAGGTAATGTTGCTTCGTGTCCACCATCCGGTCGATTACTGTATTTCTACGGTATAGAGAGGCGGAAGGATGGCGAATCGGATCATAAATAAAGCCTTTCAACATACCAATTAAAACAGCGGCTTCCTCAATACTCAGGTCTTTTGGTTCTTTCTGAAAATAAGTACGGGATGCATTCCGGATGCCGTACACATTTCCCCAGGGAGCGCGGTTAAGGTAAAGGGTAAGGATTTCTTCCTTAGTGAAATTCCTTTCGAGCTTTACAGCTACCACCCATTCTTTTAGTTTATCGATAATCCGCTTAAAAATATTTCCTTTACCCTGGCCCAGCATCATTTTTGCTAATTGCTGGGTGATGGGGCTGCCACCTCCGTCGGTGCCAAGCTTTGCAACGGCCCTCGCAACGGCTTTTGCGTCTATGCCTGAGTGTTCGTAAAAATTTTGATCTTCGGTGGCAATCAGGGCATGAATGATGTTAGGTGAAATCTCGCTGTATTTTACTTCGCTCCGGTTCTCAGCGTAATATTTTCCCATCTGTTTACCATCGGCACTAATGATCTCACTGGCGAGGTCGGCCTCCGGATTTTCCAATTCCTGCATGGAAGGCATTTTCCCAAAAAGGCCCCAACTGGCACCGGCAAAAATCAATACGACCAGGCCAAGCCCAACAAAAAATACCGTCCACAAAATTTTAACCGCTTTTGTCATGATATGATTTTACAGAAACAGGCTTAGAACCTGCCAGGATATTGTTTTTCAAGCAATGCTTTATAAGAAAGAAAATCTTTGTTTTCTTTGAGCTTATCCAAATTTGCTTTGGAAATAATAAAGAAACTGTATTTATTAACCGGCAGCCACGACAATTCTACTGTGGCATCTTTTTTAAGCTTGTCGTAATAGGCCAGTGCATCATCTGCATTGGCAAAGGATTCGAACGTAATCCATTGCTGGTTGGGATTGAAGGTTTCTTTTTTGAGAAGAATATTTTTGGAGGAATACTTTTCGCGGTTGTAGCGGTTCATGGCATTTTGTGCTTCATTTACATACACTCCATCCACCTTATCGAGCACCATGACCACCAGGTGGGGTAAATCGGCCTGCCATACAAAATTTCCACTAACCATGGATGCAGGGAGTTGTATGGAGTCGTTTGCGTTTACCGGCGATTTCAAAACAGGGGAAACCAGTTTGGGCGCTTCGGAAACGGGTGCGTTTTTTGGAGCTGCAGGGCGCGAGTTATCGTTTATGAGGATTTTATCATCTTCTTCGGCACGGGTAACCTGAAGGTTGGTAAGGTATGCTTCAATTTCTTTGCGGCGGCTTAAAACCGACACCAGGGTTTCTGCTTTTTCTTTAAGGGGCGATTTGGGGTAAAGCTGAATTAAATTATTCAACACGATTTTGGCGAGGCTGTCTTCCTGGTTTTTCACATGGGCCACGGCTTCAATATAAAGCAACTGGGGCGACCAGTAGTTTTTCCCATACACGCTATCCGCTTTCTTTTTATCCTCTACCGCTTCCACATATTTCCCTTCAATAAATAGGTCATAAATCCGTCCATATCTTGCCATGGCTTCGGGGTTATTCCTTTCGGGATAAAGAGAGGCCGGGTTGGTGATGGTTTTCGCAGCCACCGTACCCGGATGTTTAGTAACCACCAGGTTTTTATAATAATCCGCTTTGGCTGTATTGCCCAACTTATTATAGCAATAATACAAACCCAGGTACACTTCACCGTTAGCATCGCCCTGAGGAAAACGAAGAAGGTACTCATCGTAATTGCTTATGGCTTCCGAATAGTCTTCCAGTTCATTTTGGAAGAGCTTAGCGAGGGTAATCAGGCTGGATGCAATTAATGAATTACTGCTGTCCAGTTTTTCCTGGGTAAGGGGCAGGTTGGCAATATATCCTTCAAAACTGGGAACAGCCTCAGCTTCCTTACCGACCGCCTTTCCATCCAGACCCAGGGCCTGGCCGGGAGGAGCAAGGGGATCATTCAGGTTCACATTCTGATTGATATTGCCTGCAGCCACCATGGCGCTTTTCCTACGCCAGTTATCTACATTATCCCGTTTCCCCCATTGGGCAATAAATTCGGAATATCCCTTCGATTTCATCTGCGGATTATTAAAATACCAGTCGCCTTTAGAAGGGGCGGCAAAAAGATCAATGGGTTCATCCTTGTCGGTTGCAAAGGTGATAAGGGTATTGCCGGCGAAATCATCTTCCTCAGCCTTGATACCCTGCGCTTTCCGGGCCTGTTTAACCAGTTTCTTCACAAAGGCGTCCCTATCAGCGGGTGACATATTGGCTATCCGTTGCAGGCTGTCTTCCCGCTCTATAATTTTAATTTGAGCCACAATATTGCTCAATGTATTTTTCCGTGCATTAATTTTATCGGCTTCCGGCTTCAACGATTCATCATCCAGCAACAGGCTGTCGTAATAACTGGATGCTGTCTGAAAATCTTTCTCGAGGTAGGCAAAGTCGCCCAAATGAAGGAAAGATTTATTCCGGTACGATGGATTGCTGGTATTGTATTTAATGCTCTTCGCAAAGTAAATTTTAGATGCTGCAGTATCCGGTTTCTCCAGGGATAACTGAGCAACAGAATAATAAATAATATCGCGGTAGGCTTCAAACCGATCTTTTCTTGCCATCTTCAACAGGTTGGCAATGCTTTTTTCCAATTCACGCTGATTGCCTTCATCTCTTTCCATTTTGGCATTATTAAGCCGGGCATAGATGTCCATTACCGGATCTACGGTATGCTTTGCAGAAACCAGGTAATAATGAGAAGCCTTATCAAATTGCCCGGACATTTCACACATTTGGGCCAGGAGAAATTCCCACCGGCTTTTATCCTGTTTTGTATCAGCGGTATTCAATGCCAGCTCGAGGTGCCTGGCGGAACTGTCGTAAATTTGTTGCTTATAAAACCAATAAGCTTTTATTTGTTCCAGGCTTGTTTTCAACCGGGATGGCAAATTAGGATCTGCCGATAAAATATTCATGAGCCCTGCGGCATCGCCATATTTTTCCTGTTCTATGAGGGTACGCACCAGCCAAAGCAGGGCATCGTTTCGGCTGGGAGGCAGGCCGGCCACCCTTTGAAGTACATTTTGTTTTTCTTTATTGGCAATTGATAACACCCGTGCCCCCGATTCATTGGAGCCTACGGTTCGGTCGTCGTCTTCATTCTTCTTTCGGGGAAATAAATTATAATTGATGAACTGAAAGGTTAGAGCGGCAGAATCAAAAATCTTTTGATAAAAATAAGCCTGCCCCATCAGCAGGTACATGTTATCCACCCAATCGCTGCGCAGGTCGTGCAACAAGATCCCTCCGGTGGCTTTATAAATAACAGAGTCTAATTCTACTTTTTGAGCAGCCGTGGCATCCAGGGAATAAGGATAGAAACTCAGCAATTTGCTGTAATCATCTTTTTGGGCAAGTTTGGCACGTTCAATTACCGCATCAATTTTATTGGTAGCATTAAAATAATAGTTATACCGCGTGGTATTATTTTGAAGGAAGCGACGGAAGGCGGTGAATTTTTTTTCACCGGTCTTCTCAGAGGGAAGTTTCTTTTCTTCGTATTGTTCGGGTTTCTTTTCGTTCCCAAAAAGATCTAAGGTCCAGGTAGGCTGGGCAACAAGATGGTTTGAGAGGAACAAAAAGGCCGGAATAAAAACAGCTTTCAACTGCTTGGAATAACGCATGAAGTTGAATTGGTATATGTTATAATTAAAGATCGCTATTTTTCCTTAAGCCTCCACAAATTTATCCTAAGGAATTGCAATTTTTTGTGAATAATTTTAGGCTGATATTCACTTACTAACCATCCGTTAGCTTCGGGTTTTTAATGTACCTTACTTCCTATGCCAAAATCTGACGTTACCAACCGATTGAAAAGGCTCCGTAATCATTACCGTTTGGTGGTAATGAATGAGGACAGCTATGAGGAAGTGGTGCAATTTAAACTAACCCGTTGGAGCGTTTACGTGGTTTTGAGTGCCGTATTTATCATCATGATTGCGCTCACGGCCTCGTTGATTATATTTACTCCTCTAAAATACTATCTGCCCGGATCGGGCTACGGAGATGCCCGGCAAATGAAGGAATACCGGGATTTAAAGATCCGCACCGACTCGATGGAGCGGGCTATGTTGCAACAAAACCAATATTTTTCCGACCTCGAAAAAGTATTACAGGGTAAGGTGAAACCCAGGGATACCACCCGTTTAAAAATGCCCAAGCTGGAAGATTTTGATGATTAACCGGAGAGGGCAATGGGGATAAATATTTCCCAAATTATTAAAGAACACGCAATAATAGCACCTGGTTTACGTTAGAAAATGAATAATCCATTCCTTACCAAAAACCCTGAGCTATGTTCGGAATAAAATCAAAAGATGCCAGCCATCTTCCCATTGCGGGATGTACCATCATTGGTGCCGGAGTAATAATTTCAGGAAATATAGAATCGGAAGGCGACATTCGGATTGATGGCGTCCTTAAAGGGAATCTTTCCTCCAGGGCTAAAATTCTGCTTGGCCCCGAGGCGGTAGTAGAAGGGGATATCATGGCCCAGGAAGCCGATATACTGGGGCGGGTTCTGGGAAAGGTAAGTGTAAACGATATTTTATATCTACATGGGAAAGCCGTAATTGAGGGGAACATCCATACCTCTAAACTTCAAATTGATGCTACCGCCAGTTTTAATGGAGCCTGCCACATGGGGGCCAATGTGGTGGCATTTGGAAATGAGCAGTTGGCGAAAGCTGTAAATGAATAAAATAGATTCTAACCAGATGTTACTTCGCATTGCCGCATTTGCCACGCTATTCCTTGCAGGGATAGAGACTTTCTAATTTTTTCGGTTAAAAGCAGGTGAATAACCTGAACTTTCTACTCCCTTTGCCGTTTGGGTTTTACCTTTGCTGTTTATTGCCGGGGTACTAATTAAACTAATGATAGAAACCCAGGGGAAATCTAAAAGCAAATGATCCATTCGAAATTTATCTTTATTCCTTTAGTCCTTATTTTTATTTTGTGCAGCAGTGCGATATATTTTTTAAGGGATATCCTATCTTCTCATCATATCGACTGGCGCATTGTATTGGGAGCCAACCTCCTTTTTATGCTGTTGGCGTCTGTTTCAATTCTAATCCAGATTCGTTCTTTCCACAGTTCAAATCCGCATGCCTTTGTGAGGTCGGTAATGTCGGGCATGTTTTTAAAAATGCTTGGGGTAATTCTTGCGGTGGTGGGTTATGTATTCATTGCCGGAGATGGATTTAACAAGCGGGCGGTTTTTGCTTCCCTCCTGCTTTACCTGGTTTACCTTTTTTCGGAAGTGTTCTTTTCTGTGAGGTATTTAAAGCACCGGAAAACGAATGCCTAAAAAGGAAGTACCGCTCCATTCATTAAGAGATTATATCCCCGAAGGCACCTATGAACCGGTGCTGCATTATCTCCAGCTTTATCATGTTCACCTAACGATTACGCGTAAGCGGGAAAGCCTGTTAGGGGATTACCGGCATGCCCACCGTGGGAAGGCTCATCGTATAAGCGTCAACAGCAACCTCAATAAATACAATTTCCTCATCACCCTGCTGCACGAGATGGCTCACCTGGTTACATTTGAGCAATTTGGCAATAGAGTACAACCCCATGGCAGAGAATGGAAAAATATATTTAGCAGCATTCTCGCCCACTTTACCGGCAAGGGGTATTTCCCATCCGATATTGAAGCCAGTCTTTTAAAAACATTGAAAAACCCGGCTGCATCTACCTGCGGCGATGAAAACCTGTTGCGGGTATTAAAAAAATACGATAGTCCAAAGAAAGGTTTAAACCTGGTGGAAGACCTACCCAATGGGCAGTCATTTAAAATAAAAGGCGACAGGATTTTTATTAAGGGGGAAAAGATCCGTACGCGGTATCAATGTTTTGAACCCGCCACTAAAAAATGGTACCTGTTTAGCGGGTTGTATGAAGTGCAAATAGTAAATGGATAATTTTAATCGAGGAGGCGGGTTTCGCCACCGTCCAATAAAGGGATATCCGAGATTCCTGAGCCTGCAATTCCTTTTACGGAGCCAAAAAGGCCGCTGGTATTGAGCAAAACTTTTTCCAATTGCTTTTCCCTTTCCTTCCAGTTCTTTTCCATTTGTGCTCTCTCTTTGCTGATGGCATCCTTCATATAAAAGAATCCTTCGGCGATAGCTTCCACATGGCTCCGGAACTCGTTGCCGGTGAGGTAATCGTACATCATCTGCATCTTCTCCCCTTTATTCTCGTTGCTGGCGCGCAGGCTGTGCAAATTGATAACCCCTTGCCGTAAGAGCAGTGCCACTCCCTGCACCTCCTCAAAACTGCAAACCCACACCCCTTCCCGTTCGCCAAATTTATCCATGTCTTTGGGAAATACCTGTGTTACGAGGATTGCCACGTCTGCATTCCGGTTGCGCTTATCGCTTTTCAATTTATCGACCCAGGCATGGTTCCAGCCTTTGGTGCGTTTGCTCTCGTAAATAATGCTTCCGCATTCTATGCCAAACTCATTCCGGATTATTTGGATGCAGTCTGCGCCTTCGGCACCCTTTTTCACTTCCGAAATCACATCAAAGGGAAAATACTCCCGCAACATTTCTTCCAGTAAGAGTTCTTGTGCTTCGCCCTGGCGCTGCATAGAGCTTTGTTCGGCCCGGCGCTTCATTTCTTCTGCCAGTTTACGCTGTTCTTCCAGTTGAATTTGCAGTTCCTTCATCTCCAATTGAGCCTTTCTTTCCTGGATAGCAAATTTTTGAGATTCCTGCTCACGTACCTGGCGCGAAATTTCTTCATTTGCCTGCTGAATTTTTCTTTGCATTTCGAGCGCCATTTCCTCTTCCTTCATCTTCATCTTCTGTTCCTTTTGCAATAACTCAAATTCTTTCTGGCGGGCAAGTTTTAATTTCTCTGCATTTTCTTCGTTGGCCTGTTGCAATAGTTTAATCCTGTTCTCAAAATCTCCACTCACCGTTTTCCGGATTTGCTCCTGCAATTCCGTTTCTAATTTTAATTTTTCCTGCTGAAGTTTTTGTGCAAAAATTTCATTTTCCTTTTTCTTTTTTTCTTCGAACAGAAGCATATCGTCTTCCAACTTCCTTTTTTCGCTGTCTAATTTGCCAAGCGACTTCTGCAGTTTTTCCTGGTATTCTTTCTGAAGGCGTTGTTCGATATCTTTTTCGAGAACCTTTTCTACTTCAAATGCATGGCCGCAATGTGGGCAGGAGATTGTATTTGCCATAGTGGGGTAAACGTTAGGTGCAAAATTAAGATGACCTGCAGCATTTGCAGGTCATCCTCTTACTGTGCGGCAAAGGAGATTCGAACTCCCACACCCTTTCGGGCGCTACCACCTCAAAGTAGTGCGTCTACCAATTTCGCCATCGCCGCATTGGGCGGCAAATTTAAAGAAATAGATTGAATGGATGAAGCCCTTTTTCTATTTTTTCAACTCGATCCGGAAGGTGGTGCCCTTGCCGGGTTCGCTGTTTTTTACAAACAATTCCCCCCTATGGTATTGGGAGATGATTCGCCGGCTGAGCGAGAGGCCCAGCCCCCAACCTCTTTTCTTGGTGCTGAAACCCGGTTTAAAAACAAGGGGAAGGTTTTTCTTACTGATCCCTTTCCCGGTATCGGTAATATCAATTACCACCCGGGCTGCTTCGTTATGAATTAAAATATCTATCCTCCCCTTTCCTTCCATGGCATCGAGGGCGTTTTTGAGCAGGTTCTCAATCACCCAGTCGAACAACGGGGGGTTTATCAAAGCCGTTGTTTCGGGATCGTCGTTCTTCACCTCAATGGCCACTTTATGGGTAGCCCGCTTACGCATATAACCTGCCATATTTTCTACTTGTGCCACAATATTCCCTTCTTCCAACTGGGGGGTGCTTCCTATTTTACCAAACCGGTCGCTTACCAGTTTCAGCCGTTCCACATCTTTACCGATTTCGGATACAATTTTTTCGGGCACCGATTCGCTTCGCAACACTTCCACCCATCCTTCCAGGGAGGTGATGGGAGTGCCCAATTGGTGGGCGGCTTCCTTGGCAAGACCGGCCCAAACCTGGTTTTGGGTAGATTTATTTCGGGCTGAAACGGCAAGAAGTGTAATTAAGATAAACAGCCCAATGATGATTAATTGCACGATGGGATAATATCGTACTTCCCGTTGCAATTTGGAATCGCCATAATAATACTTGTTAATCAGAACGGGATCCTCGCTAAACTTCACCAGGATGGGATCGTGCAGGTTTTTAAATTCCTGTACTTTTCTGCGGAGGTAATTGCTGTCTTTTTTGATGAGGTTGGTATCGAGGTTAAGGCTTTCTCCCAGTGGGTTGTCGTTTTCATCAGTACCCACAATGGGAATATCGGTGTTTTCGGAGGTGATGAGGTTGGTAAGGTTAAGGGTAGCATCTTCGGTAGTGGCTGCCCGGGCCTTTAGAGATTCAACCCATACATTTACTTTATGCCTTTCTTCCTCTGCAATTTTTCGGGCGATGTATTGCGAATAGAAGATGGTTCCACTGGCAATAATAATTGCAATGGTTGCCAACACCAGCCGCCAGTTGAAGAGATTTGAAAACATAGGTTAAAAATACATAATAATGAGTGGCCTCTGCCTCTTATTAAATATATTAAGTTTGTAATAAATAGCCGCTTCATAGCAGCACTGCCGATGAACGAAATGCGACGCAACGATGTGGAAGGAAGTACGACGGCCGGGTCAATAAATAAACCCCGGGTAGCAGTAGTCATCCTGAATTGGAATGGCAGCAACTTTCTTCTTAAATTTTTGCCTTCGGTACTTGCTTCCACCTATCCCAATTTGGAAATTGTTGTGGCGGATAATGCCTCCACCGATGATTCGGTTGCCCTAATGAAGGAGAATTTTCCGACCGTTACATTATGGGTAAATAAAAGAAATGAAGGCTATGCCGGGGGGTATAACAGCGCGCTGAAGCAGGTGGATGCCGAAATTTTTGTGTTGTTGAACAGCGATGTGGAAGTTACCCCGGGATGGATAGAGCCTATTGTGGCGTTACTGGAGAGTGACCCCGATATTGCTGCCTGCCAGCCCAAAGTTTTATCCTTCCATAAGCGCGATCAGTTTGAGTATGCGGGCGCATCGGGTGGCTGGATTGATCGTTTCGGGTATCCGTTTGCGAGAGGAAGGGTGTTTGATGATTGCGAAACAGATACGGGACAATACAACAATGCAGCACCTTGTTTTTGGGCTACCGGCGCTGCTTTATTTATCCGTTCCGAAGACTTTAGGAAGTTGGGAGGATTTGATGTAGCATTTTTTGCCCACCAGGAGGAGATCGACCTTTGCTGGAGGTTACACAGAATGGGGCGCGAGGTTTATGTACAACCTGCCTCGGTTGTGTACCATGTGGGAGGCGGTACATTAGCCAGCAGCAGCCCGCAGAAAACCTATCTCAATTTTAGAAACAACCTGTTTCTTTTATATAAGAACCTTCCGAAAATGAAATTACTGATCCTGCCTGCCAGGATGCTGTTAGATCTGGTTGCGATGATGCGGATGTTGATGAAGGGAGAACTGAAGATGGTCTGGGCCATTCTAAAAGCGCAATTTTCCTTTTTAGGATATGTGATTTTGGGTAAAATAAAACGTGGGGATACAGAAACCAAAGGGAAAAATTATGAGGGAATGTACCGCGGATTACTGGTTTGGGCTTATTTTGGGAGGAAGAAAAAGCGGTTTTCTGAAATTGTTGGAGATAAAACTTGATGTTTTAAAACAAGGCCTTATTTTTGTGACGAAAATAAATTTACATGGAGCAGGAAGTTATTGAAACCAAACAACATGATGTACGATATAGCTGGGTGTCCACGTCCCGCTTTTTATTTTATCTTGAAGTTTTTGCGATGGTAGCATTTTTGGTTGGTGGCAGCTATGGGCTTTATACGCATCGTTACAAAGGCCATCCCAAGGTGAGCATCCCGGATAACACCTTATACAGCCCCAAATACAAATAATTTATTTGTGAAAATGGGTGAACAACCCTTATTTTTGCAATCCTCAAATTGAGGCAGTTCTTTATACGCATGCGGAAGTAGCTCATTTGGTAGAGCACGACCTTGCCAAGGTCGGGGTGGCCGGTTCGAGCCCGGTCTTCCGCTCATCAACTCCCGCTCTTTGCGGGTTTTTTTTTCTGATTTCCAGAAATGGAAATTCATATTGTTTACCCGGGTGGTGGAATTGGTAGACACGCAGGACTTAAAATCCTGTTCTCAGCAATGAGAGTGTGGGTTCAACTCCCATCCCGGGTACTTTTAAAAAATATCTTCACTTCAGGATTTTTGCCTTTACTGATACTTTTCCTTCACGAAATAAACATAAAGGTATTTCATCTTTAACCTTACCTTGATTTTAATAAGCCACGAATGCACGCATTAAAAGAATGGGCAATTTGTAATAGCATCGAGCATTTAAGCAGTTAGGGAATTTGAAGCTAGGTTTGCCTGGATTGTGTAATGCATTGTTATGAGCTTGCCTGATTACTAATTGGGAACTCAATCTACTTTTTTAGCTAGTCTCGTTCTTTTATAGCTTTTTTAATGTAACTGTAGAAATCCCTGATGAAATCTTGCGTAATGTAAATTCCGTCTGCTTCATTAGCTAATCTCAATTTATATGTTCCGGTTTCAATAGTTGAAGTAATATCTATATTATACAAATCGCCATAAGCGTGTCTGATATTTGTTATGTCGAACGAAATGTTATTAGTTTTAAAATCATCATTGTTAAAGTATGTTCTTTTCAAGCTATGTTTATTAAGTTTGCGAAATGTTCCTACAAATTTCAATAGGGAGTCAAGATCAACTGTATATACGGGCCAATATCCTGTTTTAATCTGATCTTTTGTTGCTGTATCTGTAAACAGCGGTTCTCTATGCCAACCTCTTTCTAACAAAGTGTACTTTTTTTGTCCAAATGTTGTTGAGGATAAAAGCATGAATATCCCAAAAATTAATTTTTCATATAGCATTTTAGTTTATGAACTTAATTGGAAGGTAACGCATTACTCCTTAATGCCGGAAATTTGAAAAAAATGAAGGCAGTTTGCTGCCCCCTCCCCGGGGGTAAAAATAGAAGTAATAAAAATTGAAGCAATAATTTCATGCTAAAGAAACTTCCGAATTATCTTAAAAATTTTCAGTGTAAATTTTCCAAATAATTTTGTAAGACCTCAGTCGATTCAAAAAGAAAATAGCTTTATTTTAAGGGATTACCAGTGTTTAACCAAGCAATTCAACATCCAGGGTTTCCGGGTAATTTTTAGAGGCCGTAATGGGTTGTTCGGGACTTTCAGCACAAAACATATCCGACCAACAGGCGTATAACCGGATAAATAAAAAAAGTAGTGAAATACTACCTGTAATTATCCAGATTAGGATAGTATGAACTTAATATTTCAATGGAAAAATTTCATGCATTTGCCATCCACATTCTATTTAGATGATAAGGCGTATTACCGTTCGTTATATCTTAGTTTTGAATACTGTTCCCGGTTATTGACATCCACCTAATACCGTATTTTATTTTTATTCAAAAACAGGAATTATGATCAAAAAGATAGTGCCATTGCTGCCAGCCCTAAACCTCGGCGAAACTGAGGTGTTTTATCGAAACAAACTCAGGTTTACAACCACCAATTATGGCCATTATCTGAAGGTTCAAACCGGCCCGGTGGAATTTCATTTCTTTCTGTGGGACGACCCTGTGAATTTTGTACCTGGTTCGCTTCTCATCTTTGATGATAATGTGGAAGATCTTTACACCCGATTTTCCACCTACGATGTGGTGTATCCCAGAGGTGTGATAAAGAAAAATATTTGGGGAAATAATGAGTTCCAGGTAAAGGACAATAACGGGAATGTAATCCGATTTTCAGGAGCTTAATTTCGGCTAACCGTAAACGTTAAACACAGTTCCGGTAACACCCTTCCCTCAAATGGCAAAATTCGCCCCCTCCCTTTTCGCACTTTTGCCTCGCCCTTATATTGCAAGGAAGCAGGAGAAAAATCCAAGGAAAAGATATCGAGATCGGCTTTAAAATCTACCCCTCCCAAAGCGTACCATTTAAAAAGGGTTTCCTTAATACTCCAACCGCAGGTAGCTGCTAAATTTTCATTTTTCATTTTATCCCATAACAGGATTTGCTCATTCGTTGTAAGGAATTTGTTCCGTAATTTATTCGCTTTGGGTGAAATGGCTTCAATATCAATTCCCACCCTAAAAGATTTACTCACGATAGCAGCAGCATAATTTCCGCAATGGGAAATTGAGAAATGAAAGGCCCCGTTTTCCAGAAATGGCTTTCGGGAATCGGCGATTTGAATCAACGATAGCGGGAAGCCCTCTTCTATGTGCGTTAATAAATAGCGACCTGCCAGGTGTTGCAACCGCTTGTGTGGGTGCCTGATTTCGGGTACCAAATGAATTTGCCCATTGAAGAAAGCTTCCTCCTCTTCAATCTCCCAAAGGGCCAAAACAGTATCTTCGTTGATATTTTGTTGATAAACCAGGGGCATATATTGCGTTCCTCCACGGACTTTTGAAGCCTGAATTTTCAACGCAAAATAACGAATAACCGAACATATGATTTTAAGCGATAAGCGCATCCTGGAAGAAATTGAGAAAGGAACCATCAAAATTGAACCCTACAACCGGGAATGTTTGGGCAGTAATAGTTACGACGTACACCTGGGCAAATTCCTCGCGGTTTATGATGCTGATGAACTGGATGCAAAAACGCATAATACCATCCGTCATTTCGAAATTCCAGAGGAAGGGATCGTACTGCAACCCAAAGAATTTTACCTGGGTGTAACAAATGAATACACGGAGACCCATGCCCACGTTCCTTTCCTGGAAGGAAAATCATCAACCGGCAGGCTGGGAATTGATATCCATGCCACAGCGGGAAAAGGTGACGTAGGTTTTTGCGGGAATTGGACTCTCGAAATATCAGTAAAGAAACCGGTTCGGGTATATGCCGGCATGCCCATTGGTCAACTCATTTATTTCCCGGTAGAGGGCGAGATAGAAGTGAAATACAACCAAAAGAAAAATGCCAAATACAGCGGCCAACCCAACCGGCCGGTGGAAAGCATGATGTGGAAGAATAAATTTTAATTGTAATTTGAATTAAATCTTCCCAAACTTTTTATAGTATCCAATAATAAATCCGGTTACTTTATCGTAGCTCAAAAGGCCGTCTGGTTGCTGATTTCCGCGAAGGTAGGCGGAGTAAACCCAGCGTATTACCGGTTCAGCAAAATTTTGGTGCCGTACCATAAAATTGCGCAACTCCACAAGATCGTTTACAACAGAAGTATCCAGGTTCTTCCGGATCCGAATGGCCTGGGTGGAATCGGCACCATACAGGTTTCGGTTGGCATAAAGGAAGAGATCGATGTAAACGGAATAATCGAATGCCGGGTGATCTGCGTTTACGGCAAACAGGTAGCCTACGAAATTAGCTTCCATTTCTTTGGCATAACCCGCCTGGTGTGCTACTTCGTGGCATGCCACATAGGGCAGGATAAAGGCAGGGTAGTCGGTATTCACCTGAGCTTCTCCGGTAAAGGGATTATAATATCCGGTAAATCCGCCCGAATTTCCCAGCCATTGCCATAGAGACCTTTTAATAGTAATATGGCTGGTGGATAAGAAGGGCATTTGCAGAGACGCACGGTTTACCGCCTTACGGGTAATCTTAATAATGGAATCGAAGTTATAAATCAGACCGGTGCCTGCAGCAACCTGCTCCCGGGAATGATTCACTTTTTGCAGAAGCAGTTCATTAATTTGAATCAGATCATCCTTCGAATATAGTTCGGGTTTAATCCCCAACTCATGTTGTACTCCGGGACGGTTATAATTCAATCCCCATAAAAGATTAAATACAAGGTATAATACAGATAGCCCGGTTGCCAGTTTTATACCTCCCGAAACAAGGTAGGCCTTTCGGTTTCCTTGGCCGGCCTTTCGAAATTTATAAATTGAAAAGGGGATCTTCCAAAGTAGGAAAACAACAGCCAATCCATATAAAACATCGCCTAAACTGAAGGGAAAAGCCCCGGAAACAAGGCGTAAGCAGCGGGAGACTGGCTTATAAATGCCAAGGCTGAAATAAGTTTCAACCAGGGATGGGCTGCGGCTGAAAATGTGCAAAAGAAGCCCCAAAAGCAGCAAAATGGCCAGAATTTTAAGCTTTTTTCGAATCATGGTTACTCCGATCCCGATTTGAGACAGCTAAAATCGGTGATAAACCAGGGAAAACACAATTCTAAATGAGAAAATTGATAAAAATGATTTACCTTTGCCGTCCTTTAAACTGAGCGAAATGGCTAAGAAAAGAGCTTTCGAGATCGCTTTCGTAGGGCTCAAACCGGGTGTACATGAATTCAGTTATGAGATAGATGATCAGTTCTTTGCAGAAAAAGGCGCAATTGATATTTCGAATGTGAAGGCTTCAGTAAAGCTTTTCCTGGAAAAGCATGTGGGTTTCATGTTGTTGAAATTTGATATTGGCGGAACGGCAGAATCGAACTGCGACCGGTGCGGCAACCCCTTAAATCTTAACCTTTGGGATGAATTTAGGGTATTGGTTAAACTGGTGGATAACCCGGAAGAGATGAACGGATCGGAAGAAGATCCGGATGTATTTTACATTTCCCGTACCGAAAGCCATATCGACGTGAGTAACTGGATTTACGAATTTGTTTTGCTGAGCATCCCGTTGCAGCGGGTATGCCCGCCGGATGCGAAGGGAAAATCGCAATGCAATATAGAAGCATTGGAAAAGCTGAGGGAAATGGAAGCCAAACAGATCGAAAATAATGCGAAAGCGCTCTGGAAAGACCTCGATAAATTCAAGGAAAATTAAATAACGTAACATTTTAAATTAATAGTCATGCCAAATCCCAAAAGGCGCCACTCACAACAACGCAGTGCAAAAAGAAGGACGCATTATAAAGCAGAAGCTACTACCCTAAGTGTGGATTCAGCGACCGGTGAAACCCATGTTCGCCACCGTGCCCATGTGAGTGAGGGTAAACTTTACTACAAAGGAAAGGTTGTTGCCGAAAAAGCGCCATTAAAAGCATAGTCCGCTAATCTCCATAGATTTGCCATTCCAAAACCAGGATTGAAATATCAATCTTGCTTTTGGAATTTTTATTTATAATTTTAGCGCATGATAAGGATAGGGGTGGATATGATGGGTGGCGACTATGCCCCACTGGAAGCAATTAAAGGAGCCGAGGCCTTCTGTAAGAAAGACCCTTCCGAAAGTAAACTGGTGTTGATTGGTGATGAATCAAAAATTACACCGCTTCTTTCCGACGCTCCCGGACTCTCCCCTTCATGCTATGAAATTGTGCATGCTCCCCAGGTTATTGAAATGCACGAACACCCCACCAAAGCCTTAAAAGAAAAAACACAATCGTCGATTTCGGTGGGTTTTCATTTACTGGCTTCCGGAAAAACAGATGCATTCATCAGTGCAGGTAATACCGGCGCAATGATGGTGGGAGCCTTGTTTTCGATCAAAGCAATTGAGGGAATTATCCGGCCAACTATTGGTGCCTATATGCCCCGGGAAGATGGCAGCATGGGTATTTTGGTAGATGTTGGATTGAATTCCGATTGCAAGCCTGAACACCTGAATCAGTTTGCCTTGTTGGGCTCATTGTATGTGCAACATATTTTGAATGTACAAAACCCAAGGGTAGGCTTAGTGAATATTGGTGAGGAAGAAGGCAAGGGGGATTTGCTTGCCCAGGCGGCCTTCCCGCTAATGAAGGGAAACCCCAATATCCATTTCATTGGAAATATTGAAGGAAGGGACATCCTATTATCCAAGGCGGATGTAATGGTTTGCGATGGCTTTACCGGAAATGTAGTGCTGAAATTCGCTGAAAGCTTTTATGCAATGGCAAAGCGGCGGAATATTCAGGATGCACATTTTGACCGTTTTGATTTTGAACAGTATGGCGGGGTACCTGTTTTGGGGGTATCAAAGCCTGTTATTATTGGCCATGGAATTTCCCGTGCCACCGCATTTTATAATATGATTGAAAAAGCCCAAAGAATGGTAAAAACCAACCTGGTTGAAAAAATAAAGGAAAGCCTCCATTCCTAATTCTATCCTCTCCTTTCCATTTTTTTACAGAATCCGAATTACTCCCGGTATTATTAGGGAGTTTGCCTAAATTAGTTTCCCAAAGTATTGCAATGGCAATGGAGCAAATCAGCGTAATTATTACCGGAGCTACGGGTATGGTGGGTGAAGGCGTTTTGCATGAAGCGCTTAACGACAACAGGGTAAAATCGGTATTGATTATAAACCGAAAACCGACTGGGATATCTCACACCAAACTCAGGGAAATTGTTTTTAATAATTTTTTTGATATTCAACTAATCCGGGAGGAACTCCGTGGGTATGATGCCACTTATTTTTGTTTGGGAGTGAGTTCGATCGGCAAAAATGAAGAGTTATTCTTTAAACTAACGTACATCCTTACCCTCAATTTTGCCAAAACGGTATCGGAGGTTAATCAGGGCCACTGTTTCTGCTATGTGTCTGGAGCGGGAACCGACAGTAGCGAAAAGGGAAAAATGATGTGGGCAAGAGTAAAGGGCAAAACGGAAAATACGTTGTTCAAATTACCATTTAGGGATGTATATAACTTCAGGCCAGGTATTATTAAGCCAATACCGGGCTTAAAAAACACACACCGATTATATAAAGTGCTGGGATTTGTATTTTATCCACTAAAATGGTTTGCACCAAATTCCTACTGCAGCTTATCAGAAATTGGCAGGGCCATGATCCACTGTACCCTTTCGGGATTTGAAAAACATACGCTTGAAATCCGTGACATAAAGGAAGCTGCGATAGAAAAGTAATTTTTTCATACCTTTTACTCCATTATTTTCACTATCAGGCTGATTGAAGCAAGTTAGAATTTTAAATTAAATGCAATTTTTTGTTACAATCTGAAATAAAAATAGCGTGGCTTTGAAAATAATAATACCTATCAATTAAAATTGAACCCATGTTACCCACCTCAGAAATTGTCATCCGGTTGCTACTGGCTTCCCTATTTGGGGCATTGATTGGGTTAGAAAGAGAACGCAAAGACTGGACAGCCGGGATGCGCACCCACATGATGGTTTGTGTGGGTTCATCCCTAATTATGATGGTATCTGCCTTTGGATTTTCGGATATTCTGGGAACGGAGAATGTAACGCTCGATCCCTCCCGCGTTGCAGCCCAGGTGGTAAGTGGGATCGGTTTTATTGGCGCCGGCACAATCATGTTCCTGCGGCCGGGAACTATCCGCGGATTAACCACCGCTGCAGGCTTATGGACGGTTGCAGCTATCGGTCTTGCCACCGGCGGAGGAATGTATTTTGCGGCAGGAGCCGCTACCCTTGTGGCCCTAATCATCCTCTGGGCGCTTCAACCACTGGAAAATATTTTTGCCCAGAAGTTTAAACAAAAGACCCTTCGCATCGTAACGCATTCGGGGGAGAATTGCATCGAAGTGCTGAAGGTTTTTGAAGAGTCGAAAGGAGTTGTAATTCAAAATTTTTTCATGAATAAAGAGGAGGAAGATTACATAATCCAAATCCGGTTCGACAGCATTGATAGTTCAGTTCTGAAAGAAAATATCAACTCACTCCAAAAAGACATCCCCATAAAAGAAATAAGCTGGAATAAGTGATTTCTTAAGGGCCGATAATCCAATTCCAAATCATGCGAGAATATATACCTCTTCCAATCTATCCTCAATAATCTTAAAAAACATCGTGTAAAAAATGAGATCCCTTGTTGCCTGTTTCGTTATCCTGTTGTTTTCCATTTCCGGTTGTTCATCCAGCAAACAGTACCAGGATCCCATTCCAATATATTCAACCTTCACCTTACAATCCAAGCAGGTGGGGGAATTAAGAACCATCAATGTATGGATGCCGGTGGAACAGTTGGAGGCGCTGGATTCCTTTCCCGTTTTATATATGCCGGATGGAGGAATAAAAGAAGATTTCCCGCACATTGCAAACACCCTTTCCAAACTTATTAATTCGGGAAAAATTCCGCCCATGATATTAGTGGGGATTGAAAACACCAAAAGAAGAAAAGACCTTACCGGTCCAACCGTGGTTGAATCAGATAAAGAAATAGCCCCTGAAGTGGGCGGATCCTATCCGTTTCGGGCATTTATACAGGAAGAGCTGATGCCGGAAATAAACAAGCGGTTTCCAACAACCCACAAAAAGGGAATCATTGGCGAATCGCTTGCCGGGTTGTTTGTAATTGAAACCTTCCTTTTGTATCCGGAAATGTTTGATTATTATATTGCATTTGATCCTTCTTTATGGTGGAACAATCGGCACCTGGAAGCCAGCGCAAAAAATCGGTTAGCCGAATTTCCTAGTACCGATAAGCGGCTTTGGTTTGCCGGGTCGGGTACGGAAGATATTGTGGGAAGCACCCGTAACCTTGCTAAAATTTTAGAAGAAGAGCATCTGCCGCAAATAAGCTGGTACTATTCGGAAGAGTTGCGTGAAAAGCATTCTACTATCTTCCGGGCTACAAAAGAAAAGGCGCTTATTTGGATGTTTGGGGCCCGTTAATTTGAAGTATTCAGGGAGCCCATTCTTTACCATTTTATTTTTCATGGATTTTTTTATGATTGACATTTATGAAAAACGAAGAAGCGGTGAAATGGATTTTGCCATAATCTAAAATGCTCCTACATTTGCCCTCCTGAATTTATGCCCAGATGGCGAAATTGGTAGACGCACTGTGTTCAGGTCGCAGCGTCCGCAAGGATGTGCTGGTTCGAATCCAGTTCTGGGCAC
>CAZYKA010000030.1:0-32971 GCA_964647915.1 uncultured Ferruginibacter sp. | reverse complement strand
TGAAGTATTTTTAAAATTAAAAGGTAGTGTTGCACTTATCAGTTGAACACAGCAATTAATACAGTTAGGATTGTTAGTTTATTGAAAACTCCCGGCCTTCATCAAACTCAATAGCGGATGAAATGAGGGGAAAAATTCAATAGAAAAATATAATTTTTTTTCTATCTGAGCGCAAAATATTCTCAACAATTAAGATTTGAGGATGTTAGTTTGACAAATGGTTATATTTCAATATAATTGGCGAATTCCCCTTCTCTACGTTCAAAAAACAAACGGTGATTTATGGAGGAATATGTATTAAAAAATGCCCTTTTAATTAACCAGTTCTCTTAAAATAATCCATTATCCGCCGTATTGAGGATATTAATTCGTTCATTTGAGAATGAGGATTGATTTTTAGAAAAGCGAACCAGGCAACACAAAAAACAGATTTTAAAATTTATGAACAAAATCGAAAATATCAGTTTAGCCTATCTCACTATTGGAGATTACCAGGAATTAAAACAGGCAATGATAGACTCCTATCTGACCATGCCCAACCAATATTGGCGGGAACAGCAGATACAGGAACTGATAAAAAAATTTCCGGAAGGCCAGGTGGTCATTAAAGTGAACGAACAGATTGCCGGCTGCGCATTATCCATAATAGTAGATGGAGAACGATTTGAAAAGAAACACAGTTTTAAGGAAATCACCGGATATTACACTTTTAGTACACATAACCCGAATGGTAATACGCTTTACGGAATTGAAGTATTTATCGTTCCGGAATTCAGAGGACTGCGTTTGGGCAGGCGGTTATATGATTACAGGAAGGAGCTTTGTGAAACTTTGAATCTCAGAGGCATTGCATTTGGCGGAAGGATACCCAATTACCACAAGTACGCCTCCTCCATTTCCCCAAAGGAGTATATTGAAAAAGTAAAAAGCAAGGAAATCTACGATCCGGTTTTGAGTTTTCAACTAGCCAATAGCTTTTACCCAACCAAGATATTAAAGGGGTACCTGGAAGGCGACCAGGCATCTAACGAATATGCAGTTCTGCTTAAATGGGATAATATTTACTATTCTAAACCCAATGAAACTCCCCTTACCATTAAACGGGTGGTACGGATAGGGCTTATTCAATGGCAGATGCGTTCCTATAAAGATCTTGATGACCTGATGCAACAGGTAGAATTTTTTGTGGATGCAGTTTCTGAATACCGATGTGATTTCGTCCTCTTTCCCGAATTTTTTAATGCCCCACTGATGGCCAAAGATAACCAACTGAGTGAGGCAGACGCTATTCGTAACCTTTCCGCTTACACGCCGGAAATTGTAGATCGGTTTGCAAAAATGGCCATCTCCTATAATATCAACATCCTCACAGGAAGTATGCCTCTTATTAGAGATAATTCTCTCTACAACGTAGGTTATTTATGCCGTCGGGATGGCAGTTCTGAATCCTACGAAAAATTACACATCACCCCCGATGAAGCCAGGGTTTGGGGCATGAAGGGTGGACATAAATTACAAACCTTTGATACAGATTGCGGAAAAATTGGCGTATTAATTTGCTATGATTCCGAATTCCCCGAATTAAGCCGGCTCCTTGCAGATGAAGGAATGGATATTCTGTTCGTACCTTTTTTAACGGATACCCAGAATGGCTATTCCCGGGTAAGAAATTGTGCCCAGGCAAGAGCCATTGAAAACGAATGTTATGTGGCCATTGCAGGAAGCGTAGGCAACCTGCCCAGGGTACACAACATGGATATTCAATATGCCCAATCCATCGTATTTACACCCTGCGATTTTGCATTCCCCGCAAATGGAATAAAAGCAGAAGCAACGGCAAATACAGAAATGATTCTTGTTGCCGATGTGGATATAGACCTATTACGCCAACTTAATCGGTTTGGAAGTGTAAGAAACCTGAACGACCGAAGAAAAGATATATTTGAGTTAAGAAAAACGCCCAACAGCTTTGCATAGTGCGGGGTTTAAATGCACTCAAGCCCGGGATTGAAATAAAGACAATTAAAAAATCAAATGTTCAACATACTTACTTCACCCGCATTACGCGAAACTGTTGTTGTAAGCAGGTTTAAACCGCATCTAGAATTGACATTAGATTAATCGTCTGAAATGTACGTCAAGTCGGAGTTGCAATTAATTTTTTAATTTGGAAATAGTTATAACATGATCTGAGTTCATACTTCCTATTCTTTTGAATTTAATCGTGTCAATAGAATAAAAGATAATCTTTTCCCTTTCATAATACACTTTATCTCCCGGCCAATTTTTGAACGTTTTGATTATGCCGTTCTTGATTCTCCAAGTGCCCGATGTTCGGACTGTATCTCTATAAAAAAATTGGTATGTTCCTTTGGACTCAAACTCCCACACACCACCATGGTATTTCCATTTGCCGATTAAGATATCTCGAATTTCAATATCTCGTTCTGCCTTAGATAATTTGTGTTTGCGTACCGTATTATTATCCGACCGAAATGATCGGTTAAACCTCGATAATGTGTCTTGGCCAATAGCAGCCGACAAATATTGAGTCAAGATCAATGTGATAACGATTCTTTTCATATCTCAAACAAGCTTGCCTACAACAAACGAATTGGCTAACCCCATAAACTCCAAATAGGAGCAGCTATATTCTTTTCATCACCACAAACAGAAAATCCTGTTCCTTCTGAGCAGGGGTTAAATGAATATGGGAAAATTGTTCTATCAGTTTAAAATTTTCAGAAAATATTTCCTCCATTCCTGATACAGTTAATTGCTTCACTTCAAGCCCACTGCATTTCTTAGGGCCATTTTCCGAAAAACCACCAATTATTAAATAGCCTCCTTCTTTAACTGCATAATTAGCCGCCTCCACGTAATTTTTTATTTCTTCGGGTTCTCTTAAAAAATGAAAAACGGCCCTGTCGTGCCACAATGAATAATGCCTTTCAGATTTCCATTCTCTAATATCCTCATTCATCCATTTTACGATGTTTGCCTTTATCCCCATTCTTTCCCTGGCCCGTTGCAACACGGTTTGGGAAATATCCAAAATAGTAATATCCGTAAAACCATGCTCCAACAACGCATCTGCCAAATACGCATCTCCACCTCCTACATCCAAAATTCCTTCATCCAAAGGAATGTCTAATTCTAAAATGATATCCATGGATATAGCAGGATACTTCTGGTACCAACTCAGTTCTTCCGGGCTTTTATGGCTATATATTTCTTCCCAATGCGCCTTTACTTTTTCATTCATATACAAAACAATTTAAACTATTTGGAATTAAATAAGGTTCATTATTTCTACCCGATTCCGAACATAGAAAATGAAATCTGAAAAGGCACCAAACATTCCCAACCAAAAACTGTAATATGAAGGTGCAGAATTGCTATATTTCAAAAATCATCTTTTAATACCATTTTCTCCATGCCCGAACTCATAATCAATGCAAGAAATGCCGCATTAAGCACCGGACTAAATGTACGCCGTATCCTTCCATTCAGGGAACGAAGAATGGTTGGCCCATTTATTTTTCTGGATCATGCCGGCCCGGTAAATATCCAACCTGCAAGGGCTTCAGCCATGGATGTTTTACCCCATCCTCATATAGGGCTATCTACCGTTACCTATTTATTAGGAGGGCAGGTTACGCACCGCGATAGCCTGGGTGTGGAACAGGTTATTAAACCCGGTGAGGTAAACTGGATGACTGCCGGAAAAGGGATTTCCCATTCTGAGCGATTTGAAGATCCAACTGTTTTGGCAAAGGCGGAAATGGAGATGTTACAAACCTGGGTGGCTTTACCGGATGAGGATGAGGAAACAGACCCTTCCTTTACTAATTTTTCGCCGAATGAACTTCCCGTATTTACTGATAAAGGAATTTGGATGCGCCTGATTGCGGGGGAAGCATATGGTTTAAAAAATAAAGTAAAAACCCATTCGCCCCTGTTTTATATACATGTTCAACTTGAACAAAATGCCAAAATAAACCTGCCTGTAAATTATTCAGAACGGGCAGTTTACATTGTAAAAGGAAGTCTATTAATTAATTTACAATCTTTCAATTCTGGGCAAATGCTGGTATTTAATAAAAATGAAAATCCGGTTATTACTGCCAATGAGCCCACTACCCTAATGTTATTGGGGGGCGAACCCTTGGGGCCAAGATATATTTGGTGGAATTTTGTTTCCTCCAGAAAAGAAAGAATAGAACAGGCCAAAGCGGATTGGCAATCCGGAAGGATTATTTTACCGCCGAATGATAATGCCGAATTTATTCCTTTGCCCAATGATAAATCAAAGCCGTCTGAACCACCCGAAGCGCCGCTACTTTCGTGATCTTTTATTAAGTATTCTCAAAGACGTCCCGCTTTAAACCGATACATTAAAATCTCGTAAGGCATCATTCAGACTGGTTTTTAAATCGGTGCTTGCCTTTCGTTTACCTATGATCAGGGCACAACTCACGCCAAAGGTTCCGGAGGGAAAATCTTTTTGATACGTACCGGGAATCACTACACTATTTTCAGGAACTGAGCCTTTCCTTTCTACAGGTTCTTCGCCGCTAACATCAATAATTTTGGTGGATTGAGTCAACACTACATTGGCGCCCAAAACAGCACCCTTTTCTATCCTTACACCCTCAACCACAATACAACGGCTGCCAATAAAGCAATCATCCTCAATAATAACAGGGCTTGCCTGCAGGGGTTCCAACACCCCTCCTATTCCAACTCCGCCACTCAGATGTACCCGTTTGCCAATCTGGGCACAACTGCCAACCGTTGCCCAGGTATCCACCATGGTTCCCTCATCCACATAAGCCCCTATATTTACATAGGAAGGCATCAAAACCACATTCTTTGCCAGGTATGCTCCATAGCGTGCCACTGCATGCGGCACGGCCCTTACACCCAGTTGGGCATACCCGCTTTTCAACTTCATTTTATCATAAAATTCGAATGGCGGCAACTCGAAGGTCTGCATTTGCCGAACCCCAAAATATAGGAGAATAGCCTGTTTTACCCATTCATTTACCTGCCATCCTCCGGTAACGGGTTCGGCCACCCGAAGCATGCCTTTGTCTAACTCCTCTATACAACTATTTATGGCCTCCCGATATTTCTCCGAAGTAATAAGGGTTCTGTTTTCCCAAACTTCCGCAATAAGATCCTTCATCATAATAATGCTTTTGGCAAATGTAATGCCTCTCTCTTTCCATCATCGAAGTTTTTATAGATAACTTTGCACCTGTGCCGGGAATCTTAATAATACAAACTGCCTTTATTGGAGATGTGGTTTTGGCTACCTCGCTGGTCGAAAAAATTCGGGCTACCCATTCATCTGTACCCATCGATTTTTTGGTTAGGAAGGGCAACGAAAGCCTCCTGGCCAATAATCCCTTTATCAGGGAAGTGTTAATCTGGGATAAGAAAAAAAATAAAAACAAGAACCTGATTTCCCTTGTTGGAAAAATCAGAAAGAAAAAATACGAAAGGGTTATTAATGTGCAACGTTTTTTTTCCACGGGGTTAATTACCGCTTTATCGGGAGCAAAAGAAAAAGCAGGATTCGATAAAAACCCCCTTAGCATTTTCTTTACCAGAAAAATTCAACATATCATAAACCCTTTCGATCCAAAACATGAAATTGAAAGGAATCAATTACTGATTGAAGACTTTACCGGCAAAACCGTTTCAAAGCCCCGGCTATACCCTTCCCAAACAGACTTTGAATTTATCCGTTCCTTTACCAACCATCCCTTTATTACCATCTCTCCCACCAGTGTATGGTTCACAAAGCAATATCCGGCCTCGAAGTGGATCGAATTCATCCAATCCATTCCGGCCAATTACCACATAATGCTTTTAGGGGGCCCGGATAATACCCATGCCTGCGAACATATTTTGAGGGAGGCAAACAGTTCTGATGTACAAAACCTGGCGGGTAAACTTAGTTTCCTTCAATCGGCTGCACTCATGAGTAAGGCCAGCATGAATTATGTGAACGATAGCGCCCCCCTTCATTTTTGCTCGGCAATGAATGCACCCGTAACCGCCATTTTTTGTTCCACTATTCCGGGGTTTGGCTATACTCCTTTATCACAGGAATCATTCATTGTTGAAACCTCCGAAATGTTAGATTGCAGGCCCTGCGGTTTACATGGAAGAAAAACCTGTCCCATGGGGCATTTTAAATGTGCACTCACTATAAAAAATGAACAATTATTAGCTACTTTGCCTTCCCATGCAATATCAGGATGATTTAGAAAATGCCTTGCACACGCTTCAAACCGGGGGTATCATACTATACCCCACCGATACGGTTTGGGGAATTGGCTGTGACGCCACCAACCCGGAGGCTGTGGCTAAAATATACCGGCTTAAAAACAGAAACGAAGAAAAAAGCATGATCATTTTACTGGCATCTGAATCAGCAATTCAAAAATATACCAGGCAACCCAACCTCAAGACTTATGATTATCTGAAAGGAATTACCACCCCGGTAACCATGATTTATTCGGATGCGATAAACCTTGCTCCCAACATAATAAATGCAGATGGCAGTGTGGGGATTCGAGTTGTAAAGGATCCTTTCTGTCGAAGCCTGATCCAGGCATTGGGCAGACCCGTAGTTTCTACTTCGTCTAATATTTCGGGTTATCCTCCTCCGGCTTTATTTATGGATATTGACAAGAAAATAATTAACGGAGTGGATTATGTAGTGAAACACCGGCAGGATGACCAGACACCCGCCCGGCCAAGTATGGTAATCCGAATGAAAGGAGACGGAGATTATGAAATTCTTAGAAGGTAAGTCCCAAACCCAGATGGATAGTCTGACTCTTCCATTTATCCTGGTTGTCTATATCATTTAACTCACTCAGCCCAACCCCATATCGGCCATATAATCTCACTTTAGAAATATTTAACTGGATACCGGCCAGCATACTGAAATCTCCATTCTTAAAAGCCTCCTTTCCATTTTGCAAAACCGTATTATCCTTATTCATTAATATTCCGTATTGAGGGCCAACCAGGAGGGCTACATATTTATTAGGCTTAATGCTCAACAGGATTGGAATATTGAGATACTGAAGCTTAACACTCGAAATTTTATTAAACTGATACACTTGTGAAAACTTATCGGTAGTGTCGATATTCACCTGGCTAAAATAAACTTCGGGTTGAATTCCAATGACCTTTCCCAGGCCTATTTCGAGTTGGCCACCCAGGTGATAGCCGTATGAAAACTGATCGCTAAAAGATTTCCCGGTAATTTTTTTAATATCGGTTCCCACTTTAACTCCAAGATGGATTCCCTGAGCAAAAACAGATCCGGAAAAAAGGCCAAGTCCTATAAGGAAAATCGAAACAAAATTTCTTTTCATAAAATATTCAGGTTTGGATGAATGAAATTAGAGGGGTTTTCCAAAATGAATACATACAGGTTTGTTAAATAGGATAGAAAGTTGCTTATCGGGTATCAATAATAAAGGGAAGAAAAATAAATAAATGAGATGCCACGTGAAGAAGAATCCAAAAATAGATTACCTAAAATTGAAATTCCGGATTTCCAAATACTACCAGCACCGTAATTTATGGCTGATAAAATTCCATTTTTAAAGATTATCAATTCAATGAATTTTGGCATTATCGATAAATTCTCCTAAATTTGCGCCGGAATTTTTAACCGGACTGCATAACATGTTCAGTCGCTGTTGAAACCGGGCATTGATTTTTTCAGACTCTCTTCCTTTTTCAGCTCAACAGCCCGTAGCATAATATGTTTTCCTTTTTTTAACCAATAGAATTAATGGGTAGCTCTACTCCATAGGGGACCCGTAACGAAAGAAAATTATGAACAGCTTCGAAGCCCTCGGGCTAAATGAACAACTGGTTGCCTCCGTAACCGATCTTGGATTTGAAAATCCAACCCCTATCCAGGAAAAGGCCATACCCATTCTTATTTCGGGCACAACCGATTTTGTGGGACTGGCACAAACTGGTACAGGGAAAACCGCAGCCTTTGGGTTGCCATTAATACAACTTATTAATCCGCAAGACAAATTTCCCCAGGCATTGATTGTATGCCCTACCAGAGAGCTATGTCTGCAAATCACTAACGACCTCCAAAATTTCAAAAAGAAAATCCGGGGAGTGAATGTGGAAGCGGTATATGGCGGGGCATCCATCACTATGCAAATCAGGAACCTCCGCCAGGGAGTGCAAATAGTAGTAGCAACTCCAGGCAGGTTAATTGACCTGATAGAAAGAAAAGCGGTAGACCTACAAAAAGTAAAGTATGTGGTATTAGATGAAGCCGATGAAATGCTCAATATGGGCTTTCGCGACGATATTGATTTTGTTTTAAAGAATACTATTAACCGGGAAAGTATCTGGTTATTTAGTGCAACCATGCCGCCGGAAGTCAGGGCCATCTCGCGCAACTTTATGGAAAACCCGAAGGAAGTTACGGTAGGTAAAAAGAACAGCGGCAATGCAAACATCGTTCATAACTATTACATCTGTGCGGCACACCAACGATACGAAACGCTTAAGCGCCTGATCGATTTTAATCCGGGTATGTACGGTATTATTTTTTCCCGAACTAAAGCAGACGCCCAGGAAATTTCAGAAAGATTGTCCAAAGCCGGGTACGATATTGAGGCCCTTCATGGTGATCTTACCCAACAGCAACGGGATAAAGTAATGGGTAGGTTCCGCAACAAAACCCTGCAATTGCTTATTGCTACCGATGTGGCGGCAAGAGGGATTGATGTGGATGGTATTACCCATGTAATAAATTATGAACTTCCGGATGATATGGAAGTTTACACCCATCGCAGTGGCCGTACTGCCCGTGCAGGGAAAAGTGGAATCTCTATCTCCATTTGCCATGTGAGAGAAATTTATAAGATTCGCCAATTGGAAAAAATGGTAAATGCCAGCTTCCATAAAGTAGACATTCCATTGGGAAAAGAAGTTTGCCGTAAACAATTCTTCCATTTTATGGACCGCCTAATAGCAGCGGATATTTCCAATGGAGATTATGAAACATTTCTTCCCGACCTCATGGAAAGGTTTGCTCATGTTTCGAAGGAAGAAGTTTTACAAAGAGTGGCCGCCCTCGAATTCAGCCATTTCCTTAAATATTATGAAAACGCCGAAGACCTGAATGTAAAAGAATCAAGGACTGCGCGTAACGATAACCGGGAGTATGGAAAGCCAGGAAACGCTCGTCGGGAAAGAGGAAATTACAACAACCGGGATAATGGGTTTACCCGCCTGTTTATTAACCTGGGAACCAAGGATGGGTTTTACAAAGCCAGCTTCCTCCAGTTTATTCTTGATGAGAGCAACCTTAAAAAAGACACCCTGGGAAAAATTGATTTAAGGGAAATGAACAGTTGGGTGGAAGTGGATCGTTCTGTTGCAGGAAAAATGATCCGTTCGCTGGATGGAAAACGTTTTAATAACCGGGCCGTACGAATGAATGAAGCAGATGGCGGGTTCAAACGGCCTTCGGACGACGGGATGCCGCGCGGAGGAAACAGAACTAAAAAAGAAAGAAACGTCTTCTAAAGGTAACCAACCGCCAAATGGCGGTTTTTTTATACCAGTTCAATTAATGTAATTTCCGGGAGAATGCCTACCCTTCCTGGATAACCAATGCAACCAAATCCCCGGTTTACGTAAAGTTTTTGCTTTCCCTCTTCGTACAAACCAGCCCATTGCTTATATACATATTCAATGGGGCTCCATTTAAACCCGGGAATTTCTACACCAAACTGCATTCCGTGTGTGTGACCACTAAGCATCAGGTCGATATCGGAGTACTTAGGCCTGATTTCTGCATCCCAGTGGCTGGGATCGTGGCTCATAAGGATTTTAAAAGGATACCTTTCGCAACCCCGGTAAGCCGGTTCCATCTTTCCATGTTTTGGGAACCTGCTTTTGGCGCTCCAGTTTTCGATTCCTATAAGGGCAATTTCAGCATTTCCCTTTTTTAAAATTACATGTTCATTCATCAGTAAACGCCAACCCATACCGGCCTGCACCTCTTTCAATTTATCGAGGTTTTGCTCCTTCGTCAATCCATCCTGAGGCCAGGAAATATAATCGCCGTAATCGTGATTGCCCAAAACAGAATACACCCCCATTGGTGCCGCAATTTGGGAAAACATACGATGATAACTCTCCATTTCGGAGGCCTTATCATTTACCAGATCACCGGTAAATAAGATGATGTCGGCATTTTGCTCCATTATTTTATCCACTCCCCGAGATACTGCTCGTTGATCCATAAATGTACCGCTGTGGATATCGCTGATATGTAAAATGCGAAACCCTTTAAATTCATCCGGAAGATTTGGAAATGAAATTTTCTGTTTGACAAGGGTGTAGTTATACTGATTCCTGAATCCATAAAGAAATGTGCCGAACAGCCCTGAACCTGCAGCAATACCAATCCAACTCAAAAACGAAGAACGACTTATCCCCTGGCCCTTACCGGGGTTAGCCGCCGTATCAGCTAAAAACAGTTTGCTACCACCCCACTGGAAAAGGCGGCGGATATCATCAATCAGGAAAAATGAAGCCGCCAATAGTTTCGCAAAGAACAGCATGGCAATGGCTGAAAATAGATAAGTGCGGATTTTTCGGCCCATAATTTCCGGCGAAGTATACACGAAAAGGAGCAGGCCGGTGATGGAAAGTATAGCTATCCCCCAATAAATTATCCCAACTAAAAGCCGGGTTCTGTGAGAAACGGAAAGGGTCCGGATAACGGAATAGATATAGGCATCTAACAATAAGAAGATGATGATAATGATGATTCCTCCGGTGGTTGACCTCATTTGAAAATTAAAAATTAATAAATTCGTTTAACTGGTTTTGGATGGCCCTTAGCGTTGGTAAATCGTGCAATTCACCTTGTTCATCCATTAATTTATCGACCCGGCTGATTGGAAGCCGGTTGGGGTGAACAAGCATTTTCATGTGCAGGAGGGAACCGGTAAGGTGTTCCATCCCCCGCAGGTTACCCGCTCTGCCTGTAGCTACGCCTGTAAGCGCTACTTTTTTATGCCACCAGGATGTTGAGACTTCGGAATTATCCATCATCAATTTTAAAATACCAGGGTAGGAACCATTATATTCCGGCATAACGATAATAAACTTATTCGCTGTTTTCAGCCACTTTTCCTCCATTTTCCTAAAATCTCCATCCGGGTGGAAAACAGGCTGCTCATCCAGGGCCAATAATTGGTTCTCAACCCCCATTTCATCAAGCATTCGTTGATAAATCCTTGCAATTTTTTTGGTAAAATTATCCCGGTTACTGCCCGATATTACTGTAATCATATAAATCCTACTGTAGGTTTGCAAGCTACCAACAAATATGGTTGCCTCATTGTTTCCTTTTTCTTGCCCCGAATGGCTAATTTTGCCCGGATGGCGACCTGCCAGCTTTAAAAATGAAATTTACATATTACGGACAGTCGTGCTTTGGGGTAAATTGTAACGGGAAGAACCTCCTTTTCGATCCCTTTATTACTCCCAATCCCAAAGCTTCCCATATCAATATTAACCAAATTGAGGCGGATTATATTCTGGTTAGCCATGGGCATGGCGATCATATTGCAGATGTGGAGGCCCTTGCAAGAGCCACTGGTGCCACCCTGATATCAAATTATGAGGTGGGTGAATGGTTCAGAAAAAAGGGAATAAACAAAATAGAAGCAATGAACCTTGGCGGGAAAAAGAAATTTGATTTTGGCACGCTAAAATGTGTAAATGCCATCCATTCTTCCGTATTACCGGATGGAAGCAATGGTGGTAACCCCATGGGATTTGTAATTCAGGGAGAAAATATTTTTTATTATAGCGGAGATACCGCCCTCACCCTGGATATGCAATTAATCCCATCCTGGGCAAAAATTGATTTTGCAGTAATGCCAATTGGCGACTATTTTACCATGGACGCTTCAGATGCAGCCAGGGCTGCCACATTTGTGAACACCAAAAGAGTGGTTGGAGTGCATTATAATACTTTTCCACCCATCACAATAAATACGGATGTAGCAAAACAAATATTTGAAGAAAATGGAATTGAATTATTACTTCCGGCAATTGGAGAATCCATCAACATTTAAGCAAGCGAGAACAGTATGGCAAAAATCATAGGTATAGCAAATCAAAAAGGAGGTGTAGGCAAAACCACTACGGCCATTAACCTGGCGGCCAGTTTTGCCATCCTCGAATATAAAACCCTGTTGGTGGATGCAGACCCCCAGGCAAACAGCACTACGGGTGTGGGATTCGACTTGCACAACGTAACCAAGAGCTTATACGACTGCATGGTTAATGAAGCCGAGGTGAAAGATGTTATCCTGAAAACTGCGTTACCCTTTCTTGATCTGGTGCCTTCGCACATTGACCTGGTGGGTGCGGAAATTGAAATGATTAACCACCCCAACAGAGAGAGCATATTAAAACAATTATTGGAACCGGTTGCAAATCAGTATGACTTTATCGTTATTGATTGTTCGCCTTCCCTGGGGCTGATTACCGTTAATGCACTGGTAGCTGCCGACAGTGTGGTGGTTCCGGTGCAAACAGAATTCTTTGCATTGGAAGGGTTGGGCAAATTATTGAATACGGTTAAGATTGTTCAAAATCGTTTAAACCCCGATCTAAAAATTGAAGGAATTTTAATGACCATGTACGATGGCCGGCTTCGTTTGTGCAACCAGGTAGTAAGTGAGGTTCGACGGCACTTTGATGAAATGGTATTTAATAGCATTATCCACCGGAATACTAAATTAAGTGAAGCGCCCAGCATGGGTAAACCCGTTATCCTTTATGATTCTGACAGTAAAGGAGCGGTAAACTACCTCAACCTGGCTAAAGAAATCCTTCAGAAAAACAACCTTACAAAAATCAGGCAGGAAGATAAAATCCTCCAATAAGTATATTATATGAGTACTCCGAATAAAAAAAATGATGCACTGGGGAAAGGTATCCGCAGTCTCCTACAAAATATTGACGCCGATCTCAAAACTACCGGTGGTGGATTAAGGACGGATGTGGCAGAAAAAACCACTTCCATTTCTCGCGTGCCGCTCGATCAGATTGAAACGAATGCCTCCCAACCCCGAAAAGATTTTGATGAGGTTTCTCTGAGTGAATTATCGGCATCTATCCGGCTCCACGATATCATACAACCGCTAACTGTTTCTCCGCAGAAAAACGGAAAATATAAACTCATAGCCGGCGAAAGGCGCTTCAGGGCAGCAAAATTAGCCGGGCTAAAAGATATCCCGGTATATATCCGGCAAACCAACAACAGCAGCCTCCTTGAACTTGCACTTCTCGAAAACCTGCAACGCGAAAACCTGAATGCGATCGAAATTGCGCTTAGTTACCGCAGGTTGATGGAAGACCTGGACTATACCCAGGAGCAGGTAGCAGAAAGGATGGGGAAAGAGCGCTCTACTGTTACCAATTATATCCGGTTGTTAAAACTTCCGCCCGATATTCAGGTGGCGGTAAGAAATGGAAGCCTCAGTATGGGCCATGCAAGAGCCATTATTAATGTGGATGCAGTGGAAAAACAACTTTACGTTTTCAGCCAAATTAAGAGCAAAGAACTTTCAGTGCGTCAAACGGAAGACCTGGTACGAAACCTCTATGCAGATAAAACTGTTAAATCTGCAGCAAAAACCGAACTATCACCTACATTCAAAAAAATTGAAGATACCTTAGCCTCCCGATTCAGTACCAAAGTAAAACTCAACCACCATAAAAAAGGGTACGGAAGTATTACAATGGAATATTATTCGCTGGAAGAACTGAACAGCCTCCTTGATAAACTTGAAGTAAAAGTTAGTTAGGTTGAAATATCTTATTTTTTTTTCCCTATTCTTCACTATTAGCCATGACATCTACTCACAGGATAGTACTGGCATTTCCCACCCTGCTATTCAGGCTTCCCATTCACCAGACGCCAAAAAAGATTCCTTATCAAAATACAATCCCCGAAAGGCCATTATTCGCTCTGCCATTTTGCCGGGCTGGGGCCAGGTAACCAATCATAAAATCTGGAAAGTACCGATTGTATATGCCGCATTGGGAGTAACTACCTATTTGTTTGTCCGGAACCTGCACCAGTACCGGGATGCAAAGCAGGCCTATATCCTGGCAACGGATAATAACCCGGCAAATGATAACCAGATTAAGCAACCCTACTTCAACGTGAAAGACCAACCGGAAAGGATCCGGTTATTCCGAAATGGAGTGCGCCAGAATATGGATTACTGTGGAATCTTTTTTCTTGCATTCTGGGGACTGAATGTTGCCGATGCCGCGGTGGATGCCCACCTGAAAACTTTTGATGTCAGCAACGACCTCAGCCTTCAGTTGAAACCGGGTTACAGCCCTATGGCCAACACGGCAGGAGTTAGTCTGGTATTGAATATTGGCCGGTGATTTCTAACCGCAGTTTTCATTGAATTATATTTGTTATTAAACTAGGGGAAAATTTCCTGATTATGGCTAAAGAAACTCCAAAACTCAAGATCGTATTAATTGGTTATGGAAAAATGGGGAAAGCGATTGAGAGAGTTGCCATTAGCCGAGGGCATGAAATAGTACATATAATTGATGGCCACAACAGAGATAAATTACAACCTGAAATTCTAAAAAGCGCAGACGCAGCCATTGAATTTACCGGTCCGGATTCGGCCATGGAAAATCTCAAAATTTGTTTCGATGCCCAGACCCCGGTGGTATGCGGCAGCACCGGTTGGCTCAATAATTGGGAGGAAGTAAAAAATTATTGTGAAATGCAAAACGGCGCACTCCTTTATGCCAGTAATTTTTCTATAGGAGTAAATATTTTTTTTGAAATCAACAAAAAACTGGCCCTTCTTATGAGTAACCACCCGGAATATAACGTAACCATTGAGGAAATTCACCACACCCAAAAGAAGGATGCCCCCAGTGGAACCTCCATCACGCTGGCAGAACAGGTCATTCATAATAACCCTACAAAAAAAGACTGGGTTACCCAAGCACCTTCAACGAGGGAACAGTTACAAATAATAAGTAAACGAATGGATCCGGCCCCGGGCACACATATTGTTAACTACCAGTCTTCAATAGACGATATAACCCTAACGCATACTGCTCACAACAGACAGGGATTTGCTCTGGGTGCCGTTTTAGCTGCGGAATTCCTAGCAGGTAAATCAGGCGTATTCAACATGAAAGATGTTTTGGGATTGTAAACCAGAAAAAGGGAAAATACGGAAGGCATGTTTTATAAATGCCCCATCATCTGGAAAACATATACCCTACTTTAATACTAAACCCGTGGTTCTTCCAGTCAAAATCCTTGTTCGGATCAATATCGGTTAATCCCAGATAGTAGCCTCCATTTAAAAATAATCCATTGTGCAGTTGGTAACCGAGGCAAAAAGATAATCCCAAATCGGTGGTTTTCAAATGGAGAAAATCTGAAGAAATTTCATCTTTCCCATCAAATTTAATTTTTACATTTTGATTGTTATCCCCCTTTCCTTTTCCCGAAAGTCCGAATGCAATCTCTGGTCCCAGACCTCCAAAAATCTTTCCAGGTCCTAATTGGTGCTGGTAAACCACATTCAACGGAATATCTAAATAATTCAGTGTATATTTTCCTTCTACTGTGTAGCTCACAAAGCTGGAAGAGATATTACTCCCCCGTTGAATAAAGTTAAGCTCTGGTCTGAATTCAAGCCACTTCCATATTTTCAGGCTGGCGGTTGCACCCGCTGTGGGTCCAACAATATGATTGGAACCAATGGAAAACCCGGGCAGCGAAAGACCCGGAACAGAACGATTCACATTAGAAATGGCAACCCCGGCCTGCACGCCAAACTGCATTTGCGAATACCCCCAAAGAGAACAGGTTGCAGTAAAAATTGTAAACAAAATTTTTTTCATAGTAAAGGGATTAAATTATGAAACAACAGAATAAATAGTTTAATCAACGAATTATTTCAGGTTTGCAATCATATCAACCGTCATCTGGGAAAGGTTATACTGTTCACTCCAGCCCCAATCTCGCCTGGCTACGCTATCATCAATACTTTGAGGCCAGCTTTCGGCTATGGGCTGGCGATAGTCGGGTTGATAACGAATGGAGAAACCGGGGATGTGCTTTCCGATTTCATTGGCAATCTCTTTGGGCGAGAAGGTCATGGCCGCAAGATTATAAGAAGTACGAACAGAAATTTTTGAGGCATCGGATTCCATCAGTTCAATGGTTGCCCTTATGGCATCAGGCATATACATCATGGGGAGATAGGTGTCTTCCTTTAGGAAACAGGTGTAATTTCCATCCTCTATGGCATCGTGAAATATTTCCACTGCATAGTCTGTGGTACCACCTCCCGGGGCGCTTTTATAACTGATGAGCCCCGGGTAACGAAGGCTTCGTACATCAACTCCATATCGTTGAAAATAATAGTTGCACCAAAATTCACCGGCATATTTACTGATTCCATATACCGTTACCGGTTCAATGATAGTTTGCTGCGGGCAATTTTGCTTTGGTGATGTGGGCCCAAACACTGCTATACTGCTGGGCCAATACACTTTTTTCACCTGTTCTTCCCGGGCAATATCCAACACATTCAGCAGGCTCAGCATATTTACATTCCAGGCCAGGCCGGGATTTTTTTCACCGGTTGCCGAAAGGATTGCGGCTAAAAGATAAATTTGGGTAATCCCCTGCCTAACTACCTGCACATGCAGCATCTCCCGATTGGTAACATCGAGGGTAACATAAGGTCCTGTTCCTTTAAGCAGTTCGTTTTCTTCTCTCAAATCTGAAGCCACTACATTGGCATTACCATATATTTTCCGCAGGGCCAGGGTTAGTTCCACCCCTATTTGGCCAGATGCTCCAATTACCAGAATTCGATCTTTAATCATCAGAAAATTATTTACCCGCAAAGGTATAAAACCGATTGCTGTAATTTCGCAGCATGCAACCCTACCTCAAAGAACTTTTTGCCAAACAGGAATACGACCCTACCCAGTTTTTCCTCATTGCAGGCCCCTGCGTGGTGGAATCAAAAGAAATGATAGATGAAGTTGGGGAAACCGTAATGCAACTTTGCAGGAAATTTGGCATCCCCTATATTTTTAAAGCTTCCTACAAAAAAGCCAATCGCACCAGTGCTAATTCCTTCACCGGTATAGGGGATGAAAAAGCTATGGAAATGATCGGACGGTTAGGAACCAATCTGTCTATCCCAACCACCACCGATATTCATACTGCCAGCGAAGCATCCCTTGCTGCAAAATATGTAGATGTACTGCAGATCCCCGCTTTCTTATGCCGCCAAACCGACCTGTTAGTTGCTGCCGGTGAAACCGGGAGAATTGTCAATATCAAAAAAGGGCAATTCTTAAGTGGGCACTCTATGAAATTTGCGGTAGATAAAGTAGTAGCTACCGGAAATAACCGCGTGGGATTAATTGAACGGGGAAATATGTTTGGCTACCAGGATCTGGTGGTAGACTACCGGAATATTCCCTGGATGAAGGAAACCGGTGTTCCGGTAATTATGGATTGCACCCATTCCCTGCAACAACCTAACCAGGCGGGAGGGGTAACCGGCGGGAACCCCGGATTGATTGAAACCATTGCTAAAGCGGCCATTGCTACAGGCGCAGACGGGTTATTTATAGAGACCCACCCCAATCCTGCGGAAGCGAAAAGTGATGGTGCCAATATGCTAAAACTCAACCACCTGGAACCCCTGTTGGAAAAACTCGTTAAAATAAGGAAAGCGGTTGTTTAAAAGTAGCGTAATGGGTTACGGCGGGCATTCATGATGTAATTTTTAATATTCATCCAGAATGCTACAAAAAGGTAAATAATAACGGGAGATCCCATGGTAAGAAAGGAGATGTAAATAAAATATTTCCGGATGGCCGAGGTGGCAATTCCAAACCGCTCGCCAATTGCCGAACATACTCCGAATACCTGCCACTCTATAAAGTTTTTCAAACGGTTCATGGCTCAAAATTATAAAGTTTCAAAACCAAAAACAAGGGCTTTCTAAACTGGGAATTCGGTTGTAAATTTGCACCCGATTTGGGAGGGCAATTTAGGTTAATCACCTCTAAACATAAGGTTTCAGGAATATTTACAGCCTTTGGCTCTCTACGGCATTATAATGATAAATCAAACCCCTGTATATGGCTTTCGATATTGAAATGATCCGGAAACTTTACTCCAACATTCCAAACCGGGTAGCGGCAGCCCGTAAGATCAACCAAAAACCTCTAACCCTTACCGAGAAAATCCTTTATGCTCATCTTTGGAATGGGGATGCAGAAGGGAAACCATTTGAACGGGGTAAAGATTATGTTGATTTTGCACCCGACAGGGTGGCGATGCAGGATGCCACTGCCCAGATGGCTCTGTTGCAATTTATGCAAAGTGGCCGTTCCAAAGTGGCTGTTCCATCAACCGTACACTGCGATCATCTCATTGAGGCAAAGGAAAACAGCAATACAGACCTGGCACGGGCAGTGAACGAAAGCAGTGAAGTATATGATTTCCTTGCTTCGGTATCCAATAAATTCGGAATTGGTTTTTGGAAACCCGGTGCAGGCATTATTCACCAGGTTGTGCTCGAAAATTATGCATTCCCCGGAGGAATGATGATTGGTACTGATAGCCATACGGTGAATGCAGGTGGTTTAGGGATGGTGGCCATTGGTGTGGGGGGGGCAGATGCCTGTGATGTAATGGCCGGATTGCCCTGGGAGCTTAAAATGCCCAAACTCATTGGCGTACACCTAACGGGAAAGCTTAGTGGCTGGGTAACTGCGAAAGATGTAATCTTAAAAGTTGCCGGGATTCTCACCGTGAAAGGTGGAACAGGTGCCATCCTTGAATATTTTGGAGAAGGCGCCACCAGCATGAGTTGCACCGGGAAAGGTACCATTTGCAATATGGGCGCTGAAGTTGGCGCTACCACCTCAACTTTTGGATATGATGAAAGCATGAGCCGCTATTTACGGGCCACCGGCCGGGAAGAAATTGCGAATATGGCCGACGATATAAAAGAACACCTCACCGGGGATGCAGAAGTATATGCCAACCCGGAAAAATATTTCGACCAGGTAATTGAGATAAACCTGTCGGAATTGGAACCGCATTTAAACGGCCCCTTTACGCCCGACCTGGCCACTCCCATTTCAAAAATGAAAGAAGCTGCTCTTGCCAATGGATGGCCAACAAAAATTGAGGTGGGCTTGATTGGAAGTTGCACCAACTCTTCCTATGAAGATATCAGTAGGGCAGTTAGTTTGGCGAAACAGGTAGAAGAAAAGGGGTTAAAACTAAATGCCCAATTTACGATTACCCCTGGCAGTGAGCAGGTAAGATACACCATTGAACGGGATGGTTTCCTGGAAGTATTTGATAAAATTGGCGCTACTGTTTTTGCCAATGCCTGTGGCCCCTGCATCGGTATGTGGGCCAGGGTGGGTGCAGAAAGAAAAGAAAGAAATACTATTGTCCATTCCTTTAACCGCAATTTTGCAAAACGGGCAGATGGGAACCCCAATACCATGGCGTTTGTAGCTTCCCCCGAAATGGTAACCGCTTTAGCCATCGCCGGTACCCTGGATTTTAACCCGCTTACCGATACCCTCATCAATGAAAAGGGAGATATGGTAAGATTGGATCCACCCACAGGCTATGAATTGCCTCCCAAAGGGTTTGCTGTAGATGATCCGGGATATCAAAAGCCTGCAGAAGATGGAAGTGAAGTGCAGGTAATTGTATCTCCTGACAGCAAACGACTTCAACTATTGGATCCTTTTGCAGCCTGGGAAGGAAACGACCTTACCGGACTGAAACTCCTTATTAAGGCAAAAGGGAAATGCACTACCGATCATATTTCCATGGCAGGGCCCTGGTTGAAATTCCGTGGCCATCTTGATAACATCAGTAACAATATGCTGATTGGGGCCATTAATTATTTTAACGATAAAACAGACCTGGTAAAAAATCAAATAACCGGCGAATATGGCCCGGTTCCTCAAACCCAACGGGCTTATAAGGCACAGGGGATTGGCACCCTGGTAGTAGGCGATGAAAATTATGGCGAAGGATCATCCCGCGAACATGCTGCCATGGAACCGCGGCACCTGGGAGTGCGGGCGGTATTGGTAAAATCCTTTGCCCGTATTCACGAAACCAACCTGAAAAAACAGGGGATGCTGGCTCTGACTTTTACCGACAAATCGGATTATGACAAAATCCTGGAAGCTGATACGATTGATATCCTCGGCCTCACAGATTTCACACCCGGTAAGGCCTTGCAAATTCTACTCCACCATCAGGATGGAACGAAAGATCAGATTCTGGTAAACCATACTTACAACCACCAACAAATTGAATGGTTTAAAGCAGGTGGCGCCTTAAACATCATCCGAAAGGAATCCCTTAACTAATAAATTATAAACTGATCCCCAATTTAAGGCTCCTTTTCCGGAGCTTTTTTATTTCCAGAAAACATCCTATTGAGAACCATATACAATTGGGGGTGATTCTTCTCCAACAATTCGGGCCGTTCAAAAAAATACTCAGAAGCCACAGCGAAAAATTCTGCTTTATTCGTATAAGCATAAACGTTGATATCCGATTTACCTTCTGCAATATGTAGCATTTCCTGATGAATCATATCCAGCCAGGGGAGTACATATTGCCTTTCTAATAGCAGGTTGGGGACTCCGTCGGTCTCCCCATCTACCTTATCAATTAGGTGAACAAACTCATGAATTACCGTATTCGATTTATCTCCCGGGTTGTTAAAAGAGGCCCGGATAGCTGGTTTGGATAAAATCATGGTTCCTTCCATATATCCATTGCCTACCATGCCCAGGATATTTCTGAAATTCTTTCCGCTGCTTTCAAAATCGTGATTAAAATTATCCGGGTAAACCAGTACTTCACGGAGGTTAAAATATTTCCAGTTTGGAAAATGGAATACCGGAATAATGGCTCCACATGCAATGAGCAAGATCTCTTCTTCTGAAATATCAGTATTCACCGGGGTAATTGTAACCCGGCTCAAAAAATCCCGAATATCTGCTTCAAATATATTTCTTTGGGATTCGTTCAGTTTGGCATAAAATGCAACCTCATTCAGAAGGATTTGCCTGTCAATTTCAGCCGGATTTTTCAGAAGGGTCCCGGAAGGAGGCCTTTTAAAAAAAAGGAATGCGGAAATCCCGATTATCAAAAAAAGGATCGCAGCTATTTCATAATAAATTATCATCTATTCTTCGTTTACTTATTCTCGAACCACACCCGCTTACCATCATCCCAGTCTCCATTATAGTTAATAGTAAGTTCTTCACCTGCTTCTACCCTTCTAACTGTTTTAACCATGATACTTTCCCCGGAGAAGTCCATAAAATACTCACAATTGCTCCGGTAACTGTGATTGTACATTGGTACATACCCCAGTGCCATGGCACATTGATTCTTTGAGTCACCCCATTCAAAAATATAATCATGTAAAAGGGTTTTATCCAGGATTGCCCGGTCTGCGGCCTTCATTACAATTACCGGGGCAATCTCAATAACTGTTTCGGCGGGTATTTCCCGGGAGGAAAATACGCCCCTCCCCTTCATCTTGGTTTGTGCTAAAAATAAATATGGCCATTGCATAATCTTCTCTCTTTTTTATTACAATTTCTTAAAATTAAATAAGTTACTTTGCACTCCGTTCATTTCCTGATTCTTCCTAACACCGGCTATGCAGATAGAGGAAACAGAAATACCATTAATCGAACAGTTTGATAATCTGATTTCGCGGGAAGAAAAGCTCGCGATACAGGAATTTCTGAATAATCAGAATATCAGTGATGTTGCGGAGTTAATTTATGAAAGGCCGGATTATGAGTCCCAAATCATTGCCCATCTGTCCATCCACCGGGCTGCAGGCGTATTTAAGATCTTAGATGTTCATATCCAGAAACGGATAATTCAAAATCTCCCCACTTTTAAATCGGCAGAACTTCTCAATGAGCTGCCTGCAGATGACCGGGTTGCCTTTTTGGAGGAATTGCCGCCCAGTGCGGTAAGGGATATGATTAAAACCCTTGACCCCGAGGAACGAAAAGTGACCCTGGAGTTACTGGGGTACCCCGAAAATAGTGTGGGCCGGCTCATGACGCCAGACTATATCTATGTTTTCGAATACAATACGGCCCGTGAAGTATTGGACACCGTAAGGCGTTTTGGGAAAAATACCGAAACCATTGATGTAATTTATGTAATTGATGAGAAGGGAGTTCTTCTGGATGATTTACGAATTAAGGATATCATCCTGGCTTCGCCGGACGCGAAGGTAAATGAACTCATGGATGGCCGGTTTATTTCTCTGCATGCCACCGACGACCAGGAAGTGGCCAATGAAGTATTCAAAATGAATAATCGGGTAGCCCTCCCCGTTACGGACGATCACGATATCCTGTTGGGTATAATTACCATCGATGATGTTTTATGGGTAGCGAGTGAAGAGTTTGGAGAAGATATTCAGAAAATCGGGGGTACTGAAGCGCTGGATGCACCATACCTGTCTATTAGCATTCCTAAACTCGTGCGAAAAAGAGCGGGCTGGCTTGTACTGCTTTTCCTGGGAGAAATGCTGACTGCCACCGCCATGCAGTTCTTTCAGAAAGAAATTGAAGCGGCCACGGTGCTTGCCCTTTTTATCCCTCTCATTATGAGCAGTGGTGGAAATAGCGGTTCTCAGGCTTCTACCCTTATTATCCAGGCGATGGCATTGGGAGAATTAACCATTGCAGACTGGTGGAAGGTTATGCGAAGGGAAATTTTATCGGGGATCTTATTGGGAGCAATCCTGGGAGCCATTGGGTTTTTGCGGATTGTATTATGGCAAAACCTCCACATTTTCGATTATGGAATATATTGGAAACTTGTTGCTACCACCATCTTCTTTTCCTTAATTGGTATTGTTTTATGGGGTAGCCTCATGGGATCCATGCTGCCCATTATCTTAAAAAAACTCAAGCTCGACCCCGCCTCATCATCGGCGCCATTTGTAGCCACCCTGGTGGATGTTACAGGGATCGTTATCTATTTTTCAGTAGCATACTTTTTCCTCCAGGGGAAACTCCTTTAAACCAATACCGAGACAACTAATTTTTATAGGAAGTGAAAAGCACTTCTAGCAATGAAATGAAAATTGAAAAAAAGGGAATCTCGAAAAATGATAAGTTAACAGCCCAATATATCACTGACAGATTAATGTTTATGCGCAGCTTCTGCCAAAAAGGTCTCTTTACATTCGGGTGAGCAAAAGCCATAAACATTGCCATCCACCACCGCTGTATCCGATATGCCGGCAGTAAGCGGCATTCCACAAATGCTGTCTTTATTGATGGCAAACTTTACATTGCTAAAGTCTTTCTTTTCAGATTTGGCATTCATTGAAGACATTTCAGATTTTCCAGCTTCAGAACCTTTAGGCTTATTCCCAGAATCCTTGCAAGCATACATGGCACAAATAACTAAAACAGAGAAAAGCACCTTCTTCATATATTTCCTTTTTTGCAAAGAAACATATTTTCAATTAAAATGTTAAACGAAAGAAGGGAACGAAAACAAGACAAATAAAAAAAGGGCGAACATAGACATGTTACCCCTTTCAATCCTTACAGTATGATTTCTGCAATACAATATTATAAATACACAGGAAACAGTGCCATGACTTAGGTCAATAATTAAATCGAAAAAACCTAATTTTAATCAGGAAATCTGGTACTTCTACTTATATATTAAATTATTACATAACATAGACCCCACAAACATTATTTCTCTTTCCACAATAAAAATCTAAAATGAAAAGTAGCTATCTGGATTCAGCAATTGCCCAGTTTAAAGAAATTAAGGAACTGGCTGAAAAAACTTTCGCCCAATTAAAGGAAGATGATTTTTTTTGGAAGCAGAATGAAGAAAGCAACAGTATTGCTGCCATTATTCATCACATGAGTGGAAATATGCTATCTAGGTGGACAGATTTTTTGACTTCGGATGGAGAAAAACCATGGCGAAACAGAGATCAGGAATTTGAGGATGAAACTACCACGCGGGATGCTTTACTAAAGATCTGGGAAGAAGGGTGGGCTTGCCTGTTTAATGCCCTGCATGAATTAAAATCTTCTGATATGGAAAGTATAGTAAAAATCAGAAACCAACCCTTAACCGTAGTGGCAGCAATCAACCGGCAACTTACCCATTATGCATATCATGTCGGGCAAATCGTTTATGTAGGGAAATTACTTAAGGGCTCCGCCTGGAAATCCCTCAGCATTCCTAAGAGGCAATCTGCGCAATACAATGAAAACCTGATGAAAAAGAAATAGTAACAACTTCCTAAATTGATACCTGGTTACAATTAGTCTGGCTCATAGGATCAATGCAGAGTATGGATTAATCCATATGTATTAGAATGGCAGGTACTATTTGTTTTTTAATTAGATTGCAGCAATTCGAAATTTAAAAGACAATTAGACCTAATAGGAATGAGGGCTTTTTTTCTCAAATTTAATTCAACCTTACTCTTCTTCGTTTTCATTTCCATTTTTTCATTCTGGGGAAAGCCAGGAAATTCGCAGATTATTCCACCCGGCATGGGAAAAGCAAAAACAGGCAGTTGGGCTACACTGGGATTGTCGCAAAATTTTGGAAAAAAAGACAGGAAAAATTGGAATTCAGTAACCTATTTTGGTATTGGCCGCAAGAGTAATCCCGATGGAAAAGGGCCATTTTATAAACCTTCCATTTTCATATTTACACAGGAGTTTAAAAACCGGTTTCGGAGAAATTGGGAATATAATCTTGCATTGCTTTATGCCCGGCAAAATGAATACATTGATAGCTTCCCATATACTAAGAAGTATCCTACTTTTAAACAGGAGTTCCGGGTTTATGGCCGTATCTCATACCTCCTTCAATTAAACCGTCTTCGGATCACTCCAACATTCAGGCAGGAAATCAGGAAATTTTATACGCCGGGATTCGATCAGCCGGGCGAAGACTGGCAACTGCGTTCCCGCTTTCGCTTACAATTCAGCATTAATCTGGATGGGGGAAATATACACCGGATAATTTCAACCTCTGAGCAATTATTTTCAACCGCAAGAAATTCAAAAACACATAAATGGTCGGATTTTGAATATAAGGATAGCCGGTTTGCCCTATATTATTCTTATTCACCAAAGAAGACTCCAATCACCTTGAATATAGGATACATGCATAACCTGGTGGGAAGTAAAAATCCTTTTAGTGCTAATATTTTCGCTTTCGACTTCATGTTAAGAAATCCATTTTAAGCAATTGAAGAGATTAGGTAAAGGGAATTATTTTAAGATCAATATTCATCAACTACCTAAAGTTTCCTTTCAATAAAAAAGGTTAAGGTAATTTTTTCCAATTTAATATTTCACTTACCACTGATAGAGGAGACACCTGATGCATACAGGAACAATGTTTGGGACTATTCTTACAACTATGGCACAATTTTTCATCCACAAAAAAAGAAGCATGTTCACCCAGTGGAGCCCACCTGCCTGGATGCATGGGACGTATGGGAGGAAAAATTCCGATAGCATACCGGTTTAATGCAGCCGCAATATGCAATGGCCCGGTACTAGCTGCTACTAATCCATCACAACTTGAAATAAAGCTGATCAGTTCATCCAGGCTCATGGAGCCGGTTACATCCATTACATGCGAAGGCAATCTCCGAATCCAATCTTTCAAAAGGGGTTTCTCATCCGGACTCCCGGTAATAAATATTTGAAATCTATCCTCCGGCAATAACGAAATAAGAGAAGCAAAGTTTTCTAATCCCCACTCCCGAGCGGAGAGATTTGATTTCGGATGAAGTATCAAATTGATCTTGCCCATATCCAGTAATGCCTTTAATTTATCGGGCAAAGGTTTCACGTTAATAAATCCGAAATAGCGATGGATAACCTCCTTCTCCATTTGCGTATTCATCCCGAACGGAGAGAGCAGGGCCAAATTCAATTGCGCTTCATGCAAGTTGGAGTTCTTCCTTCCAATATTCAGCCTATAATTACAATTCAACCAATGATAAAGCCGGTGAGAAGTCCCAATTCTGTATGATATTCCTGCCTTCCTTGCGGCTACGGCCATATCTTTCCGTGGGAAAACATGGATAATGGTATCTGCATTATAATTACGTAAAAAAGCCGGCTTATCATTTGCTTTCTCAAAATCATTGTAATTAATAAATTCATCTACGAAGCAGGAAAGGGAAACAACCGGCTTTGTGTAACTCCGTCCCATAAAAAGAAGTTTACAGGAAGGGAACTTTTCCTTCAAGATTCCGGCCATAGGGAGCGTTAAAATCACGTCTCCTATAGCATCGGTTCTGCTAATGATGATACGTTTTGGATCAGATATTCTTTTCACGCTGAAGCTGCATTTGTTTCAATTTGGCATATTTCGAAAATACATGCACTGCAGATAGCATACAAACCACGTACCCGTAATACCCATCAAGGAATCCAAGTTTAATAAAATAATCGCGGAAGAACTTCCAAAATGGGCGAAGGGTTATATCGAAAATTCCAGCCCTTTTTCCCTTATCAAAAAGTTGCTGTGCGCCAATTTCGGTAAAGCTGTTCATTTGCTTAATATGCGACTGAATGCTATCATAAGAAAAGTGAAGGATATCCCCCTGAAGGATAGAAACATTTACACCCGGTTCAATCACTATCTTATCATGCGGGTTTGTACCGCCCCATTTACATTTCCGTCTATTAAAAAGCCTGATTTTTGAATCGGGATACCAACCGCTATGCCGAATAAATTTCCCACAGTAATTGGTAAGCCGGTTCATTTGGTAAGCATCGAAGGAAAAATTACCCTTTACTTTACGAATTTCACTCAATAAATTATCGGAAAGCCGTTCATCCGCATCTAATGATAGAATAAAATCGTATTTAGCCAACGAGATGGCATAATTTTTCTGCTCGATATGTCCGTCAAATTTGTGTTGCGAAAAATTTACTTTGTATGCCCTGCAAATCGCCTCGGTATTGTCGGTGGAGAAAGAATCTACTACCACCACTTCATCTACAATGTTAATTAAGGAATCGAGGCATCCTGCAATTTTCTTTTCTTCATTAAAGGTGATAATTACCGCAGAAAGTTTTTGCATATCAATTTCAAAGATAGCAGTTTCTGGCACAGCAATAATACAGGCAGAATGGTAACCCTATTAAACTTATTAAGAGTTGGAACAAAGTTTTATTCATTCCAAAGTTAAAGAATCAGGTCTGGTAAATCAGGATACAAAAAGGCCACTTCCGGATGATGCATTCCTTTAAAGGCTTTTGAAACCGGGTGAAACCACATCGCAGCGGGGTCAATTTGATAGGACGCAATGCTTTGTATCTCCGCTTCAGAAAGAGGGGCGTTCAACCATTGAGAAGCAAGGTCCTCCGTTAAAATGGTAGGCATCCTCCTTTTTGTATTGTGGATTTGTTCCAGAATGGAATTTGCCTTCGTTGTAATGATGGCAAAGCTGTTGATGGTTTCTCCTGTTGACTTATCAGTCCAGGGTTGCCATATCCCTGCAAAGTAAAAATAAGGCTGTTCTTTCAGGCCAATGGCATAGGGATAAGTTGTATCTTTTTTCTCACCTGGTAATTTAAAATGCCTCCATTCGAAAAACCAGGATGCCAATACCAAACACCTCCTTTTTAAAGCGGCGGGTCGGAACATTTTACTTCCCAGCAACTTTTCGGAGGTGGCATTTAACCATGGAATCCCCTTCTTTCGTGAATCCAACAGGGCTTCCAGATTCTCAATCCAGGGTGGAATAAATTCCCAATGTGCTTTTGAAAGGACAGGCCGGCCATTCTCCAAAACAAGAATAACGGTATCCGGATAAAGAAACCCATCCATAACCGGAGATAATAAATTTACTACTTCCCTGTACTGATTGAGGTTAAGACTTATGTCATTAATATTAACCTGGTTAATAGACGCCAGATTGCCACCAAAAAAATAGCACATTGCAACCAAATTTGAACAAATTTCGACGAAAATCCGCTCATCCAAACCTAATTCCAATTTTTACCATCACAAAAGCAAATTATAATAGCAAGATCCAGTTTTTCTTATTCAGGGGATAAAGCTGATTCCTTATGGGCTGCAATATGAGCCGTCTTACTGCTTTTAATTTCATATTGCGGATCCTCGTTTGAAGCATGATGGTTATATCCTTTAAAAATAAAATCCCGGGTGTGCACCTTAATTATAGTTCCGGAAACAATCCCTGCTTCAGAATTCCATTTTACTTTGTCGCCAATTCGAAAACGTATAGCCATAACCGTAATATTAAATAATGGGCGATTTGATATCTTCGCTGTAAAAAAGATGATGATTAACTATGCGGGCTGCGGATGTAAATGGGTGTTCCTCATATTTATTTAAGCCCATAATGTGAATCACCTTCCACCCACTTACTTTAAGATAGTCTGAAACCAACGCCCGGTGGCATCGCCACCAAACGGCTTCTGCGCACATAATTGCAGTAACCTGATTTTTTGCAAGAGCCATAAGGTTTTTCATCTCTGCGGCAAATCCATCCGTTCCCATATAATCCGCATACCCTCTGAAAGTATCTTTTCGCCACCGATCATTAATGGAGTCCTTACTTCTTTTCCTTCTTCCTCCCAAGCCAATCAAATGAACATACCGGAATCCTGCATTTTGAAGTTCGATTTGTAACGCATCCATATTATACATTGGGAATTTTCTGGATCCCGGATATCGCCTAATATCTGCAAGCAACTGAATATTGCAACTATTGAGCAATTGAATAAACTCCTGGATTGAGCGGGTGGAATGCCCAATGGTATAAATTATAGGAAGGGAATCACCTTTCATTTCCTAAAATGAAAATAATCTGTCTGATATGAACAATTATTTAATCCCGATTGTTCTGAGACCCACCTATTATTTACCCTTACCTGCAAGGATAATCCGGAATGTATAAAGGATAATTTTAAAATCGAGCGGAAGGGAAATATTTTCGATATAAAGCAGGTCGTAATCCAATCTTTCCGACATTTCATGTAAAGAAGAGGCATAACCAAATTTAACCATCCCCCAAGAGGTAAGTCCGGGTTTAACTTTGTATATGTATTTAAATTCCGGACGAATGGCTATTAATTGGTCAGCATAAAATTTCCGTTCAGGTCTGGGGCCAACCAGGCTCATTTCTCCAATTAAAATATTCCAAAGTTGCGGAAGTTCATCGAGCCTCCATTTCCGCATGGTTTTCCCCCACCTGGTGATCCGACTGTCGGATTCACTACTAAGTTGAGGGCCGGCATGCTCCGCATTCAAATGCATAGATCGGAATTTATACATAGTAAATGGCCTGCCCTTATACCCCAACCTTTCCTGGCTAAATATAACGGGGCCTGGAGATGACCATTTTACCCGGAAATAGCAAAAAAGGTAAACCGGAGATAACAAAATCATGGCTAAAAGAGCAGTAGTTATATCAAAAACCCTTTTAAAATTCTGCTGCCATTCTGGTAGTTGCCCGGAGTGAACATCGATTAGCGGGACGCCCAACACATTGGTTGTTTTTAACGCACCGCTAATGATATCCAGCGTATCCGGAATTATTTTGATGTTCACTTCCACATCACTCAAGTCCTGGAGAATCCCGGCAATTTTATTCCGTTCTGTTTTCTCTACTGCTATAACCACTTCTTCCACCTGCTGTTTTCTGATAAATTCTGCCAGGTTGATGGTTTTGTCTAACCAAATAACAGTATCATCAATCTTGTTCACACTACCGGAAACATCAAAATACCATTTTATCCGGAACCCGCGCTGGTCTTTGGCAGATTGAAATTGATGAAAGAAATGTAAAGACTTTGGGCAACTACCAATAAGTAGGGTATTAAAATATACCACTCCATTTTCAATTTGTTTTTTTGCAATTCCAAGAATTATCAACCTGACAATTCCCGTAAGTATGATATACGGAAACAGGAGACTGTAAAATTCCAGATAATAATTCTGGTTATGCGATTGGGGGTTCTTCAGAATAAAAAAGAATAATAGGAAAAAGCAGCCAACAATTCCAACAGTCACAGTTTTAAGCAATTCGTTGATCCTTGATTTCTGGTAAAGGGAATTATACGCCCCGGTTAAAAAATGAAGGGTTACCCAGCCCAGGGTATAAAGCAGGAGCCCAATATAAAATCCGGGTGGAATGCTAAAAGGATAGTTATAAATAACAGTACGCAGGTAATAAAAACAAAGCCAGGTTAGTACCGACACCAATACATCTGCCAGGATGTACCACCGTATATATATGCGAGGTTGATCCAAGAACCTTTTATTGTATCTGCTTTTGGCCAATTTTCTCCAAAATCTGATGGGCAACTTCCATAGCTGCAAACCCATCCTGCACCGAAACGGGCGGATTCGTATTATTTAGAATTGCATCACGGAAGGCTTCGAGTTCCATTTTAATAGCATTGCTATCCTTCACGATTGGACTGGCGATAGCAATAGATTTGTTGCCACTATTTGTAGCAATATCAAAGACAAAAACATCTTTATCCTCCGGGGAATGTAGTTTAATGATTTCTGCTTTCTTATCCAGAAAATCAATTCCGATGTAGGCATCTTTTTGAAAGAGGCGCATTTTTCGCATTTTTTTCATGGAAATCCGGCTACTGGTAAGGTTGGCCACACAACCATTATCAAATTCAATGCGAACATTGGCTATGTCGGGTGTATCACTCATCACAGCAACTCCGTTTGCAGAAATATAATTGACGTTGCTTTTCACCAGGTGTAATACAATATCAATATCATGAATCATCAGGTCGAGGATAACACTTACATCCGTTCCACGCGGATTAAACTGAGCCAGCCTGTGTACTTCAATAAATACCGGTTGAAGGGATATGTTTTTCAGAGATAGAAAGGCCGGATTAAACCTTTCCACATGGCCAACCTGGAATTTAACATTCGACTCTTTGGCCAGTTTCACCAGGATTCTGGCTTCATCCATGGTGTTAGCAAGTGGTTTTTCCACAAACACATGTTTACCCATGCGCAAGGCTCTCTCGCACAGTTCAAAGTGGTGAATGGTGGGTGCGATAATATCTACTGCATCGCAAATATGGAGAAGGGAATCCACATCGGTATATCTCTTCAATAAATATTTCTCCGAAATTTCATTTGCATTCTTATCATCAGGATCATAAAATCCAACCAATTCAACGTCACCAATTTCTTTCCAATTGTTCAGGTGAAATTTACCGAGGTGTCCGGCACCGAATACGGCAATTTTGAGCATAATTTAAATGTTAATCCGCATCCTATTTTGTTTGCGGGGCATGTTCCAAAGATGCGGGCTCGGAAGTTTCGTTCCAAAATCCCATATTACCAAACTTTTTTATTCGCTGAGCGACCCTTTCCCCGGGTGGAATGGCCTGCAGCGTTTTAATTTCGGGGATAAGGAAGTTTTTAAGAATATTCGCCGCCTCCTGATAATCCCAATGAGCCCCTCCAAGCGGCTCTGGCAATACCTTATCTACAAGGCCAAATTTTAGCATATCCTTCCCCGTTAGCCTAAGTTGTTCTGCTGCCACTTCCTTTTTATCCCAACTGCGCCAAAGGATGCTACTGCAACTTTCGGGGGAGATTACAGTGTACCAGGTGTTTTCGAGCATCACTACCCTATCGCCCACACCTATTCCCAAAGCGCCTCCACTTGCCCCTTCGCCAATGATGACACAGATTACCGGAACTTTCAGGCTTATCATTTCAAAAATATTACGCGCAATGGCCTCCCCCTGTCCCCGTTCTTCTGCCTCGAGGCCCGGATAAGCCCCCGGGGTATCAATTAGGGTAACAATGGGTTTATTAAATTTTTCAGCAAGCTTCATCAATCTAAGTGCTTTTCTATAACCCTCTGGGTTTGCCATACCGAAATTCCGCATTTGGCGAGACTTTGTATTGCTCCCCTTTTGCTGGCCAATCATCATTACTGTTTGCCCATCCAAATCGGCAAAACCACCCACCATGGCCTTATCGTCTTTCACATTCCGATCGCCATGAAGTTCGATAAACTCCCTGCTCATTAAATGTATAAACTTCAGTGTATAAGGCCTATCGGGATGTCGGCTGATTTGAACCCTTTGCCAGGGTGTGAGGTTATCGGTAAGATGTTTCTTTGTTACTTCAATTTTTTCTTCCAACGACTTAATTGCGGATTGCATGTCCGTTTTCGTCTTTTCTTCCGTCTGTTTAAGCTGCTCAATCTGGTCGTAGAGGTCCTTAACGGGTTTTTCAAAGTCGAGAAATTGCCTGTTAATGAGTTGCGTCATGGGATAGATTTCAATTTAATTTAGGATTAATCCTGTTCCCGGATTGTAAAAGTAGGAGTTAGATTTTTTTTAGAAAAAGTTTTGTTTATGAAAAATAAATATACCTATCTTTGCCGTCCTGAAAAACTTATTATTAATGATTTTCAGGGGTTTATATCCGTTGGAGGGAATGATATGGTTACCGTTGGAATTTAGGTTATAGATGAATTAGAATTCTTTCCTGAATTATAGCTCTTTTTATAAATTTTGGATCGGTAGTTCAGTTGGTTAGAATGCTGCCCTGTCACGGCAGAGGTCGCGGGTTCGAGTCCCGTCCGGTCCGCAGAAAACCCTTTCAATGGTCGCGGGTTCTCTCTATGGACATAGAGACCGTCCGGTCCGCAAAAGCCTTTACAACATGTAAGGGCTTTGTAGTTTATGCCATTTTATGTTTACATCATTCAAAGCC
>CAZYKA010000029.1:30257-33835 GCA_964647915.1 uncultured Ferruginibacter sp. | reverse complement strand
TACCCTTCCCCAACTTTCTGCTTTAGCAAATTCAAATCCGGCTGGGCATATTTATACACTTTAAAATAAAGGGTCGTTTTGGTTTGATGCACACCCTTGATCTTTGAAATTTCATCAATAAACTGCACCAGATGTCCATGATCGCGACACATCACATTCACTTCCAGGTCGTATTCACCCGAAGTAAGTGCAAGGAAACTCACTTCAGGTTTTTTTGAAATTTGTTTTGCCAGTTTCTCCTTCAAGGTAGCTGGCCTTACATAAATGGCAATATGGGCATAAGAATGAAATCCAATGAGATTGGGTTCTACCCTCCCTACAATATTTATGGCTTTGTCTTCAATCAGTTTATTTACCCTGGAACGGGCGGTACCAATCGATACTTTCAATTTTTCGGCAATTTCAGTAAACGACATCCTCCCATCCTTCTGTAAACAGGAAAGGATAAGAAAATCAAGATCATCTAAATGGTGGCGGCTCGTTTTTGACATACGGGGAAATTCTGTTATAAGATAAAATTTTGGGCTATAACTACAAATTTTATACTTTTAGAGCTATAAATTAAAAAAATTACAAAATAAATTGATTTATGAAGTATAATCCCGTCCTGAATTTTATTGATGGTGAATTTACAGAATCCTCCTCTACCCGAAAAATAGAGGTTATTTCACCGGTTGATGGGGAGCTCCTTTCAACCGTTCCCATGTCTTCCAAAATCGATCTTCAAAATGCCGTTAAATCTGCAAAGAATGCATTCCCGGCCTGGAGCAGGATGCCTATAAAAGAACGGGTCCAGGTTTTTTTCCGATTTAAAACCCTGCTCGAAAATAACCTGGATTCACTTGCCCAACTCTGTTCTGAAGAAAACGGAAAAACCCTTGGCGAATCCATTGCAGAAATTGAAAAATGCATAGAACTTACCGAATTTGCCACCTCCCTGCCCCAACTCGTTGCCGGCGAAATTATGGAAGTAAGTAAAGGCGTTGAATGCCGCACCGAACACGCCCCACTGGGAGTGGTTGCCTCTATCGTTCCTTTTAACTTCCCGGCTATGGTACCCTGCTGGACCATCCCCAATGCCATCGCCCTGGGAAATTGTATGATCCTGAAACCTTCTGAAAAGGTACCTCTGTGCAGCGGAAGAATCGCTGAACTCCTTAAAGAAGCCGGCCTCCCTAACGGGGTATTTAATATTGTTCACGGCGACGTGGAAATTGTAGAAGCCATCTGCGATTATCCCGATATTGAAGCGGTATCCTTTGTTGGCTCCACTAAAATTGCAAAGATCGTGTACCAGCGTGCCACTCATAATTTTAAGCGCTGCCTCGCTTTAGGTGGCGCCAAAAACCACCTCATGGTATTGCCGGATGCCATTCCGGGTATGACCGCACAAAACGTGGCAGCAAGTATGAGTGGATGTGCCGGACAGCGCTGTATGGCTGCCTCAGCCATGGTAGCCGTTGGCGATGTAGATCCCATCATCGAAAAAATTTGTGAGGAAGCCCGCAAAATTGTTCCTGGCAAAAACCTTGGTGCAGTCATTAATAAAGCATCTAAAGAACGTATCGAAAAATATATCTCCGAAGCTGAAAAACAGGGGGCCAAAATTTTAGTGGATGGCCGTAATGCCAAGGTGGATGGAAAAGAAAATGGCACCTATGTAGGCCCCACCGTTATCGATTATGTGAAACCCGATATGTCCGTAGCCAAAGAAGAAATTTTTGGGCCCGTAATTTCTATCATGCGTACCAAAACCGTAGATGAAGCCCTGGCTATCGAAAATGCCAACCCCTATGGAAATGCGGCCAGCGTATTTACCCAAAATGGCGGCGCCGCCCGCTATATCATGGAAAGAGCAAGCGCCGGAATGATCGGTGTAAATGTAGGCGTCCCCGTTCCCCGCGAACCGTTCCCCTTTGGCGGTTGGAACGACAGCAAATTTGGCGTAGGTGATATCACCGGTAAAAGTTCCATCGAATTCTGGACCAAACTCAAAAAGAGTACCACCAAGTGGAACCCCGAAGCAGGAGTAAACTGGATGAGCTAATTCATTTAATAAAAATACAATTATGATAGCGGAAGCAGAAACTCAATCCTTAACAAAAGAAATTGTATCGAACAATCTCGAATACACGCTTTTTAGCTGGAGTAAACAGGGCGGACTAAACCCCATCCCCGTAGAACACGCCAAAGGCGTTTACCTGTATGATTACGATGGTAAGCGATATATCGATTTTTCCAGTGGGTTGATGAATGTTAATATTGGACATGGCGATCAGCGGGTAACCGATGCCGTAGTAAAGCAAATGCAAAAAGCAGCCTATGTTACTCCTGGCTGTGCTACAGAAGTACGCGGCTTGTTGGGAAAAAGGCTGGCGGAGATTTGTCCCGGCGATCTTAATAAAGCCTTTTTTACCATTTGCGGCGCCACCTCAAACGAAAATGCTATGAAACTGGCAAGGATCTATACTGGAAGGCATAAAATTCTTGCCCGTTACCAATCCTATCATGGAGCCACCTATGGAGCCATCAGCGCAGGCGGAGATCCGAGGAGGCACCCGGTTGATGCACAACAGGCTCCCAACATTATTCACTTCGATATCCCAGATGGATACCGGTACGAGCACGGTGAAACAAACCTGTTGAAGGATGCAGTAACCATCCTGGAACGAACCGTTGCTTTTGAAGGCCCGGGCACCATCGCTGCCATCCTCCTCGAAGGAGAAAGCGGCTCCTCCGGATGCTTGAAATATCCCGATGGGTATTTGAAGGCTGTACGGGAAATATGTAATAAGCACGGCATCCTGTTAATAATGGATGAAGTGATGAGTGGATTTGGACGCACCGGAGAATGGTTCGGATTCCAAAACCACGGCATTGTTCCCGATTTAATTTCGATGGCCAAAGGCCTAACCTGTGGTTATCTCCCCTTTGGCTGCCTGATGGTGAGCGATAAGATTGCCGCTAAATTCAACGATCAGGTATTGCCACTCGGGCTCACCTACTCTGCCCACCCGGTAAGCTGTGCGGCGGCGTTGGAGGTTTTGAAAATTTATGATGACGACCATCTCTTTGAGAATGTCCGTAATATGGAAAAATACCTCAACGGAGAAATGGAAAAAATGAAAGCCAAACATCCGTCCATCGGCGATTGGCGAAATACAGGTTTACTGGGTTGCATCGAACTGGTAAAAGACAGGAAGACCAAAGAACCCATGGCGCCCTTTAATGCCGGTGCAGCAGATATGGTTGTAATGAATAAAGTGGCTACCAAAATCCGTGAACTGGGTATGTACACGTTTGTGCGTTGGGGTTATATCTTTATTGCCCCCCCACTAACTATTACCAAAGAACAAATAGACGAGGGATTAAATATCATCAGCGAAGCCATCCAAATTGCCGACGCATCCATAACGTAAACCAATTTAATCCACCATGCCACAACCGTCCATTCAAAATTCTTCGTTATACAACGAAGACCTGGCTCCGGTACCAAAAAGCAAAAGAACCTGGGGAACCTGGAACTATGCCGCATTGTGGATAAGTATGAGCCTTTGCATTCCCACCTATATGCTTGC
>CAZYKA010000029.1:24752-30157 GCA_964647915.1 uncultured Ferruginibacter sp. | reverse complement strand
TATGCAAAAAACCAAAAGGCACAAATCAACGGACAGGCAATAGGCCTCGCCCCCTCCATGACGATGTTTGCCTTTGTGGGCGTGGTTGTTACTTCTGCTACCCTTATCATTTACCACGAAACCATCTGGGATCCCGTTGTTCTGGCTGGCAGGTTCTCCAATAAATTACTGGTTAGTATCGCCATGATTGCAGTAGCCATCTCTACCCTGGCAACCAATATTGCCGCCAATATTGTAAGCCCCGCTAATGATTTTGCTAACCTGGCTCCAAAAAAGATTTCCTTCAGAACAGGAGGAATGATTACCGGCATTATCGGATTGCTCATCTTCCCCTGGAAACTGGTAGCCGATCCTACCGGATATATCTTTACCTGGCTGGTGGGTTACTCCAGCCTGCTCGGTCCGGTGGGTGGAATAATGATTATAGATTACTATATCATTCGCAAACAGAAACTAAATGTTTCGGAACTTTATAACAGGAATGGAAATTACCGGTATGCAAACGGATTTAATAATAAAGCAATCCTTGCCCTGCTGCTTGGGATCCTTCCCAATGTGCCCGGTTTTCTGGTTACGATTCACGCCATCAACCCGGATTCTGTTCCACTTTGGGTGGCCAATCTGTACCACTATGCATGGTTTGTAGGTTTTTTTGTCAGCGCTATATCTTATTCATTCTTAATGAAAAAAGTTGCAGTACCTGAATTTAAAAATGAAGACCTTGTTTTATCAGGGGAAATATAAATATTAATAAACGAATTATGTCCTTGCTTATAAAAAACGGAAGAATCATTACTGCTTCAGATGATTATGAGGCAGACATTTTTATTGAAGGAGAAAAGATTAAATCAATAGGCTCCAACCTCCCGGTTAAAGCCGAAAAGGAAATTGACGCACATGGTAAATTGGTTTTTCCCGGAGGTATCGATCCGCATGTGCACCTCGATATGCCATTCATGGGTACCTTCTCCAGCGATAGCTACGAAACAGGAACCCGTGCCGCACTCTATGGGGGCACCACCATGGTAATCGACTTTATTCTTCAAAAACAGGGCAATTCCCTGCAATCTGCCCTCGACGAATGGAAAGGACGATCCGATAACAACTGTTTTGGCGATTATAGCTTCCATATGGCCGTTACCGATTTTAACGACAACACTAAAAAGGAAATCAAACACCTGATCGAAGATGTAGGCATTACTTCCTTCAAAACTTTTATGGCTTATAAAGGTGCGTTGATGATTGACGACCGCCAGATGATCGGCCTGATGGAAGAAGTGAAAAAATGCGGAGGTCTCATTAATGTACATGCCACCAACGGCGATATGATCGATTACCTCGTTGCCAAACACAAATCGGAAGGAAAACTTTCCCCTTTATATCATTATCTCTCCCAACCCGAAATAACGGAAGCCGAAGCCAGCGAGCGCTTTGTGGATATGACCAGCTATACCGCCTGCCCCGGCTACATTGTTCACCTCACCTGCGAGGGCGCCCTCAATGCAGTACGAAACGCCACCCGCCGAAATCAGAAAATTTTTGTAGAAACCTGCATTCAATATCTCATCCTCGATGCTTCCCTATACGAAAAGGATTTTGAAGGCGCCAAATGGGTAATGAGCCCTCCCCTCCGCGAAAAGAAAGATCAGGCAACCCTTTGGGCAGGCATCAACCAGGGACTGGTACAGGTGGTGGCTACCGATCACTGCCCCTTTAAATGGGAACAAAAATTAATGGGCAAAAACGATTTTTCAAAAATCCCGAATGGCCATCCTGCCATCGAAAACAGGATGGAACTATTGTTTAGCGAGGGAGTAAATAAAGGCAAAATCACCCTCAATAAATATGTGGAAGTGGCTTGCACCAATCCCGCAAAAATCTTCGGCATGTTTCCACAAAAGGGTACTATTGCAGTTGGAAGCGATGCCGATATCGTTATCTTCGACCCCAACCAAAAACATACCCTCTCCGCTAAAACCCACCACATGAATGTGGATTACTCCGGGTACGAGGGCTGGGAAATTACCGGAAAAGTAAAAACGGTGTTACTCCGGGGAAAAATAGCCATCGATGAAGATGTTTGCCTGATCGATAAAGGCTACGGTAAATTCATCAAACGGAATAAAGTAAAACAAATCATCTAAATCTATTCTTAACTTAATTGTTCATCTAACCACAAAAAACCATTAACGGTATGCCACGCATTGTAAAATCAGGATTAATTCAAATGAGCCTTCCCAAAACCGAAGGGGAAGGAACCATCGAAGAAATTAAAGAAGCCATGTTTCAAAAACACATCCCCTTAATTGAGGATGCAGGGAAACAAGGTGTGCAAATTCTTTGCCTCCAGGAAATTTTTAATACTCCCTATTTCTGCCCCGGGCAGGATCGTAAATGGTACGAAAGCGCCGAAACCGTGCCCGGCCCTACCACCGAGCGCCTGGCAGAATATGCAAAGAAATACCAGATGGTAATTATTGCTCCCGTGTATGAAAAGGAACAGGCCGGTGTGTTATATAATACCGCTGCGGTGATTGATGCAGATGGCACTTATCTTGGCAAATACCGAAAAAATCATATCCCGCACACGAGCGGTTTTTGGGAAAAGTTTTTCTTTAAACCCGGTAACCTGGGTTATCCCGTATTTCAAACAAAGTATGCCAAAGTGGGCGTGTACATCTGTTACGACAGGCACTTCCCCGATGGGGCGCGCATCCTCGGCCTCAATGGCGCCGAAATTGTGTACAACCCATCCGCCACCGTTACCGGCCTCTCGCAATATTTATGGGAACTGGAACAACCCGCACACGCTGCCGCCAATGGTTATTTCATGGGTTGCATCAACCGCGTTGGCGAAGAAAAGCCCTGGAATCTCGGTAAATTCTACGGATCATCGTACTTTGTTAATCCACGTGGTAAAATATTTGCACAGGCCAGTCAGGATAAAGATGAATTACTGGTTTCAGAATTCGATTTAGACATGATTGAAGAAGTACGCGGGGTTTGGCAGTTCTTCAGAGACAGAAGGCCTGAAACCTATGGCCGTTTGGTAGAACTATAAACATCCTTACAGATTATTGGAATTATTATTGCCCGGGCTGTACTGCATTATTCCGCTTCATTGGCGTCGCACACTGCAACGGAATAACAAAGCCGGGCAACAACAAACAAAACCGAAAAGATGATCCAGTCAAACCGGCTATCCGAAGAACAATACAAAGAGAATTTTAGTGATATCAAACCGCCCTTCGATAATAAGGAAGCGGCGTTGGTAGAAGCCAACCGCTGCCTGTTTTGCTACGATGCACCCTGCACCAAAAGTTGCCCCACCAGTATTGATATCCCCAAGTTCATCAAGCAAATCACAACCGATAATATCAAAGGATCGGCACATACCATTTTTGTATCCAACATTTTGGGAGGTGGTTGTGCACGAGTATGTCCGGTAGAGAAATTATGCGAAGGAAGTTGCGTATATAACCTCTTAAACGAACCGCCCATTCCTATCGCCAGGCTGCAACGATATTCAACCGACCCGGCCATCGAGAACAAATGGGAACTGTTTCACCGCAAGGCCGAAATCCCGGTAAAGGTTGCTGTTGTAGGTGCCGGTCCGGCCGGTTTAAGCTGCGCCCATGTACTCTCACGCGAAGGCATAAACGTAACCATTTTCGAAAAAGAAAGCAAAGGAGGCGGATTAATGACCTATGGCATTGCCGCCTATAAAGTAACCCCCGAAAGTTGCCAGGACGAAGTGGATTATATCACCTCACTCGGTGGTATAGATATTAAATACAACCAAACCCTGGGTGTCGATTTTTCGCTGGATGATTTACAAAGGGATTACGATGCGGTTTACCTGGGTATTGGCGTTGGCCTGGCTAATAAACTGAACATCCCAGGCGAAGACCTGGAAGGAGTGGAAGATGCCATCCGTTTTATTTACGACCTGCGCAGCCATCCCTTAAACAAAATTGCCGTTGGAGACCGGGTTGCTGTAATTGGGATGGGCAATACGGCCATTGATGCGGCCACACAATCCAAACGCCTCGGCGCAAAAGAGGTAACCATGGTTTACCGCCGCACATCTGCAGAAAAAACCTGCACCCAGCACGAACTGGATATTGCCCTGCTGGATGGCTGCAGTATGCTTTGGTTAGCATCTCCAAAAGAAATTTTAGGAACTAACGGCAAAGTATCAGCGCTCGTATGTGATTTAATGAAACTGGGGGCGCCTGATAAATCGGGAAGGCCTTCCCCCGAACCCACCGGCGAAACCGTTACCCTCGAAGTGGATATGGTTATTAAAGCCACTGGGCAAAGTCCTTATATCGACCTTGTTTCGGAAATGAAACTGGATAACCAACGGGGAAGGATAACCGCAAATAAAACCGCCACTAATATTTCTTCTGTATTTGCCGGGGGAGATTGTGTAAATGGTGGAAAGGAAGCCGTGGATGCCGTACAGGCAGGTAAAGACGGAGCAGCCGCCATCCTCGATTTTTTGAAAATTAAATCCAAATGACCCAATAGTTCCGGAGGAAAAACAATTTTAAACTTTACAATCATCTCATCATGGCAGATATAAGCGCAAATTTTTTAGGCATAAAATCACCCAACCCGTTTTGGCTGGCCAGCGCCCCACCCACCGATAAAAAATACAACGTACTCCGCGCATTTGAAGCCGGTTGGGGTGGCGTGGTTTGGAAAACGCTCGGTAGCCAGGTAAAAAACGTGTCCTCTCGCTATTCTGCTGTAAATTTCAACAACACCCGCGTAATGGGGTTGAATAATATTGAACTCATCAGCGACCGGCCTTTGGAAATTAACCTCCGCGAAATTGAAGAATGTGTTAAACTCTTCCCCGACCGGGCCATGATCGTTTCATTGATGGCAGACAATAACCGCAATGCATGGCACGAGCTCATTAAAAAAGTAGAAGATACGGGCGCACATGGGTTTGAACTCAATTTCGGATGCCCACACGGGATGACGGAAAGAGGCATGGGCGCTTCTGTGGGGCAGGATCCCGAAATTGCCCGCATGGTGGTGGAATGGGTGATGGAAAAAGCAACCATCCCGGTGATCACCAAACTTACTCCCAATGTGCACTCGGTGGTACCAACCGGAAAAGCGGTAGTGGAAGCCGGCACCAACGCATTGTCGCTTATCAATACCATCCAATCCGTAACAGGAATTGATTTGGATACATTTGTCCCCAATCCATTTGTGGGTGGAAAATCGGTATTTGGCGGTTATTGCGGCCCTGCAGTAAAACCCATTGCCTTAAAATTCCTCACCACCATTTCGCAAAATCCGGTAACAAAAAAAGTTCCGGTAAGCGGCATTGGCGGCATCAGCAATTGGAAAGACGCGGTTGAATTTATGCTCCTGGGCTGCACCAC
>CAZYKA010000029.1:0-24652 GCA_964647915.1 uncultured Ferruginibacter sp. | reverse complement strand
GGTAACGGCAAAGCATAACCGGGGCCTGTTTTTATGACGTAGCCTTGTTGCACTTTTTCCTTTTCCTGAACGCCAGGTGGAAGGTAAAGGCCGCTATCGGTACGGTCTGTAGCGGTGTTGGGTTTAATAAGTACCCGATCGCCTATAATGATTATTCTTTTAAACTTATTATCGGGGGTTATATACATAGCTCCACATTATATTACAAAGCTAAGCCATTAGAAAAATGGTACGGAAAGAAAATCATTTATTATCTTGCAGCCCTTTCCGACTCCGTAGCTCAGTTGGTAGAGCAGCTGACTCTTAATCAGCGGGTCCAGAGTTCGAGTCTCTGCGGGGTCACTTTACTTTGTTTAAACTCAAGTGATAATGAAACTTTGGCCCATAGGGCCATTATCATTTTACCTAATGGAGCTTCTTTAATCCAACCTACCATGAAGGCAACTTTATTTTTAATCTTTGGAATTTTTACATCTTCCATTGCCCTGCCTCAAAAGACCCAACGTGTGTTGTTTATAGGGAATAGTTATACCGGTGTAAACAACCTTCCCCAAATAATTGCAAATATTGCACTTCCTGAAGGAGATACTTTAATTTTTGATAGCAACACCCCTGGCGGGCAGACCCTTCAGGGTCATTCGAATAATACAGTCACCCGAAACAAGATAATGGCAGGAAATTGGAACTATGTGGTATTGCAAGAACAAAGCCAATTGCCTTCATTCAGCCTTGCTCAGGTTCAACAAAGCGTATTCCCTTATGCCCGATTGCTCGACAGCCTGATCAAAACCTACAATCCTTGTGCCGAAACCATGTTCTATATGACCTGGGGAAGAAAAAACGGCGATGCTTCCAATTGCCCGGTATGGCCTCCTGTCTGCACTTATAATGGGATGGATAGTTTATTATTTTTAAGATACATGATGCTGGCGGAAAATAATAATGCCCTCGTTTCTCCGGTAGGTGCTGTGTGGAGATACATTCGGGAAAATTATCCATCCATAGAATTATATCAGGCAGATGAAAGCCACCCTTCCCTGGCAGGCTCCTATGCAGCAGCCTGTTGCTTTTATACCACCATATTTCGCAAAAACCCGCTTTTAATTTCAAACAATTATTCCCTACCCGCCTCCCATGCTGCGAATATCAGGCATGCAGTAAAAACGGTTGTTTTCGACAACCTGCTGAATTGGCATGTTGGAGAATATGATCCAAAGGCAGGTTTTAATTATAGTGTTAGCGGAAATTCTGTAAACCTGGAGAATATTTCAACAAATACCTCAAGTTACTATTGGGGCTTTGGAGATGGGAGCAGTTCTTCTTTGCCTTCGCCCACCCACCTGTATGCCAATCCGGGAAATTACCCTGTAACCCTGGTTGCTTTTCATTGTGGAAGAACCGAAAGTATCACCAAATTAATTTCAATTGAACCAGGTTCCGGTAATGGAGGAAACAATATGGATAGTCTCATTACAATATACCCCAATCCGGCAAACCACAATATAGTGATTCATACCAATCAAAATTCTATAGGAAGGGAATTCACTGTTTACAATATTGAAGGAAGAAGAATTTTAACCGGAAAATTAAATGCGGAGGAAACAAGGGTAAACTTGGATCATTTGCCGGGCGGGCTATATATTATCAGTATAGATAACATTTTCAAACAAAAGATAAAGCTTATAAAATTCTAACCCGACCAATACGCAAATTATTCCAAAATTTAATAAGAAAGAATAATGCGAAGCCATTCTATTCCATCCTGGGAGGGATTATATATACCGGAACTACGGCATGCCGTATCACATACTCTGCTACAGATCCGGTAAGAATTTTACCTAATGCCGAGCGGCCATGGGTGCCCATTACTATCACATCCGCACTCCAGTCAATGGAAGCCTTAATTATTTCCTTTTCCGGAATTCCTTCCGGAATAAAGGTCTCCGTTTGACTTGAAACATTGTATTTATCAATTAATTCTTTAATTGTACCCTCTGCCTCATCGCGTAAAATCGACCTTATCTGAACCAGGGTAATTCCCAAATCGGCGCTAACCACTTCCTTTGAAACATCTACAACATAAATCAATCCAACCCTGGCGCCCAAATTTTGGGCCAATACAAATCCGGCATGGACGGCCATCTCCGAATACCTGGTTTTATCAACTGCAATTAAAATCTTTTCAAAACCTGTTCTCATAATAGATAGGTTTAATTATTTTACCAAAGAAAAACCGAACACAGTGGCCAGTAATCCAATAACCACACTTAAAATCAAGTAAAGAAAAAAGTATCCATAATCTCCCTGCTTATAAAGGCTAAGCCCTTCATAAGAAAACGAGGAAAACGTGGTAAACCCACCACATAAGCCGGTTATCAGGAACAACCTCCACTCACTGGAGAAAAAGGCATATTTTTCAGCCACTGCAAAAAATAGCCCAATTAAAAAACAGCCCAATATATTTACCAGGAAGGTGCCAAATGGGAAACTAATACCCAATATCCTGCTTACCCAAACCTGGGAAAGATACCGTAAAACACTTCCCAAACCGCCGCCAAGCCAAATAATCCCTATTGCTTTCATGAAAATAAAAATTAAAATATTACCTGTATAAAGGTCGAGACATTTTCTTAATAAATAGGCAATTTCAAAAATATTCCCAACAAACCAAACTTAGGAAAGCATTACCTTGTTGAAAGGGAAAATTAACATTACCACTCAATTCAGCACACCAACTTTTTTTAAAATGGCGAGAACAACATTTGCCGAGAGAGTCATACAGTTTAACCGGGAACTTATTTATTCTGGAAAACTCCCAAAAGGATTCCGGGTTTTAAATCCATACTTTGATAATCCCGAAACAATAAAAGTAATGGAGAAATTTTACAGGAAATACTATAACGACAACCTGGAAAGGAGGTTTATCATTGGCATTAACCCGAGCCGGCATGGAGCGGGAGTTACCGGGGTTCCCTTCACCGATACGAAACGGCTTGAAGGAATTTGTGGTATAAAGATGCAATCGGCCTATACCCATGAAGTATCTTCTGTGTTTATGTATGAAATGATTGAGGCCCTGGGGGGAGCAAAAGAATTTTATAAGGAATTTTATATTAATTCCCCTTTCCCTCTGGCCATCATCCGAAAAGGAAAAGACGGCGGCCCCTGGCTAAATGCGAATTATTATGATGATCCCCTGCTTTTTGAAATGGTGAAAGACTTTATGATAGACTCTTTAAAAAAGCACATCAGCATGGGACTTAGTACAACAGAGGTTTATATTCTTGGGAAAAAGAATGCCAATTTTATTAAGAAATTAAATCAGGAAGAAAAGCTATTTGAAAAAATAAATATTCTTGAACATCCAAGGTATATCCAGCAATATAAATCGAAAGAAAAACAACTCTATATCGATAAATATCTTCAGGCGCTAAAAGGTTGAATTCTTTTAACTTTCCAGATACCCGGAACCATTTTCCAGGATACCTAAATTAAAAATAAGTTCCCTCTTTTCTCCTCATCTTTCCCTCCACTTTAATAGAATTTCCTGAAGGAATCAATTTGATAGATATAGAACCGGTGTTTTGAATCCATGGCCGCAATTTATCGGGTATAAACCGAAAAAGTGAGTCGGGGATCCGGGTGGGGTGCATCTCTAAGTTGGCTACTACAATTTTCTTCGTGCTATCCAAAAATGAAGTTTCTGCATTACCCAATTCAAACCTGTTGGCAGAACAGGAAACATATAATGGCCAAAGGGGAAACCCGGTAAACCTCATCTTATCATTTTCATTTTCTACCATTTCTCTAATCTTCATCATGGATAAAATATGTTCTGCCCCTTCCCCACTTGCAATTAATTCCATAACAGGTTCAGAAGTATGAATAATGGTGGATTTCTTAACCTCATTAAAATTTTCATCAAATTCAAAACGCACAGCAGTATCCGTTCGTTGTCGAAAATGGTGAATGGAAAATGCCCAGGAATATTTATCATTTAAAAACAGAGAATCAACAGGAAGCCCCAGAAACCGGGTCCATTTACCTTTCAGGGAATCCGGGAATAGTTTAAGGTATGGCGATGGAACCGGGGCAAGGCTTAGGTTAAGCACATCGTTGGAATTCTCCACAACAGGTATAGGCTGTGCGTTTACGTTTGCAACAGGGAAAATCTTTCCCTTCACAATCACTTCTCCGCCATCCACATCAATACCAACAGTTCCGGGAGCGCTAAAATACCTCCCATTTCTAAAAAGCAGAATCCCATGGTGAGTGGTATTTTCAAATGATCTGGAAACAGCATTGGGCAGGAATTGATGATTTATAAACAAATCTCTTCCTACTTTCCAAATATCACCAGAAGTACATGGGTAACTGGCAAGAATTACATTACCTCCTTCCGTATAAAAATGCATCCCCAATTCGCTGCTGCTGTATAAAACACTCTCCCCAAGTTTCATTTTTTGAAAATGGAATAAAGCAATGGCTTCATGAAAATCAGTTCGGCTTTTTATCTTCAGCCGAACATACCATTTATCTCCACCCTGCCCGGCACAATGGAAAAAACAAATATAATCCGGCAAATCAAAGATTTTCCGCCATTTCAATTCCTTTTCCTGCTTACCCCTGGAACCAAACCATCGGGAGGGATGTATCAAAAATTCTTTGAGGTAACTTCTCGCTACATTCTTCACATCCACAACGGCAATAATATCTGCTGTGGTTGGAATTGCATCTTTAGGAAATTGTTTATAAAAAAGAAGTTTATATCCAAACAGCAAAACCAAAATTAAAATCAGGAAAAGCCAACCCTTCCGACTCATCAATTTTGCTTATTTAATGCATCCTGGTCTGCGTTCTTTTTTATTTCAGCCACCTTTTCAATCATCTCAAAAATACCTATCAGGCTGTTTTCAAATTCATCACTTATCTGAAAATTTGCCTCTCCCTTCATTTCCCCATTTTTAAATCCTGAATATGCATTAATGGATACCAGGTTTTGAGAAAGGTATTCTATCGTTTGTTTTCCAGCTCCATCTGAAATCTGAGGTTTTATGGCATTCAAAATACCTTTCAAATCAAGGTATGCGGCCAAGTTGTTCCCAGCTATCCTTTTAGAAGTTTCTTTATCCTCATCAAAGGGTTGGCCGTGCATCACCTTTTGTATTACATCTATATTGGTTGTTACCACAAAACGGCCATCGGCCACCATAAAGTAGAGGCTGTTTAAAACAGATTCCCCCTCCGGGAACTTCAATTCATAATAATCGCTATGGTGGATGTAATTAAAATTATTCTTTTCAGCATATTTCAACGGAATCTCAATGGCCTTTTGAACAAAATCAGATCGACGGGTATCCATCACAAAACTAAAATCAGGTGATGGCTGATCCTTAATTTTTTCAATCGGTTTATACTCAAAGCTCGAATCGTACTCATAACTGGTGTACTTCACCTGTTTAGAACCAAGGCCATGAAGCACCATTAAATAATTCCCGGGAAATAGATCTGAAATCCCCTTTTCATCAATAATGATTTCCATAAGATCAATATACAACCCAATCAAATCGCTATATTCCCTGGTATAATTATAGTATGAAAAATATTTTTTCAACTGGTTGTAATAGGACCGGATGGCAGCTTCCGAATTAAAGGATACAGAAACATACCCCAGGTTTTGGGGATTAATAAAACCTGCAGTTGACTTACGGGCATGCTGTTTATACAATGCTTTCAATTCTTTGCGGGTATTTTCCGAAAAGGTATAAGTGCGCGTTTCCGTATGCACTTTATCTTTCAAAAAATAAAAATTTGTTCCCGTGCAAAAACCTTCCTTCGCTTCATTCGGAGCATCCGTTAAGTCCGTAAATTCAATAAAAGGGGAAATGGATTTGTTTAATACGGTTCCCCCAAACAATTTAAAGACGCTTTTCGTATTAAGCCAAACAGACAGCCCGGCGTTGTTATCCACCACTCTATCATAGCCAGAAACCATCGAAACCGGTAGGTAAACATTTTTAAAATGGTTGGATGAAATGCTGTCTGCAAAGGTGCGAACCCGATATTTTGCAATACTATCCTGGCGTTTTTTCCATTGATCATAAGCATCATTTTCAGAAGGGAAATAAGGAATAATATTTGCAGAGTCAGATGGAATTTCTTCATCCTGAACCACGGGAGGCTCCAGCGTGTTTTCATTTTCCGAATTGGTTTCATTTTTACTCTTTCCTTTTGCCGGTTCTGCGGAACCTTTTTTCTTTCTTGTTTTACCAGTTGATTTTTTTCCCTTTTCAGTATTTCCTTTATCATGCGGAGTAAAACTGGCAATAGAGTCTGATTGCAAATCTCCATTCTGCTTAGGGGGAGTCAAATCTATAGAATCAACAGGCTCAATTTCCACGAGGCTATCGATTTCTGAATAACCGTTATTGAATTCCTCTTTTTTCCCCATAAAAACTCCTGAAATATAGACTCCATTATGGCCATTCCAGGCAATGGCACTGTTAGCAGACAGGTACAGCATTTCAAAACCATCCCGTTTTATAGGCCTAAGTTCAGCCCCGTAATTGGCATCTACCAGGTTTATAAAATTTTCAAGATTGTTGATATTGAATAGAGTAACAAAACCCAAAATGCTGTCCTGAGAGAAGGCATATTGATAAATATCCGAGGAGAAATCTATTCCGGTTGAACTCAGCGTATGCGCTGTATCTAAATGTAATGCTTTAAAAAAATCATTTTTTACAATACCATACTTATCCAACTTCGTAATTGGAATGGTATTGGTAAGCGTTTTTCCGGCATAGTGCACAATGCCAAAAACATTTTGTGGAACCCGGGAGCTAAAATCCTGGGACCTGGCCACACTAAAAAGGAATATCCACACAATAAACAGAAGTTTCTTCATCCTATTATTTTTGAAGGGTAATTTGATTATCAATTTTTGTTCTTCCTTTAATCAGGTCGATGGCAGAACTCTTCAACATGACGGCCCGGCCATTTGCAGAAATTTTACTTTTTGGGTTTTGTACAGATTGGATGTTTTTATTGAACCTGTAAATGGAGGTATAGGTTGCATTTGAGAAGATTTCCCGATCAGCAAGGCTCATTTTTCTATATTCAACGCCAAGAGCAAAATTATTGACTCTAAGAAAGGAAAAGTAGACCGGATCGTACCCGTAAATTTCCCGAAAGCCCTGATTTTGATCTTTCACCTTGGCACCCAGTTGTTGCAGGGCGGCATTTACGTGGCTTATTCCGGAAAATTTAAAGTCCAGCGTGCCAATGAAGTTATTAAAATCAATTTGGGTGTTTACATCTGAAAGCCCGTCCATCTTTTCCAGCATTTCTTTCAGATCAGAAGCGCTCTTTTGTATTTCTGCTTTTGAGGGAACCCTGTGACCATTTACCGTCTTCATTTTCAATATCGAATTTAATTGGGTTTTACTACGACTGAGGTTCACCACCAATTGCATGCTGCCTGCACCATTATCCTGAAGGGTAAGTTGTTCAATAATATCGAAACATCCCTGAAGAAGAAAACTTGAAAGAGCCAGTAGAATAAGAAAGGCTTTTTTATATACCAACATGAAACAAATCTATACTATTCCTGTTTACAGAAAAATAATCTGAAAAAAGAAACCCGGTCTTTCCGACCGGGCTCTAACTTGGGATTGTTTGGGCTTTTCAAAAAGGTAATTATCTATATTAAGATAAATCGGCAAAAGAACAGTCGGTAAGAAAGATTTTATCGGATACTGAAATTAATATGTGCAATTTACACACTGAATCCTGCGTTACCATCAATATCATTGAAAAAATATCTTAAATATTCTGCTAAAAGTCGCTGCCAACCTGAATTACAACACGGAAGCCGGCTTTGAAACGTGCATTTTGAATTAACCTGGAAAATAAATTTATCTGTTAACGTCCCTGAAAGGATGATTACGATTGCACCCGAAATTTAGAGCAGCCCTTCCTTTTTACTATTCCGGTGATGGTGGGAACCGATAAATAGGGGGCCAGGAAGGAATACCCAAATTTAAGTTTTGGGTAAAATAACCTGATCCAGTTGCCGCAATGCATCCATTACCCGGCTTACCGGCAACCCCATCACATTATAGAAATCTCCCCGAATGGAATGGATTCCTACTACCCCAATCCATTCCTGAATGGCATAAGCGCCGGCTTTATCGTATGGTTTGAACCCATTCACATAAAAGCAAATTTGTGATTCGGTTAAAGGGTGAAACCGCACCTCCGTTACATCAAAAAATTCAATATCCTTTTTAACGCTATTCATACATACGCCGGTTATTACCTGGTGCACATTCCCGGAGAGTTTTTGAAGGATCCGGATAGCGTCTTCCCGATCTACGGGTTTTCCAATTATTTCGCCTTCACAAACCACTATGGTATCTGCGGCAACTACTACCCTTTTTTTATCAGAATGATACCAAACCGCATCCGCCTTTCGCTTTGCAATCTGAAGAGCCACTGCTTCGGGACTTGTGCCTATTTTAAACGATTCATCTGCTTCACTTACCTGCACTTCAAAATCGACACAAGCCCATTCTAAAAGTTGTTTGCGCCTGGGCGATTGAGAGGCGAGAATAATAGGCCTGGTAATAAATAAATTCATTTTAGAAAAAAGATCATGGAAAGTATCCCTGTAAACATAATGAGTTTAAAAAGATTACTCAATTTATGAAAATCGGCAGGCAACTTCGCATGATAAATTAACCGGAGGGCAATTACCATGGGAACAATTACCAGGATGATGGTATAAATGGCTTCTGCCCAATTTCCCAGTTGCCACATATAAAATTGCATCACCAGCAAAGCAGCGCAACATACCACCACCCATACAGCCGCAAACATTTTTGAAACAGGAACGCCCCAAACAATGGGCATGGTTTGGCAATGGTACTGCGAATCGCCATACATATCTTCCAGGTCTTTCACCACTTCTCTTACCAGCGAAATGATAAATGCAAACCCTGCATAAATTGCAGTGAGTTGATACAGTTTGCGCACATCAAGATTATACTGGCCCTCATGCCAACCATTATAATTTAGTAACCCGGCTCCTGCAAAAAAATATACCACCATAATTACCCAGGCAGTGAGGGCGGAAATTACCAGATTGCCAATTAACAATTGCCGTTTAAAATGGGTGGAATAAAACCAGAGAAGAAAAATGCAAAATAAGTTTACGATTCCAATAACCCAATATCCGGTTCGATAGCTGATATAAAGACTTAACAGTAACCCAATCCCCGAGAAAATTAAATGCCAGACTATTACCCACCTTCTTTTTACGGTACGGTCTACCACCACCTTTTCAGGTTTGTTGATGCTGTCTATTTGAAGGTCAAAATAATCGTTTATAATATATCCACTTGCAGCAATCAGTATGGAGGCAAGCATCAGGAGATAAAACAGGATATGGTGAGAGGGGTGAATGGAAAAAGGTAAGTACTGAAGAGATCTAACCACAATAAAATAAAACAACCATTGTGTTAGGGCGATAAAAAAGAGGTTTCGCCATCGTACCAACCTGAAAAATGAAGTAATTGTTTGCATGCTGGATTCCTGGCAGAAAGCCCGATCTTATTTTGATTGAACTGCAATATCGTGAATCCATTTTCCCTGTAGCCGCATAACTTTCTCGATGACCTCTCGCACACAGCCCTGTCCGCCGGGGATAGACGATATAAAATGAGAAATAGACCGTATTTCCGGGGCTGCATCCGAAGGGCAGCAGGCAAGTCCGCACGCTGCCATCACGTCCAAATCGGGAATGTCATCTCCCATATATAAAACCAAATCCTGGGAAAGTTTCTTTGAATTCAAAAAACGGGATAAAACTTCCAATTTATTGGAAATACCCATATACACATTATGAATACCCAATTTTTCAAGTCGCAATTTTACGGCGGGTGAATTTCCCCCGGAAATAACCAGTATATGATACCCCGCTTTAGCAGCCAATTGAAGTGCATATCCATCTTTAATATGCATTCGCCTTGCCATCTGCCCGTCTTCCAAAATAAGTAAGCCGCCATCAGTTAATACACCATCCATATCAAATACGAAGGCGGAAATTTTTTTAAATTGGTTGAGAACATTCATATACAGTATTGAAGCGATTTATTTCTGGTTATCCCGCCATTCGTAAACCCAGGTACTTTGGATCATTTCCAGATGCCCTTCATTGCTCTCTTCCGGTTTACCGGCAAAATTGGGAATTTCCAGCACCCATTTATGCAGATCAGTGAACCGGATCCTATAAATTTGGGGTTCGCCAAACGCATCGCCAAATCGTTCATACAATTTCATAGCGATATCCTCATAATCATTCCAATGAATTGGGGGTTCAAAACTCATGAATTATAAAATTAAAAGTGCAGAAATTTATTATTCACCCAAAAATTGGGTTTGATCGGGAAGGGTTACTGAAACTTCTCCATCTCCATCCAACAATACACACTGGCAACCAAGGCGGGAATTAAGTCGGGGATTTATCGCCCTGTCAATAAAATCTTCTTCCTTATCACTTAATTCTTCCAGGAAATCTTCTCCTTTATCTACGTAGAGATGGCAGGTGCTGCAGGCACAAACCCCTCCGCAATTATGGTGAAGTTCAATATCGTTTTTAAGCGCTATTTCAAGGATCGACTGGCCAGGTTCAATTTGATCGAGTGTCACCGGTTCAAGCCCTTTCTGTTCAAAGTTGAACGTTATTTTATACATACTGCAAATTTCGGAGCTGCAAACCTACAGCAAATTACCATTTAAGGAAAATCTGAATTCGCTCCGGCTATTTCCTTTCTCGCCGAAATATTATACTTTGCCGTATCTTTTTTACTCAATTCATGTTACAATTCAAGTATACCGTCTCTTTTTTCGCAATTTTTGGAGTTGGCCTTTTTTCATGTAAAGACAAAAAACCTCCCAGGAAACCGGAACCTGAAAAGATCATTTATAAAATAGATACCAGCAACGCACAACCTCAATCCGAAGCCACCAGAGCTCCAATAATCAACATTAGTGATACTATTGCACCCAGGGAAATTGTAGTTTATGTAAAAGACAGCGCCAAAACCAGTGAACGAATTGGGATAAAACTGGAGCATATTTACCGAAAAACCCTTCCCGAATTTTTTAAAAAAAATAAAATCAGCAAAACGGGTGCACGGATTGTATGGTATAAGAGCAGCAGCGCCCCCTTTTATTTTGAAGCCGGGTTTCCGGTAAATAAAAGGCCAAAATCTACCTCGAAAAACATTTTAGTAAGGGAAATTGGAGGAGACAGTGCCCTGGTTGCTCATTTTTATGGCCCCTATCACCTAACGTATGAAGCGTATGAAGTACTACGGGAACAATTAAAAAACGCGCACAAAAAACCGGCCGGTTCCCCCTATGAAAAATATATTATTCCTGCCATTGACAGTACAGGCAGGGCCCGCGACCCGTATAAGGTGTTAACAGATATCGTATTCCCCTACCGGTAATCAGGAATTCATAATGCTATCGGTTAACCGGGTATAGGTTAGCTTTAATTTAGGATAATTGCTTAGGAGCCTCAGGTGCTTTTCGAGGGTGGAAATATCTTTCCGAAAGGCAGGGCCGGTTTGCAGTTCAGAAGGGCTGGTATCTTTTAAACGCGATGCTGTTTCTACTATTAAGGGATAGAGCAATTTAAAATCCAGGTGTTCTGCCTTGCAATATCCTTCGGCAAGCAGGTACAAATGATTGCTGAAATTACTTACAAAAACCGCAGCAACATGTAATTTGGCTCTTTGCTCATCATTTGCCCTTTCTACATTTTCAGATAAAGAATGCGCCAGATTTGCCAGCAAACCGAGGGAATGATCGTTATTCCCATCAATCAATAAGGGTACACTGGGGATGCTTATCATTTCCCTTCTCAAACTTTGCAAAGGATATAAGACGCCGTAGTTTTGAGAAGAATTTTGAAGCACTTCCATTGAAACAGCCCCTGCTGTATGAACCACCAGTTTCCCCGGAACACGTAACGAAGATGCCACTTCTTTAACGGCACTGTCGGATACAGCTATAATAAATATATCAGCATCCATATTACCTGCATCCTGTACCGAAATAAACCGGGTATTTAATTCTTCTGAGAGGGTCATTCCGGATTTGGGGTTCCGGCTTGCAATAGCTACAATTTCGTGTCCTTTTTGTTTACACTGCCTTCCCAAAACAGATGCAACATTTCCGGATCCTACCATAAGTATTTTCATATGCTACATGTTTATAAAGGCAAACCCGTAAAGCCTTTTCATATACATTAACTTTGTTGAGATGAATTTACGGCAAAAATTTCTGCTGACTTACCTCCGAATAAAAATTAAAATTTATCGAATTTTTAGTGCCAGGGCTGCTGCAAAATTGGCCTATCAAATATTTTGCACCCCCTTACCGCTGCCTCCAAGGAAAGAGAAGGAAGCTTTTCTACCGGGCAATGCGCTTTCTTTTTTATGGAAGGGGTTGAAAATTGCAGGTTACCGGGTAAATATATCCGGAACTAAAAAACTGTTACTACTCCATGGGTTTAATTCAAATTGCAACAATTTCGAAAAATATGTTGCCCCGGCCTTAGAAAAGGGATATCAGGTATTTGCATTTGATGCCCCTGCCCATGGCAGAAGTGAAGGAAAAAGATTAAATGCCCTCGATTATTCGGATTTTGTGGTCAGCCTCAATAAAAATTTTGGTCCTTTTGATGCCTATATCGCTCATTCATTTGGCGGTTTGGCAGCCTGCCTGGCACTGGAGCATATCCAGCATTCGACCGATACCAAACTGGTTTTGATTGCACCGGCAACAGAAACTTCCTCTGCCATTTATGATGCATTTAAAAGATTGGATATCCGGAGTAAAAAAGTAGGACTTGAATTTGAAAAGCTTAGTTTAGAAATCAGTAGCCACCCTATCTCCTGGTTTTCCATTCGCCGGGCTGTGAAAAATATAAATGCCCGAATTCTTTGGTTGCATGATGAGGACGATTGTATTACCCCTGTTAAAGATGCCAGGGCAGTTGAGAAGGATGGATACCCTAACATCCGGTTTATTTTTTCCCATTCGCTCGGCCATAGGGATATTTACCGGGATGAAAACCAGATTAAAAAAGTAATTGAATTTCTCTAAACTTTTTGCCAAAAATTTCCGTTTTAGATTACCGGCAAAAATTGTTTTTTCAATTTTCAACTAATATTGCAAATTCCCCCAAGAGGGAAAAGAGAATTACCGGGGTGGAGAAGAACCCTCTATCTCATCATATCTAACTAAAAATCAACAGGTTTTGGTGAAAACCAAAGAATTATGGCAAAGAACTTACTAATCGTAGAGTCTCCGGCAAAAGCAAAAACCATAGAAGGAATCCTGGGAAAAGATTTCCAGGTAAAGAGTTGCTATGGCCATATTCGCGACCTCGAGAAAAATGATATGGGGATTGATATCAAAAATAACTTTCAACCCAAATACATTGTACCTGCAGAAAAAGAAAAAGTGGTAAAGGAATTAAAATCCATTGCCAAAACGGTGGATGAAGTTTGGCTTGCTTCGGATGAGGATCGTGAAGGGGAAAGCATTAGCTGGCATTTAGCCGAGGTACTTAAACTAAATCCTCAAACAACAAAGCGTATCGTATTTCATGAAATCACAAAGCCGGCGATTGAAGCTGCTGTAAAATCGCCCCGTACGATTGACATGAACCTGGTAAATGCACAGCAGGCCAGGCGCGTATTGGATCGTATTGTTGGATTTGAATTAAGCCCGGTATTATGGCGAAAAATTGGCCAACAGGGAGGACTAAGCGCTGGCCGGGTACAAAGTGTTGCCGTTAAACTTATAGTTGAAAAGGAAAGAGAAATCAACCAGTTTGCTGCCACAGCCAGTTTTAAAATTGAAGCAGAATTTTCGGCGCCTGATGTGCAAAACCGGAATGTGAATTTTAAAGCAGAAGGCAAACGATTTAATGAAGAACAATCGGCAGAGGAATTTTTGAACCGTTGTATTGGGGCCGAATTTACTATTAAGGACATCCAGGTTCGTCCGGCCAAAAGATCCCCGGCTCCACCCTTCACCACCTCTACCTTACAACAGGAGGCCAGCCGCAAACTGGGATATGGTGTTGCTAAAACCATGTTGCTTGCCCAACGGCTCTATGAAAGTGGTAAGATAACCTACATGCGTACCGATAGCGTGAATCTGGGAGATACAGCCATGGAAGGAATCCGCCAGGTGATTACCGGAAATTTTGGGGATTCCTATTTACAGATCAGGAAGTTTAAAAATAAAAATGAATCGGCGCAGGAGGCACACGAGGCCATCCGCCCCACCTATATGGAAAATCAATCGGTAAGCGATTCCGAACTTAACAGGCTTTACGAATTGATTTGGAAACGCACCATTGCCAGCCAGATGGCAGATGCCGTACTGGAGAAAACTACTGCCAAAATCGGTATAAGCACAAACCCGGAAGAACTCACCGCTTCGGGTGAAGTAATCAAGTTTGACGGGTTTCTGAAACTTTATCTGGAAAGTACCGATGACGAAGAACCGGAACAGGATGGCGAAAGCCGACTCCCGGCCCTTACAATTGGCCAGCACCCCCTGTTAAGGCAAATGACGGCAACCGAAAAGTTTACCCGCCCTGCCGCCCGGTATACGGAAGCATCCCTGGTTAAGAAATTGGAAGAGTTGGGAATTGGAAGGCCAAGTACATATGCTCCTACTATATCTACAATAATGAAAAGAAATTATGTAGAAAAGAAAGACCGCGAACCCATAAAGAGGAAATACCGCGTAATTAGGCTGGTTGGCAATAAGGTCTCCGGCGAAACGCTGGAAGAAAATACGGGAGCAGAAAAACAAAAATTATTCCCCACCGATTTGGGACTGGTAGTAACCGATTTCTTAAACCAACATTTCCAAAAAGTAATGGATTATTCGTTTACGGCGAATATTGAAAAAGAATTTGACGAAATCGCAAACGGGGAAATTGTCTGGAATAAGATGGTGGGCGATTTCTATACCCCATTCCATTCTGGTGTTGAACATACCCTTGAAACGGCAGAAAGGGCCGTAGGAGAAAGGCTGCTTGGAACAGACCCGGTAAGCGGTAAACCCGTAACTGCCCGGATGGGCCGTTATGGCCCGATGGTACAACTGGGCGCTCAAACCGATGAAGATAAGCCCCGCTTTGCAAAGATAAAATCCACCCAAAGCATCGAAACCATTAACCTCGATGAAGCCCTTGAACTGTTCCGGCTTCCCTTAATCCTGGGAGAATATGAAGGCCTCGAAGTTGCTGTAAATATTGGAAGGTTTGGGCCCTATGTAAAGTTTGGGGAACAATTTGTTTCGATTCCAAAAGGTACCAACCTGGATGAGGTAGATTTAAATAAAGCAATTGAAATCATTTTGGCAAAAAAGGTAGAAGATGCCCCCGTTGGCTACTTCCAGCAACTTCCTATTACCAAAGGAAAGGGCAGGTTTGGCCCATATATTAAATGGAACAACCTGTTTATTAATGTACCCCGGGCTTATGATTTTGAAAACCTAAGCCAGGGAAATCTGGACGAACTGATTCATAAAAAAATTGAGAAAGAAGCCAACCGGTTTATCAGGCAATGGCCGGAGGAAAAAATTGCTATTGAAAATGGCCGATGGGGCCCATTTATCCGATTCGGGAAGAAGATGATGAAACTTTCGGCCGGCCCTAATGGGAAATACACAACCGAAGAACTTCTAGAAATTAATGTGGAGGAAATTAAAAAGATGATCGTTGCTCAGGACCCAAAAGCATTCGATAAAAAAGGAAGTAAACCCCCGGCTGCAAAAAAGGCATCAACCAAGAAACCAGCCACTAAAAAGGCATCTCCAAAAAAGAAAATCTAATGATACTGAATGGCTATACAGTTCAGTTTTAGGCTTACCCAAAAGGATTTCGTAACATTCTACACCTATGTATTTTGGGACTCTCCTCAAAATAAGCGGAAACGAATCTGGTATTATATCAGACAATTCCTTCCTCTACTTGCCTTTTCACTGGCCTTTTATTATACCGGTGTTTTTAATCGAAATGACATTTTCGTTTTTCTGGTGGTAATTCTGATCATTGCGACCACCGGCCTCTCGCTTTTTAATGTGCGTAGCAATACCCAAAGAGCAGCAGAAAGGATTGCGGAAAATAAAGATAACAGCACCCTATTTGAAGACTGCATAATGGAAATAAGCGAACAGGGCATAATCTCAAAAACGAATTATGCAGAAATGAAATACGGATGGCCTGCATTCATTCGAAAAAACGAAACCCCGGAGTACTATTTCCTTTTCACTTCTGCCATCCATGCTATAATTATTCCTAAACGGGCCATCCCTACCTCCACCCAAAAAATGGAATTAGAAAAATTATTGCTTCATCATATTTCCTTTGAAGCGGATTTTGGTTGACCACCGATTCAGGATTCCTCATCCGGATCAATTTATCTGTATTTAAATTGCCATGTATTCACTAGCCTGTGGCAGGGATTCTCCCGTTTGAACTATTGGGTACTCCTATTTATTTGTTTTCCGGATATGAATGGGCATCCTGGATAGTCGGATAAAATTCAAATCCGAAAAAATATTAACAGGAAAATTAAATTGTGGATAACAAATGATAATAACTTGTATTGGGCTAACCTAAATTCAATTTTATAACCCAAAACAATTGATGTGACTGAAAATACCGAAATAAAAGCCTTGCTTACGCTGATTGACGATCCGGATGAAGAAGTTTACAAAACAGTTAGTGACAAGATCATTTCGTTTGGGAAGGACATTATCCCCACACTGGAATCCTATTGGGAAAGCATTTCCAATGAAGACACGCAGGAAAGAATTGAATCCCTTATTCATCGGGTTCATTTGCGCGACCTGACAGAAGAATTCAGAATGTGGCGGGATGAGAATGGCAGTTTGCTCGAAGGCGCTCTCCTGGTTGCAAAATACCATTATCCGGATATGCAACCGCTTGTTGTAATGCAGGAAATTGAAAAGTTGCGGAGAAATATGTGGCTTGAATTAAACAATTACTTAACTCCAATTGAAAAAGTAAATGTTCTAAACAGTATTTTCTATAATTATTATAAACAAACGGGGGTTGAAGTAAGTTATGATAACCCGGAAAATTTCCTGGTAAATAAAACGCTCGAAACCAGAAAAGGGAATACAATCAGTAATGGAATCATTTTCACCGCCCTTTGCGAATTACTCGACATCCCGGTTCGGCCAATAAATATTCCCAGGCAGTTTATTTTAGGGTATTTTGATTCTCAATTCTCTATTGTTACTCCGGTTGGGCACTCTTCGGAAAAAATTAATTTTTATATAGACCCTTTAAGCGGCCAGTTATTTTCACATAAAGACATAGAAAATTATTTCAAAAAACTGTCGGTTCCTCCGGTTTCTTCCTATTTCAGGCCGCTCACGGATAAACGTATCATTCAATTCCTGCTCGAAGAATTAAGTAAATGTTTCGATAATGAGAGGAATTATTATAAAATGGAAGAATTGCAAACCCTTGCCAACCTCCTGGATGAAACCACACCCCCACCTTCCGCAGAAAGCTGAAATCTCCTGGGATGATTTCGAAAAACTCGATATCCGGGTGGGTACCATTATGGAAGCCCTGCCTTTTCCCAAAGCAAAGAAACCGGCATACCAATTGCAAATTTATTTTGGGGTATTGGGTAACCGGTGGACTTCTGCCCAAATTACTGATTTCTATTCTCCAAAGGACCTCGTTAACAGACAGGTAATTGCTTTAATTAACCTGCCTAAAAAGCAGATTGCTAATTTTTTCAGCGAATGCCTCGTTCTGGGGATTTATGATAATGATGGAAAAGTGATTTTACTTCAATCCGAAAAAAGCATCCACGATGGCGCCGCAATTGGATAATGACTCTATGAATACAAAATACAGGCACAATAAAGATCATCTCTTCCTTATCCTTTTTATAATGCTTTCAACCTACAGGTTTTCTGGTTTTGCACAAAGCGAAATACCCAAATATCAACCTCAGGTTTCCAAAGCGTTATACCAAACCATTGTATCCCTGGATAGTCTTTTCTTTGATGCATACAATCATTGTAATATTCCTGTAATGGATTCATTGATTTCAGAGAATTTGGAATTTTATCATGACAAGGGGGGATTTTCAAATTCAAAAAATGAGACAATCGAAGCCGTCAAAAGAAATATTTGCGGAAAAGTAACCCGGGAATTATTACCCGGCAGTATAGAAGTTTATGAGATTATGGGATATGGAGCAGTAGAAATTGGATTTCATGGCTTTCGTAACAACCGGGAAAAAGAAAGCGGTCCTGTACATTATTCAAAATTTGTACATATCTGGCGTTTCCAAAATAGCAGGTGGAAGATTACCCGGGTAATTAGTTTACATTAATAATCGCCAATACTCACCTGGGATGAAAGTAGTTTGGAAAATTATGGCCCATTCATGGAAAGCCGGGTAAATTGATTTCCTCAAAATCCGCCATGTTAATTAGAATTACCTTTGTGCATTCTCAACCGATCTCCAACCCCGGAAATGCCATCCTTGTACAGAAACATTTATTCTTCGCCGTTAGGAGATATACTTCTAGAAGCTGACGAGAAGGCCATCATCCGATTGCACTTTTTTAAAGAGGATGAGCCATCCCATATAACAACCCTTTCCCCACTGCTTCGAAATTGCATTCAACAGTTGGACAAATATTTTTCGGGAGAACTGAAGAAGTTCAATCTCCCGCTAAACCAGCCTGGCACTCCCTTTCAGCAAAGGGTTTGGGCAGCACTTCTGGATATCGAGTTTGGCAAAACTGCTACCTACGGACAATTAAGCCGGAAGCTGGGAAATATTAAGGCAATACGCGCTGTAGGTGCTGCAAACGGGAAAAATGATATGGCGATTATTGTACCCTGCCACAGGGTAATTGGGGCCGATGGCAGCCTGGTAGGATATGCGGGCGGATTATGGAGGAAGAAATGGCTTTTAGATCATGAAGCCAGGTATGGCAATGGCCAGCAAACCCTTTTCTAACCCCGAAAATTTTGAAAAGAATTACCCCTTCTAAAACCGGTAGGGAAACTCTAACCGTTCAGGTCGGCACTGCCAAAAGATAGAGGTAGTAACTGGCCTGCTTTTTCCAATACAAACACCCGGCCCTGCATACCGCTTAGCAATAGGCGAATAGGTTGTTTCGTCCTTTCTTCATATTCCGAAATATACTGACGGCACATACCACAGGGAGATGCGGGTGTAGCACTTTCGCCGTTCAGGTTGTGATAGGCAATAGCCATAGTATCGATGGGGATATTTGTATGAAGTGTAGATGCGGTTGCCAGTAATGCTCTTTCGGCGCAAAGGCCCACCGGATAAGATGCATTTTCCTGATTTGTACCCGAAACCAATTGGCCTGTATTCAACAGGGCTACGGCCCCCACTTTAAACTCACTGTAAGGAGCATACGCAATTTCAGTAACTTTCCGGGCTTTCTCAATTAATGCCCTGTCCTTTTCCGGTAAATCGTCCGAAGATTCGAACACCTCGTATTTAAATTCAAAAGATTCTTTTCTCATAACTTACAATACATGGATAAAAAATCCCCCCTGCATTGCTGAAGAGAGGATGGTTGAAATTACGATAAAAAACACAATAACTATTTAATCCGGTTGAATATTCTTTTCCAACGTGGGCCATTTTCGTAGCTAAACCAAATCAATGAAGCTTTCCCCACTATATGGTCTTCCGGAACGAACCCCCAGTACCTGCTATCAAGCGAATTATGCCGGTTATCCCCCATCATAAAATAATAATTCATTTTAAAGGTATATTGAGTGGTAGGTTTACCATTAATAACGTATTGTCCATTCTTTAGTTCGAGGGTATTTCCTTCATAATTGGAAATACAACGGCCATAACGGATAATATTATCCTCCGTTAAGGCGATGGAAGCGCCCTTTGCGGGAATGATGATGGGCCCGTAGTTATCTGCCGACCAGCCTTTTGTTTCGGAGAAATAGGGAAACGTTTGAGCTTCCACAGGCCTGATAAAAGGAGTAATGCTATATCCTTTGGGGAGGTTTAAGTTTGCTTTTTCTTCATTGGTGATATTTACCAGATAGCTGTTTGGCATAGAGGGATCCTGCTGAATGTCTCCCTGGTCTTCACGAACCCAAATCCCCATATCTTTTAACTGATCCAGATCGATGGCGGTGTTGGGAGGCACCTGTAGATGATACATTCTTTCCGAAGCGGGAAATAAAGGTTGTGGCGCACCGTTAATCATCACCTGGCCATTAATAACCTGTAAGGTATCCCCTCCCACTGCCACACAACGTTTAATAAAATTCTCCCTTTTATCTACCGGGCGGGTGATGATAATGTTGCCATAGTCCTGCCACACCCTTTCCCTGCCCAATTGCCTTACAGCTTCATAATAGGTAACCCGGCTGCCAAAATTCACATCATCATTAATCAGTGTATCATTTACCGGAAAGTTAAAAACAACGACATCATTTCGTTTAACGGGCTGGGAAAACCAGCGGGTATACGGAATATTGATCCATTCAACATAGGACTTAATTTTTGTGCCCGGAATGGTATTATGCATAAAGGGCAATGCCAACGGGGTATTAGGGACACGTGGGCCATAGCTGAATTTACTTACAAAAAGGAAGTCGTTAACCAACAGGGTTTTCTCCATAGAAGGTGTAGGAATCGTATAGGCTTCAAAAACAAATGTTCGGATTAAGGTGGCGGCCACAATAGCGAAAACGGCAGCGTCTACCCATTCCCTTGCTCCTGATTTCTGATAATTATCCACTACCATTTTACCGGCGAATCGTTCATTCTTAGAATAGCCCAGGTAGGGGAAATAAATAAAGGGAACAAAAACTGTTGCAGCATGCTGGAGGAACCCAAACCGGCCGAAAAATTCTACAAATTTGATACAAATCCAGATGGTAATAAACTGGCCGGCAATTGGAATAAACTGGAGGAAAAACCAGATCTTCCTTAATTCCATCTTTTGCACCATGCACCAGGTGTTATAAAATGGTATCAGGGCCTTCCAGGGGGTAATTCCCGCCTTGCGAAACATACCATACAATCCTATATGCCATCCAATCGTACATACAATAAAAATGATCCAGCCTAAGCTCATGAGGTAAATTTTTGTGTGCCAAAATTAAGGGTATGATTCCGAATGCTATTACAGAATGCAATGCTGCTACTTATAAATCTCAAAATTTTGAAACTTTTAAGAGAAGACTGCAATGAAATAAGTGCTCATTAGACATCCCAAGGGCCTCCAAAAAAAACAATAGCCAAACATTGATTAATAAAATTAAACGAGCCTGCAGTATATCTACGAATGAGTGCAAAAGAGGGAAATCCCTCAATTTTTAAAATTTTATTCGGACTGTAAAATTGAATTAACAAAATATTTAAATTAGAATCATTATTCACCAAATCTTCCTTTTTTATGCGAACAAGACTCCCACTTTCCTGGGTGATGGTGCTTTGTATTTGTACGGCATCCATCCAGGCAACTGCCCAGCATTTCAGGGTTAAGAATTCATTTTCGGCATCAGAAGCCAAGGCTTTTGCCATTAAGGCTCTTCCTTCGGTTTTACAATGGATAGAACCAGAGGACCTGGAATTATATGGTTTCACCCCGATGGACGATTTTAGTAAAATCAAAGTTGGCAGACCATTTTTATTAAGTTCGGTAAGTGATATAGTTCAAAACAACCCGGTTAAACAGGAATCGGGAATTGAAGTATCAACCCTGATGGTTCCCCTGATCCTTGGCGGCCAAGCTCGTTGTTTTCTTTATGTATCCAACCAGGAAGGCGCCTGGAAAGCAGTTGGTATTGGGGGTAACGGGTATATTAAAGGAAATGAATCTTTATTTACTCAACCGGATGAAAAATATGGAATCATTGTAGCCGCACATAATCTGAATGAAGAATTTGTGATTGAGAACACTTCGGTTGGTATCATGTTTAAGCCTTTGTTTCATGTGAACCGGGAGGTAGTTAAGAAGCAATACAGCTTTTACGAGGTTAGCCAAATGGAAATGGCAGCTCCCAAACAAATCGAACAATAAGAATTCCATTCAAAATTCTAAAATTCACGATAATGAATAAGATATTATTTACTTTCTGCTTAAGCTTTATATTATTCCCATTTCAGGATATGTTGGCACAAACTCCCACAGGAAATTATGTACCTGCTTATAAACAAGAGCAATCCAACTGGTGTTGGGCGGCTTGTGGGTCGATGCTCTATTGGGCATACCATTCGGGTTCCATTTCCCAATGTAGTTTTGTGGCCAAGTCCCGCGATCAGGAAAATGCATTGCTGTTCGATTGCAATAGCTTATCCAGCAGCACATCAAGCCCTTGCACTTACCCTGGCACATTCAACAGCCCCCAAAGCCTCTACACCTGTGGTGGATCCATTGAAAACGTTTTTGATACCTACGGGATCAGTTCTACAGGGTATGGCCATGGATTCTCTACCTCAGAATTAACTACGGCTATGAGTGGTAAAAAAATGTGTATCGCCCGCTGGGGATGGAATAATGGTGGAGGACATTTTGTGGTAGTGAACCGGTATAAAAGCGGTGTGGTTTATTACAATAACCCACTTTCGGGAGCTACCTCCTGGTCCTATAACACATTTAAAACCGCTAACGGTCAGGCTACCTGGACACATACCCTCCGGTTAGACAATGCCGCATCTTACGGATCTGTTTATTATAAAGCAGCCGGCATAATTACTCAGGATCCGGCCATCCTATCTTCCGGAACATTGGCATCTACAGACCGCGAGGTGGCAGAGGCCAATGGAATGACAATCAATATATATCCAAACCCAACAGTGGATCAGGCAACAATAATGCTGAACACAAACAGGGAAACAGCATCACAGTTGATCATTACTAACAGTATGGGGCAAACGATATACTGTAAAAAATTGAGCAATCAAAGCAACTACATCAAAATTGATGTGAGTAACTGGGCGAGAGGAGTTTACCAGGTTAAATTGCAGGGGACTCGTTTTGTAAAACAACTCATTGTAAGGTAAAGAAGAAACTGAAAATCTTTTAGGGCAAGGATTACCTCTGCCCTTTTTTTACGCATTGCGCTATCGCCTAGGTTGCACGTATGCCGTTACATCTTCTGTTGTAATAATTTTGCCACTTAGGATGATCAGCCTTTCCACTACATTTCGAAGTTCCCTAACATTTCCAGTCCATTGAAACGCCTGCAACGCATCCATCGCTTCCTGTTGAATTTCTTTGGGAGGTTGCCCGTAATCAACTGCAATGGTTTGCAGGAAATACTTTACCAGTTGTGGAATATCTTCCTTTCTTTCGTTAAGGGATGGAACATGAATAATGATAACACCGAGGCGGTGATAGAGGTCGAGGCGGAAATTTTTTTGTTCCACCTCCAAAAGCAGGTCTTTATTAGTAGCAGCAATTACCCTTACATCCACAGATATATCTTTATCGGCCCCCACCCGGGTAATTTTACCTTCCTGGAGTGCCCGAAGAACTTTTGCCTGGGCACTAAGGCTCATATCCCCAATTTCATCTAAGAAGAGGGTGCCGCCATTTGCCTGTTCAAATTTACCAATCCGCTGTTTAATGGCGGATGTGAAAGATCCCTTTTCATGGCCGAACAATTCACTTTCTATTAATTCCCCAGGAATTGCAGCACAGTTCACCTCAACTATCGGCCCTGAACTCCGGGCGCTCTTTTCATGTATCCAGCGAGCTACCAATTCTTTACCCACTCCATTTTCACCCGTAATCAATACCCGGGCATCCGTAGGGGCAACCTTTTCCAGTGTTGTTTTAATTTTCTGCATGGCGAGGCCACTACCCACCATTTCCTGCATCTTGCTAACCTTACGCTTTAAGGTTTTGGTCTCCGTAACCAGGCTTTGTTTTTCAGTGGCATTCCGAAGGGTAATCAAAAGCCTGTTCAAATCAGGAGGTTTGGAAATATAATCGAAAGCGCCCTTTTTCACCGCTTCCACCGCAGTATCAATATTACCGTGCCCGCTAATCATAATGATGGGAATATCAGGATTGATGGCTTTCGCCCTTTCGAGAAATTCGATACCATCAATTTTGGGCATTTTAATATCGCAAAGGACCAGATCGAAAGGCTTCTCCGAAAATCGGGCAAGCCCCTCTTCCCCATCGCCGGCTTCTGTAATTTTATACCCTTCAAAACTGAGTATTTCTGAAAGGGTTTTCCGGATCGACTTTTCATCATCAATAATCAAAATGGATGGCATAAACGGGAAGTTTATCTTACTAAAGCAGGGAGTTGCGCTCAAAAATACAGGAAATGCCCGCGTTTTTTTTGATTATTATATAACTGGATTTCACAAAATATGAATCATAAAAATAAAAGAAGAGAATGCCGTTTTGTTGTTTAAGGAAATGCCGTTATTTTTGCCGCCCCAATCGGGACGTAGCGCAGCCCGGTAGCGCACACGTCTGGGGGGCGTGTGGTCGCTGGTTCGAATCCAGTCGTCCCGACAAA